>NZ_JABLSI010000028.1 GCF_019303475.1 Streptomyces sp. JJ38
GGTGCGGGCCCGTCCCCGGGCGACGGCGGGGCCGCGCGCGGGGCCGGGGCGGGCGAGGGCGGACGGCACCGGTCCACGGCAGGCGGGGGGCGGGCGACGCGGCCGGGCGTGGTGACGGCCACGGTGGCCACGCTCGTCGCCGGCGGCGCGATCATCGGGCTGGTGACGCTGTGGCCGGAGGGGTCGACCCCGGTGACCCGCTCCGGGATACCGACCGAGGCCGGGCTGCCCGACACCGGGCCCCTGCCCTCGTCCCCCGAGGCTTCTCCCTCCCGCGCACCGAGCCCGTCCACCTCCCCCAGCCCCACCACGTCCCCGTCGCCGTCGCCCACACCCACGCCCGAGAAACCCTCCCCCTCGCCGAGCCGCCCGACGCCGCCCCCGGCGCCGGAGCCCCCCGCGCCGCCGTCCACGGGCGAGGAGGTCGAGAGCCTCGTCAACGCCGAGCGGGCCAAGGCGGGCTGCGGGCCGGTGCGGACGAACTCCCGGCTGGCCGAGGCGGCGCTGGCGCACTCCCGGGACATGGCTGCACGGAGCTTCTTCGACCACACCAACCCCGACGGCGAGGACCCGGGCGACCGCATCACCGCGGCGGGCTACCAGTGGTCCCGCTACGGTGAGAACATCGCGCGCGGGCAGCGCACGGCGAGCGAGGTCGTAGAGGGCTGGATGAACAGCCCGGGGCACCGCGCCAACATCCTCAACTGCTCGTTCGAGGAGATGGGGATCGGCCGGCACACGGGCTCGGGCGGCCCGTGGTGGACGCAGGTGTTCGGCACCTCACGCTGACGGCCCGCGGCGTCCCCGCGTTCGTTCGCCCGCTGGAGCCCCCCGCGCCCACCCGTCGTTTCCCCAGGACCCCCCGGTGACGCCGGGAAGCCGCCGGAGAGCCGCGCACATCCACCTTCCTTCCGGCGGCAACGCCGTGTCGGCCGCCTCCGCGCGTTGTATGGCGCGGGCCCAGGCCGACGACGACGCCCGCGCCGAACTGCTGACCGCGCTGCGGCCGCGGCTGGTGTACGAGGACGGGGACCGGACGGTGAGGGTGAGCGCCGAGGTGCTGCACGGGCTGCCCGCCCACGGGGGGCTCACCCGGTGACGGACGGACCGTGGACGGGCAGGGCGGCGCGCACGGCGGCCATGATCTCGGGAACGGTGTCCTGGACGAAGAAGTGACCGCCGGGCAGCGTGCGCAGGTCGGTGCCGCCGGTCGTGTGGCGGCGCCAGCCGGGCAGCGAGGTGGGCGGGGTGATCGTGTCGGCCGCCCCGCCGAGCACCGTGAACGGGACGCCGAGCGGCGGCTTCTCCCGGTACTCGTAGGTGTGCAGCAGCGCGTAGTCAGCCCGGAAGGTGGGGATGGCGAGGGCCATCAGCTCCCGGTCGTCGAGGAGTTCCCGGGGTGTGCCGCCCATGGCCCTGAGCACGTCGAGGACCTCCTCGTCGGAGGCGGCGTGCAGCGTGGTGCGGGTGACCTTCCGCTCCGGGGACGCGGTCGCCGCGATGAACAGGTGCGCGGGCTGCGGGAGGCCGCGCTCCCGCAGCGCCCGCGCCAGCTCGAAGGCGATGAGGCCGCCCATGCTGTGCCCGAAGAGGGCGAAGGGGCGGTGGAGTTCGTCGGCGAGGTCCTCTGTCAGGGCCCGGACGAGGGGCGGCAGGCCCAGGAAGGGGGCCTCGCCCAGCCGCCGCCCGTGGCCCGGCAACTCCACCGGGCGGACCTCGACGTGGGCCGGGGCCCGCTCCTGCCAGCGGCGGTACATGGCCGCGCTGCCGCCCGCGCAGGGGAAGCAGTACAGCCGGAAGGCCGCCTCGGGGTCCGGCGTCCGGCCGCCCAGCCAGCGGCGGGCGGGGCTCTCCGGACCGGCCGGGGGCCGGTCGTGGGTGCGTGTCGTCATGGTGTGGTCTCCTCCCCCGCGGCAAGGCTCTCATCCCGCGGCGCCCGGCGCACCTCGCCGACGGTGACAGCTCCGGCCGGTCGGCCACCAGGGCGAGGAACCGGGTTCACTGACGCATCATCACGGCCATGACCGGCGGTGCGACGCGCTCGGGCCGGTAGAGCCACATGACGCGCGTCTCGCCGTCCATCTCGCGCGTCATGAGGTACAGGTCGACGGCGACGGGCCGCATCTCGGTGATCATCTCGGGGAACCCCGTCACCGCCGAGCTGCCGCCCGACCTCATGGAACGCACCCTCCAGCACGCTCCCCGGGCCGCACGGGCCGCGCCGAGGAGGTGGCCGGACCGGTCTCCGATCTGGTCTCCGATCTGGTCTCCGGGCGGGCCGCCCGCATCACCGGCGCCGTCCTCCGGATCGACGGCGGCAATCCACGCCTGACGGCGGCCGCGCGGGCCGCGTCCGGCCGGACCCTCACAGTGGCGTCAGTCCAGCCAGCCGCGTTCGACCGCGCGGGCGCCGGCCTCGAACCGGCTCGCGGCTCCCAGGCGGTCCATGAGGTGGGCGACCATGCGGCGCACCGTGCGCTCGGACAGGCCGAGACGGCGGGCCACGGCGCGGTCGGTGAGGCCCCGCACGAGCATGTCCAGCACCCGGTACTCCGTCTCGGTCGGCTGCTGGTCGCCGTCGGCCGGCACCGCCTCGGTGCCCTGCCGGACCAGTTCCCACAGCGCCCGCAGGGCCTGGAGGGTGGCCGCGTCCTCGACGACGGCGTAGGGGCCGCCGGGGGCGGGCCGGGAGGTGACGAGCGCGCCGTGGCCGGTGAGCAGCATGGCACCGGGCGGCAGCCGGGGGTGGTGGCCGACGTCGATTCCGTGGGAGCGCTGCCCGGCGATGCGGGAAGCCAGGGCCGGTTCACCGAGGGCGGCGGACGGGTAGACGAGGCTGACCCAGCCCTCGCGGTCCCACAGCCGGGCGCCGCTGTCGTGCAGCACGTCGAGCAGGGGGTCGTGGAGCGAGGTGTAGTTCCAGTAGCAGTGCACGTCGCCCGGTCCCGCTCCGAGCAACCGGGAGGTGGCCCGGGCTAGTTCGCCACCGGCGTCCAGCCAGCGCGAGGTACGGGCGGTCGAAGGCATCGTCGTCCCCCTTTCCGGATGCCCGGGTGCGGCCGTGCCAAGGTCGGGTCCGTCGGCGATGGTCACACGGTTTCCCACCGCCCGGCTCCCGGAGGGCCGAGCTGTCCGGTATCCGACAGCGGGAGCCGGTACCGGACAGCTCGGCCTCCGTCACGACGGCGAGCGCGTCACCGCTTGCCCGGTGAGGCGGCCGTCGCCGGCTCCTCCGCCGGGGCCGCGGGCGGCTCGCCCTCAGGCGAGGGCCTGGGCCCGGCGGCCTGGTGGTCGTGGTCGTGGTCGGCGTCGAGCATGGTCGTCTCGTCGAAGGGGCTGTGCCCGGACAGCACCCGGCCGACCTGCTCCTTGTCGATCTCCTTGGTCCAGGTGCCCACCAGCACGGTGGCGACCGCGTTCCCGGCGAAGTTGGTCAGGGCCCGGCACTCGCTCATGAAGCGGTCGATGCCGACGATGAGGCCCACCCCGTCGACGAGGTCGGGGCGGTGCGACTGGAGGCCGCCGGCCAGGGTGGCCAGGCCGGCGCCGGTGACTCCGGCGGCACCCTTGGACGCGATGATCATGAAGGCGAGCAGCGAGATCTGCTCGCCGACGGTCAGCGGGTCGCCCATGGCCTCGGCGACGAACAGCGAGGCCATCGTCAGGTAGATGGCGGTGCCGTCGAGGTTGAAGGAGTAGCCGGTCGGCACGGTGACGCCGACGACCGGCCGGGACACGCCCAGGTGTTCCATCTTCGCGATGAGCCGCGGCAGGGCGGACTCGGAGGAGGACGTCGAGAGGATGAGCAGGAACTCGCGCCCGAGGTACTTGAGCAGCGCGAAGATGTTCACCCCGGCGACGAGCCGCAGGATCAGCCCGAGGATGACGAAGACGAACAGGAAGCAGGTCGTGTAGAAGCCGATCATGATGACGGCGAGCGACTTGAGCGCGTCGACCCCGGTCTCCCCGACCACGGCGGCGATGGCCCCGAACGCGCCGACGGGCGCGGCCCACATGATCATCGCCAGCACCCGGAAGACGACGCGCTGGAGGTGGCCGATGCCGCGGACGATGGGGTCGCCCGCGGCGCCCATGGCCTGGAGGGCGAAGCCGACGAGCAGCGCCACCAGGAGCGTCTGCAGCACCTCGCCGCCGGTGAGCGCGGAGATCAGGGTGGTCGGGATGATGCCGAGCAGGAAGTCGGCCGTGCCCTCGCTGGCGCCCTCGGCCTTCGCCGCCCCGGCCTCGCGGACGTCGTCCGTCAGGTCGAGGCCGCTGCCCGGGTCGATCAGGTTGCCCACGAGCAGGCCGATGGCGAGGGCCACCGTGGACATCGCCAGGAAGTAGCCGAGGGCCAGCCCGCCCACGGTGCCGACCTTGGCCGCGTTGCGCACCGAGCCGACGCCCAGCACGATCGTGCAGAAGATCACCGGCGCGATCATCATCTTGATCAGTGCGATGAACCCCTCGCCCAGCGGCTTGAGTTCGACGGCGACCCCGGGGGCGGCGAAGCCGACCAGCACCCCGGCGAGGACCGCGGCGATGACGGCGAGGTAGAGGTAGTGCGTTCGGTCACGTCTCACTGTCGAAGCTCCCATCCGGCCGGTGACCCCATCCAGCGCAGCAGCATGCCTGCCCGAGGGCGGTGGCGGCGGCCGTTGGCCGCTGTCCGACGCGGGTGTCGGATGCCGGACGGCCGCACGACCACCGGGCGGGGCACTCGGCTCAGGCCGGGCGGGCGCCGGTCTCCAGCCAGCCGAGCCGGGCGGCCCGCACCCCGGCCTCGAAGCGGCTGCGGGCGTCCAGCTCGCCCATGATCCGGGCGACGGTCCGGCCGACGGTGCGCTCGCACACCTCCAGCCGGTGGGCGATCTGCTGGTCCGTCAGGCCCTGGGCGAGCAACGCGAGCACGGATCTGGTCTGCCCGTCGTGGCGGCCCGGCTCCTCGGTGCGCAGGGGTGCCGCGGCCTCCCACAGGCCGAGGAAGAGGTAGTGGAGCAGGTGGACCGTCTCCGGGCAGCCGGACACGGCGGGCCCGGGTGGCGCCGCCGGCCGCGCCCCGGGCTCCGGCGCCGTGGGGCCGACCAGGGAGATGTCGCAGTCCACGACGGCGAAGGTGACGGGGATGTTCCGGGCCACCCGCACCTGGGCGCCGGCCCGTGCCTGGCGCCGGGCGTACTCGGCGAGGGCGGGCGACTCCAGCAGACGTTCGTCCCAGAGGACGCTGACGCGCACCCAACGCCGCAGCAGGTCGTGGAGCGGCTCCGCCTCGCGCCGCGGCGGCTCGGGCCTCGCGGTGCCGGGGGCCCACACGAGGGCGACGTTGTGCCGGGCCGCGGCGAGCGCGGCGCTGAGGGGGTCCTCCTCGGCACCGCGTCCGGCCACGGGCGGGGGCGCGTCCGGCCGCGGGGAGGCGTCCGGGCGCGGGGGCGCGTCCGGGCGCGGGGAGGCGTCCGGGCGCGGGGAGGCGTCGTCCGGCCACACCGGGACCGGCTGGTGGGGCGAGAGCGTGATCATCGCGGGTCTCCCTCGGTTGGGGGCGGCTGAGGAGAGCGGACGGAGGCGTTCGGCTGTGGGGTGGGGCGGCATCCTGTGGACGGGCGGGATGACGTGCCGTGGGTCAGTCGGAGATGTTGATCTGGACGACGGCCGGATCGTCCTCGGGACGGCGGTGGTCGGCCGGTCTCGGCGCGGTGAGCACCTGGTGCAGCCGCCGCCGGTCCAGGCGGCCGACCCACCGGGTGATGACCACGGCGGCGACGGAGTTGCTGAGCAGGTTGGTGAACGCGCGGGCCTCCGACATCAGCCGGTCGATGCCGATGACCAGGGCCACGGCGGCCAGCGGCACCGAGTGCGCGATGGAGATGGTGGCCACGAGGGTGACCAGGCCCGAACCCGTCACGCCCACCGCGCTCTTGGAGGTGATCAGGGCGAGGGCGAGGAAGAGGAGCTGTTCCCCGAGCGAGAGGGGCTCCCCGGCCGCCGCGGCGAGGTAGACCGCGGCCGTCGTCAGGTAGACGCAGGTGCCCACGAGGTGGAGGGAGTAGCCGCCCGCGAGGACGGGGGCGGAGACGGCCCGGGGCGCGCCGGCCAGCTCCAGCTTGCGCAGGACCTGCGGGAAGACGGACTCGGAGGAGGAGGTGCCGAGCAGGACGAGGAGCTCGCTGCGCAGATAGCGGATGAGGAGCAGCAGCGAGAAGCCGTTGAGGCGGGCGAGCAGCCCGAGGCCGACGAAGACGACGAGCGCGCAGGCGAGGTAGAAGACGAGGACGAGCGAGGCGAGGCTGCGCAGCGGCACGAGCCCGAACCGGCTGACGGTGAAGGCGGCGCCGCCGAACGCGGCCAGGGGCGCGCCGGCGACCAGCAGGCGCACCGCGCGGAAGAAGATGTGGCCGAGCCGGTCGATGAGGTCGAGCACCGGCTTGCCGCGCTCACCGGACATCATCAGGGCGGTGCCGAACAGCGCCGCGACGAGCAGCACATGGAGGGCGTTGCCGCTGGTGAAGGCGGCGGTGAAGGTCTCCGGGACAATCCAGTCGAGGCTGAGCGTGCCGTCGGCGGAGTCCGCGGCCGCCCGTTCCAGGGGTGCCACGTCGCTCTCGCGGACCTGGGCGTCGTCCACACGTCCGACGGGGAGCAGGAGGAGGAGGTTTCCGGCGAGCAGCCCGAGCAGCAGGGCGAGGGTGGTGGCCACCTCGAAGTACAGGATGGCCTTCAACGACAGCCTCCCCAGGCGGCGTCCGCCGCCGACGGCGGCGATGCCGCTGACCACGGTGGTGAAGATGACCGGCGCGATGATCATCGTCATCAGGGACACGAAGGCGTCGGCGAGGAAGCGCGTCCGCACGGCGTACTCCGGCGCGAGCGCGCCGAACGCGGCGCCGGCCGCGAGGCCGATCACCACCCAGAGCGTCAGCGTGCGGTGCCACGGCCGACGGCCCCCTGCTGCGGTCCCCATGCCCGTTCGGCCCCTTCCCCATCGTCCCGGGGATCGCGCGCGGTACACCGGGAGTTCCAGAATCGGTCGATCGCACGCTACGGGGCCCGTGCTAGGCCAGCGTGCGGGTAACTGCAAGCCAGTGTGAAACGCAGGTAATATCTGCGCTTCGCCACCCGGAGACCGCCAGTTGGAACAGCGGTCCGCCGCCCGGCGTTCGTCCAGGTGACCGGCGCGACGGAGGCACCAGGGGGATCATGAAGGCTCTGCTCGTCGAAGACGATCCGGACGTCGCCGAGGCCCTGGCCGAGGGCCTGCGGCTGCACGGCTGGGAGGTGGTCCGGGTGGCGACGGGAGCCGCCGCCCTCACCGCCCAGCCCGACTGCGACATCGTCCTCCTCGACCTGAACCTGCCGGACATGGACGGCCTGGAGGTGTGCCAGCAGGTCCGGGCCCGGCTGCGGGTTCCCATCATCGCCGTCACCGCGCGCTCCGACGAGCTGGACAAGGTGCTGTGCCTTCGGCTGGGCGCCGACGACTACGTGGTCAAGCCCTACCGGCTCCAGGAGTTGCTGGCGCGGATGACGGCGGTGCTGCGGCGGCTGCGGGACGCCGCTCCCCCGGCCCCCGAACTTCCGGGCGGGGCGGAGCCGCCGCCGGAGCCCGGCACCGCCGCCCGCCCGGGGGCCGAACACCGCATCGTCCGGGGCGCGCTGACGATCGACCTGTGGCGGCGCGAGGTCCGGCTGGCCGACCGCGCCGTGCCGCTGACCCGCAAGGAGTTCGACCTGCTCACGCTCCTGGCCCGGGCGCCGGGCCGGGTCTTCAGCCGGGCCCACATCCTCGAGCACGTGTGGGGCGACCAGTGGCCGGGCACCTCCCGCACCCTGGACGCCCACGTCTCGGCGCTGCGGCGCAAGCTGGGCTCGGGCGGCTGGCTGCGCACCCTGCGCGGCGTCGGCTTCAGCTTCGAGGTCCTGTCCGGGGAAGACCTCCCGTGCGACTGACGTACGTCGCCCTGCTCGGACTCCTCGTCGGCACGGTCCTCGCCCTGCCGCTGGCGGCGACGGGCTGGCTGTACGCACGGTACGTGCAGGGCCAGTCGGTGGCCGCGGTGGCCTCAGCCGCCGCGACGGCGCAGGCCCGGCTCGGCGGCGCCGGGCGGGAGAGCGCCCTGGACGGCCCGGGGGCCGCCGAGGCACTGGACCGGCTCGCGCGCCGGGAGGGCGTCGAGCTGTCGGTGCGCCGCGCGGACGGTTCGGTGCTGACGACGGCCGAGACACCCGCCCGGGCCCGTGCGGCCCTGGCCGCGCCGCCGCCGGGCGGCGAGCCGCGGCGGCTGCGGAGCACACCGCCGCCCCTGCTGCCGCCCCGTGGCCCGTGCGCCTCCGCACGGCTCGCCCTGGGCGGCGGCGGGGACGGCGGGGGCCCGGTCCTCCTCGTCCAGCGGCCCTGCGACGCGGCCCGGGACCGGGTGCTGACGGTGTGGGCGGGGCTGGCGGTCCTGTGGCCGCTGGGCCTCGGCGGCTCTCTGCTGCCCGCGGTGCTGCTGCACCGCCGCTCGGCCCACGACCTGCGGCGCGTGCGGCGCACGCTGCGCGCCATCGCCGACGGCGCCTACCACCTGCGCGCCGAGGCCCGCTTCCAGGGCCATGACGTGAACCGGCTCGCCGAGGACGTCAACCGGCTGGCCGCCACCCTGCAGAGCATCGCCGAGGAGCAGCACCACGTCCTGGCCGACGTGGCACACCAGTTGCGCAACCCGCTGATCGCCCTGCGGCTGCGGATCGAGACCCTCGCCGGGGTGGCGCCGGAGGCCGCCGGGGAGCGGCACGCCAGGCTGCTGGCCGACGTGGACCGGCTGGACCGGACGCTGACCGACATGCTGGAGCACGCCCGCGGCAGCCGGGCGCGGCCCAGCACCCAGGTCGTCGACGTGTGCGCGGTCGTCGAGGAGTGCGTGCGGGGCTGGGCCGCCGTCGCGGAGCGGCGGACGATCCGGCTGCGGCTCGACCGGCCCCGGCAGGCCTGGGCCCTGGCCCGCACGGGCGCGGTGGAGCAGGCCACGGACGTGCTCCTCGACAACGCGCTCACCTACGCCCCGGAGGGCAGTGACGTCCACGTCGGCATCACCCTCGGCACCCGCCTGGAGATCCGGGTGCGGGATGAGGGGCCGGGGATGACGCCCGCCGAGCGGGAGGCGGCGCTCACCCGCGGCTGGCGGGGCACGGAGCAGTCCGGCGGGGGCAGCGGCATCGGCCTGTCCATCGCGGCCAAGCTGGTCGCCTCCTGCGGCGGCCGCCTCGAACTCGGCGGCGCCCCCGGCGAGGGCCTGTGCGCCACCCTGTACCTGGCCCAGGCCGCGCCCGTTCAGCGCGGCGCCGAGGGCGGGGGCGGCGCGGAGGAGGACAGGGGCGGGAGGCTCGGCCGGCCCGCCGGTATTGGCGGACTGTTCACGTAAGTGTCGGCGGAAGCCGGTGCCCGGGTTACCCGGTGGACCGGGTGCTGCGGGCACTGTTTCGGGCATGAGGCTCAGCGAACGGGAGAACGGCCTGGCGCGGCACGTGGCCGACGCCGAGAGCGTGCTGCGCGACACCCGCCTCGGTGGTCCGACGGTGCCCGTGCTCGTTCGGGCCCTGCGGGCGCTGTCGGCCGCCGGGGAGCCGGAGCGGGCGGTGCCGTGGTGCACCGCGCTGCGCGACGAGTCGGTCCGGCGCGGCATCGCGGGCTGGGCGGCGGTGTTCGGGACCGTGCACGCCGAACTCCTTCTGCGCCAGGGCGATGTGCGCAACGCCGAGCAGGCCGCCGTCAAGGCCATGGGGTGCCTGCCCGAGGGCAGTGGCGACGCGTTCGCCCTGGCCCCGGTGGCGGCCCTGGTGCTGGCCCGCACGGGTCTCGGGCGGCATACGGCGGCCGGGCGGCTGCTGGACCGCCCGGTGCCACCGGAGCTGCTCGACTCCGCCCGGGGGCTGGCGTATCTGCGGGCGCGCGGGCGGCACTCCCTGGCCACCGGCCGGTTCCACGCGGCGCTGGGCGACTTCACGGAGGCCGGCCGGGTCGCCCGCACCCGCTCGGCCGACCGCCCCTCGGTGCTGCCGTGGCGGTCGGACGCGGCCCTCGCCCTCGTGCGCATCGGTGAGCCGGTGCGGGCCGAGCAGCTCGCCCGGCAGCAGCTCGCGGGGCCCGAGGGGCATCTGCCCTGGGTGCGCGGGCTGGCGCTGCGCGCCTGGGCGGCGAGCGTCGAGCCCCGGCGCCGGACGGGCCTGCTGGAGCAGGCGGCCGAGGCGCTGGGCCGCTCCGGGGACCGGCTGGAGCTGGCCCGCGCTCTGGCGGACCTGGCCGCCTCGCTGCGCGAGCAGGGTGTCTCCGGCCGGGCCGGGGCGCTGACGCGCCGGGCATGGGGGCTGGCGCAGAGCTGCGGCGCCGAGGCCCTGTGCGAGGAGATCGCGCCCGGCCTGGCGGGACGGTCGCGCCCGGCCGCCCCCACACCCGGCGACGGACACGGCCCCGGCCTCCTCACCCCGGGCGCCCGGGCGCGCTCCCTGCTGAGCACCTCCGAACAGCGGGTGGCGGCCCTCGCGGCGCACGGCTACACCAACCGGGAGATCGCGGGCCGGCTGTTCGTCACCATCAGCACCGTCGAGCAGCACCTCACCCGGGTGTACCGCAAGCTGGACATCTCCCGCCGCCAGGAACTCCCCGTCGACCTGCGGATGTCCTAGACGTCCGCAAGGGTCACCCGAGAACCTCCACGACCCGGAAGCGCTCGGCGATGACGGGGGTGGCGTCGGTGACGGTGAAGTGCGGGTCGCCCAGCTCCCGGCGCACCGGCTCGCTGTGCCAGAAGCGCTCGTGCTCGGCGCGCCACTGGGCCACCGTCGTGTGGTTCTCGCCCTCGTCGAGGGCGTGTTGGAGGTCGACCTCTCCCACGGTGAGCCTGCGCACCCCGGTCACCTCGATGACGGCGACGGGCCGGTCCCGGGAGTCCACGACGGCCCGGCGCTCCCCGACGACGGGGAGCGGCTCCTCGCCGGCGTCGTACGCGGCGGCCAGGCTCGTCGTCGACGTCTTGGCGCCGGAGAGGATGGCGGCGACCAGCTGGTCGCGCAGCGGGCCGGGGAAGGCGAACTCGGCCCTGGGCAGCTCGTCGGGGTGCGTCATCCGGGCAGCCTAGCGCGGGCGGCGCTCAGGGCACGGGGGCGATCTGCCGGGGCACGTTGCGCGGGTGGCCGGGGCGTTGCCACTCGCGGGGGTAGCCGACGGAGACCTCCTCGAACGGGACACCGTCGTGGCGGGTGCTGCGCGGAATGTGCAGGTGGCCGTAGACCATCGTGTGCGTCGGGAACCGCAGGTGCCAGTCGGCGGTGAGGTCCGTCCCGCACCACTGGGCGAACTGCGGGAAGCGCAGGATGTCGGTCGGCTCCCGCACGAGCGGGTAGTGGTTGGCGAGGACGAGGGGCACCTCGGGGTCGCAGGCGGCGAGCCGCTGCCCGGTGGCGGCGACGCGGGCCCGGCACCAGGCGTCGCGCGAGGGGTACGGGTCCGGGTGGAGGAGGAACTCGTCGCTGCACACGACGCCCGTGTCGTAGGCCTCTTCGAGCGCCTGCTCCTTCGTCCGCGCGCCCGGGGTGCGCCAGCTGTAGTCGTACAGCAGGAAGAGGGGTGCGATGACGAGGGGGCCGCCGGGGCCCGTCCACCGGGCGTACGGGTCCTCGGGGGTGAGCACGCCCATGCCGCGGCACAGCTCCACGATGTGGCGGTAGCGGGCCTCTCCGCGCAGCTGCACCGGGTCGTCCTTGGGCGTCCACAGCTCGTGGTTGCCCGGCGTCCAGATCACCCGGGCGTAGCGGCCCGCGAGGAGCTCCAACGCCCAGGTGATGTCGGCCATCAGCTCGCCGACGTCTCCGGCGACGATGAGCCAGTCGTCCGGCGACTCGGGCCGCAGCCCCTCGACGATCTTGCGGTTCTCCTCGTAGGCGACGTGCAGATCGCTGATCGCCCAGAGCTTTCCGTCCGGCATGATCCGAACCTACGTGCTGTCCCGTGCTCGCGTCACCCCTCCCCCGGACCGGGGGAGTTGGAACGCGGCCGACGCGTCAGACACCGAGTACGGCCTTCGCGGTGAGGAAGTAGATGACGAGCCCCGTCGCGTCGACGAGGGTGGTGACCATGGGCGCGGAGACGACCGCGGGGTCGATGCGCAGCCGTTTGGCCAGCAGTGGCATGGTGCCGCCGATCGTGGCCGCCCAGGCGCAGATCAGCACCAGGGTGATGCCGACGACGGCGGCGATCTTCGCCCCGACGAACGCCGCCGCCACCACGACGCCGAGCCCGGCCAGCAGGCCGCCGAGCACGGTGCCGACACGGCACTCACGCCATATCACCTTCAGCAGGTCCGAGCCGCGCACCTCGCCGACGGCCATGGCGCGCACGCAGGCGGTGGCGGCCTGGGCGCCCGCGTTGCCGCCCGCGCCGATGAGCATGGGGATGAACATGGCCAGGGCCGCGACCTGTTCGAGCGTGCCCTCGAAGGCCCGGGTCACGGTGACGGTGAGGGTTGCCGCGACCAGCAGCAGGGAGAGCCACAGGGCGCGGTAGCGGGCGAGCTGCCACACCCCGGCGGCCATGTAGTGGCCCGCCCAGGGCGCGGCACCGGCCTGCCGCGCCACGTCCTCGGTGTCGGCCGCCTCGATGACCTCGTCGGCGTCGTCGAAGGTGAACAGGCCGACGACGCGGTCCTCGCTGTCCACGACGGTCAGGTTGAGGTCGTTGGTCTCGCGCATCAGCCGGGCCGCCTGCTCGGCGGAGTCGGTGGCCCGGGCGAAGGGAGGTTCGCTGACGACGAGCGAGGAGAGCATCGTGCCGGGCGGGCTGAGCACCAGCTCGCGCAGCTCGACGATGCCGGTGAGGCGGCGGCCGCCGTCCACCACGGGGAGCGTGTAGACGGTCTCCGCGTGCGCGCCCTTCTCCCGGACGGTACGCAGCGCCTGCTCGACGGTGAGGTCCTGTGGCAGGGCCACCACCTCGGGTGTCATGTAGCGGCCGACCGAGCCCTCGGGGTACCCGAGGAGGGCGGCGGTCATGCGGCGCTCGTGCGCGCTCAGCCCGGCGAGCACGCGCTTGGCCACCTTCGCCGGGGCCTCCCGCAGCATCCGCGCGCGGTCGTCCGGGTCCATGCCCTCGACCAGCTCGCGGAAGGTGTGGTCGCGCAGGCCCTCCAGGATCGCCTGCTGGTCGACGGGTTCGAGCTCCTCGAAGACGTCGAGCGCCCGGTCCTTGTCGAGCAGCCGGAAGGCGACCCCCGCCGTCACGTTGTCCATGCGCGCCAGCTCGTCCGCGATGATGTGCGGAGGGTGGGTCTCCAGCCACTCCAGCGCGGTGTGGAGGTGCTTGTTCTCCACTATGTCCTGGAGCGATTCGGGCAGGTCGGGGTGGAGTTCGTCCGTGACGGAGCTCTGCGGCATGGGAACGTCCTCAGCACTGCGGCGTGGTTCTGGTCGGGCAGGGGGGCCTACCGCGGGGCACCACCGACCACTGTCGCACCGCTAGGGATGCGGGACGGTGGCGCCGCGCGGTGACCGACTGGGAGGTTCGCCGCATCTGCGCAGGCCCACGGCGCCACCTCCTCCGACTCGCTCCGACTCGCTCCGGCTCGCTTCCGCCCGACGGTCCGCGGTGCGCCGCGGACGGTCCGGCTCCGCACCCTCCCGGGTGCCGTTGCAGAATACCGCCGCCTCGTCCCGACGGCAGCCGACGCCCGGCCGGGCGGGGCGACGGCCGCCGGCGGACGGGGGTCCCGAGGTCTCCGGCGGGATGCGGCGACGGCCGCCGGACCGGCGGACGAGCCCCCGGAAGATGCTCCAACCTCCCCTTCAGAGCGGAAAGTTTCGGCCAACCGGGCGGAAGCGCGCCTGCTCAGCGTCGTCACCAGAGGACTGGACCAGAGTTTTGCGCGAAGCCTCTTTACGGCGGTCTACGCGCGTGCAGTAATCGTGTCGTGCTCATGGCGAATTCAGCCAGTCGAGAGCAGTGATCGAGAGCACTGATCGTGTGCAGTCCCGGCCCACCCCCACGCCGTGCCAGGAGGCAGCGCCATGCCCGCGTACAGATCGCCCTCCCCCCGCCACACCCGTCGACCCCGGCCCCGGACGGCCGCGCTCCTCGGCGTGGTCACCGCCGTGATCGCCCTCGTCCTCACCCTCGCCGTCCCCGCCTCCGCCGCGCAGCCGCCCAGGCCACCCGGGCCGGGCGAGCGCGTGGAGCCGGGCCACGCCTACATGGGCGTGGGCACCCGCATCGAGCAGGGGCGCGACTCCGGCCACGACACTGACATCACTCCGGCGGACACCAGCGGCGTCCAGGGCATCGACGTCTCGCACTGGCAGGGCTACATCAACTGGAACTCGGTCAGGGCCGCGGGCATCGACTTCGCCTACATCAAGGCCACCGAGGGCACCAGCTTCAAGGACTCGCGGTTCGGGCAGAACTACACGAACGCGTACTACGCGGGCCTCGTCCGCGGCGCGTACCACTTCGCGCGCCCCAACTACTCCAGCGGCGCCACCCAGGCCAACTTCTTCGCCAGCAACGGCGGCGCCTGGTCCGCGGACAGCCAGACGCTCCCCGGCGTCCTGGACATCGAGCACAATCCCTCCGGCTCGATGTGCTACGGGCTGTCGACGACCCAGATGCGCAACTGGATCTACGACTTCTACACCACCTACAAGTACCGGACCGGCCGCGACATCGTCATCTACACGACGGCGAGCTGGTGGAACACCTGCACCGGATACTGGAGCGGCATGTACGACAAGGCGCCCTTGTGGGTCGCGCACTGGCACGTCTCCAGCCCCACCATCCCGAGCGGCTTCCCGACCTGGACGTTCTGGCAGTACACCGCGACCGGCCGGGTCGGCGGGGTCTCAGGTGACGTCGACCGCAACAAGTTCAACGGCTCGATGAGCCGGCTGCTCGCCCTGGCGAACAACACCGCCTGACGACGCCCCCACCTCATCCGTGACCGGGTGCCGGGGTGCGGAACGGCCGCGACCGGCCCGACCGCGCCCCGGCACCCGGCACCACGCCAGGGAGTCCCCATGGACCTCGGAAACCTCAGCCGACGCGGTCTGCTCGTCGCCGGGGCGGCGGGGCTGACCACCGCCGCCGGGCTCGCCCACGCCACGGCCGCCGCGGCCGCCGGCGGACCGTCCGCCTCCGCCCTCGAACCGGACATCGACAGCACCCGGGAGTGGGGCGCGAATCCGCCGAACGGTTCGATCACCGTCCTCTCCAAGCGCCCCGACAAGATCATCGTCCACCACACGGTGAGCGCCAACACCAACGACTTCTCCCGTGCTCAGGCCCACGCGCACGCTCGCTGGGTCCAGTACGTCCACCAGGACCGCAACGGCTGGACCGACACCGGCTACCACTTCGTCAACAGCCGCGGCGGGTGGATCACCGAGGGGCGGCACCAGAGCCTCAGCACCCTCCAGGCCGGCTGGGGGCTCGTGCAGGGCGCCCACACCTACGGCCAGAACAACCAGGCCATCGGCATCGCGAACGAGGGCTCCTACCACGAGGGCGCGACACCGCCCGACGCCCAGTGGGAGGTGCTGGTGATCCTGTGCGCCCACGTCTGCGAGCAGTACGGCATCCCGTCGCACCGCATCTACGGCCACCAGGACTTCGGCGACACCCTCTGCCCCGGCGTCCTCCAGGACATGCTGCCCCGGCTCCGGGAGGAGGTGGCCGCCGAGCTGAGCTGACGCCCCGCCCCCGCCCCTCGGTCCCGTCACGCCACCGCCCGGAAGGAAGACCCCATGCACGACGGCAGGCAGCGGCCCACAGGCCGCTTCCGCAGATCGCTCACGGCCCTGGCAGCCGCCGGTGCCCTGCTCCTCACCGCCGCCCCGGCTCTCGCCGGGGACGGCGGCCCCGGGGACGCCGGGGCCCGTGACGGCGGCGGGGACGACACGGCCCGGTGGGTCGACGGTCAACTCGACCGGATGACGCTGGAGGAGAAGGTCGGTCAGCTCTTCGTCACCTACGCCTACGGCGAGACGGCGGACACGACCGACCCCGACGACGTCGCCCGCAACCAGCGGTGGCTCGGCGTCGACAACGGCGCCGAGGCCGTGGCGGAGTACCACCTCGGCGGCGTCATCTACTTCGCCTGGTCGGACAACCTGCGCGAGCCGCACCAGGTCGCCGGGCTGTCCAACGGGCTGCAGCGGGCGGCCCTGAACAGCGGGACGGACGTGCCGCTGCTCATCTCCACCGACCAGGAACACGGCATCGTCACCCGGCTCGGCCCCCCGGCCACGCAGTTCCCCGGCAACATGGCCCTCGGCGCCTCCGGCCGGGCGAGCGACGCCCGCGAGGCCGCCAGGATCGCGGGCCGGGAACTGCGCGCCGTCGGCATCAACCAGAACTACGCCCCCGTGGCCGACGTCAACGTCAACGCCGCCAACCCCGTCATCGGCGTCCGCTCCTTCAGCGGCGACCCGGATCTCGCGGCCGAGCTGACGGCGGCCCAGGTCAGGGGCGCCCAGTCCGGCGGCCCGAACGGCGTCGCGGCCACCGCCAAGCACTTCCCCGGCCACGGCGACACCACCGTGGACAGCCACACCGACCTGCCCGTCATCCACCACACCCTCCAGGAGTGGCGGAGCGTCGACGCCCCGCCGTTCGCCGAGGCCGTGGAGGCCGGGGTCGGGGCCGTCATGACCGCCCACATCCAGTTCCCGGAGCTGGACCCCTCCGGCGCCCCCGCCACCCTCTCGGAGCCCATCATGACCGGGCTGCTGCGCGAGGAACTGGGCTACGACGGCGTCGTCGTCACCGACTCGCTGTCCATGGCCGGGGTGCGGAAGACCTACCCCGACCACGAAGTGCCCGTGCGGGCCCTGCGGGCGGGCGTGGACCTCCTCCTCATGCCGCCGGACCTGCCGGCCGCGTACGACGCCGTCCTGGACGCCGTGGCCTCCGGCGAGCTCACCGAGGAACGCATCGACCGCTCGGTGCGCCGCGTGCTGACCCTCAAGTACGAACGGGGCATCGTGGAGCGGCCCTTCGCCGACGTGACGAAGGTGGCCGAGCGCGTCGGACCGCCGCACCACCTGGCCGCCGCCCAGCGCATCACCGACCGCACCACCACGCTCGTGAAGAACGACGACGGGCTGCTCCCGCTCGCCCGCGACGGCCGCAGCGTCCTCGTCACCGGCTGGGGCTCCACGACGACGGCCCGGCTCGCCGGGCACCTCGACGCCCGCGGCGTGACCGCCACCGCGCACTGGGCGGGCTCCGACCCCGACGGCGCCGCCATCGAGGCGGCCGTCGCGGCGGCCGAGGGCCACGACACCGTCGTCGTCACGACGCGCGGCGCCGCCACCGCCCCCGGACAGGCCCGGCTCGTCCGCGCCCTGTTGGAGACCGGGAAGCCCGTCGTCACCCTCGCCGTCGGCCGTCCCTACGACATCGCCCGCTACCCGGAGGCGGCCACCCATCTCGCCACCTACTCCTACGGGGCGGGCGCGCTGGAGTCCGCCGCGCGCGTCCTGCTCGGCGAGACGGCGCCGCAGGGCACACTGCCCGTCATGATCCCGACCGCCGAGAACCCGGAGGAACCCCTGTTCCCGCTCGGCCACGGACTGGGGTACGACCGGTGAGCGGCCGCGAGCACCCCGAGAGGCGCCGGGGCCCGCGACGCCGGAGCCTGCTGACGGGCTCCGCGGCGCTCACGGGCGCGGCGGCGCTGGCGGCCGGCGCACCGGGGGCGTCGGCCGCCGCGGCCCCGGGCCGGGGGCCGCGCGTGCGCACCGGGTTCGAGACGCTGCGCCGCGGCGGGTACGCCGCGCTGGCCGGGCAGCGCGTCGGCCTCATCTCCAACCCCACCGGCGTCGACGCCGAGCTGCGGCACGTCGTCGATGTCATGACGGAGGACGCCGCCGTCGACCTCGTCGCCGTCTTCGGCCCCGAGCACGGCTTCCGCGGCACCTCCCAGGCGGGCGAGGGCGAGGACTTCTTCCTCGACGAGAAGACCGGCCTGCCCGTCTACAACGCCTACAACAACGCGACCCGGATGCGCGAACGGTTCGCCGAACTGAACCTGGACACCGTCGTGTTCGACATCCAGGACGTCGGCGCCCGGTTCTACACCTACATCTGGACGATGTACCTGGCCCTGGAGGCCGCCGCCGAGCTCGGCCTGCGGTTCGTCGTCCTCGACCGCCCCAACCCGGTCTCCGGGCGCGAGGCCACCGGGCCGGTGCTGCACCCGGAGAACGCGAGCTTCGTCGGGCTGAAACCCATCGCCCAGCGGCACGGCATGACGGTCGGCGAGCTCGCCGGGCTGTTCAACGCCGTCTTCGTACCGGAGGCCACCGGCGGACGCCGCGCCGACCTGCACGTCGAACGGCTCTCCGGCTGGCGGCGGCGCGAGGGCTACGAGGCCACCGGCCTGCCCTGGGTCGCCCCCTCCCCCAACATGCCGAGCGTCGCCACCGCCCGGCTCTACGCCGGCACCTGCTACACCGAGGCCACCGCGCTCTCCGAGGGACGCGGCACCACCCTCCCCTTCCACCTGCTCGGCGCCCCCGATGTCGACCACCGCTGGCAGGAGGCGCTCACCGCCCGGTCACTGCCCGGCGTCCGGTTCCGGGAGGCCTACTTCAAGCCGACGTTCTCCAAGTGGGCGGGCCGGACCTGCGGCGGCGTCGAACTCCAGGTCACCGACCCGGACGCCTTCGACCCCATCCACACCGCGCTGACCCTCATCGTCGAGCAGCGGCGCCTCTTCCCCGGCTACGGCTGGCGCGCCCAGGACGGCGGCGACAGCTTCTGGCTGGACCGGCTGAGCGGCAACCGCGCGGTACGCCTCGCCATCGAGGACGGCGCCGACGCGGACGACGTCACCGCCCTGTGGCAGGACGACCTCCGCGCCTTCCGCCGTCTGCGCGCCCAGCACCTGCTCTACCGCTGACACCCCCTCCGGAGGCTTCCCCCGCAATGAAACGCAGACAGTTCCTCCACCTCGGCGCGGCGGCGGGCGCGGCAGGCGCCACCGGCCTGGCCGGCGCGGTCCCGGCCGCCGCCACGCCCCCGGCGTTCACCGCCGCGGCCCCGGCGGCTCCGCTCGCCGCCGGCCCGCCCACGATCACCCCGGCCGACCTCCGCTTCCCCGCCGTCTCCCGCCCGCTGCGGTACGGCGGCGCCGCCGAGGCGGGCCTCGTCCCCGCGCAGGTCCACCGGATCGCCGACGAGGCCGAGGCGTTCACGCGCCCCTCGCCCGGCCGCCCCGCCCCGTCCTTCCCCGGGTTCGTCCTCCTCGCCGTGCGGGACGGCATCGTCGTCAGCCACGAGGCCCGGGGCCACGCCCTGCGCTACGCGAGCTGGGACGAGGAGCGGGACACGCCCGTCGAGCTGCCGCCCGAGCAGTGGGTGCCCATGGCCGAGGACACCCTCTTCGACCTCGCCTCCGTCACCAAGCTGTTCACCTCCACCGTCGCCGTCCAACTCGCCGAGCAGGGCGTCCTCGACCTCGACGCCCCGGCCGCCCGCTACCTCCCCGAGTTCGCCGCCGCGGACCGGGCCAAGGCCGCCATCACCGTCCGCCACCTCCTCGTCCACCGCTCGGGCCTCGTCCCCTGGCTCAACCTCTACGCGCTGCCCGACGACGCCGCCCGCATGGACGCCGTCTACACCTCCACCCTGCAACGCCCGCCCGGCACCGGATACGCCTACTCCGACCTCAACATGATCACCCTCGCCGCGCTCATGGAACGGGCCACGGGCACGGCCCTGGACGCCCTGATCGCCGACCGCGTCACCGGGCCCCTCGGGCTGCGCGACACCCGGTTCAACCCGCCCGCCGCCGAGCACCACCGCGTCGCCGCCACCGAGTACCAACCGTGGACCGGCCGGGGCATGGTGCGCGGCACGGTGCACGACGAGAACGCCTGGTCCTTCGGCGGCGTCGCGGGCCACGCCGGGCTGTTCTCCTCCGGGTACGACATGGCCGTCTTCGCCCAGATGCTCGCCGACGGCGGACGCTACGGCCGCACCCGCGTCCTGTCCGAGGACTCCGTGCGCGCCGTCCTCACGGATCACCACGCCTCCGGCCGTGGCCTGGGCTGGCAGGTGAACCAGCGCTGGTACATGGACGCCCTGACGACCCCGGTGACCGCGGGCCACACCGGATACACCGGCACGAGCGTCACCGTGGACCCGGTCACGCGCATGGTCTTCGTCCTGCTCACCAACCGCGTCCACCCCACCCGGGCCCGGGGCACCAACAGCGCCTACCGCCGCCGTCCCACCCGCGCCCTCGCCCACGCCCTGCCCATCCGCCCCACCACGGGCCGCACCGCCTGGCGCGCCCACCCGGCCGAGGGCACGACGGCCACCCTGACCGCGCCCCTGGCCTGCCCGCCCGGCACCACCGCCCGCACGGCCTTCCACCTCTGGTACGACACCGAACCCGACTACGACACCGGCACCTTCGCGGCCTCGTCCGACGGCGGCGCCACCTGGACCCCGGTCCCCCTCACCCTGGAGGCCGACGGCCACCGCTGGCGCACCGACGGCACCTTCCACGGCTACTCCGGCCGCCGCTGGCTCGACGCCTCCGCCACCCTTCCACCGTCCACCACCCACATCCGCTGGGCCTACTTCGTCGACGGCGGCTACGCGGGCCGCGGCGTCCACGTCGACCGCCTCCGCGTCACGGCGGGCCGCCGGCTGCTCTTCGACGACACCCGCCCCGCCGACGCCGCCCGCCTGCGCGCCGACTCCTGGTCACGCAGCCGCGCGTAGCACCGCCTCCGCGACCGAGGTGCTCCCGCAGGGCCCGCTGTTCCTCCTCCGTCAACGCCCCGGCCCGGCCGCGCTCCTCCCGGAGCGGCCAGCCCGCCTCCAGGGCGTGGCGGAGGAGGGGCGGCCCCGACGGCACCCTCCCGGTACGGGCGGGGGCCCGTCAGCCCGTCGGCGAGACGAGACCCAGCTCGTAGGCGGTGATCACGAGCTGCACCCGGTCCCGGGCGTCCAGCTTGGTCAGCAGCCGTGACACGTGCGACTTGGCCGTGGCCACCGAGATGAACAGCTCGTCGGCGATCTCGGTGTTCGACCGGCCGCGTCCGATCAGCGTGAGCACCTCCCGTTCCCGCTCGGTGATGCCCTCGACCGGCCGGGTCGGGCGCCGCGGGACGGCCGCCTCCGGGCGCGCGGCGAAGTCCGCGATGAGACGGCGGGTGACGCCCGGCGCGATCAGCGCGTCACCGCCGGCGACGACCCGCACGGCGGCGAGGATGTCGTCCAACTCCATGTCCTTGACGACGAACCCGCTCGCCCCCGCCCGCAGCGCGCCGTAGACGTGAGCGTCCTCGTCGAAGGTGGTCAGGACGAGCACGCGGGTTCCCGACCGGGTGGCCGAGATCAGCCGGGTGGCCTCGATCCCGTCCATCCCCGGCATCCGGATGTCCATCACGACGACATCGGGGGCGACTTCCGCGGCCACACGCACGGCCTCGGCCCCGGTGGCGGCCTCGCCGACCACCTCCAGGTCCGGATGGTCGGCCATGATGACGCGCAGCCCGGAGCGCACCAGCGGCTGGTCGTCGGCGAGCACGACCCGGATACTCACCGGTCGGCCACCGGGGTTCCCACGGCCACGGGGAGGGGCAGCCGGGCCGCCACCCGGAAGCCACCCTCCGGGCAGGCCCCCACGCTGAGGTCACCGTGCAGCAGCCCGACCCGCTCCCGCATGCCGACGAGGCCGAAGCCATGGCCGGTGCCGCCGACACCGCCCCCGGTAGCCCGGGCCGCCCCCCGGCCGTCGTCCACGACCTCCACGCGCAGTTCCTCGTCCCCGTACTCGATGGTCACCCGGCACCACCCGGTGCCCGCGTGACGGACCACGTTGGTCAACGCCTCCTGCACGATACGGAAGGCCGACAGGTCGACGTCCGGCGGCAGGGGACGCGGCGTCCCGCTCGTGCGGACGTCGACGTGTACCCCGGCCTCGGCCGTCGTCGCCGCCAGCCGCTCGACGTCCGCCAGGCCCGGCGAGGGGGCGAGCGCCTCCCCCGCCTCCCGCTCCGAGGCCGCCGTGTCCGCGTCGGCGCGGCGCAGGGCCACCAGCGTGCGCCGAAGGCCCGAGAGCGTCTCCCTGCTGGTGACCTCGATGGCGCGCAGCGCCGCACCGGCCTCCTCAGGCTGGGTGCGGATGACCCGGCTGCCCACCCCGGCCTGGATGGCGATGATGCCGATGCTGTGGGCGACCATGTCGTGCAACTCGCGCGCGATCCGCAGCCGTTCGGCGGTCACGGCCTCGGCCACCTCCTGCGAGCGCAACGCCGCCGCGTGCGCGCGCCGCTCCCGGCTCAGCAGCCCGACCATGCAGGCCGCGGCCATCACCAGCAGCGCGATCACCGCGTTGACGGTCAGGGTGTCCCCGTGCGCGAAGCCGCCGAGGAGCAGAACCTGCACGACGAGGGCGACGGCGAAGGCGAGGAACGAAGCCCCGCGCGTGCGGGTGGCGACGATGAAGCCCAGCACGGCGTCCACGGCCAGAAAGGACAGGAACTCCCCCACGTACGACCCGGAAAGGTCCGGTGGGACAGGGGCTGGGCGGAAGGTCACGACGGCGACGGAGCCAAGGAGTGTCAGCGCCAGCGCGAGGGGCGGCGTCCGGCGCAGCAGCCCGGCGAGAAGGCTTGCGGCGAGCAGTGTTCCGGCGCCGTGGACCGCGCCCGGGGCGCGCGGCGCGCCCCCCAGCAGCAGGACCACGGAGAGGACGTACAGGACGCCCCCGGACCAGGCCAGAGCCCTCGTTCCCCTCATCGGCGGCATGGCCGTGCGGGCGGGCGTACACAGGGTCCGAGCTGCGGTAGGGCGTCCATCCCGCGAGGCTAACCAGCCCCCGCCCGCCCCGGCATCGTCCCGGGGACGTACGCCCGTGGGCGGAACCGCGTCCGCTGTTGCCGCCCACGGCCCCATGTCCCGGACGGGCTCCCACGGCCAGGCTTGACCCGTGATCAACGTCGAAGACCTCACCAAGCGCTACGGCGGCAAGACCGCCGTCGACGCACTGTCCTTCACCGCGCGGCCGGGCCAGGTCACCGGATTCCTCGGGCCCAACGGAGCCGGCAAGACCACGACCCTGCGCATGCTCCTCGGCCTGGAGGCGCCCACCGGCGGCACGGCCACCGTCGACGGCGTCCCCTTCCGCACCCGGCCGCGCGGGCTTCGGCACGTGGGTGCCCTCCTCGACGCCACCCAGGTGCACGGCGGGCGCACCGCCGCGGCCCAACTGTCCGCCCTCGCCCGCAGCAACGCCATCCCGCCCGGCCGGGTGGACGAGGTGCTGCGCGAAGTGGGCCTGACCGAGGCGGCGAACCGCCGCATCCGCGGATTCTCCCTCGGCATGAAGCAGCGGCTCGGCATCGCCGCCGCCCTGCTCGGCGACCCGCCCGTGCTGATGTTCGACGAACCGGTCAACGGCATGGACCCGGAGGGCGTCCTGTGGGCCCGCCGCCTCTTCCGGCGGCTGGCCGCCGAGGGCCGCACGGTCTTCCTCTCCAGCCATCTGATGTCGGAGATGGAGAACACCGCCGACCACCTCGTCGTCATCGGCCGGGGACGCCTCCTCGCCGCCGAGCCGGTACGCGCCTTCGCCGACCGCGCCGCCCACCCCCGCCGCACCGTGGTCGTGGGCACGCCCCGGGCGACCGAACTGACGGCGGTGCTGACCGCCGCCGGCGCCTCCGTCGAACCGGACGGCCGGCCCGGCGCCGGGCAGCTCACCGTGACGGGGCTCCCGGCGGAGCGGATCGGCGCCCTCGCCCTCGACCACCGCATCCCGCTCACCCAACTGACCCCCCGGACGGCCTCGCTGGAGGCGGCCTTCATGCAACTCACCGCCGACAGCGTCGAATACCTGGCAGGACACTCCCGATGACCACACCGGCCCCCACCGCAGCGACCACCTCCCCCACCCCCGCCGTCGAGCCCCCCACCCGCTTCCGGGACCTGCTGGCCGCCGAGTGGATCAAAACGCGCTCGCTGCGCTCCACCCCGTGGACGATCGCCCTCACCGTCCTGACCGTCATCGGCGCGGCCGCCGTGTCGGCACTGACGCTGTACGACGACCTCCCCGAGCCCGTCGCCGGGGCTCGGCACGCCGCCGTCTTCATCCCCTCCTCCGCCTATCCGCCGGGCGGCTACTGGACGCTGATCCTCATCGCCGCCGGGGCCGGGGCCCTCACCGTCGTCAGCGAGTACGGCAGCGGCCTGATCCGCACCACCACCGTGGCCGTCCCCGCCCGGGGCTCGGTGGTGCTGGCCAAGGCGGTCGTCGTCGCCGGGCTCTGGACGGCCGTCGGCGTGACCGTCTCCACCGGGTCCTTCCTCGTCTCCCAGGCCATCCTCGACGGCCGGGACGCCGGCGTCCCGCTCAGCCACCCCGGGGTGTACCGGGCCCTGGCGGCCTCCGCGCTGCTGGCCCCGGTGTGCGCGCTGGTCGGCCTGGGCCTCGGCGTCCTGCTCCGGCACGCCGCCGCCACCATGACCACCAGCGCCTTGGTCCTGCTGATGCTCCCTCCGGTCTTCTCCGAGGGCACGCGCTGGACGGCCGTGGTCAACCACGCGATGCCCGTCTCCGCCTGGCGTCGCCTCGTCCAGCCGTGGGAGCCCGACCCCGACTCCCTCCTCGCCCACACCGCCACGGTTCCGGGCTCCTGGGCCGTCTACCTCCTCTGGCCCCTCGTCGCCGTCGCCCTCGCCGTCCTCGTCATCCGACACCGCGACGTCTGACCGCCCGACGAGACCGCCTCCAGCTCATACACCGTGGTCAACGGCAGGGGGAGCTGCCTCCACACCCGGGCCCGGGGTTAGAGTGCGTTCCTGTCGTCGGGCCCTTCGAGTGGCACGGGGCACGGTGCAGCTTGTGGGGGGCGTATGAGACCGCTGGACGAACCGCGGGCACGGGAGACCGACGAAGACGCGTTCGACGCCTTCTACGCCGCGAGCGTCAGCCGGCTCATCGGGCAGCTCTACGCGATGACGGGCAATCTGGCCGAGGCTCAGGACGTGGTCCAGGAGGCCTTCGCGCGGGCGTGGGAACGCCGGAGCGCGCTGGATCTGGACGGCGCCCCCGAGGCGTGGGTGCGCACGGTGGCCTGGCGGCTGGCGGTCAGCCGGTTCCGGCGGATGCGCACCGCGCTGGCCCTCGTCCGGCGCCAGGGCCCGCCCCCCTCGGTACCGCCCCCGGAGCCGCACCACGTGCTGCTGGTCCAGGCGCTGCGGAAGATCCCCGAGGCGCAGCGACGGGCCGTCGTGCTCCACCACCTGTGCGACCTGTCGGTCGACCAGGTGGCCGCCGAGACCGACTGCCCCGTCGGCACGGTCAAGGCGCGGCTGAGCCGGGGCCGCGCCGCCCTGGCGAAGCTCCTGGCCGATACCGAGCTTGATCCGCGGACGAGTGGGCTGTCGGAGGTGCGTCATGGCTGACGAGACTGGGCTGCAGGATTACCTCGCCGAGATCGCCGAGTCGGGGCGGCGGCATGCGTCGCCGCTGGCCGCGGAGCACATCCGGGCGCGCGGCGAACAGCGCCGGCGCCGCAAGCGCGCGGCCGCAGCGTCCGGCGGCGTGCTGCTGGCCGTGACGCTGGCCGTGGGCGGCGTCACGCTGGCCGCGGCCCCCTGGAAGCCGGAACCGGCCGCCGTCGACCCGTCGCCGAGCTCCTCGCCGTTCACGCCGCCCTCACCCTCCGCGGGCCAGGAGTACGCGACCGAACTGGGCTACGTGTACGACGCGGTGACGCGGGGCGACGCGGTGCGGATCACCGTCGAGCAGCTCCGCGCCGTCGGGGACTCGACGGAGCCCACCGGTGTGGTGCACACGCTGACCCTGCCGGGGAGAACGCCGGTCGAGACGCGGGAGCTGACGGACGGCGAGCCCGGTGAAATGGAGCTGGACCAGCTCGTGGAGAAGCTGGACGACGGACCGCGGTGGATTCTCTCCATCGACTACGACAGCGACGGCCGGGTGCAGTCGCTGCGGGAGGCCTACTGGCTCTCCCGGTGAGCCCGGGACCGGCGTCCGGGCGGGCCGTCCGAAGATTCTTCGGATCCGCATGCAACCCACCGGGCGGGCCGGTGCGTAGAGGTCACGTATCCAGATCCACTCCTGACCCAAGGGAGCCTTGACCATGCGCATCTCACACCGCCGCACCGCCGTGCACTGCCTCGTCGCCGTCGCCTTCGGCGCCGCCGTCCTGACCGGGTGCGGCAGCGACGACGGTACGGATGCCGCCCCCCAACCGTCGGTGTCGACGCAGCCTTCCGCGGCCCCGGCCTCGGACGACGCCTCGGCGCCCGCCGACGAGGCCCCCTTCGCGGGCACCAAGCAGTTCGTGCAGATCGAGAACGCCTGGACCGAGGACGGCAAGACCTACGTCTCGGTGCGGCCCGCCGAGAAGGAGGCCATGACGGAGCCGCACGAGGCGTGGATCGTGGTGCCGGGCGAGGGCCCCTACACCACGGTCCCCCTGGCGGACGAGGCCCAGGTGCTGCTGTCGGTACCGCTCGGCGACGACAGCCGGGCCACGTCGTACTCGCAGGCCGAGTTCGTCAGCCGACTGACGGCCCAGGAGGCCGACGCCCGTCCGCGCACCGGGTACGACCTGAGCTTCGACGGCGAGGGAAACGTGACCAGGCTGAAGTCGCTGTACACCTCCTGAGCCGACGGGCCGAGCCCCATCCGCACGTTCCGCCCCGGGGGTACGGGGGTACCCCGGGGTGAACGGCGGGCCACGGCGGACGGTCTCGACGGGGGACGCAGCGATCACCAACCGAGCACAGGACCTGACGACGGCTCAGCGGAGCGGAGCCCGGATGGTTCACGGCCGCCAGTCACGCCTGATCAATCCGAACACCCAGGTGTCCGATACCTCGCCCGCCACGACGCACTCTTCCCGCAGCGTCCCTTCCCGCACGAATCCGGTCTTCTCCAGAACCCGGGCGGACGCCACGTTGCGCGTGTCGGTCTCGGCCTGGACGCGGTTCAGGTCCAGTGTGTCGAACGCCCACGTCAGCACGGCACGCGCGGCCTCCGTCGCGTAGCCGTGGCCCCACATCGCCTCGTCGAAGCAGTAGCCCAACGACGCCCTGCGGTGGCCCGGGTTCCAGTCGTGCAGCCCGCACCAGCCGACGAAGGCCCCGTCAAGGGCCCGGTCGATGGCCACGCGCGCGCCGATGCCCTCGTCGGCCAGCTCCTGGCACCTGGCGACGAAGCGCTCGGCGCGGGCCGGTTCCTTCCAGGGCGGGGAGTCCCAGTACCGCATCACGTGGGTGTTGCTGTGCAGTGCGTAGAGGGCGGTCGCGTCGGCGTCGGTGAAGGGGCGCAGGCGCAGACGGTCGGTGTGGAGCGTGGGAGTGGCCAGAGTCATGCGCCCCATCCTGCGTCCTCATGGGGCGGGCGGAACACCGAATTTCCCGGCCGCGCGCTACAGGCGAAGTTCAGCCCAGACGGTCTTGCCGATGGAGTGGCGGGGTGGGCGCCCCAGCGGGTGGTGAGTGCGGTGACGAGGGTGAGCCCGTGGCCNGTGGCCGGCCTCGGGGAGGCCGGAACCGGGGTCGGGCCTGGGCTGGCGGGGGTACCGCTCGTCGCGGCCATCAGAGACCTCGACGAGCAGCGTGCCCTCGGTGCGGTGGAGTAGGGGACCCGAATGGCTGCCGAGGGCTGACGCCGCGCGGCTGGCCGCAGGCGCGCTCCCTGGCAGAGCGACTTGCGCGCAGGACTCGCGGCGGGTCTTGCCTCCCAGGGATCGCCCACCTACCCACCGCGCAGAACTCCGCCATCAACAGACGGAAGGGGTCCGCCAGCAAGCTGACAGACCCTCATCCAAGATCGAGGATAGCGTGGGTGCTATGCCACGTCGGCGATGACTCCAGCTCCCCTTCCCGGCGTCTGATCCCATCTGCGCAACTTGGCCCCGACTCGTGCCAGTCGGGAATCGGTGGGACCAACAGCCAGGTAGAAGAGGCCCTCATACCGGCGCCGGTCGTCACCGCCCCAACGAACCATGTTTTCAGTATCAGCGATGATATCCCGGATAATCAGCTGCTGACTGGCATCCAGTCCGCCACGGACTTGGGGAGGGTATGAGCCAGGACGGATCACCACGGCCGTACCCGAAGCCTGGTTAGATTCCGGAAGGGCACTATCACGCACCTCGGATGGCTTCAACCACCCCTCGACCGGGTTCGGCTCCCCGGGCAGGCCGAGGGCGTCGATCTCGTAGTGGAAGCGCCGGATCACATGCACCAGAATTGTTCCGACATCCCCAGTGCGAACCAAGACGTTCAAAGCGGTTCCCGGGATGGGGTGTTGGATGATAGCCCCCTCTCCCTCAACCGCCTTGTGCATCTCCCATCCGTTCGCAGACGGACGGCCCGCCAGGTAGCGTCGTCGTCGGGCCTCGAAACGACGAAGAGCCTCTCTTAATCCGTCCGCTACCTCTCTTCCCGAGAAGGAGATCCAGCCAGGCGAGCTAGCGACGATCAAGAAGTACGGCCTGAGATGCTTTCCCATTTTTCAGACGACTGCGCGTTCCGTCGACTACTACAGTCGTCGGCAGGGAGTCGTGGACTGCGCGATGGCGTCGCATAAAGCTCAAGAGCATGGATTTAGGGTTGCCTCGCGCATCTACTTCGCCGTCGATTACGATGCGATGGATCACGAGGTTTCCTCTCATATTTTGCCTTATTTTCAGGGCGTCTATGATCAAATGGCCAAGATGGGCAACCTGTACAAGATCGGAATTTACGGACCTCGTAACGTATGCTCGCGCGTTTCTGCGCAGGGTTACGCGGGGGCGAGCTTTGTGTCCAACATGTCGTCGGGTTTCTCCGGTAATCTAGGCTACCCAATGCCGGAAAACTGGGCATTTGATCAAATTGCCACTAAGATGATCGGATCGGGTGCCGGTGCAATAGAGATCGACAATAATATCGCGTCAGGTCGCGACATTGGTCAAGGTGAATTTGATCCGCCTCCTGTCCAGAAGCTCGATGTCGGGATCAGTCTATCTATCGCCGATGATCTCGCTTCGGAGGCGATCAATATAGAGGTAGCGGCCGATGTATTTGTATCCAGCGTCCTTCAGCGTCTGCGCGCGATCAGACGTAATCATCGTAACTCCGTCGCAAGCCTCCCCCTGGCGCGACTGGTCACCATAGGATACGAGCAGGGAGGCCCAGGTCTGGAAATCCGCTTCACCTGTGACCGGAAGTTTCAGGAACGCTTGTAGTTCCCGGACCGAGTCAGCGAGGGTTGAAGTAAACGATCTGGTGAACGGAATAGGTCGCTTGTTCAGGACCATAGCCGCCGAGAATAGCTGCACCCACACGCCTGAACTACCGTTCGACAGGGTGTGCTTCCTGAGCCCCGATCGCGTACCGGGACCGAAGACTCCGTTCGCGACTCCATCCGCCATGCCCAGTTCGTACTGAATAGCTAGCAGCATCGACTTGGCGACAGCTCGAGAGTGGTGACCGTCACACGGAATGGCGTAAAAATCCTTGCGGGAAAGGTACCGACCGTTCAGCCATTGCTGGATCGAACGTACGGTCTCCGAGCCATTATTGACAACCGTGTAGGGATCCATGTTAAATAGACCCTTTGTCACCTTTGGCTCAAGGGAGCTTCCGGGGAACATGGAGTCCACCCCCATGTTCGCCTTCATTTTCTCGACCGCAGCCTTGACACGGTCATTATAGATGCCGTTGAGCTCACCGCCGTCATAGCCCTTGCAGTACAAGGCTGATTGGATGATCTTGGTGAAGATGGCCGACGGGATAGTGGCATAATTCAGTTTTGGATATTTTGCTTCAAGTGTTGAGAGTGTAGTCGGCCCGAATGAGTTCGATAGCGCCCTGATCCCAATCTCGTACTGCAGCGCACGGGTGAGGGCATACATGGTGACCCATCCGGTCCGCCCATCTTCTTCAAGCTTTGAGATTCCGAGCCTTGCTCCGTCACCGTAGGTGTAGTTGATGAAATGTTGAGCGCGACGAACCATTTCGTCAGCCATTGGATGACCTTCCGTAGGGATTGATGAGTGCGTCCAGGTTCACAGGACTAGAGGAGTCCTATCTCCGGCAGTCCCATAGCTCGACGGAGCGAAGACCAGCAGGCTGAAATGACACAGCCGCTACCAGCCCTCAGTTTTCGGTTCGTATCTCCTGAACTCGGCCACGAGTAAATTGAGGTTCGCGATTCCGCGTCGGCATCTGAGAATTTACCTAAGCGCAAATCAAGCCATTGTTGTGTGAACGCAGATGGACCAAGCAAGCCACCGTCGCAACGCAAGAAGAGAGCTTCCAACATCATGGCGGGAGACTTCAGATTGCGCCGCTTTGCGCTTTTGAGTGCGGCCAGCTCCATGCACTGGCAGGGCACGCTGCTCTTGGCTCTCGTCGTAAACGTAGAGAGATGGGCAAAACCCCAGTCCGAGCACGCCTATAGAGCTTCACGGTCTCCGGGAGCCCGCCCCCCACGCTTCGGACATGCCTGCCAGGAAGACTTCACCCACAGGAAGAGCCCGACCAATGAAAGGATGACTGCACCTCCGAGGACAGCAACCACGAGCCCAACGGCCATCAGGATGAGCCAGCTTGTCATCGTTCTTCCCTCATCTAGTGTCCTGAGTCGTCGTTGACTGTTCCTCTACGCTCCCTCTTACTCGGACGTTCGGGACACATCCTCGATTTTCACCATCGCACGCGCCGGCGCAGGCGAACCTGATGCATCGAGTGCGGTATGTGCTTGGGATGCCGTGGCACCAGGTTCGAGAACGCTAGTCGTGGTTCGGATCGTTGCGGTGAAGCCATTAGCCCCGGTGATCCGGATTTCCACGGCGTAGCTGGCTGAAGTTTCTCCCAAATTGGTGATCTCCACAGGCACCCACATGCCGTCTCCCGAAGCCTTTGGCGTCGGCTCCCGTACTGTCACACCCTCTTTGCTGGCGGCGACTGCTCGGGAAGTTCCGGACTTGTCTGGGGAGGGATCGGACGATACCGGCGGTTGCTCTGTCGGTCCCTCCTCAACTGAGGAGTAGCTGGGCTCGGGAGTTGCAGGTTCCGGCGTGCTAGATTTCGTGTCCTCCTCAGACGGGGCAGAAATCGTTTCAGAGGGGTTCGGCTTATCAATTTCTGTCGGAGTCGGCGCAGAAGAAGACGACCCGAGTTCTTCTGCGCCAGCCTGACTATTGGTTTCCTCGGCTCCCGTCCGATGCAAAACGAGAGCGAGGGCGCCAATTAGTATCAACCCAGCCAGAGCAAGGCTGATGTTCCGCACCATTCCGGTGCGCGCAGTCTGGGCACGATGGCGCACTTGATTCCCTAGTTGCACAGACTACCGCGAACCGCGTCGATGATTCGGTAGCCCCCACTCCACATGATGGCCGTGGTCTTCGGACAGTTGTCCATGTAGACGGGACCGGCGTACTGACTAAATGTGCCTTCGTCGACGTCACACCTGGGGTTCCTCACTCGGTTCTCACACATCTTGAGTTTCATGTGCTTAGGGCTGCCCAGGTTGTTATCAAATACTGTGCAGTTCCAGCCACCGGCGAGCCCACCGTCCGCCGCGTACACAAACAGCGTCCCGAACCGTCGGTCATCGGGAAGCCGCTCGGCCAGGATCAGAGAGTATCCCGGGCCACACAGGTTGGAAGCTGCCAGAGCTGCCTGTGGGTCGGAAGCGACAAGGGTGCGCGTTTGACTGTCTGCCTCTGCGGAAACTGGGACGTTGGCGACCGCACGAGGGGGCTCGTCCTGTGCATGAGCCTGCGGGGCCATCAGCCCGACAGCTGCAGTAGCGGTGGTAGTCGCCGCTAATGCAGCGCGAATGAGGCGTCTGCAGCGTGCAATTGACATATGAATCCCTCCCTAAAGAATGCGGGCAGGGAAGAGCAACAGGCCACAGCCGAAAAAACCACAGGCCCTTCCCCCCGCGTCGCAAGGCGGTCAAGTCTCGCGATCTCGATGCAACATAGTTGAGCAATCCCTCGAGGCAAAGAGGCTTGATCACGCCAAGATTGGCAAGATGTCACTGTGCGTAGCGCCAGCATCGATCTTTACGGCAGATTCACATCTTCACCCTTGAAGCGAAGCATCGCTCGCTACCGAGCGTCACCTAAGTGCCCTAAGTCACACTGCGCTTGTCTTTGGCCGTGCACGGGTGACGCCCGCGTTTCGCTGCCCCTGGTCGTGTCGCCCTCGTAGTGCCACCCAATACGCGCGTTGCTGAACTTCGTGTGCCTCATTCCGCCGCTCTGCCTCCAGCCCATACCGACCACCGTCACGTTCCGCCGGACGGACGATGGATACGGTGACGAGGTGACCGAGCGCCTGCCTGACGACATCGCCAATGTGCTCGCGCGGCTCCTGAGCAGGGACAACCCGGTTCACCGTGCTCTCCGACGGCAAGTCTCGCTTCTCACCGTGCGGTCGAGGTGCACGTGCGGATGCGACACCACGTACTTCGACGTCGAGACCGGCGAGGTGGAGCCCGCGCCCACCGGGCCGGGCACCGTCATGGCGGCGGAAGCGCGGCTCATCACCGAGGATTGCGAGTGCCCCGGTGAGGCCCTGGTGTTCGCATGCGAGGGCCGATTGGCATGGCTGGAAGTCTGCTCATGGAGCGACGACGTCGATGCCACCCTGTCCGCCGCACGTGCGCGGCTCAGCGGCCACGCACGTGCGGCGGGGAGGTCCGCAGCGGGAGTTCGGCCCAGACGGTCTTGCCGATGGGGTGGCGGGGGTGGGCGCCCCAGCGGGTGGTGAGTGCGGTGACGAGGGTGAGCCCGTGGCCNGTGGCCGGCCTCGGGGAGGCCGGAACCGGGGTCGGGCCTGGGCTGGCGGGGGTATCGCTCGTCGCGGGCGTCGGAGACCTCGACGAGCAGCGTGCCCGCGGTGAGGTGGAGCCGGAGCTCGAAGTCGCGCCCGGCGACACAGCCGTGGCGCACCGCGTTGGCGCAGAGCTCGCCGACGACCAGTTCGGCGTCGCGGGCGGGCTCGCTGTCGTAGGGGTGGCCCCAGGCTTCGAGGCGTTCCACGGCGAGCCTGACGCCTCGTCGCGTCGAGGTGAAGCGCATGCTGAAGTGCTCGGTCACCGGGGAGAGTGCATTGACTGAATTCACACGGTAACCGTCCCGTCACGCGCCTAGCGTGAGACAGGTCCGCCCGGGTACCCCGAGGGTGCGTACGGACCGGCGCGGATCGGTGTACGGAACTGGTCAGGGAGGTGCGTACGGATGCGTCGTGCGCCGAAGGGTAAGCAACGCAGCGACGACAAGCGGCCGGAGGCCTGGCGCTGCTACGGGCGGCTGCTCAAGCTGTTCCGCGAGAAGGCCGGGCTGACACAGGAGGGGCTGGGGGACGCCATCGGGTACTCCTACGAGCAGACGGGCCTCAGTGGAGCAGGGGCGCCGGGCGGCCAAGTCCGCGTTCACGGAGGCCGCCGAGCGGGTGCTGAACGCGGGCGGGGCGCTGTGGGCCCTCCAGGAGGAGGTGGAACTGGCCAAGTTGCCGAGCTTCTTCCAGGACATGGCCAAGTACGAGCTGGAGGCGGTGAGCCGCTTCGCGTACGAGCCCCAGCTCATCCCGGGGCTGCTGCAGACCGAGCCGTATGCGGAGGCCGTGTTCGCCGGTCATGTGCCGACACTGGAGGAGGAGGTGCTGGAGCGGCATCTGGAGGCGCGGATGGAGCGGCAGAAGCTGCTGACGCGGACGCCGCTGATCCAGTTCCACTTCGTCCTGTGGGAGCCCGCCCTGCGCAATCCGGTCGGGGGTGTGGCCACGCTCAAGGAGCAGCTCCGGCATCTGCTCAAGGTCATGGAGCTGCCGAACGTCGGGGTTCAGGTCGTCCCCGCCACCTCCGGGATGCATCCCGGGCTCAACGGGCCGATGGTGCTGGTGGAGACGGCGGAGCGGCGGCGGATCGCGTATCTGGAGTCGCAGGACTCGGGCTTTGTGCTCACCGATCCGCAGACGGTGAGCGACTTCGGCCTTCGTTATGCTGAACTGCGTTCGCGGGCCCTCAACTTCGAGGAGTCGGCACGTCTGATCGAGCGGGTGGCGGGAGAGCTATGAGCAGCGAGCTGGCCTGGTTCAAGAGCAGCTACAGCGGCAGCGGCGGCGGGGACTGCCTGGAGGTCGCCGTCTCCTGGGTCAAGAGCAGCTACAGCGGCAGCGATGGCGGCAACTGCGTCGAGGTCGCGGTGTGCCCGCGGACGGTGCACGTCCGGGACTCCAAGCGCGTCACCGGCCCCGAGCTTGCCCTGACGCCAAGGGCCTGGGGCGCCTTCGTCCGGGACGTCACGGCCGGGCGCGGCTGACATCCGGCCGCCGAGGAAGCCCGGGTTGATCGCCCCCGCCTCGCCAGAGCGGGGGCGATAACCGAGGCAACGCTCAGCACCGCGTCCGGCGAGCGCGAGTGGGCTGATCGGTCAGCGGTTGACTGAGCGGCAGCCTCAGATGCCATCCGAGGCTGCCGGCCGCGCCCTGTACCCTCCGCCTGAAACCCAAGCCCGCCACACCCGCCAGAAATGCGGCTGAGCATGCCTTCTGTCATGACGGCGTCTGCTCGAAACCGATGATCTCGGCAACAGGGTCGTCCGGTACCGGGGCTTCCCCCTTGTCGATGAGAAGCCCGCCTTCCCTGGCTGCCTCCCCGGGCAGGACATGAGGAAAGCTGCGCTTCATCAGCACCTCGTACCCAGCGGGCCCCGTCACTCGCACGGAAGTGGAGAACGAGAAGGGCTCGTCCGAAGGGTTGGGGATGTGGATGGCGGCGTACACGCCCAGATCATTCGGCGTCAGCCGAACTTCCACATCGCCAAACGCATACACCTTGGCCTGTCCTGCCCTTGTCGGAGCTTCAGCGGGCGTTGTCGCAACAGCGGCAGGTGGTGCCGCCGAAGGACCGGCCGATCGAGACGGCATGTCCGGCCCACTCGGTTGCGGCGAGGTATCGCCGCAACCACTGGCCGATTCTGAGGTCTGGGCCGTTTCAACAGGCGAGGAGGGCCTGTCGTCTGATTGGCTGCAACTGACGGCTGCCAGCAGGACCACACTGGCGACGACGGGCACCAACACATCACGTGACTGGTGTTCGCGCAGGCGAGCGGCGAGGAAGGTCAGGGATGGACGGACACGTCCAGCCCACACGGTAGACAAGCACGCGAAGCCTCTGGTGGAGATCGGGCGATCTTGGTCGTGAACGACTACCAGGAGGAACGACGCCCGGCGTCGGCTGGCCGAACAGGGAACCGTCCGATGGCCTCTACAGGCCGTTGGGGATGCGCCCTCGGACGCGACTGCCCGGTACGGTCTCGGGAACCCCGGCCGCCGGTACGTCCGCCCGACGGCCGCCCCGCGCCGCACCCGAGGACCAGGGCGGCGGGCACGGGGCCGCACGTTCCCCGGGCTTCAGAGGTTGGTGGGTTCAGTCCGCCTCGGGCTTCCGCGGGCCCGGGGCGATCTCGCGGTCGGCACGGTACGTGGGGGCTCCGCTCATACGCGGTTCCGCCGTGCCGGAGAGCCCGTCCAGCGCCCGCTGGATGGCGGCCATCCGTCCCTCGGTGTCGGACGTCTCAACGAAGTGGCGGTAGTCCTCCTCGGTTTCCCAGTGCACGAGGTTGTAGACGCGGGTGCCGTCGGTGCTCACGACGAACCGGGCCGAGCGGTAGCCGGGGTAGAAGCGCACCCACCGCTCCTGGATCTCCGCGAAGGCGTCCACCAGCTCCTGCTGGGTCCGCGGGCCGTCGACGGTGTAGTCGATGATCGAGTAGAAGCCGGTTCCGGTGCTCACGTCGGGATCTCCCCTGTTCTGGGACGCCGTCGGCGTCGCTTCCAGGGAAGCGTGCGAGTTCAACTTGAGTTGAGGTCAAGCGTGATCGCGGTCGCCCGCGGGCCGGACTCCAGGTGACCGACGGCGGCGCGCCGTCCGGCTGGGGACGGCCGCGAGGGCTGCTCAGAGCAGGCGGACCTCGGCGGGGGTGGGGAGCTTGGGCCACCAGTGGTGGAAGCGGCGGTAGGGCTCGGGCTCGCGGTCGCCGAGGAAGACGCGCAGGGCCGCGGCCTCCTCCGCGAGCGCGTCCCAGGTGGCCGGGGGCAGGGGGTGGAAGGCGGTGGCCTCGACGCCGTCCTCCAGGGGGCGCCAGACGCCGGCGACCTGGCCGTCCACGAGGAGGGTGGGCAGGAAGTCGCCGTTGCGGCGGACGACCAGGGGGCGGTAGGCCGGGGGTATGACGCGGCTGCGGTCGGCGTAGGCGAGCAGGGTGCTGTCCCACATGGCCATGAGCCGGGGCGGGGCGGGGGTGTCGGCGGGCGGGCGCGGGGCGTCCGGGACGTCGAACAGGGTGCTGCCGTCCGGGCCGTGAAGCTGTTCGACGGCGCCGTCCAGGGCCCGCAGGGCCGCGCGGACGGGGGTTCGCGGCACGGTGGCGAACTGGGCGATGTCCGCGACCGTGGCGGGGCCGAAGGCGGAGAGGTAGCGCAGGACGAGGGTGCGCAGGGCGTCCTCGTCCACCGTGCGGCCGGTGCGGAAGGGCTCGGTGCCGGAGGCGACGAAGGACGGGCGGTGGCCGAAGGACCAGGGGGCGTCGGTGGGCGCGTGGCGGAGGGGTGCGTAGGCCTTCAGTCCCCACCACGCGCCCTCCTTCCTCGCAGGGCCGAGGCGTTCCTCCGCCCAGGTCTGCATCTCGGCCGACGTGCGGGGGCGGTGGGCGAAGGCGAGCAGCTCGGAGACGAGCTTGTCGGCGTCCTCGGCGGTCAGCCCTGCGGCGGCGAAGTGGCTGCCGAGGCGGGAGCCGTAGAGCGTGGGCTGCATGGCTGCGCGGAGGACGGGGTAGTCGTCGGCGTGCACGGCGTGCAGGGTGAGGCGCAACAGGGTCGCCTTGACGACCGTGCCCGTGGTGAAGGCGGCGTCGAGCTCGGCCGGGGTGAGGCCGGTGATGCGGTTCCACAGGGCGAGGTAGGGGGAGGCCGGCTGCTGCGCCTGGAGGGCGACCACGCGGCGGACGGCGTCGGGCACGGTCAGCGGCTCGCGGGTCAGGAGGAGCTGACGGGCGAGGGTGGCCCGGTTGAGTTCGCGCGCGGTGATCACCAAACCCAGCATTCCGTCTGCGACCCGGCCCGTCAACGCCCGTTCGTCCGGGAGTGGCCGGGCTTCTCGGAGATCGCGGTAAACGTTTCCCCGCCGCCGCCCTGTTATCCGTGACGACACCGTCCGAGGGAGCAGGGTGATGGTTGAGCAGATCGTGGTGACCGTGGGGATGGGAGCCGTCGCGGCGGGGGTAAGAGTCCTGGTGCACTGGCTCAGGGCCCGCGAGCGGGAGCGTGTGTTCTCCCGGGCGCTGCGGGCTCGCGGCACCGACGTGACCGTGGAGTACCGGGGTGCCAGACTGGCGGTCCGGAGTTCCCGAGGGGGGCGGCGATGACCGACGCGGTGAAGGCTGACGGCACCGTCGCGGAGGAGGACGCGGAGCCCTTCGAAGCGTTCTTCGCCCGCACGTTCACGGGGATGCTCGCCAGGGCGCTCCTGCTGTGCGGGCACCGGCAGGACGCGGAGGACGCCGTCCAGGACGCCTACGCGGAGGCCTACCGGCGCTGGGAGAGGCTGCGCGGGTACGAGGCTCCGGACGCGTGGGTGTACCGGGTGGTGCGGCAGCGGTTACGGGCGGCGGGGCGGCGTAACGCGCGGGCGCGGGCGGCCGGTCTGGAGGGGCTTCCGGCCCCGGCCGTGGCGGGGGTCGAGCAGACGGCGTACGCGCGCACCGTGCTGGCGGCCCTGGCCACCCTGCCGAAGCGGCAGCGCACGGTGCTGGTGATGCACTGCCTGAACGGCGTGCCGCAGCGGGACGTCGCCGAGGAGCTGGGGCTGAGCCGTGGCGGGGTGGCGGCCAGCCTGTCCAAGGCCCGGCGGAGGCTTCAGAAGGTGTTGGGCATGCGCGAGCGCGCGGCGCGGGGCTCCGATGGCGCGGACGACAGGCTGGTGCGGCCCGGGGTGCCGATGCGCGGCGAGGAACTGCGCCCGCTGAGCCGGGCAGTGCACCAGCGGCCGGAGGGTGACGGGCTGGCCGTGGCCCTCGCGGCGGCGGAGGCCTGGCTGCGGGTGTGTGTCGCGGCCGGTCCGGAGGCCGCCGCGCGGGTGCGGGTCGCCGTCCTCGGTCGGGGCGGGGAAGGCGGGCCGGGGTGAGGGCCGCACGGCGAGCGGCGGCATGCTCGGGGACAGGCTGGCCTGGGTCGGCGTGGCGTGGGGCGCTGGCCCTGGTTCTGGTGGCCGGGTTCTACGTCGTGTCCTGGGCGCTGGTCCTCTTCTACGCGGTCCTGGCCGTCGGCGCGCTGTGGCTGACGTTCGGGGCTCCGGGCCCGATGTCCTCGCCGACGCCGCTGTTCGCGGCGGCCTTCGGGCTGCCGGCGGTGCTCGCGATCCTTCGGGCTCTGCTGACGGCGGGCCGGGCGCCCGAGCCGCGGAAGGGCACGGTGCGGGTGAGCCGGAAGCAGGCGCCGGAGCTGTGGGAGACGGTGACGGAGCTGGCCGAGGCGGTCGGGGCGCCGGCGCCGACGGAGATCCGGCTGACGCTGGACGTGAACGCCTCGGTGAGCGAGGACACCCGGTCCGGGCTGCGGGTGGCCGGGCGGCGGATGGAGATCGGGATGCCGCTGCTGGCGGGCTTGCGGGCGGACGAGGTGCGGGCGGTGCTCTGCCATGAGCTGGGGCACTACGCGCGGCGGCACACGCGGTTCGGGGCGACGGTCTACCGGGGTTCGGCCGCGCTGCACGCCGCGCGGGCGGGGATCGCGGACGCGGCGGTGCGCAATCCGCTGGTGGCCATGTACTCGGGCCTGCAGTTCCGGGTGCTGGGGGCCTACGCGTGGCTGTATGACGCGGTGTCGCTGGCGGTGCGGCGGCGGCAGGAGTTCGAGGCGGACGCGGCGGCGGCCCGGGTGGCGGGCCCGGAGGCGATGGCCTCGGCGCTGACGTCGGTCCACGTCGTCGGGGCCGCCTGGGCGGACTTCCGGGAGCGCTTCCTGGACCCGATGGCCGGCCGCGGGCGCACGCCGGACGATCCGATGCGGGCGTTCACGGCCATGCTGACGGACACCGAGTACGGGGAGGCGTTGGAGGAGTGGCGGCGTGAGCAACCGGAGCCGCGGCGGAGGCGGCTGGACTCGCACCCGACGACGGAGGCGCGGCTGGCGGCGCTGGCGGTGCTGACGGTGGCCGGCTCCGGCGCCGGGCCCGGTCCGCGTCCCGGCGCGGGGCTGTCCGGGGAGCCGCTGCCCGAGGGGGTGTGGCGCGCACTGCTGCGGCCGCTGGGCGGGCGGGGGCCGGGTCAGCCGTGGGAGGAGTGGCTGGACGACGCCGTCGAGTTGCAGGCGATCGGCGCGGTGGAGGAACTGCGGGCGCCGCTGGCGCTGCTGGGCTCAGCCCCGGAGCCCTCGCTGGACGGGGTGCTGGGGTTGCTGGAGGCGGGCCGGGGCGCGGAGTTGACGGGCGCGCTGGCCGCGACGGACTGGGGCACGCGGCAGTGGGGCGCCCAGGGCACGGCGAAGCGGGCGGTCGGCGTGCTGGTGGGGCAGGCACTGGTGACGGCGGGCCGGGCGGCGTGGAGCGTGCGGTGGGCCTCGCCGGGCGTGCTGGTGACCTACGACGAGGAGGCGCGGGAGGCGGCGGAGCTGTCCCGGGTCGCGCTCACGGACCGGGACGCGGCGGCGCGGCTGCGCTTTCAACTGGTGCTGTGCGGGGCGAACCTCTCGGTGCCGCTGGACCACACGGGCCGGGTGTCCCGGCTGCGGGTGCCGGGCCCGCCGCGCGAGGAGCGGCGGCGGGTTCACGGCGACAAGCGGGTGGTGAGCGTGGGCGGGCTGCTGGTCGCCGTCGTCATCGGGGCGGTGTTCCTGTCGAGCCAGTTCGAGGAGGACCGGACACCGTCGCCGGTGCCGACGCGGACGGTGGACCAGCACCGGCCGAGCCCGGCCCCGCCGGGCATCCCCGGGACGGGCCCGCTCCCGACGCCGGACTGCGGCCCGGACGAGGTGGCCGTCCGCGTCTTCTGCTTCCCGGTCGAGCAGGTCCTGCCGTCCGGACGGCTCACCACGCTTCCGCTCACGCCGGCTGCCTCGCCGCCCGCCAGCGGTCCTTGAGGTGCTCCCAGCGGGTGCGCTGCTCGTCGGTGAGGCGGCCGCGGAGTTCGGCGAGCTTGAGCAGGTTGGCCTCGGCGCCGGAGGTGAGGGTGCGGGCCTCGGCCTGGTAGTGGTCGTCGAGCAGGGCTTCGAGCTCGGCGTCGTTCATGACGGGGGCGATGCGCTCGGCGAGCTTGTTGGTGTTGCGGTAGGAGCCCTGGAGGCGGAAGGGCGGTTCGGTGCGGGTGGCGTCGTCCTGTCCTGCGGAGGCGATGTAGGCCGCGTTGACGGCGAGGACGGTGCGCCGGACGTGCAGCAGGTTCCGCAGGACGCCGAGGATCTGGTCGAGTTCGGCGGGGGCGTAGGGGTGGGCGAGCCGGTCCGGGGTGGCGGCGGGGTCGCCGGCGGCGAGGCGGACGAGGAGGTCGACGTCGGCGCGGTCGCGTCCGGCGAGCGGGGCGAGGACGGGGTTGGCGGTGAGGGCGTTCTCGACGTGGCTGAGGGCGAAGAGGTCGTCCTTGCCGGTGAGGACGTCGCCGAGGTTCCACACGTCGGCGCGGTTGGCGAGCATGTCGGGGATGCGGAAGCGGCTGCCGGACTCGGTGAAGGGGTTGCCCGCCATGGCGACGGCGAACCGCTTGCCACGCAGGTCGTGGGTGCGGGGGCGGCCGTCGGCGGTGGAGACGCCGTCGATGCGGCGCTGGGCGTCGCACAGCGGGATGAACTTCTGGAGGAGTTCGGCGGACAGATGCTGGATGTCGTCGAGGTAGAGGCAGACGTTGTTGCCCAGGTCGAGCGCGAAGTTGATCTTCTCGACCTCGCGGCGGGCCGCGGCGTCGGGGGCGGCGGCCGGGTCGAGCGAGGTCGTGGCGTGGCCCAGGGCCGGCCCGTCGACCTTGACGAAGACGAGGCCGAGCCGGGCGGCGACGTACTCCATGAGGGTGGTCTTGCCGTAGCCGGGCGGGGAGAGCAGGAGCAGCAGGCCCTGGCTGTCGGTGCGGCGTTCGCTGCCCGCGGTGCCGATCTGCTTGGCCAGGTTGTCCCCGATGAGCGGCAGGTACGCCTCGTCGATGAGCCGGTTGCGCACGAACGAGGCCATGACGCTCGGCTGGAGGTCGGCCAGGCGCAGCCGCTCGCGCTCGGCCGCCAGCAGGGCGTTGCGGCGGCGGGTGTAGGCGCGGTGGGCGGGCACGTGGTGGGTGCGGAAGGCGGTGGTGCGCGCGAGGAACTCGTCCAGGCGCAGCGTGAGTTCACCGGCGCGCAGCCGGGGGTGGGAGCCGAGCAGCCCGGGGACGGTGGCGGTGAGCGGGGCGTCCACGTCACGGCGGTCGACGGCGGAGGCGCACAGCTCGACGGCGGCGGCCTCCGGGAGGTCGGCGGTGTCCAGGCAGCGGGCGGCGGCGAAGGAGGACAGCCACGCCTCGGTGAGCTGGTGGCGGGCGGCGAGGTCGTCGCCGAGGGCGCGCAGGTCCTCGGCGAACTCCTTGGCGCCGGTGGAGTCCTCGCCGCCCAGGGCGGTGCGGAAGGCGGAGAGCAGGGTGCGGGCGGCGGCACCGGTGACGAACCGCGGCCCGCCCAGGGTCAGTTCCTCGAAGAGGTAGGCGCCGGTGTCCTCGGGAGCACTCAGGGCGTTCCGCTCGGCGAAGGCGCGGACGGCGGCGTCGAGTTCGGCCGCCAGCTCGGCGACGGCCGGGCCCGCGCCGAAGGCGGCCCGAGCGCGGCCGAGGGACTGGGCCCGGGTGGCCCAGGCGGCGCGGGCGGGCTCGTCGGTGCCGTGGGCCCAGAAGAGCTGGGCGGCGGCGCGGGCGGCGGGCGGGAAGCGCAGCAGGTCGGCGGCGGCGTGCAGGCCGAGGACGGCGGTGAGGATCGCCGCCGCGTCGTGGTCGTGCACCCCGCGGTCGTACCCCTCGTCGTGGCCGGCCTCCGCGGCCTCACGGACGGCGGCGAGCAGCCCGCCCTCCCGGCCCGCGGCCTCGCGCAGCGCGGCCGGGCCGGTCTCGGCGAGGACACGGGCGGCCAGGTACTCGGCCCGGTACACCTCGGGCGTCTCGGAAGGCAGGGGAAGGTCCCAGAAGACGCGGGTCGCCTCGAACCCGGTGTCCGTCACGGGCGCCCGGTAGTCGGTGCCCGTGACGGCGAAGACGAGGGCGCCGTCCTGCGGAACGAGGGTGAGGTCGACGGGCTGGGCGTTGACGGCGAAGCGGTGCCGCCCGAGCCGCACGGTGCCCTCGGCGTCGTAGAGGTCCACGCGGTCGCGCAGGGCGCGGGCGGCCTCCTGGCGGGCGGCCTTGAGTCGGCCGTCCAGCTCCTCGGCGCGCACGGTGTCCCCGAGCGTGCGCAACTCCTCGGCCGTGGCACGGACCTTGGCCACCAGCGGGTCGCCGGCGAAGTAGGCGGCCACCTCCTCCTGGGTGCCCAGCGCGGCCGAGCGGCGGGTCACCGTGGCCAGGACCCGCCCGGCCGACTCGGCCAGCCGCTCGGCGTGCCGGGCCCGCTCGTCGAGGGCGGCCTGCTTGCGGGCGGAGAACGTCTCGTAGACCTCCTCGCGACGCTCGGCGAGCCGGGTCAGGAAGTCGTCGAAGACGCCGAAGCGGGACTCCAGGTCCTCCAGGCGCAGCAGCAGCCGGCCCAGGTGGTCGTCGCACTCCTCCGGCGTCGTGGAGGCGGCGAGACCGGCCGCGACGGCCTGGCCGAACAGCGCGAACTCGGCGGCGAACTCGGCTCGCCCCTCGCGCTCCAGCAGCTCCCGGCGACGGCCGTCCAGCACCGCCCGGGCCCGGTTGACGGCGCCCATGACCTCGCCGATGCGCTCCAGCAGCGCGGTGCGCACGGTGACGTCGGAGATCTCCAGCGTGCCGACGACGTCCGTGACGGCGGTCAGCCGCTCGGCGTGCTCGGTGATCCGCTCGCCCAACGCCTCGGCCTCGACGACGGACCCGGCCTCCCCGGCCTCGTCGGCGAGCGCGTCGACCGCGGTGCGGGCGCCGTCGAAGGCGTCGGCCCGTGAGAGGTCGCCCACGGCGCGGCGGCCGGTGGCGGCCAGCGACTCGGCCAGCTCCTCGGTGAGCGCCTCGACCCGCTCCCGGTCGGCGTGGCGCAGGTCCCGCAGGGTCTCCACGCCGCCCTGGGCGCGGCGCAGTTCGGTCAGCAGGCGCACCCAGCCGTCGGCGCCACCCGGCATCTCGCCGCGGGCCCTGCGCACGAGGGCGGTGACGGCGGCGGCCTTCTCCTCCACCGCCGCCCGCGCCCGCGCCCGCAGCTCCTCGACGCGCTGGAACTCGGCGATCACCTGCGTCGCGGCCGAGCCCAGCTCGGCCAGCGGCTCGTGCATACCCTCCAGGCCCTCGCCGTCCAGCCAGGGGAAGTCGTCGGCGACACGGGCGCAGGCCGCGGCGATGTCCTCGAACACGGCGCTGGCCGGGGCCATCTCGTCGGCCATGCGGGCCACCGACAGGGCGGCGGCGATCCCGCGCACGAGCTCGGCGTTGCCGATGCGGCCGAGCGGCCCGGCCACCGCCGGCCGGGCGGCGGCGTACGCCTCGGAGACGTACGGCGTGCGCCACACCTGGACGGGGTGCACCCGTGCCGGCTCGCTCTCGCGGGTGCGCAGCACGGCCAGGGTGCCGTCCTCGAACAGGGCGTGGCCCCGGGCGGGAATGGGGCTCGCGATCTCCTTGCGGATGACGTGGTAGGGCAGCAGCAGCGTGCGCCCCTCGGCGGGGGCGTGGAAGACGTAGAGCACGTCCTCGCCGCTGGGCGCGCGCAGCACGCTCTCGAACTCCATGCCCGCGGTGTCGGTGTCGAAGGTGCGGGCCGCGGCCCCCGCGGGGGCGGTGGCCAGGTAGTAGCCGCCGGGGAAGACGACGCCGTGGTCGTCGGGCAGGCGGTGGCAGGACAGCCCGATCGCGTCGAGCCGGACGACCTCGCCGGAGCGCTCGTTGTAGACGAGATGGCGGTCGGCGGGCTCGTTGTAGGGGCGGACGCGCAGGAGCAGCAGCGGCCCGACGCGGGCGTAGGCCACGTCGGCGTCGGCGAGGGACTGGAGGGGTTCCGCGACGGGTTCGGCGTAGGCGCACTCGGCTGTTTCGGTGTCGTTCTCGGTCTTGAGGGTGAGGCTGCCGCCCACCGTGGACAGGTAGAGGGCGCCGCCGTCGAGAGCGATGTGCGGGTGGCGGCCGGGGACGTGGTCGCCGCGGCCCGCGGTGACCCAGGTCAGGTCGTGGGCGGGCGGCAGGACGTGGTCCCGCTCGCCCTTGGCGTCGACGTACGCGGGCGTGCCGTCGGGCCCGAGGCGCCAGCGCAGCACCCGGATGTCGCTGGCCCGGTCGCCGGTGCGGAAGACGGCCAGCAGCAGCGCCCCGACGCGGCGCAGCCGCAGCAAGCGGGCCTGCCGGTAGTAACGGTGCAGCTCGGCGAAGTCGCGCCCGAAGCGCGGGTCGTCCAGCAGCCCGGGCAGCGCGTCCGGCCCGGCCTCCGTGAACTCGCCGTCGACGAGGCGGTAGAGGGTGAACACGTCCGCGACGCCGGTCTCCCGGCCCGGGGCGAGAGGGGTGTGGAACCCGGCCAGCAGCAGACCGCCGACCTGCGTGAGGTCGCGGGGCACCCGCGGCTGCCCGGTGCGCAGCGTGCCGTTGTGGCCCAGCTCGACGCCGCCCGCGCCGAAGGTGGCGGCGCGGCGGGTGTTGAGGGCCTCGGCCCGCTCACCGAGGCTCTGCGCCGCGGCGGTCATCCGGCCGCGCAGCACGTCGTAGGTGGCGGTGTCCATGGCCTGGGCTGCGCCCGTCATCCTTCTCCTCCTCGTCGTGGGGTCCCCCCGCGCCCACGCGGGGCGCGGGGAACTGCGCGCCGGTCACAGCGCACCGTCAGGGCGCGACGCGCCGGACGGGGTGGTGGCCCCGTCCGGCTGTTGCCCGGGCCGGACTACGGGGCGGCGGGCGCGGCGCCGTCTCCGTTGGCGGCGGCCAGCTTGGTGAGCAGGTTGGCGGCCGAGAGGTCGCGCAGACCGTCGGCGCCCAGCCCGGAGAGCATGGCCCTGACGTCCTCGGGGAACGTGGAGCCGCCGTCCTTGTCCAGCCAGCTCCCGGCGAGCGTCCGCACCGTCTCGCTGTTGTCGACGAAGGCGTCCACGCTCTTGCCCGCGGAGAGCGAGCCGATCAGCTTGTCGAAGAAGACGGAGTCGCCGCCGACGATGTCGATGTTGGCCTTCTCCAGCCCGGCCCCGACCAGCTTGGCCTGCGACTCCGCGATCTGCCGGTGGACGTCGATGCCCGCCACCCGGATCTCCTTCTCCGCCTCCAGCCGCAGCCGGTACTCCTCGTGCTCGCGGCTCTGCTCGTCCAGGATCGCCATGGCGTTCGCCTTCTCGGTCAGCCCCTCGGCCTCGGCCTTGAGCTTCTCGCGCATCGCCTCGGCCTCGGCGAGGCCCTTCTCCTTGGCCGCCTCGGCCTCGGCCAGCCCCATCTCCTTGGCCGCCTCCGCCTCGAACCGGCGCGTCTTGGCGATCGCGTCGGCCATCCGCTCCTGGACCTCGGCCTCGGCGAGACCGCTCGCGGCCTGGTCCGCCTTCCTGCCCTCGGCCAGCCGCAGCGTGGCCTCCGCGTCGAGGTCGGCGGCCTTGCGCCGGGCCTCTGCCATCGTGAGCTCCTCGGCGGCGCGGTGCTGCGCGGCCTGCTCGGCCGCCTCCGCCGCCTTGATGTCCTTGACCAGCCGCTCCTGCGCCTCCGCCTCGGCGGCGATGATGAGCGCCTGACGCTCGCGCTCCGCCTCCTCGACGGTGCGCAGCTTCTTGATCTCCTCCTCCTGCTGGGCGACCGTCTTCTCCACGGCGATGCGCTCGCGGATGACGTCGGCGATGTCCCGCTTCTCCGCCTCGACCTCCTTGTCGGCGGCGATGCGGCGCAGTTCGGTCTCCCGGTCCCGCGCGATGACCTCCAGCAGGCGGTCCTTCTCGATGCGCTCCCGCTCGATCGCCTCGACCCGCTCCCGGTTGAGCTTGGCGACGGCGACCTCACGCTCGCGGTTCTCGTTCTGGATGCCGAGCGCCTCCTCCGTCTTCAGGTGGGCGGTGTGGGCGCGCAGCCGCTCCTCGGCCTGGACGCGGGCGGTCTCGGCCTCCTCGCGGGCGCGAACGGTGTCGATCTCGCGCTGCTGCCGGTTCTCGGCGTCCACCTGCCGGCGTTCGAGCTCCAGGACGGCTTCCCGGGCGTCGACGTTCTGCCGGGTGATCTCCTTCTCCTCGTTGCGCTTGAACTCGTTGGTGCGCACGTGCTCGACGGCCGTCAGCTCGGTGATCCTGCGGATGCCCTGGGCGTCGAGGATGTTGTTGCTGTCCAGGCTGGACAGCGGCGTCTGCTCCAGGTAGTCGATGGCCGCGTCCTCCAGCGTGTAGCCGTTGAGGTCGGTGCCGATGAGCGCGATGATCCGGTCCCGCAGCTCGTCCCGGTGCGTGAACAGGTCGGCGAAGTCGAACTGCTTGCCGACGGTCTTGAGCGCCTCGGAGAACTTGGAGTTGAACAGGTCCTGGAGTGTCACGCGGTCGCTGGCGCGTTCGGTGCCGATGGCCTGGGCGGCCTTGATGACGTCCTCGCGGGTCTTGTTGACGCGGACGAAGAACGAGATGCGGATGTTCGCCCGGAGGTTGTCCCGGCAGATCAGGCCGTCGCTGCCGGTGCGGTCGATCTCGATCCGCTTCAGCGAGATGTCCATGACCTCGGCCTTGTGCAGCACCGGCAGCACCACCATGCCGGTGAAGGTGACCTCGACCTTGCGCATCTTGGAGACGATCAGCGCCTTGCCCTGCGGCACCTTGCGGAGGAGCTTGCTGACCGTGAGCAGCACGCAGAGCCCGATGAGCAGGCACACGGCGAGGAGCACGCCGAATCCTGTGGTGATGGCATCCATAACGATGGTTTCCCTTGTGCGGTGAAGAGTGTGGAAGAGCGGTGCGGAGGCGGCCGTCAGCGGCCGGTATCCGCCTCCGGCGCGGGACCGGCCCCGGGCGTCGACTCGAAGGGGGCGACGCGGAAGAACTCGCCCTCGGCGTCGTAGTCGAAGACGAGCGCCGTACTGCCGAGCATCAGCCGGGCGGCGTCCGTGCCGTCGGCGCGCACCTGGACGACGGCCGTCGAGCCGTCCTCGGCGGCCACCTCGGCCTGTCCGAAGCGCGCGGAGACGTGGCCGGTGCGGATGGTGCACACCCGGCCGACGAGATCAGCGCGGTCCACGCCCTCCTCACGGGGTGTGAGGTGGCGCAGCGGGGCGATCAGGAGCCGCGTGCCCGCCCAGGCGAGGAAGACCGCCACGGGCAGGACGAGGACACGGAGCCAGAGGGCGTCGAAGAGCGCCGTTCCGCTCAACGACATGAACCAGGCAATCACGATGAGAAGAGAGAGCGTCACGGTGACGGGAACGCCGCCGAGCCCGAAGGCGGCGAACACCCCCGCGATCCCGACCCCGTGACCGGCGTCCCCGGAGTCGGCGCCATCCCCTCCTTCTGTGGCGCCGACCCCGGGAACACCCCATCCCCCCAGGAGAACCGCGAGCCAGTAGCCGACCACGACGACGAGCGCCAGGCCGAACAGGGCGGCGGGGAACGCCGAGGCGGCGTCCAGGAAACCCCCGATTCCTCCCATCGCCCTTCCCCCTTCCGGCTGCGGTGTGCACTCATGGTGGCACTCGACGTGTCCACCCCGCATTGCCTGATTCCGGCAATCTTTGGGTGCGAAGTTGTGCCGAGGGCCGGTGCAACCGAGAACGGCACCGAGGACGGGGGGCCTGACGGGGCGTCACGTTCACGTCCCGTTCAGTTCGCGTACCGCTTCCGGGTCCTGACGGGGAGAGGGTCAGAGGTCGTGCTGGGGCCAGCCGAGGAGGCGGGCGCCCATCGCGGCCGTCTCCAGGGTGTAGCGCTGCAGCGCGTCGGCGGGGTCGTAGCCGGTGAGGGTGCGGATGCGGGCGAGGCGGTAGGTGAGCGTGCGCACGCCCACGCCCAGGCGGCGGGCCGCCTCGGCGTTGACATATCCGGACTGGGAGCACGCCATCAGCGTCTGCACGAGGGGCTCGGCGCCGCCGCGCGCCTCGGCGAGCGGGCCGAGCACCGTGTTGACGAGGTCCGCGATGGCGCTGCGGTCACGCAGCAGCACCGGGAAGACCAGCAGCTCCGAGGCGGTGAGCCTGACCGTGGGCAGGCCGAGCCGGTCGGCCACGTGCAGGGCCTCCACCGCCTCCTCGTAGCTGCTGACGACACCGCTGGGGCCGGTGTGCTCCCGGCCCAGGGCCACCCGTCGGGCCGAGACGTAACCGGGCCCCGGGCGTTCGGCCAGAACGGCGAAGGCGTCCAGCACCGCACGGTCGTCCCCGCTGGCCGCGATGCACACCAGCCGGCCGTCCTTCGTCGTCAGCAGCGCGTCGCGGTCGCCGAAGCGCGCCACCAGCTCCCGCTCGATGCGGCGGACGGTGGGGTGGACGTCGTCGTAGACCTCGTGGCCCTCGGCGACGGCGACGGTGTGCGTGTGGGACAGCCGCAGCCCGAAGCGCTGGGCCCGCTCGGCGAGCCGTCCCAGGTCGCTGCGGCCGTGGAGGAGGTCGTCGACGAACTCGCGGCGCTCGGCCTCCTCCTGCCGCACCGCGAGCCGGCGCGCCTGCTCGTGACCGTCCCCGAGCGCCCCGATGGCACCCTCCAGAGCGGCGAGGATGGCGTCACCCGTGCGGGCCCGCTCGGCCGGACCGGCCGCCCGCATCACCCCCGGCAGGGTCCCCCACAGGGCGCGGGTCTCGCCGACGAAGAGGGTGACGACCTCGCGCAGCTTGTGGCCGTCCTCGGCGGCGCGCTCACCCAGAGAGCGGAAGGTGTCCAGTTCGTCGCGGCGTGGCAGCCGCCCCGTCGTGGAGACCTCGGCGAGCAGCCGCGGGTAGTCGCCCAGAAAGTCCCCCGAAATGCCAGCGCGTCGCACCGTGCCTCCCCTGCCAGGCCCTCCCGGGCCTCACCCCTCGGTCTCCCCCGGCCCCTCGCCCCCGTCGACCGGGCCCGCCGGAGCCCACTCCGGCACCCTGACCAGCCTAGAGCCTGCCCGTCGGCGGGTACCGGCCGGTAGAGCGACGCAGCTCACAGCTCGGCTTGCGGTAAAGCCGTGACGTGCGGGTACGGTGAGGGACACAACAAGTGCGTCAATAATTGATCAATGGTGTGCCGGGAAGTCTGGTCGGCAGTGCGATCCGTCGCGCTTCGTTCGTTCTGTGTCCGACCTTGCCCGGAGGCCGCCCCCATGACGTCCACGCCACAGCAGAGTTCGCCGCAGCGCGCCTTCGCCCGGCCACCGCTCAAGGAGCGGCGGCTGCTCGCCGACGCGCTGCGGACGGAGACCGTCGGCGGTCTCATGCTGCTGGGCGCCGCGGTCGTCGCGCTGATCCTGGCCAACACCCCGCTCAGCGAGTTCTACGAGAACGTCAGCAAGGCCCACCTGGACATCCCGGCCCTCGGCCTGGAGCTCTCCGTCGCCCACTGGGCCTCGGACGGGCTCCTGACGCTCTTCTTCTTCGTCGCGGGCATCGAGCTGAAGCGCGAACTGGTCGTCGGTGAGCTGCGCAACCCGGCGGCGGCCGCGCTGCCCGTCGTGGCGGCACTGTGCGGCATGGTCGTGCCCGCCCTCTTCTACGTGTCCGTCGCGGCGGCCGGGAACGGCGACATGAACGGCTGGGCCGTGCCGATGGCCACCGACATCGCCTTCGCCCTCGGCGTCCTCGCGGTGATCGGGACCAACCTGCCCTCCGGCATCCGCGCCTTCCTGCTGACACTCGCCATCGTCGACGACCTCGGCGCCATCCTCGTCATCGCCCTCTTCTACACGTCCACGCTGAAGATGTGGGCACTGGCCTGGGCCGTCGTCGGGCTGATCCTGTTCTGGGCGCTGCACCAGAAGCTCAACGTCCGCGGCTGGTACATCTACGTGCCGCTCGGTCTGGCGATCTGGGTGCTGATGCTCAACAGCGGCATCCACGCCACGATCGCCGGTGTCGCGATGGGCATGCTGCTGCGCTGCCGGACCCGGCCGGGCGAGGAGACCTCGCCCGCCGAGCACATCGAGCACATCGTGCGACCCCTGTCGGCCGGATTCGCGGTGCCGGTCTTCGCCCTGTTCGCCGCCGGCGTCAGCGTCTCCCTCGGGGACCTCAGCGAGGCGGCCGGGGAGCCGGAGGCCCTCGGCGTGGCCCTCGGCCTGTTCGTGGGCAAGATCGTGGGTGTCTTCGGCGGCACCTACGTGGCCGCCCGCTTCACCCGGGCCGAGCTGAGCGACGACCTGTCCTGGTCCGACATCGTCGGCATCTCCATGCTGGCGGGCATCGGCTTCACCGTCTCCCTGCTGGTCACCGAGCTGGCGTTCGACGAGGGTGCGGCGATCACCGAGCACGTCAAGGCCGCCGTCCTCATGGCCTCCTTCCTCTCCGCCCTCGTCGCCGCCGTCCTGCTGAAGTGGCGCGACAAGCACTACCGACGGATCTGGGACGAGGAGAACCGCGACGAGGACCACGACGGCATCCCCGACATCGACCAGCGCGAGGAGGCGGAACTCGCCGCCCAGGCCGCCGCCCAGCGCGCCGTCGAGCGCCGTGCCGAGGGCCCGGGAGAGGGCGACGACGGGGTCAGCGGGAAGCGCTGACCTCCAGCCGGACGAAGCGCGGCCGGTACAGCGCCACATCCCGGTGCACGGCCGAGGTCGAGCCCGTCACGTTGACGTCATAGCTCAGCAGCAGGTCCGCCCCGCCAGCGCTGAAGGCGGGGTGGGCCTGCGGGTTGTACGCCACCGCCCCGGCCGCCCGGCCGCCCTCGGGCAGCGGGGGCGTCAGCGCGTCGGACGGGCCGTGCCAGGGCCCCTGCGGAGAACAGGCCCAGTACGAGGTCACGGTCGTCAGCCCCCGCCCGTCGGGCCCGCCCGCGTCCGTGGTGAGCAGCAGCCAGGTGCCGCCGCGCCGGGTGACCGTGTAGGTGTTGCTCGCGCCGCGGTCCGGGTCGGCCCACGGCGCGGCGCCGACGGACAGCGCCCGGGCCGCCGCCGGATCGGCCCGCCAGCCCTCGCCGTCCCAGTACCGCCAGGCCGACCGGTCGGCCAGCGCGCCCACCGGCACCCGGGCCACGTGCGCGCGCGACGACGTACCCCGCACGGTCCCCTCGTCGGCGCCGAACACGTACGTCCACCCGCCTTCGCGCACCGCCGACGTCCCGTACAGCACCCGCCGCGCCGGATCGGCCTCCGGCGGGACGTCGACGGGTTCGACGGACTCCAGCCTCAGCCCCGGCAGGCTCAGCGTGGCGACCTCCGTGGCGCGCGGCACCCCGAAGGCCCACGGCGGGCCGCCCGCCTCCCGCTGCCACAGCAGCACCCGCACGACCCGCTCCCGCGCGCCCGGCTCCCGCGGCTCGACGACGCCCTGCACCGGCCAGCGCCACACCTCCCGGCCGTCCCGCCCCGTCAGCCCGGGGAAGAACGCGCCGGGCCCCGGGCCCAGCAGGGTGCGCTCCAGTCGGCCGTCGGGCGCCATCACGACGCCCGCGTTGCGCACCCACACCGGCGAGGGGTCCCGCGAGGGGCCGCCGGCCGGGGTGGCCGGGTGCACCCGGTCCAGGAACGTGTCAGCGGACAGCCACAGCGTCCGCCCGTCCGGCAGCCGCACCGAGCGGCTGCCGTCGCCGCCGGTCCAGTCGTCCAGCCGGGCGTTGTCGTCCCCGTACCGGGCGAACTCGGCCGTCATCTCCTCGTCGGCGCGCCATCCCGTGACGCTCAGCTCCCGGCACGCCTCGGGCGTCCGGGGCCCGGCGCCGTCGTCGTCCGGTCCCGACATCAGCAGGGCGACGACGAGGGCGAGCGCCACGCCCGCCGCGAGCCCGGCGAGCAGCCTCGGCAGCGGGCCCGGCGGCGGGCCCGGCGACTCCCCACGGTCGGGACGGCGACGGCTGAGGCGGTCCATAGGCCGCCGAGGATAGGGCAACGGCGTTGCGCGTCCGTGTCCCGGCTCAGCGGTGCGGGTGCCGGGCCGGGTCCACCGCGGCGGCCAGCTCCTCCAGGGCCTCCGTCACCAGCTCCGCCACCCGCAGGGCCACACCGTCGGGGTGCTCGGCGTGCGCCTGCCACGCGGCGAGGGCCGCCCGCAGGGCCGCGAAGTCCACGGGCGCCCCGGCACGCAGGGCCGCGCCGGCGCGCTCGGCGGCCGCCCGCAGCTCCCGGGCGAAGGCGGCGGCCCCGGGGTCGTCTCGCGCGTCCGGGGGCGGCAGATGCGCCTCCAGCAGCATCGCCGAGCGACCCACCGTGCGCACGGCCTGCTGGGCGTCGGCGGCCCGGCGGCGGGGCAGCCCGCGGTGCCGCACCGGCTCGGCGTCGGCCCGCGCCACGGCCTCGTCCCACTCCAGCAGCGCGGCCCGGGCGTCCAGCAGCGCGTCCCGCACCTGCCGGGGACGGCGGTCGGCCGGGCGCCCGAAGCCGTCCAGCACGGCGACCGCGTACGCCAGCACGGCCGTCAGCCACTCCGCGAGGCGCTCGCGCAGCCGCGGCGTCTCCCAGGCCGGGTACACCGCGTAGGAGACGAGGGCCAGCGCACCGCCGAGCACGGTGAGCCAGATCCGCTGCGGCACCGTCTGTGCCCAGCCCTCCCCCGCGAGGCCCAGCAGGAAGACCACGTACGCGCCGATGCACGCCGAGATCACCAGATAGCCGCTGCGCATCAGCAGGTAGAGCAGGAACACGCTGCCGACCGCGTAGGCCGCCGCGAGGTACGTGCCCGGGTCCGTCAGGGCGATCAGCGCACCGCCCAGCGCCACCCCCGTCACCGTGCCCGCGAGCCGGGCGGCGCCGCGGGCGACGGTCTCCGAGAAGTCGGGCCGCAGGACCATCACGGCCGTCAGCCCGATCCAGTAACCGTGGCGGGTGGGCAGCGCCTCACCGAGCAGGTATCCGGCCGGGACGACCGCGGCCACCCGCAGCGCGTGCCGCAGGACCGGCGAGGAGCCCCGCAGCTCCCACCGCAGCGCCCGCAGCACCACCGGCAGCTGCCGGACCCCGCTCGGCTGCCGCAGATGGGGCCGCCGGCCGGCCTCCGTCACCTCCACCGGCTCCTGCGCGGCCTCCACCAGCTCCTCGCTCAGCGCGATGAGCCGCACGGCCGCACGGCGCGCCGGGCCGGGCGGCAGGACGGGCCCGTCGGCCGGCACCCGCAGCACCTCCAGCGCCTCGCCCGGCAGGCGCACGTGCTCCCCGTACCGGATCGCCCGCGCCACGGCGTCCAGCACCGTGGCCGCGGCCTCCAGCAGCGCCCGCACACGCTCCCGCGCCGGGCCCTCGGTCGCGCCGCCGACGACGGGGTCGGCGAGGGAGGCCAGCACGGGACGGAACCGGTCCGCCAGCAGCCGGTAGCCCTGCAACTGGCGCGGCCGGTGCCGGGCCTGGCGCGGGGTCACCGCGGCGGCACGGCGGGCCCGGACGAGCGCCTGCGGGTCGAAGGGCGCCGTCGGGTCCTCCCGCAGCGTCCGGGCGTACCCCGCGACGGACTCCAGCGCCTCGGCCAGCGCCTCCCGGCGCGCGGCCCAGCGGCGGATCGGGAAGAGCAGGATCAACCCGGCCTGCACCACCCCGCCCAGGCCGATGATCGCCGCGTGTCCCGCGGCCTCCGGCACGCTCGACGGCAGTGTCACGACGACGAGCATCATGGCCACCGTGAAGGCGCTGACCACACCGGCGACCGCCCCCGCCGCCCACGCCATGCCCGCGCCGAAGGCCCAGGCGGCCAGCATCGGGGTGAAGGCCCACGGGTGCCCGGCCAGCACATAGCCGAGGAAGGCGCTCACCGACAGTCCCAGCGCGGCGCCCAGCGCCAGCACCGGACGGGGCCGCCAGCTCCGCTGGAACGTGGCGATGCCCGAGGCGAAGGCCCCGAAGGCCGAGGAGACGGCCAGCCCGGGCGAGCCGAGCCACAGCGTGAGCCCGAGGACCAGCGCAACGCCGCAGGTGCCGCGCAGGGCCAGCAGCGGCGCGACCGCGCCCCGCTCGATCCGCAGGCCCGAGCGTGCGGTGTCCTTCAGGGCCGCGGCCCACCGGACCGTGACGCCCGACGTTCCGCACATGATCACGAGAATACGGGGCCGGACGCACGTCCCGCCCGCCGCGCCCGCCCGTCGCGCCGCCCGCCGCGCCGCGTCCTCCGGGTGGCCACGGACGGGTGATGACCGCTCGTGGTGTGCGGTGCGGTGTTCGTCACGACTGTCACCGTTACGCGGGTGCCCGGTCACGGAAGCCTGACAGCCCGGCGGTGGGAGGCCCGGACCTCGTTCGGCCCGGCACAGGCTGATGCCGCATCACCCGACACTCCTGTGGAGGTGCCCCGACATGGCCGACCACCGTCTCTGGTCGTACAAGGAGATCGCCGCGCACATCCAGGTGCAGCCCGACACCGTCCGGTCCTACCGCAAGCACGGGCTGCTGCCGGCGCCCGATCTGGTGGAGGGCGGTCGGCCCTTCTGGTACGCCGACACCATCCGCGACTGGGTCACCCGCCGCCCGGGCGCGGGCGGGCGACGCGGCACGTAGGCCGTGGGCGTGCGACAACGGAACCGACACCCGGGCCGGGACGGACCACCCGGGTGGGGTATACCCGATTTCATACGGGAGGGGGGTATACACTGAGGGCGTTCGAGCTCGGACACCCAAGGACACCGCGAGTTGGAGACACCATGAGCGAGACCACGATCACGTACCAGGTCAGCGGCATGAGCTGCGGCCACTGCGAGAAGGCCATCACGGAAGAGGTGTCCGCCCTGGACGGCGTCACCGAGGTGAAGGCCGTCGCCGCCACGGGCCTGGTCTCGGTCACCGGCGCCGCGGCCCCCGACGAGGCGGCCGTCCGCGCCGCCGTGGACGAGGCGGGCTACGAGCTCGTCGGCCGCGCCTGAGGCGCAAACCGAGGCACACCGAGGCGAACGCCCGGGCCGCGAGCGGGAAAGCGGCCGGGGAACAGGAAAACGCCCCCTCGCGAGTCCCCCCACGGGCCCGCGAACGGGGGCGTTTCCTTCTCCCGGCCCTGACTCCCCCCACGGGATCAGAGCCGGGCGTTCGGCTGGGCTGCACGTTGACCGGAGGGCCGCTCAAGCGCCCGGAAACGCCAGCCCGGACCACAACTCCGCCGGGTGTTGCAGTCACCCGGTTCGACCACACAGAGGGACCCGGGGTTGTACGCCGATCATGTGACCTGCGTCACATGATCGGGCGAGGCGCTCGGACGGGCCAGGGCGCACGCGCACGGCCCCGGTCCAGGTGGACCGGGGCCGTGTGACGGATGGAGCCGACGGGCTGGTTACCGCTGCTCGACCGGGACGTAGTCGCGCTCGACGACGCCGGTGTAGATCTGCCGCGGGCGGCCGATGCGGGAGCCGGGCTCCTTGATCATCTCGTGCCACTGGGCGATCCAGCCGGGCAGTCGCCCCAGGGCGAACAGCACGGTGAACATGCTGGTCGGGAAGCCCATGGCGCGATAGATCAGGCCGGTGTAGAAGTCCACGTTCGGGTAGAGGTTGCGCGAGACGAAGTAGTCGTCGCTCAGCGCGTGCTCTTCCAGCTTCAGCGCGATGTCGAGCAGCTCGTCGGACTTGCCGAGCGCCGACAGCACGTCGTGCGCCGCAGCCTTGATGATCTTGGCGCGCGGGTCGAAGCTCTTGTACACCCGGTGGCCGAAGCCCATCAGGCGGACGCCGTCCTCCTTGTTCTTCACCTTGCGGATGAAGGTGTCGACGTCCCCGCCGTCGTTGCGGATCTTCTCCAGCATCTCCAGCACGGCCTGGTTCGCGCCGCCGTGCAGCGGGCCCCACAGGGCACTGATGCCGGCCGAGATGGAGGCGAACATGTTGGCCTGCGAGGAGCCGACCAGCCGGACCGTCGACGTCGAGCAGTTCTGCTCGTGGTCCGCGTGCAGGATCAGGAGCTTGTCCAGCGCGCTGACGACGACCGGGTCCAGGTCGAACTCCTCGGCCGGCACGGAGAACGTCATACGCAGGAAGTTCTCGACGTAGCCCAGGTCGTTGCGCGGGTAGACGACCGGGTGGCCGACGGCCTTCTTGTAGGCGTACGCGGCGATCGTCGGCAGCTTGGCCAGCAGCCGGATGGTCGAGATGTGGCGCTGTTCCTCGTCGAACGGGTTGTGGCTGTCCTGGTAGAACGTGGACAGCGCGCTGACCACCGAGGACAGCATGGCCATCGGGTGGGCGTCCCGGGGGAAGCCGTCGTAGAAGCGTTTGACGTCCTCGTGCAGCAGGGTGTGCTGGGTGATCTCACCGCGGAAGGCCGCCAGCTCGTCCACGGTGGGCAGCTCGCCGTGGATCAGCAGATAGGCCGTCTCCAGGAAGGTGCCGCGCTCCGCGAGCTGCTCGATCGGATAGCCGCGATAGCGCAGAATGCCCCGCTCACCGTCGAGGAAGGTGATCGCGGACTTCACCCCCGCGGTGTTGCCATAGCCGGAGTCCAACGTGACCAGGCCTGTCTGGGCACGCAGCTTGGCGATGTCGAACCCCGAGTCCCCCACGGTGCTCTCCACCAGGGGGTAGCTGTACTCGCTGTCCCCGTGCCGCAGTACTACAGACTTCTCAACGTTGCCGCCGTTGTCGCTCACGTCATCCCTCACCGACGTCGTGCCTCTTGGTGAATGCGCCCGAAGGTCGTTCGAGCTTCCAGAGGTGGATACCGAAGTGCCCTGACCAGTCCACTGTGTCCACTGTCGCTCAATTCATGCCGGACGGTGCACTCGGGGTCGGCCGAAGGCGCCTGTGTGGCACGGAGTGCCGCATGAACGCTACGCTTCGGCGCCCACCGCGCGCAATCGATGATCGAGCATTGTGTGCCGACGCCCCGCCGACACCGTCCGTACCGCCTGTCCCAGCGCCCGGCGCGAGCCGACCAGTACGACGAGGCGTTTCGCCCGGGTGACGGCCGTGTACAGCAGGTTTCGCTGCAACATCATCCAGGCCCCGGTCGTGACCGGTATCACTACCGCCGGGTACTCGCTGCCCTGCGAGCGGTGGATCGTCACCGCGTACGCGTGGGCCAGCTCGTCCAGTTCGTCGAAGTCGTACTCGATCTCCTCGTCCTCGTCGGTACGGACCGTTAGCGTCTGCTCCTCCTGGCTGAGCGCCGTAACGACACCGACCGTGCCGTTGAAGACGCCGGCCGCCCCCTTCTCGTAGTTGTTGCGGATCTGCGTCACCTTGTCCCCCACCCGGAAGACCCGGCCGCCGAAGCGCTTCTCCGGCAGGTTCGGCCGCCCGGGTGTGATCTCCTGCTGCAGCAGGCCGTTCAACGCCCCCGCCCCTGCGGGGCCGCGGTGCATCGGCGCCAGCACCTGGATGTCCCGCCGTGGATCGAGGCCGAACTTCGCGGGTATGCGCCGCGCGGCCACATCCACCGTGAGCCGGCCCGCCGCCTCCGTGTCCTCCTCCACGAACAGGAAGAAGTCGGACATACCCTGGACCAGCGGCGGCGCCCCGGCGTTGATGCGGTGCGCGTTCGTGACGACGCCCGACTGCTGGGCCTGCCGGAAGATCCGCGTCAGCCGGACGGCCGGGACCGGCCCGCCCTCGGCCAGCAGATCCCGCAGCACCTCGCCCGCGCCCACCGACGGCAGCTGGTCCACATCGCCCACCAGCAGCAGGTGCGCCCCGGGCGGCACCGCCTTGACCAGCTTGTTCGCCAGCAGCAGATCGAGCATCGAGGCCTCGTCGACGACGATCAGGTCCGCGTCGAGCGGGCGCTCCTGGTCGTAGGCGGCGTCCCCGCCGGGCTTCAGCTCCAGCAGCCGGTGCACCGTGGACGCCTCGACGCCCGTCAGCTCCGCGAGCCGCTTGGCCGCCCGGCCCGTGGGCGCGGCCAGCAGCACCGACGCCCCCTTGGCCCGGGCCAGCTCCACCACCGAGCGGACGGTGAAGGACTTGCCGCAGCCCGGCCCGCCGGTGAGCACGGCGACCCTGCGGGTGAGGGCGAGCCGCACCGCGTCCCGCTGCTCGGGGGCCAGATCCGCCCCGGTGCGCCGGGCCAGCCAGGCCAGGGCGCGCTCCCAGTCCACGTCGGCGAAGGCGGGCAGCCGGTCCTCCGGCGTGGCCAGCAGACGGCGAAGCCGGCCCGCCAGCGAGCGCTCGGCCCGGTGGAACGGCAGCAGATAGACCGCCGTCAGCGCGTCCTCCGGGGACTCAGGGTGCGGCCCCCGCTCGCGGACGACGCCCTCCTCCTCCCCCGCCAGCTCGTCCAGGCACTCGATCACCAGCCCGGTGTCCACCTGGAGCAGCTTCACCGCGTCCGCGATGAGCTTCTCCTCGGGCAGGAAGCAGTGCCCCTGGTCGGCCGACTGGGACAGCGCGTACTGGAGGCCCGCCTTCACCCGCTCCGGGCTGTCGTGCGGAATGCCGACGGCCTGGGCGATGCGGTCGGCCGTGAGGAAGCCGATCCCCCACACGTCCGCCGCCAGCCGGTAGGGGTGGTCCCGCACGACGCCGATCGAGCCGTCCCCGTACTTCTTGTAGATCCGCACGGCGATGGAGGTGGAGACACCGACGCCCTGGAGGAAGACCATCACCTCCTTGATGGCCTTCTGCTCCTCCCACGCGGCGGCGATCTTCTTCGTGCGCTTCGGGCCGAGACCGGGCACCTCGATCAGCCGACCGGCGTCCTCCTCGATGACGTCCAGCGTGTCCGTCCCGAAGTGGTCCACGATGCGCTCGGCGATGCGCGGCCCGATGCCCTTGATCAGCCCGGAGCCGAGATAGCGCCGTATGCCCTGCACCGTGGCCGGCAGCACCGTCGTGTAGTTCTCCACCGTGAACTGACGGCCGTACTGCGGATGGGAGCCCCAACGCCCCTCCATCCGCAGCGACTCCCCCGGCTGCGCGCCCAGCAGCGAGCCCACGACGGTGAGCAGGTCCCCGCCGTGGCCCGCGTCCTTCCGCCGCGAGGGCGCGACCCGGGCCACGGTGTACCCCGTCTCCTCGTTGGCATAGGTCACGCGCTCGAGGACGCCTTCGAGCACGGCAGGCTGAAACGACATGTCACAGACCGTAACCCCCGCCGCCGACAGTGCGACACCCCCGCCACCGACCTGTGGACAACCGGCGCCTACTTGCTCCGCACCCCGGTCGTCGTCTTCAATCCGGACGTAGTCGTTCGTATGCGGTTTCCACACGAACCCCCCGACGTGAAAGGCGTGTGCCATGGCGGTCCGGGCGACGACGGCGGGCGTGCCCGCCTCCCGGCAGAGCGCGGAGCGGTCCCCCTGACGGCCCCGGGTCCCGCGGCGGACACCCCGGGCACCGGGCTCGACGTCCTCGTCATCGGGTCGGCCAACGCCGATCTGGTCACCGTCGTCGAACGGCACCCCGCGCCCGGCGAGACCGTCCTCGGTTCCGATCTCGCCCTCCACCCCGGCGGCAAGGGCGCCAACCAGGCCGTCGCCGCCGCCCGCCTCGGCGCCCGGGCCGGCCTGCTGGCCCGGGTCGGCGACGACGCGCACGGCCGGCTGCTGACGGACTCCCTCGCCGCGTCCGGCGTCGCCACCGGCACCCTCCTGACCGGCGGGGCGCCCACCGGCGTAGCGCTGATCACGGTCGGCGCGGGCGGTGACAACACCATCGTCGTCTCCCCCGGCGCCAACGGGCACCTCACCCCGGCGGACGTGGCCGCGGCCCAGGACGCGGTGGGCGCGGCGGCCGTCGTCTCGCTGCAACTGGAGATCCCCCTGGGGACGGTGGCGGCCGCCGTCTACACCGCCGCCGCGGCCGGCACCCGCGTCGTGCTCAACCCCTCACCGCCCGCCGCGCTGCCCCCGGACGTCCTCGCCCTGTGCGACCCCCTCGTCGTCAACGAGCACGAGGCCCGGCTGCTGCTCGCCGGCACCGGGGCGGCGGACGGCGGCACTCCGGCCGACTGGGCGGCGGCGTTGCTGCGGCACGGCCCGCGCAGCGTCGTCGTGACCCTCGGCGCCGCGGGAGCGCTCGCCCGGGGACCCGAGGGCACCGCACTCGTCCCGGCGCCCCGCGTCGAGGCGGTGGACTCCACAGGCGCGGGCGACGCCTTCACCGGCGCGCTCGCCTGGCGGCTCGCCCGCGGCGACGACCTCCCCACCGCCGTGCGGTTCGCGGTGCGCGCGGGCGCCGCCTCCGTCGCCCAGCCCGGCGCCCAGAGCTCCTACCCCTCGGCTGGCGAGCTGCCCTAGGGCGGGCCCCGAACGTCACGCGGTCCCGCCGAGCCGCGCTCGACGGGACCGCGTGACGCTGGGATGTCGGGGCGTCAGCCGAGGCGCCCGGGCAGGGCGAACGGCGTCTGCTCCACCGCCGGGCGGTCCAGCTGCGCGTCGAACGGCGCGAGCGGCACGGCCTTCTCGGCGGCCGAGCGGGCCGGCGGACGGGCCTCGTCCGCCACTCCGGCCCAGCGCAGCACCGCCTCGGTGGCCACGGCCTTCTCGTCCTTTGGCAACTGGGCGATGTTCGCACCGTGGTTGGCGCCGGGGGCGGTGAACACGTAGGCGTCCTCCGCGCGCGGGCCGACGCGGAAGGGCTCGGCGCCCCACGGGTCGTTCTCACCGTTGACGAAGAGCATCTCCGAGGAGGACTTGCGCACCCAGCGGTCGATGTCCTTCATCGCCTTGCGATCGAGCTCCGGGACGTCGATCTCGTCCGGCACGGCCTCGCTCGGGTGGTACACGTCCGGGTAGCGCAGCAGCCCCTTGAGGTGGTTGGGCGTGCGGACGGTCGGGTAACCCAGCTCGGTGGCGGCCTGGTAGTAGTACGGCGTGTAGGGCGTCATGCCCTGGTCCGTGTAGAAGCCGAAGCCGGAGACCTGGTCGATGTAGTCGTACAGCTCGTCCGTCGAGGCGTCGGCCTTCGGGGCCTTGAGGCAGTCGTCCTCGTCCTGGTACTGGAAGTACGCCCACACGAAGTCCAGCACGACGACCTCGAAGGCGCGGTCGGGCGAGTCGTACAGCTCGAAGGTGTAGCCCTTCTCCTCGGCCCACGTCGTGTAGCGGTCGACCATCTCGTCCCGGCGCAGGAGGGCCTCGCGCTGGATGCCGTTCAGCCGGTCCCGGCACTCCTCGGTGGCGACGTTGCGGAAGAACCGGTCGTAGGCGGTGTTGTTCTTGACGTTGGTGTTGTTCGGCGCGACGTAGGCGACCGTGCCGTCCATGTCGTCCGGGTAGAAGCGGCGGTAGTAGGTGGCCGTCATGCCGCCCTTGCTGCCGCCGGTGGAGATCCAGTTCTCGTCGTAGATGTCGTTGAGTGCGTCGAAGAGCCGGTGCTGGTCGCTGGCGGCCTGCCAGATGTCCAGCTTGGACCAGTCGGCCGGCTCCGGGCGCGAGGGCGTGAAGAACCGGTACTCCATGGACACCTGGTTGGCGTCCGCGATCCGGGTCGGCTCACTGCGGCGCGGGCTGGTGCTGACGTGGTAGCCCGAGGTGTAGAAGACGGTGGGCCGGTCCTCGGACTTGTGCAGCAGCGTGAACCGCTGCTCGAACGTGCCCTCGGAGGGCCGGTTGTGGTCGACCGGCTGCTCGTATCCGAGGACGAAGAACCGGTACCCGTCGACGGGCTTCTCCTCGATGAGGCGCATCCCGTCGATCGCGAGTATGCGGTCCTTGATGTCGGCTTCGGCCGCGGTGGCGGCCCCCGCCGACGCGGTGGCGACCCCCGCCGTGCCGACCAGCACGCTGAGAGCCAGCACCCCTCTGAGCGCTGCGCGCATAGACAACTCCCCCTGGATGTGGGTAGGTAGTCAGGATGTTCGCGGTGAACCTATCCGCCGGTCGGCCGGGCCACCACCCCCCGGTCGGCCGGAGCGGACCGCCGACCGGCGGCGGGGTTGGCCGCCTCACCCGGCCGACGTCGCCCTGTCGTACCGGCCGCGTAGGGTCGACGCCATGGACGAGGTGCTGGCCACCGGGCCGCGGGACATGACGCTGCTGAGGTTCGACGCGCTGGAGGAAGGCGCGGCGGAGGCCGCCTACGTGCTCGTGGCCCTGTGGCACGGGCCGCTGCTGCTGCTCGTGCGCGTGCGCAAGCGCTCGTGCTGGGAGCTGCCCGGCGGCGGAGTGGAGCCGGGCGAGTCGCCCCGGGAAGCCGCCGTCCGGGAGCTGCTGGAGGAGACGGGCCAGCGGGTGCCCGCCGAGGCCCTGGCCTTCGTCGGCTACGCGACGACGGCGATCGGGCCGGAGCAGGCGGTGTTGCGCGGAGCCCTGTTCACCGCCGGCACAGACCGTCCCGAAGCCTTCAGCCCGACGGACGAGATCGCCGCAACGCACTGGTGGGACGGCGTCGGGAAACTGCCCGGCGGGCGGTTGCAGACCGTCGACACGTACCTGGCCGGGCTGGTGCGGCCGGAGCGGTGAACGGGGCGCCACCAGCCCCGGGGAGCCGGTGCGGGACGACGGTGAGCGCCGCCGTCCCGCACGGACGGAGCGTCAGAAGCGCAGAGTCCAGGAGTCCAGGTGGCCCTGGTCCCAGCCCGCGTGGTCGTGGATCTCGAGGGTCCACGTGCCGTCGGCGTTGACTCCGGAGCCGGTCAGGCCGAAGGTCTGCTGGATGTCGTTGGAGCTGCCGCCGTCCCGGTTCCAGATCCGCCAGCTCGTGCCGCCCGGGGCGATGACGTCGATCGTCAGATCGCCGATGTAGGTGTGGTGGAGGTCCAGGTCCACCTCGAAACTCCCGGCGTCGCCGATCCCGGAGACGGCGATCTCGGAGACGGCGGTGCTGTGGTCGCTGATGGTGACGTCGCCGTCGTTGGTGAACTCGTCGCCGCCCGGCGGGTCGGTCGGGTCCCCGGCGGAGCTGCGGAACGGTCCGGTGACCTCGTAGGTGATGCCCCCGGAGGACGAGCCGCTGGTGCCGCGCTGCGAGGAGAAGTAGAGCCGGTCGCCAGCCGGGTTGAACCAGGGACCGGTGATCTCCGAGGAGCTCTGGCCGTCGATCTCCAGGAACGGCGCGACGACCTCGCCCGGGGTGATGATGTTGATCTGCATGTTGCCGCCGTCCTCGGCGACGAAGAGGTCCCCGGAGACGGAGCCGGTGATGTTGTCCACACCGGTCAGTGGCGCGGGGCCGTCGACCAGGTCGTTGTCGTACGCCAGCTCGTAGGTGTCGTCCGCGGTGTTGAACCGCCACACCCGGTTGTCACCCTTGGTGGTGAACCAGCAGGCGCCGTCGGCGTAGTACGCGCCCTCGCCGCCGTCGAAGTGCTTCGCCCCGGAGACCTGGTGACGCGTCTCGGTCTGGCCCGGACGGGGGGTCGGGTTCGGCACCTCCTGCCAGCTCGCGCTGCCGGACGTCCCGCCGCCGGCCACCAGGACCTCCAGCGTGCCGCCCTGCGAGAGGTCACTCCAGACGGCGGGGCGGAACCGGTAGAAGCAGCCGTCGCCCTCGTCCTCGGTCAGGTAGATCACCTGGCGGTCGGGGTCACAGGCCGCGGCCTCGTGCTGGAAGCGGCCCATCGCGTCCCGTCGCTCCGGGGCCCGCACGCCGTACGGGTCGGTCTCGAATACGTAGCCGTAGGCCGTCTCCTCGCAGGACAGCCAGGTGTTCCACGGGGTCGGACCACCGGCGCAGTTGCGATTGGTGCCGGAGAGGATCCGGTACGCGTCGGTGACGGTGCCGTCGGCGTCGAAACGGAGCGCGCTCACCCCGCCGTCGCCACCGGACAGTTCGGCGTTGGAGACGTAGATCCAGCCGTCCCCGTCCGCGAAGCAGGCGCCGCCGTCGGGGGCGCCGTGCCAGGTGTAGCCGGTGCCGGGCACGGTCTGGGAGGACCGGGCGACGACGCGGCTGGTGAAGCCCTCGGGCAGGCGGATGCCGTTGGCGTCCGCGGACTGGAGCGGGCCGTACGGGCTGGGACCGTTCTGCGCGGGGGCGGCGAGCGCCGCCCCCTGCCACAGGCTGCCGGCGAAGGCGAGACCGCCGGCCCCGGCGACGGCGGCACGGAGGACTGCTCTGCGGTTCATATGCACGGGCTGACTCCTTCGACAGGTGGGGGGTGGTACCCGGTCAGCGGTACTCGGGCGCCGAGCGGAAGGTAGGCACCGGCGCCGCGCCGAAGAGTAACGATGCGCGAAGCACTGCGGAACGCTTCACGAACTCGTCCTGGATAACGCTGGAATGGGGACAAAACCCGGTCACGTACCCGGACGAGCCCGTGCGCCCGGGTACGTGACGGCGTCACCTTCGGGCAGCCGGGGCCGCCTCCCCCGCCTCGGTGAGGTGGCGCAGGGTGAAGGGCCGGCTCAGCAGCGTCTCCAGCTGCCGGGCGACATGCTCGAAGTGCGGCGTTCCGAAGTGGCGCTCCAGGGCTGCCCGGTCGGTCCACTCCTCGATGATCACCATGTTCCCGGGCCGGTTGGGGTCCACGTACGGCTGGTAGGCCAGGCAGCCGGGCTCGTCCAGCGAAGGCTCGATCATGGCCTCCAGGGCCGTGCGCAACGCGTCCTCCTTCCCGCGGGCGGCGTCGAACACGGCGATGACGGTCAGGCTCATCGTGCGGCCTCCTCGGGGGTCGGGGCGGTCGGGGCCGCCGTGGCGGTCTGCTCGTCCTCGATGCGGTTGCCCTTGATCAGCCAGGTCGGCCCCTCGGCGTAGTCCTTGATCAGTTCGAAGAAGCGGGCGAAGTGCGGCCCCTCGCAGTGGAGATCGAAGGCGCGCTCGTCCTCGTACGCCTCGTTGAGGTAGAAGCGGCCCGGCCGCTCGGAGTCCGCGATGAGCTCGAAGCGGAGGGTGCCGGGCTCGTCGGCGGCCGAATCGCGGCCGTCCGCCAGAGCGGCCGCGACGAAATCGGCGCGGCGCTCCTCCGGCACGTCGAAACTGACGGCGATGTGGTACACGAGGCTCCTCGGAGTCGTCGTTCTCTGACGCCCCGATACTTCCGGCTCCGGAGCCCACCCGGCAGGGCCGCCTCGCACCGGGGGACCGGCCAACCTGGGTCCGGCAGAACCCCCCTGTCGTCGCCGCGAGTTCGTACAGTGGACGGTATGGACCGCAGAGCCGAACTGGGAGCCTTCCTCCGCTCGCGCAGAGCCCGCCTCAAACCCGAGGACGTCGGGCTGAACGGATTCGGCAGCCGACGGCGGGTCCCGGGCCTGCGCCGGGAGGAACTCGCGCAGACGGCCGGCGTCAGCGTGGACTACTACGTGCGCTTCGAGCAGGGGCGCGGGGAGAACGTCTCGGACTCCGTCATCGACGCCGTGGCCACCGCGCTCCGGCTCACCGCCGCCGAGCGGGCGCACCTGCACGACCTGGCCCGGGCCGTCGGCGGCCGTCCGAGGGCCGCAGGGACGGCGCGCCCGGAGGTCCGCGCCGGGGTGCGGCGTCTGCTGGCGGCGCTCACCGAGGTTCCGGCCTATGTGGTCGGACGGCGTACCGACATCCTGGCCTGGAACGGCCTGTACGCCGAACTGCTCACCGATCTCGCGGCGCTGTCGGCCGACCGGCGCAACACGGCCCTGCTGACCTTCCTCGACACGGAGGTCCGGGCTCGCTACATCGACTGGGAGACCAAGGCGCGCAACGTCGTGGCCTTTCTGCGCATGGACCACGGACGCCACCCCGGCGACCCGGCCTTCGACGCCCTGATCGAGGAACTGTCCGACGGCAGTGCGGAGTTCCGCCGGATGTGGGCGGCGCGCGAGGTGGACGAGCGTACGCACGGCGCGTACCGCATGCTGCACCCGGCGGTCGGGGAGCTCACGGTGCGGTACGAGGGCTTCCAGCCCACCGGGGACCCGGAGACGACGCTGATCGCCTACACCGCCGAGCCGGGCTCCCCGTCCGAGGCGGCCCTGCGACGGCTCGCGCGACGGGCCGCCCGTACCGCCCGCCACGGGGACGCCGCGCACCGCGCGCCCGGCCCCGGCGGACCGGCGGTGCGCGACGCGCCGGACGAGGCCGACGCGGCGGCTCCGGTCGGCTGATCCGGTCCGGGTGATCCGGTCGGGTGATCCGGCGGCGCCCTACGTGGCGGCCGGCTCGGGCTGGGGCTCGCCGATGAAGGTGCGCCACAGGGCGGCGTAGCGGCCGTCGGCGGCCAGCAGCTCCGCGTGGGTGCCGTCCTCCACGACCGTGCCGTGGTCCAGGACGATCACCCGGTCGGCCCGGGCGGCCGTCGTGAGCCGGTGGGCGACGACGAGAGTGGTGCGGCGCCCCGCCAGCCGGTCGGTGGCCTGGTTGACCAGGGCCTCGGTGGCGAGGTCCAGCGCGGCCGTCGCCTCGTCGAGCAGCAGGATCGCCGGGTCCACCAACTCCGCCCGGGCCAGGGCGATGAGCTGGCGCTGCCCGGCCGAGAGGTTGCGGCCCCGCTCGCCCACGGGGTGCAGGTAGCCGCCGGGCAGGGAGGCCACCATGTCGTGGGCGCCCACCGCGCGGGCGGCGGCCTCCACCTCGGCGTCCGTGGCGTTCTCCCGGCCGTAGGCGATGGCGTCCCGCACGGTGCCGGGGAAGAGGTACGGCTCCTGGGGGACGACGCCGAGGTGGCCGCGGTAGGCCGTGAGGTCCAGCTCGCGGACGTCAGTGCCGTCGACCAGGACGCGGCCCTCGGTGGCGTCGTAGTACCGGGCGACCAGCTTGACCAGCGTGGACTTGCCCGCGCCGGTCTCGCCGACGAAGGCCACCGTCTGCCCGGCCGGGATCGTGAGGTTCAGGCCCTCCAGAGCTGCCTCGTCCAGCGGGGCGCCTTCGGCCGAGCGGTAGTGGAAGGAGACGTCGTCGAAGGCGATCTCCCCACGCGGGCGGCCCGGGTCGAGCGGCCGGGCCGCGGCAGGGGTGCTCGTCTCCTCGCGCAGCAGCTCGCGGATGCGGCCGAGGGAGACGACGGCCTGCTGGTAGCCGTCGAAGACCTGGGAGAGCTGCTGCACCGGGGCGAAGAACAGCTCGATGTAGAGCAGGTAGGCCACGAGCGCACCCGCGGTGAGGGTGCCGGCGGCCACCCGGTCGGCGCCGACGACGAGCACGGCCGCCGTGGCCAGGGCGGCCAGAAGCTGGACGAAGGGGAAGTAGACGGACACCAGCCACTGGCCGCGCACCCGGGCCTGGCGGTAGCCGTCGCTGCGGCGGGCGAACCGGTCGGCGCCGAGGCCCTCGCGGCGGAAGGCCTGCACCATGCGCAGCCCGGCGACGGACTCCTGGAGGTCGGCGTTGACGACGCTGACCCGCTCCCGGGCGAGCTCGTAGGCGCGCACCGACTGCCGGCGGAAGAAGACGGTCCCGACGACCAGCAGCGGCAGCGAGGCGAAGACGACCAGGGCGAGCTGGAGGTCGATGACCAGCAGCGCGACGAGGATGCCGGCGAAGCTGATCAGCGAGACCACGGCGGTGACCAGGCCCGTCTGCAGGAAGGTGGACAGCGCGTCGACGTCCGTCGTCATCCTCGTCATGACGGCGCCGGTGAGGTGGCGCTCGTAGTAGTCCAGCCCGAGCCGTTGGAGCTGGGCGAAGATCTTCAGCCGCAGGGCGTACAGGACGCGCTCACCGGTGCGCCCCGTGAGACGGATGGCGAGGACCTGGGCCGCCCACTGCCCGGCCACGACGAGGAGCGCGAGCGCGGAGGCGGCCCACACGGCGTTGAGCGCCGAGCGGGTGACGCCCTCGTCGATGCCGTGCCGGATGAGCACAGGCAGGGCCAGAAGAGCCAAGGCGTCGATCGCGACGAAGACCAGAGCGAGCGCGAGCGGCCCGCCGAAGCCGCGCAGGAGGTGCCGCAGCCCGTATCCGCCGTGCAGCGGCGAGGCCGCTGCCTCCTCCGCCTGCTCCTCGTCCACGTCGGGCACCTCGGTGGCCGGGGGCAGGGCCGCCACCTTGGCCAGCAGCTCCGGGCTGCCGGGGGAGGCCGCCAGCTCGGCGCCCCAGCTTCCCGGGCGTCCGCTCTGCGCGGCGAGGGTGCCGGCCTGGCTCGCGGCGGATCCCGCCGCGTCCTCCTCGCCCGCCCGGCGGACCCACAGCTCCGGGGTCACGCCGTCCACCGTGCGGTGGCTGTCGTGGGCGGCCTGCCCGGCCGGGTCCCGCTCGACGTTGCCCAGCTCGTCCGGGTCGGTGAGGAGCCGGCGGTAGAGGGAGCAGCGCTCGGTCAGTTCCGCGTGGGTGCCGATGTCCACCAGCCGCCCGCCGTCGAGGACGGCGATCCGGTCGGCGAGGGCGAGGGTGGACTGGCGGTGGGCGATGAGGAGCGTGGTGCGGCCGCGCATGACGCCCCGCAGGGCCTCGTGGATCTCGTGCTCGATGCGGGCGTCCACCGCGGAGGTGGCGTCGTCGAGTATGAGGAGCCGGGGGTCGGTGATGATCGCCCGGGCCAGGGCTATGCGCTGGCGCTGGCCGCCGGAGAGAGTGAGACCCTGCTCGCCGACGGTGGTGTCGTAGCCCTCGGCCAGCTCCTGGATGAAGCCGTCCGCCTGGGCGGCCCGGGCGGCGGCGCGGATCTGCTCGTCGGTGGCGTCGGGCGCGCCGAAGGCGATGTTCTCCCGGATGGTGGAGGAGAACAGGAAGCTGTTCTCGGGCACGAGGCCGATGGCCGAGCGCAGGGAGTGCAGGGTCAGGTCCCGTACGTCGTGCCCGCCGACGCGGACGGCGCCGCCGGTGGCGTCGTAGTAGCGCGGCAGAAGCATCGAGACGGTGGACTTGCCGCTGCCGCTGGGGCCCACGACGGCCAGGGTCTCCCCCGGCCTGACCTCCAGGCTGACGCCGTCCAGCACGGGGTGCTCGGGGTCGTACCCGAAGGTGACCCGGTCGAACTCGACGGAGGCCGGGGCGTCGGCCGGGAGCTCGCGCGCGCCGGGGCGCTCGGTCATCTGCGGTTCGGTGTCGATCAGGTCGTAGACGCGCTCGACGCCGGCGCGGGCCTGCTGCCCGATGGTGAGCATGGCCGCGAGCATCCGGACCGGGCCCACGAGCTGGGCGAGGTAGGTGGAGAAGGCGACGAAGGTGCCCAGGGTGATCGAGCCGTTGACGGCCATCCAGCCGCCCAGGGCCAGCATCGCGACCTGGCCGAGCGAGGGGATGGACTGCAGGGCCGGCGTGTAGCGCGCGTTGTAGCGCAGGGTGCGCAGCCGGGCCGCGTACAGAACCCGGCCGACCGCGCGCAGCTTCGCCTTCTCCTGCCCCTCCTGCCCGAAGCCCTTGACGACGCGGACGCCGGTGATCGCGCCGTCCACCACCGAGGCCACGGCCCCGGCCTGCTGCTGCGCGTACCACGTGGCCGGGAAGAGCCGGGCGCGGCTGAGAGAGGCGATCCACCACAGCAGCGGGAAGACGGCGAGGGAGACGACGGTCAGCAGCGGGGAGAGGATCACCATCACGGTGAGCGCGACGACGAACAGCAGCGCGTTGCCGATCATCATCGGGACCATGAAGAGCAGGCTCTGCACCAACTGGAGGTCGCTGGTGCCCCGGCCCACGACCTGGCCGGTGGACAGCTCGTCCTGACTGCGGCCGTCGAGGCGCACGATGGCCTCGTACATGTCCGTGCGCAGGTCGTGCTGGACGTCGAGGGCGAGCCGCCCGCCGTAGTAGCGACGCAGGTACGTCAGCCCGTAGACGAGGACGGCGGCGCCGACCAGCAGGCCGATCCACAGGGCCATGTCGCCCGTCTCACCCGCGGTGACGTCGTCGATGACGGCCTTGGTGATCAGCGGTACCAGGGCCATGACGCCCATGCCGGCGAGCGAGGCTCCGAGGGCGAGCAGAACGTTCCGCCGGTAGCGCCAGCACTGGCGCGTCAGGCGCCTGGCCCAGCTTGGGCGTTCCGGCCCCGCCTCCGATTGCCCTGTCCCCGTCGTCACGCGGCCCCACCCTTTCCGGTCGTTCTCCGATCCCGCCGGAAAGCCCCAACGCCGCCGGGCCCGCTTTCATTCCACCCGGCCGCCCCGGGTTCGCGCAGCCGTTCGGCGCCGACCGGGTGACGGGGCGGCCGGGTGACGCGGCGGCCGGGTGACGCGGCGGCCGGGGGCCGGATCAGGAGACCGGGTGCCGAGGCAGTTCAGGAGGCCCGGGGCCGGGTCAGGAGCGCCGGGAGCCGGGCCGGAAGGACCAGGGCTCGGTCAGGAGGCCTGCGGGCGGCCGTGGCTGGGCCGCAGGCCCATGGCGTCCATCCAGGCCGGCCGACCGCCGCCGAGGATCTCGGAGAGGAGCAGCAGCCGGGTCAGCCCGTCCCACTCGGCCTCGTCCTGGAGGTCCGCGACGCAGGTGATGCCGTCCGGCGCCATGACGGCGGCCAGGTGGTCGGCGTCGGCCGCGCAGTCGGCGCACTCGGTGACGGCCTCGCCGTCGGCGCACGCGGCGCACGGTCCGCCGTCCGCGGGGGCGCCCGCGGAGAAGCGGGCCCAGACCGCCTTGCCGCAGGGGCCGGGCGTCGTCCAGCCCCAGTCGTCGGAGAGGCAGTCGACGATCTGGAGTCCGCGGCCGCCCTCGGCGAGGTCCTCGGCGTCCCGCACCGCGGGAGTGCTGGCGCCGGCGTCGAGTACCGCGCACAGGACGGTGCCGCCCTGGCGCAGCAGGCTCAGCATCACCGGCCGGCCGCTCGGCGGGTCCCAGGGCTCGGCGCTGTGGCACAGCGCGTTGGTGACCATCTCCGAGACGGAGACAGCCATGTCGTCCACCAGGTCATCCAGGCCCCAGCCGCGCAGTGCGGTACGGGTGTAGCCGCGGGCGAGGCCGGGCGAGTGCGGACCGGTGTCCAGCGTCCAGGCGGCGAAGGCGGAGGCCGACTCCGCGGCCGGTGTCGCCACCGGGGCGGGAGCGGATGTCGGGGAACTCAGCATCGGGTACGGGGCCGATCCGCCGGAGAGACCGAAGGGAGGGATGGGCGCGGTTGACTCCGCCCACCTCGCCGGTTGATTCATCGTCCAACCCCGCAGCCGTCGTCTCCGGTGCGCTCACGTCGCTGGGAACACGCTTGCGCCCCCCATCCTGTGGCATTTGTACTTACTGCTGCAAGTGCGGATGCAAGTACAGATGCAATTACGGGGGCTTCTGAGGCAGTATTCAGCCAGAGATCTTGGTGGGACTGAAGTGACAAAAGAGGCAGAAGTGGCAGGTATGGCAGGGACGACAGGACTGACCGGCGGACCGGGCACCCCGACGGACAAGGGCCCGAGCGGCGGGGGAGCCGCCCACGCCGAAGGCGGTGGCATACCGGCCGACCGGCTCGACGGCGTCCGCTGGCGCAAGAGCCGCCGCAGCAACCCCAACGGCAACTGCGTGGAGGTCGCCGAACTGCCCAGCGGCGGAGTGGCGGTACGGAACTCGCGCTACCCCGCCGGACCGGCGCTGATCTACACCGACGCCGAGATCTCAGCGTTCATCCTCGGCGCCAAGGACGGCGAGTTCGACGACCTGGTCACCGGCCCCTGACCGGCTGTACAGTCCTTCGCCGTAATGGGAGACTTGCCGACTGTCTCCTTACCTACGGCACCCCGGAGCACCCAGGAGCAGGCCCGATGGCAGCACAGCCCGAGTACGACTCTTCGGTTCGCCGGCTCCTGGCCCAGCCCCGGGGCGGGCCGACGGTCCTGCGCATCGTGCTCGGCACCCACCTGCGGCGCCTGCGGGAGTCCTGCGGCATCACGCGCGAGGCGGCGGGCGAGGCGATCCGGGGCTCCCACGCCAAGATCAGCCGCCTGGAGCTGGGCCGCGTCGGCTACAAGGAGCGGGATGTCGCCGACCTCCTGACCCTCTACGGCGTCCTGGACCCGGAGCAGCGCGAGGAGTTCCTGACCCTCGCCCGGCACGCGAACAACCCCGGCTGGTGGCACCAGTACAGCGACGTCATGCCCAGTTGGCTGGAAACACTCCTCGGCCTGGAGGAGGCGGCCTCCGTCATCCGGACGTACGAGGTCCAGTTCGTCCCCGGCCTCCTCCAGACGGCCGAGTACGCCAGGGCGGTGACGCTTCTCGGCCACGCACAGGCGAGCGAGGCCGAGATCGAGCGCCGGGTGCGGCTGCGGATGCGGCGGCAGGAACTGCTGACGGGGCCGCACGGGCCGAAGCTGTGGGCCGTCATAGACGAGGCGGCCCTCCGCCGCCCGCTGGGCGGGCCGGGAGTGATGCGGGGGCAGGTGGAGCACCTGCTGAAGGTGGCCGAGCTGCCGAACGTCACGCTCCAGGTGGCCCCCTTCGCCATCGGCGGCCTGGCCGCCGCGGGCGGCCCCATCACCCTGCTGCGCTTCACCGAGCCCGACCTGCCGGACATCGTCTACCTGGAGCAGCTCACCAGCGCGCTCTACCTCGACAAGCGGGCGGAGGTGGAGGCGTACATGGTGGTGATGGACCGGCTGTGCGCCGCCGCGGACCCGCACGATCGCACGGTCGGCTTCCTGCGGCGGCTCCACGCCGAGCTCTGACCCGCACCTCTGGACACCCCCGGGCCACTGGCCACCCGCGGCGCACGCCTGGAGGGTCCGCGGTCCGCCCCGAAGGCGCAGGACCGGCAAGCGCGGCCCCGCCCCGGCACCGGAGGCGCCTTCCGGGGAAGCGCGAGCCCTGAGAAAAGGGAACGGCCCCGGAGAGTCAGGCCTCTCTCCAGGGCCGTTCCGGCGGGGCGTCGCGCTGGTGGCACTTGACGGGCCAGCACCCCCCACAGGGCCAGCACCGCCGCCTAGCGTCTTCGACGCCCCGTCCCGCGGGATTACGTTGGGGAGTCTGGTCGATAATCCCCTTGGTTTGCACATCGACCGAACAGAATCAGTAACGTTGTGTGTTAAATGAGTGGCAGGAAGTAATACACCTACCAGGCAGTAACCGAACGCTCACGCACGCTCTACCAGCAAGGATACGAGCCGACTTGGGCACGGTGCCCAACAAGTGGAGTCAAGGACGGCTTCCCGGCCGCCTCGAACACGGCCGAAAATCGCTGGTTACCCAGCCGAAACGAGGGCCTTACCGTGCACGGTGCACATGCACCCAGCCCATGCGCGCCCGCACCGGCACGCGAACGCCCCCGGTGCCCCCGCTCGGCCCGTACCGGACCGCGCGGTGCACCGGGGGCGCGTGACGTCCGTGGGAACGTCAGCGGGCCGCGGCGATCTGCCGGGACATGATCGTCGTCAGCTCGTACGCGGTGTGCGAGGCGGCCACGGAGGTGATCTCCGCGTGGTCGTACGCCGGAGCGACCTCCACCAGGTCCGCGGAGACGAGGTTGCAGCCCGCCAGCCCGCGCAGGATCTCCAGCAGCTCGCGCGACGTGATGCCGCCGGCCTCCGGGGTGCCCGTGCCGGGCGCGTGGGCCGGGTCCAGGACATCGATGTCGATCGAGATGTACAGCGGGCGGTCGCCGATGCGCTGGCGCAGCTGGTCCGTGATCTCATCCACCCCGCGCCGCATGACGTCGGCCGAGGTGACGATGCCGAAGCCCATCTTCTCGTCCTCGTCCAGGTCCTTCTTGCCGTACAGCGGACCGCGGGTACCGACGTGGGAGAGGGCCGAGGTGTCGAGGATGCCCTCCTCGACGGCACGGCGGAACGGCGTGCCGTGCGTGTACTCGGCGCCGAAGTAGGTGTCCCAGGTGTCCAGGTGCGCGTCGAAGTGGAGCAGGGCGACGGGCCCGTGCTTGCGGGCCATCGAGCGCAGCAGCGGCAGCGCGATGGTGTGGTCACCGCCCAGGGTCATCATGCGGGCGCCGGTGTCCAGGATCTCGTCCGCCGCGGCCTGGACCGTCTCGACGGCCTCGTTGATGTTGAACGGGTTCACCGCGATGTCGCCGGCGTCGGCCACCTGGGCGAGGGCGAACGGCGAGGCGTCCTGCGCCGGGTTGTAGGGGCGCAGCAGCCGGGAGGCCTCCCGGATCGCGTTCCCGCCGAAGCGGGCGCCGGGCCGGTACGACACGCCGGAGTCGAAGGGGACGCCGACGACGGCGACGTCCGCGGCACCGACCTCGTCCAGTCGCGGCAGCCGGGCGAAGGTGGCCGGGCCTGCGTAGCGCGGGACGCGGGAGGAGTCGACGGGACCGACGGGACGGCCGGAGGGGTGGGGGCTCGTCTCACTGCTCATACGCGCGAGGGTAGGCGCTGCGCAGACCCCGCCGACATGGACGTTTCTGAGCGGACAGGTGCCGCGTTTTGGACACATGGTCCATCGACCGCACGGACACGCGACAATGAGCGCATGCCCGCACCCATGGAACCGCCCGTCAGCCCTCCGCCCCCGCAGCCCGCCGTGCCCAGCCGGGCCGAGCTGATCGAGCACCTGCGGCACACCCGCATAGCCGGGGACGTCGCGACGCCGCGCGAGAACAACCTGGCGCACTACCGGGCACTGGCCAACGGCGACCGGCACTACTGGTTCGGCCTGGAGTTCGGCGACCGGTGGACGGACGAGCAGGACGTGCTGGCGGTGATGGCCGAGCGGGCGGGCGTCGTCGACGACCCGGGCCACCGCACCGGGCAGGACACCATCGACCCGGCTCTGACCGTGGACGCCCTGGAGCGGGCGGCCGTCCGGCTGCGCAAGGCGGCCGACGCGGGCGAGCGCGTGCTCTTCGCGACCGGTCACCCCGGCGGCCTGCTCGACGTGCACCGCAGCGTGGCCGCCGCGCTGCGGGCCGCCGGGTGCCACATCGTGCGGGTGCCGCTCGGCCTGGTGGCCGACGAGGGGGTCGTCGTCCAGCTCGCCGACGTCGCCATGCACGAGCGCGGGGCGACGCTGTGGCACACCCACTCCCCCGAGCCGATGCGGGCCATCCTGGACGCCCTGCCCCGGCACGGCGAGCCGCTGCCCGACCTCGTCTGCGCCGACCACGGCTGGGCCGGGTACGCCGCGCAGCACGGCCTGGACGCGGTCGGCTTCGCCGACTGCAACGACCCGGCCCTCTTCCTCGCCGAGGCCGAGGGCACGCTCTCGGTTACCGTCCCGCTCGACGACCACGTGGTCAACCCGCGCTTCTACGAACCGATGACGGCCTACCTCCTCGCGCAGGCCGGGCTCACCGGCTGAGCGCCTGCCTACGCCGCGTCCGGCGGATCGGCCCGGCACGCCCGGCGGGACCCGGCCCACGGGCGGACTCTGCCTCCGCGGCGTAGCGCTCGAAGGGCACCACGGCGCTGTGGGCCGTGGTGCCGCGCTCCGGCCGCCACGGCGGGTACCACGGTGGACCGGGGTTCGGCCGCATGACGACGCCGCTCACGGCGTCGTTCGTCCTGATCCGCCGGACGGGCCTCAGCGGGACCGGGGGACGCGGACGGCCCCCTCCTGGATGACCGAGGCCACCAGCGAGCCGTCCGCCGTGTAGATGGCCCCCTTGCCGAGCCCCCGCCCGCCCTGGGCCGTGGGGCTCTCCTGGTCGTACAGCAGCCACTCGTCGGCCCGGAACGGCCGGTGGAACCACATGGCGTGGTCCAGGCTCGCGCCGACGACGTCGCCGGTCACCCAGCCGCCCCGCCCGTGCGCGAGCAGTACGGAGTCGAGCAGCGTCATGTCCGAGACGTAGGTGGCCAGGCAGATGTGCAGCATCGGCTGGTCGCGCTCGCCGTCCAGCTTGCCGTTCGTCCGGAACCACACCTGCGAGCGCGGCTCCGTGGCCCCGCGCCCCGCCGCCGCGTAGGGCGGCTCGTTCACGTACCGCAGGTCGACGGCCGCCCGCGCCTCCGCCAGCCGCTCGACCACGCCCGGGTCGATGAACAGGTCGGCGTGGGCGGGCAGCAGCTCCGCCGCCGTCGGCAGGGACTCCGGGTCCGGGGCGGCCGGCATCGGCGTCTGGTGCTCGAAGCCCTCCTCGTGTACCTGGAAGGAGGCCGACAGGTGGAAGATCGGCTGCCCGTGCTGGACGGCGACGACGCGCCGCGTGGTGTAGGAGCGCCCGTCGCGGATGCGGTCCACGTTGTAGACGATCGGCGCCCCGGGGTCCCCGGGCCGCAGGAAGTAGGCGTGCAGGGAGTGCGCGGGCCGCTCGGCGGGGACGGTGCGCCCCGCCGCGACCAGCGCCTGGGCGGCCACCTGGCCGCCGAACACCCGGGGCACGATCGCCGAGCGGCTGGCGCCCCGGAAGATGTCCCGCTCGATGCGCTCCAGGTCGAGCAGGTCGATCAGGGAGTCCAGTGCCGCGTTCACGCCGTGCTCACAGCCCCATCGACTTGGCCACGATCGAGCGCATGACCTCGCTCGTGCCGCCGTAGATGCGGGTGACGCGGGTGTCCGCGTACAGCCGCGCGATGGGGTACTCCCGCATGTAACCGTAGCCGCCGTGGAGCTGGAGGCAGCGGTCGATGACGGTGGCCGCGGTCTCGGTGGTGAACAGCTTGGCGGAGGCTGCGTCGGCGGCCGTCAGCTCGCCGGCGTCGTGCGCCTCCAGCGCCCGGTCGACGACGGCCTCCATGGCGTCCACGTCGGACTTGCAGTCGGCGAGGACGAACTTGGTGTTCTGGAACGAGGCGACGGACCGCCCGAAGACCGTCCGGTCGGTGACGTACTCCTGGGCGAAGCGCACCGCCGCGGCGGCCTGGGCGTAGGCACCCACCGCGATCCCCAGCCGCTCCTGCGGCAGGTTGTGGGTCAGGTACTCGAAGCCCTTGCCCTCCTCGCCGAGCAGGTCCTCGACGGGCACCTTGACGTCGGTGAAGCTCAGCTCGGCGGTGTCGGACGTCTTCAGACCGAGCTTGTCGAGCGTGCGGCCGACCTCGTACCCCTCGCTGCGGACGTCGACGACGAGGATGGAGATGCCGGAGCGCCGGTCCTCGGGGGTCGGCGGCGCGGTGCGGGCGCAGACCAGCATGCGGTCCGCCTGCACGCCGCCGGTGATGAACGTCTTGGCCCCGTTGAGGACGTAGTGCGTGCCGTCGTCGGAGAGCTTCGCCGTGGTCTTCATCCCCGCCAGGTCGGAGCCGGTGCCGGGCTCCGTCATGGCGATGGCGGTCATCATCTCGCCGGACACGAAGGCCGGCATCCAGCGCCGGAGCTGCTCCTTCGTGCCGTACTTGAGCAGGTAGGGCAGGCAGAGCGCGGTGTGGACGTTCGAACCGCCGAAGCTGACCCCGGCGCGGGCGCACTCCTCGCTGATCACGGCGTGGAACTTGAAGCTCGTCTCCCCGGCACCGCCGTACTCCTCGGGCACCTCGATCCCGAAGACGCCCAGCTCGCCGAGCTTGCGGTAGAGGTCCCGCGAGACCATGCCCCGCTGCTCCCACTCCGGATAGTGCGGCACGACCTCGGCGGCGATGAACTCCCGGATCGTCTGCCGGAACGCCTCATGGTCCTTGTTGAACACCGTGCGACGCATGGGCGCGCCTCCCTCGGATCGGTCCTGGCACTCGCTTTCTAAGCGCTTGCTCATTTGACGCTACCCAGCGTCCCCCCAGGTGTCCAGAGCCCGCACGCGACCGGAGCGGACTCGCCCGCCGACCGCGGGTAGCCTGCACCGGCATGGACGACGGCATTCGCGAGGACGTGTACGTGGGCCACGCGGCCCGGGACGCCGCCCTGGACCGGGGTTGGCTGCTGGGCCACTTCAAGTCTCCCGGAGACCCGCGGCACAGCGAGGACGTGGAGATCAAGTGGGGCGTGCACCCCGTCGGCGACCGGCGGGCGGAGTGGGTGACGGGTGAGACCCGTACCGCTCTCCTCGTCCTCATCAGCGGCCGGTTCCGGCTGGAGTTCCCCGGCCGCAGCGTCACGCTGGCCGAGCAAGGCGACTACGTGGTCTGGGGCAAGGGCGTGGACCACTCCTGGTACGCGGAGGAGGAGTCCGTGGTCCTCACCGTCCGCTGGCCCTCCGTCGCGGGCTACCGGGTGCCGGGGTGAAGGGACGCGCGCATCGGGGCGGCTGACGTCCCGTCGCGTTTCCCCCGGCCGGATCCCCGGGCCCCGGGGGCCCCAGGGGCCACACCCGCACGACAAAGGCCCGTGACCTGCGTTTCCGCAGGTCACGGGCCTTCTCTCAAGGGTGAACGACGGGACTTGAACCCGCGACATCCTGGACCACAACCAGGTGCTCTACCAACTGAGCTACGCCCACCACGACCGGCTTTCGGGGGCTTCCCGCACCGGCCGGATACGAGTGTACAGGGTCTTCGGCGGTGGTCGCGCACGCCTTTTCGGGCCGCGCTCCGCGACCCGCCCGCACGCCGGGTTCGCGCCGCCGGTGTGCCGGGCGGGGCGCGCGACCCGCTCAGGCGCCGCCGGTGTGCCGGGCCGCGATTGCCTTGGCGGTCTCGGAGTCCGGTCCCGGTGCCGGGACGAAGACGGCCTCCCGGTAGTAGCGCAGCTCCGCGATGGACTCGCGGATGTCGGCCAGGGCGCGGTGCGTGCCGCCCTTCTCCGGGCTGTTGAAGTACGCCTTCGGATACCAGCGCCGGGCCAGCTCCTTGACGGAGGAGACGTCCACGAGCCGGTAGTGCAGGTGGGAGTCCAGGGTGGGCATGTCCCGGTGGAGGAACCCGCGGTCGGTGGCGATGGAGTTCCCGCACAGCGGCGCCCGCCCCGCCTCCGGCACGTGCTCCTTCACGTAGGCGAGCACCTGCGCCTCGGCGTCGGCCAACGTCGTGCCACCGTCGAGGAGGTCCAGCAGGCCCGAGGTGGTGTGCATCGCGCGCACGACGTCCGGCATGTTCGCCAGCGCCTCGGCAGGGGGGCGGATGACGACGTCCACCCCCTCGCCGAGGACGTTCAGCTCTCCGTCGGTCACCAGCGCGGCCACCTCGACGAGAGCGTCGTCGGTCAGCGAGAGGCCGGTCATCTCGCAGTCGATCCACACCATCCGATCGTTCATGCGGGTAACCCTACGTTGACCGGACGCCCCGCGGACCCTCAGGACGTCACGTGACCGCGCTGGCCGGGCACCCTGGCCGCGTACGCCTCCGAGCGCGCCCGACCGTGGCTCACCGCCCCGCCGGGGCCGCCGCCGGCCCCGCCGTGGCCGCCCGGGCCGCCGCCGGCCCCGGCGGCGACGAGGGCGCCGTCCGGGAAGCCGCCCTCGGGCCCGCTCTCCGGGCGCGACGGCGGGAGGCGGAACGACCCCGCGGGTGGTCCGCCCTCCGTGCCGTGGCCGTCCGGCCCGGGCCCGTCGTGCGCGGCCGGACGCCGGGCCCGGTACGCCGCCCGGTAGGTGGCCGGTGAGGCGCCGAGCTGCCGCCGGAAGTGCCCGCGCAGCGCGACCGGGGAACGGAAGCCGCAGCGGGCCGCGACCTCGTCCACCGAGTACTCGGAGTTCTCCAGGAGCCGCTGTGCCTGAAGCACCCGCTGGGTGATCAGCCACTGCAGCGGCGCGCTGCCGGTCAGCGCGCGGAACCGCCGGTCGAAGGTGCGCCTGCTCATGTACGCACGGGCGGCCAGCGCCTCCACGTCGAACTGCTCGTGGAGGTGCTCCAGCGCCCAGGCGACGACCTCGGCCAGCGGGTCGGTCCCGATCTCTTCTGGTAAAGACCTGTCCAGCCGGTGCAACTGGCCCACGTCGGCGGCGTTTCCGCGCCGGGGTGGCACCACGAGCCGCCGGGCCAGGGCGCCGGCCGCCTCCGCACCGTGGTCGCTGCGGACGACGTGCAGGCACAGGTCGATGCCGGCCGCCGTCCCCGCGGAGGTCAGGATGTCGCCGTCGTCGACGAACAGTTCACGCGGATCCACGTGGACGGCCGGATAACGCTTGGCCAGTGTGGGTGCGTACATCCAGTGGGTCGTCGCCGGGCGGCCGTCGAGCAGCCCCGCCGCGGCGAGGACGAACGCGCCGGTGCACAGGCCCATGACCCGTGCGCCCTCCTGGTGGGCGCGGCGCAGAGCGTCCAGGGCCGCGGCCGGTGGTGGTTGGGTGATCGAACGCCAGGCGGGGACGACGACCGTCCCGGCCCGGGATATCGCGTCGATGCCGTAGGGCGCCGACAGTTCGAGGCCCCCAGTGGTGCGCAGCGGTCCGTCCTCGCCGGCGCAGACGAGCAGCCGGTACCGCGGTACTCCCGCATCCTGCCGGTCGACGCCGAAGACGGAGAGCGGGATCGAGCTCTCGAATATCGGCCCACCGCCGAACAGCAGCACCGCCACGATCTCACGACGCCGCCGGGCGGTCAGCTTCCGGACGTGCGTCGCGGGGCCGTGCGATGGGTCCTGGCTCATGTGGTCAAGCCCCCCTCAGTGGTCGCTTTCCTCTCGGTGTTGCACGGTTTCCCCCGCCGTGGTTCTGCCAAGATCGAATCTACTGCGTCGTAGGCAGTCGCCGTGACAAGTTCATCACTCAGTGCTTTGTCGACAACACAACGTGGCGTAAAGCATTCGATCACGAAGCGTTGCATCCGTCGACGCCCCCCAGGGTTGCCACGGCCGTCCAACCGGGGCTGCGTATGGTGCGTTCACCGGTTGCACTCCTTTCACTCCTGGTGGAGCGGGCGATATGAGTGCTCCTGCCAAGGTGTGTACCACGTTCGGAAGTTGGCCGAAAAGAGTGCATGCCCGTCGGTCACTTCGCCCCCCGTGCACCCGAACAACCCGGTCGGCGCGCCACTCGGGCACCCCCGGGCCTACCGTGCGCCGCCCCCACCCGTCCGCGCCCGACCCGCCTCCCCCCGCGACCACACCGGCCCGGGGCCACACCGAGCCTGACCAGCCGCGACGGCAGGTGAGCCGATGGAGGCCGCCTCGGCCGAAGAGTGCTCAACGACGCAGCTCCGCCACGATGCCGAAGCGACTGGCGTTCGACTCGACTTCGGCCACGGCGTCGGCGGAGCACCGGGGGCGCACGGAAGCACACGGCCGTGCTCCGACGGCGGTTCGTGGCATGTCACGACGAAGACCGGACGACGACGGCCGGACACGCCCGCCCTGTCGCACGGGCCGCGCGGGCGCCGGACGGGGGGGCGCCCGCCGGATCGGCAAGCCCAGGGCCGGTGCCGCCCGGGGGCCGCCACCGGCCCGCCCGGGCGCAGCGACCTGCGCCGCACCCGGACACGCACGAGGACGCGCACGAGACGGCGTTGCGCGGGGGCGCCCTCTCGGGCATGCTTCGGCCTCAATCCTCCGGACGAGCGGTCCGAGTCCCTGTGCACGGCGTGTGTAGGGCCGTACCCTCGGGGTACGGGGGAGGAAAAGGCAGTTACCAGACTTTATTGAGCCCACAACCATCCGCCTTCCTCATCCGAGGACTTCTTCGCCGAGACGCTCATGGCCGGACACGAGATCCCCGAACCTGCGGACCGCAAGCCGGTCGCCGACCCTCCGGCGCCCCACGACGCGGTACCGGACACCACGCCGGCCCCTCACCCCTGTGACCCGGCCTTCCAGCACGGCGTCGTCGTCGGCTTCGACGGCTCGGTCTCCAGCGAGCGGGCGCTCGCCTACGGCATCGGCATGGCCCGCCGGTCCGGCTCGGGCCTGATCATCGTCCACGTCGCCAACCGGCTGCCGACGACGGTGTGGGCCGGCTGCGAACCCCCGGTCTTCGTCGACGTACCCGACCACCGCACCGAGGTGCTCGGGCTGGAGCTGGCCTGCGCGGAGCACCTCTCCGAGGTGCCGTGGATCCTCGTCGAGCGCGGCGGGGACATCTGCCACGAACTGGAGGAGGTCGGCCGCGAGTACGAGGCCGACGCCATCGTCGTGGGCTCGACACACGGCATCGTCGGCCGGATCTTCGGTTCCGTGGCCGGGCGACTGGCCCGGCGGGCACAGCGCCCCGTCGTCGTCATCCCCTGAGCCGCGCAGCGTACCGAAGCGCGTCACCCGGGAGAGGCCTCGCCGTGGAACGCGGCGCCGTGGAGGGCGCCGACCCGAAGGGCATCGGGCTCGGAGCGCATGGCCCCTGCGGCACGTTGGCCCCCACGCGCCACCTCGCTCCCGAGGCGGGCGCCCGGTGCACGCGAAGTGCGGCTCCGGGCGCGTGCCACCATACGCACCCGGAGCCGCCCTGGCGGCCCGGCGTCGCCCATTACGCCGGGCCTCGCCGCCGAACCGGGACCGTCACCTCCCCGTCGGCAGCACGTTGACGGGTGTATGCCCGTCACGAGCGCACAGTGCACCTGCTACGCGAGAGTAGCTTCGGGTCCCACGGCGGGGCGGGACCCACGCCGGGTCCCGCCCCGCCGAACTCACTCCACGGTGACGGACTTGGCCAGGTTGCGGGGCTTGTCGATGTCGCGGCCGAGGGCCAGGGCCGTGTGGTAGGCGAGGAGTTGGAGCGGGATGCCCATGAGGATCGGGTCGAGCTCCGGCTCGTTGGCCGGTACGACGATCGTGTGGTCGGCCTTCTCCTGCTCGCTGTGGGCCACGGCGAGGATGCGGCCGCTGCGGGCCTTGATCTCCTCCAGCGTTGCCCGGTTCTTCTCCTCCAGGTCGTCCTCGGGGACGATCGCCACCGTCGGCACGGCGGGCTCGATGAGGGCGAGGGGACCGTGCTTCAGCTCCGAGGCGGGGTAGGCCTCGGCGTGGATGTAGGAGATCTCCTTGAGCTTGAGGGAGGCCTCCAGGGCCACCGGGTAGCCACGCACCCGGCCGACGAACATCATCGACTTGGCCTCGGCGTAGTCCTTCGCGAGCTCCGCGATGCGGTCCTCCTGCGCGACGATCTCCGCGATCTGCCCGGGGAGCTTGCGCAGCCCCTCGATGACGCGCTTGCCGTCGGCCACGGACAGGTCGCGGATGCGGCCCAGGTGTAGGGCGAGCAGGGCGAAGGCCACGGCGGTGTTGGTGAAGCACTTGGTGGAGACGACGCACACCTCCGGCCCGGCGTGGACGTAGACGCCGCCGTCGGTCTCCCGGGCGATGGCCGAGCCGACGACGTTGACGACGCCGAGCACCCGCGCGCCCTTGCGCCCCAGCTCCTGGACGGCGGCCAGGGTGTCGTAGGTCTCACCGGACTGGCTGACGGCGATGTAGAGGGTGTCCGGGTCCACGACGGCGTTGCGGTAGCGGAACTCGCTGGCCGGTTCGGCGTCGGCCGGGATGCGGGCCAGCTCCTCGATGAGCTGGGCGCCGATGAGCCCGGCGTGGTAGGCGGAGCCGCAGCCGAGGATCTTCACCCGGCGCACGGCGCGGGCCTCGCGGGCGTCCATGTTGAGGCCGCCGAGCCGGACGGTGGCGAACCGGTCGTCGATCCGGCCGCGCAGGACGCGGTCGACGGCGTCGGGCTGCTCGGCGATCTCCTTGTGCATGAACGTGTCGTGACCGCCCATGTCGTAGGACTCGGCGGCCCACTCCACCGTCTCCGGGGTGGCGGAGGTACGGGAGCCCTCGGTGGTGTACGTGCGGTAGTCGTCGGCCTTGAGGGTGGCCATCTCGCCGTCGTCCAGGGTGACGACCTGGCGGGTGTGGGAGACCAGCGCGGCGACGTCGGAGGCGACGAGCATCTCGTGCTCCCCGATGCCCAGCAGGACGGGCGAGCCGTTGCGGGCGACGACGATGCGGTCGGGGAAGTCGGCGTGCAGCACCGCGATGCCGTAGGTGCCCTCGATGACGGCGAGCGCCTCGCGGACCTTCTCCTCCAGCGTCTCGCCCTGGGCCCGGCCCACGAGGTGCGCGATGACCTCGGTGTCGGTCTCCGAGGCGAAGACGACGCCGTCGGCGGTGAGCTTGGCGCGCAGCTCGGCGGCGTTGTCGACGATCCCGTTGTGGACGACGGCGACCTTGCCCTCGGCGTCCTGGTGCGGGTGGGCGTTCTCGTCGCTGGGCGCGCCGTGGGTGGCCCAGCGGGTGTGGGCGATGCCGGTGGTGCCCGCGAACCGCTTGGGCAGCCGGGCCTCCAGCTCCCGGACGCGGCCCTTGGCCCTGGCCGTCTTCAGACCCGCGCTCTTGCCGGTGCCGCTGCTGTGGATGGCGATGCCGGCCGAGTCGTAGCCGCGGTACTCCAGCCGCTGCAGGCCCTCCAGCAGCAGGGGGGCCGCCTCCCGCTTGCCGATGTATCCCACGATTCCGCACACAGGCGTCTCTCCTCGTCCGACTCGCCGGTCCCGGCCGGTCTCGTCCGTCGTGCTCAGCCGTAGACGATGCGGCGCAGCTGCCGGAGGCTGAGCTCCGGCGGCGCGACGGCCCGGTACGGCAGTTCCGCTTGGATGCGCTCGAAGATCTCCGGATTGCGCAGCCCGCTGGACTGGAGCTCCCGGTGACGTCGGCGGACGTAGTCCTCGGCGGTCTCGTCGAAGTAGGCGAGCACGTCGAGGACGACCCGCGCCACCTCGCCCCGGGGCAGGGCCGTGGTGCGGGTCAGATGGTCGATGAGGTCGTCATGCGACGGCGTCCGACGTTCGAGCACGGACCGATACTGCGACCCGGGGACCCCTTTCGCAAATTTCCTGCCCGATTGCGGGCACGTTCGGCGCCCAGCGCGGGTTCGGCGACCGTCAGGCGCTGAAGGTGGCGACGAGGAAGAGCACGTAGAGGACGGCGAGCCCCCCGGTGGCCAGGCCGACGGCACACTGAGCGCGGTTGAGCCCCTTCCTCAGGCCGAAGGCCGCGAAGGTGGCGGCGAGGCTGCCGCAGAGCAGCGGGACCGCGATGCCGACAAGGCCGCTGAACACCGCGGCGATCAGAGCGACGACGCCCAGGGCCAGCGAGGTCGTCCCGTAGAGCGTCGCAGGACTGTCCTTGGTTCCAGTGGTCATGGCCCGGTTCCTCGCTGTTGGTCGTCAGCGTTCCGGCGCACGCGAACGCACCCCGGTGCGGGAGGTGTGTCCCCCATACCTGATGATGGTACTTCTCACGCGCGCCCGGGCTTGACCAGCCCCATGCGGGCGCTCGTGAGAGCGAGTTCACGCACGGAGGCTCCGGCGTGACCGGAAACGGGAGGGAATCATGAAGCATCGCTCCGCGATGAAGACGGCCTTACTGGCACTGGCTCCGCTGACGCTGCTGGCGGCCGCGTTGCCGGCGGCTTCGGCCTCGGAGGCGAGCCCCCGGACGGATGCTCCGGCCTTCTCCATATCCGCGCTGTCCGACGACGACACGAAGGACGTCTCGGGCGTGAGCCCGGACAGCGCGACGGGCAGGGCCCTGGAGCAGCACGGCTACGGTGTGACGCGGACGGCATCGGGCGAAACGGCGATCGTGGACAGCTCCCTGCTGGACCAGGGACTCACGGCGGCGTACGGGCCCTCGTTCGTGGACCTGTCCTGGAAGGCGTACGCGTCGGACGCCCGCTACGAGGTGGTCCGGGACGGCGTGCGGATCGCCGACCTGGATGCCGGGGAGACCGCGTTCCGTGACACGCGGGTGGAACCGGGCGCCGACTACGACTACCAGGTCGTGCCCGTCCTGCCGGAGGAAGGGCATCCCGATGCCCGGATGTGGGGCGTGAAGGCGTCCGTCCCGTCCTCCGGCTCCCTGTCCGGCCTGCGCCAGGAGGCCGTCGACCGGGCGACCGCGGCAGGGGTGGCCAAGACGACCACGCTGTCCTGGGTGACCTTCATCCCGCAGAAGAAGATCAACGCCCCCACGGCAGGGTGCGACTACGGCAAGAAGTTCCAGTTCGGCGGTGACGGCCGCACGCGGTTCGACTGGAAGTCCAGCAAGTACCGCACCGCGCTGCACGCGAACATCACCTGGAGCTCCAAGAAGGTCACGGGCTCCAAGTCCGTCCGGTCGACCAGCGTGTACGTGAAGAAGACCGGCAAGAAGGTCGCGACGAAGACCGCCAGCAGCAAGAACATGTCCGTCAAGAAGCTGGGGTCGGGCAGGAACTACGTCGACCTGCGGATGGTCACCCACGCCACCAACCCCTTCTGCAAGGGGCTGGGCGGCGTCAAGGGCGCCATCAGCGGGGCCTTCACCATCCAGCTCACCACGAGCGGCAACTACGCCATCCGCTCGGGCAAGCACCGTCTGATGCCGAACCACCACATCTACATCTACGACGGCGGCAAGGTGACCAACGTCTACACCCGCTCCTACGCCAGCGCGAGCTGCCTGATCGGATCGATCGCCTGCCCGGAGGCCGATCTGACGGGCCGCTACGGCAGGTTCTGACCGCGTCCGGCCGGACAGGGGCCCCGCCCGCGCGGGCTACACCCTGTCCGGCCGACTCCGCCGCCGCCCCGGGCAGACCCGACGTGCGCCGTGCGCGACGTCCCGTGTCCGTGCGGAGCGGCCACGGGGCGGCAACGGGTCCGGCTACGCGGCCTGGAAGCCGAGTTCGCGGGCGATCAGCATGCGCTGGACCTCGCTCGTGCCCTCGCCGATCTCCAGGATCTTGGAGTCCCGCCACATGCGGGCCACGGGGTACTCGTTCATGAAGCCGTAGCCGCCGTGGATCTGGGTGGCCTCGCGCGCGTTGGTGACGGCGATCTCGGAGGAGTACAGCTTGGCGATGGCCGCCTCCTTCTTGAACGGTTCGCCCGCCAGCATCCGGGACGCCGCGTCACGCCAGGCGATGCGGGCGGTGTGGGCACGCATCTCCATGTCGGCCAGCTTGAACTGGATGGCCTGGTTGGCGCCGATGGGACGGCCGAAGGCCTCCCGCTCCCGGGCGTAGCGCACGGACTCGTCGACGCAGCCCTGGGCCAGGCCGGTGGCGAGCGCGGCGATGGCGATGCGGCCCTCGTCGAGGATGCGCAGGAACTGGGCGTAGCCGCGGCCCTCCTGGCCGACCAGGTTGCCCAGCGGCACCCGGACGTCGGAGAAGGACAGCTCGCGGGTGTCCGAGGCGTTCCAGCCGACCTTGGAGTAGGGCGCGGCGACGGTGAAGCCGGGCGTCCCCGAGGGGACGAGGATCGAGGAGATCAGCGGGGAGCCGTCCTCCTTGCGCCCGGTGACGGCGGTGACCGTGACGAGCCCGGTGATGTCGGTGCCGGAGTTGGTGATGAAGCACTTGGTGCCGTTGATCACCCAGTGGTCGCCGTCGCGCACCGCGGTGGTGCGGGTGCCGCCCGCGTCGGAGCCGCACTCGGGCTCGGTGAGGCCGAAGGCACCCAGCATCTCGCCCGAGCACAGCTTGGGCAGCCACTCGCGCTTCTGCTCCTCCGAGCCGAAGCGGTAGATCGGCATGGCGCCGAGCGAGACGCCGGCCTCCAGGGTGATGGCCACCGAGGAGTCGACCCGGGCCAGCTCCTCCAGGGCGATACCGAGGGCCAGGTAGTCCCCGCCCATGCCGCCGTACTCCTCGGGGAACGGCAGGCCGAACAGGCCCATGCGGCCCATTTCTCGGACGATCTCGTAGGGGAACGCGTGCCGCTCGTAGAAATCGCCGATCTTCGGCGCGACGACGTCGTGAGCGAACTCCTCCACGGTACGGCGGAGTTCCTCGTGCTCAGGGGTGAGTCGGTGATCCAGGGACATGATCATTGTTCCTTGTGGGAGAGGGCACGGAGGGTGCGGGACGGGCTGGGTCGGCCCAGTCGGTCGGCCATCCACGCGCTGGTGGCGGTGAGACGGCCGAGGTCGACCCCGGTCTCGATGCCCAGGCCGTGCAGCATCCAGACGAGGTCTTCGGTGGCGAGGTTGCCCGTGGCGCTCTTGGCGTAGGGGCAGCCGCCGAGCCCCCCGGCGGAGGCGTCCACCGTGGTGACGCCGTGCTGGAGGGCGGCAAACGTGTTGGACAGCGCCTGCCCGTAGGTGTCGTGGAAGTGGACGCCCAGCCGGTCGGCGGAGAGGCCGCCGCCGGTGAGCGCCGTCAGGAGAGCGGTGACGTGGCCGGGGGTGGCGACGCCGATGGTGTCCCCCAGGCTGAGTTCGTCGCAGCCCATGTCGGTGAGGGCGCGGCAGACGCGGACGACGTCGTCCGGCGCGACCGGGCCCTCCCAGGGGTCGCCGAAGCACATCGACAGATAGCCGCGGACGTGGGCGCCGGCCTCCTTGGCCCGCGCGACGACCGGCTCGAACATCGCCAGCGCCTCGGCCACCGTCCGGTTGAGGTTGGCCCTGGCGAAGGACTCGGTGGCGCTGGCGAAGACGGCGACCTCCCGGGCGCCGAGCGCCAGGGCGCGGTCCAGGCCGCGCTCGTTCGGGACGAGGACGGGCAGCCGCACCCCGGGAGCGAGCTCGCTGACGCGCGGGAACAGCTCCTCCGCGTCGGCCAGCTGGGGGACCCACTTCGGATGGACGAAGCTGGTCGCCTCGACGGTGCCCAGCCCGGCCGCGGCGAGCCGGTGGATGAACTCGGCCTTGACCTCGACCGGGACGACGGCCTGTTCGTTCTGCAGCCCGTCCCGGGGGCCCACCTCGTGGATGCGGACCCGGCCGGGCAGCCCGGGAGCGGGTACGCGCATCGGCAGCCCGTCGATCATGTTCCGGCCCCTTCCGTCGTGCCCTCGGCGGCGTCCGGTCCGTCCGTCGCGTGCGGGTCCACCACGGCCAGGATCTGGTCCATGGCGACGGTGCTGCCCGCGGTGACGTCCAGTTCGGTGACGGTGCCGGCGTGCGGGGCGGAGATGACGTGCTCCATCTTCATCGCCTCGACGATCACCAGGGCCTGGCCCGCCTCGACGGCGTCGCCGACCGCGGCCTTGACGACGGTGACCGTGCCCGGCATGGGAGCCGTCAGGGCGTCGGCGCCCGCCGCACCGGCACCGCCGCGGAGGGCGGCGGCCACCGGGTCGTGGTCCTGCGCCAGCCAGGCGGCACCGTCCCGGCCCAGCCAGTGGTGGCGGCCGTCCACGGCGTGCTCGAAGCGGTGCGAGACGCCGGCCCACTCCAGGTGCACCCGGCCCTCCCCCGCCGCGGCGAGCCGGGCCGGGACCGCGTCGGCGTCCCCGATGCGGACCTCGGCCCCGCCCCCGGCCCGGTGCCGCACCCGTACCGCGACCGGGTCGCGCCCCGGCAGCTTGAGGTGGTGGACGGTCCACGCGGGCTCGCCGCCGAGGCGGAACCCGGTGGGCTGGGCGAAGGGGTCCGTCCAGCCGCCGGCGTCGGGGCGCGGGCGGAGGGCGGCGTGGCGGAGCAGGGCCGCCGCCGCGTAGACCTCGTCCGGGACCGCGGCGGGAACCAGCGCGGCGGCGTCCCGGTCGACGAGCCCGGTGTCGAGGTCGCCGGAGACGACGTCGGGGTGGGCCAGGAGCGCGCGCAGGAACGCGGTGTTGGTGTCGACGCCGAGGACCGTGGTGCCGGCCAGTGCCGTGCGCAGGCGGCGCAGCGCGGTGGGCCGGTCGGGGCCGTGGACGATGACCTTGGCGAGCATCGGGTCGTAGGTGGTGCCGACCTCGGTGCCCTCGGTGAGCCCGGAGTCGGTGCGCACGCCCTCGCCCTGGGGCTCGCGCAGCAGGTGCACGGTGCCGGCGGAGGGCAGGAAGTCCACCCTTTCGCCGCTCACCCGGGCGGTCTCGGCGCAGATGCGGGCCTCGACGGCGTGCCCGGTGAGGGTGATGTCGTCCTGGGCGAAGGGCAGTGGCTCGCCGGCGGCGACGCGGAGCTGCCACTCCACCAGGTCGAGCCCGGTGATCATCTCGGTGACGGGGTGCTCGACCTGGAGGCGGGTGTTCATCTCCATGAAGCAGTAGGCGCCCGGGTCGCCTCCGGGGACGATGAACTCCACGGTGCCGGCGCCGCGGTAGCCGCAGGCGCGGGCGGCATCGGCCGCCGCAGCGCCCATGGCGGCGCGGGTCGCCTCGTCCAGCAGCGGGCTGGGCGCCTCTTCGATGATCTTCTGGTGGCGGCGCTGGAGGGAGCACTCGCGCTCGCCGAGGTGCAGCACGTTGCCGTGGCCGTCGGCGAGCACCTGGATCTCGATGTGCCGGGGGCCGTCGATGAACCGCTCCACGAGGAGGGTGTCGTCGCCGAAGGAGGTGCGGGCCTCGCGCCGTGCGGCGGCGATCTCGTCCTCCAGCACGGCGGCGTCCCGCACGAGCCGCATGCCCTTGCCGCCGCCGCCCGCCGAGGGCTTGAGCAGCACGGGCATGCCGATCTCGCGGGCGGCCTCGGCCAGCTGGGCGTCCGTCAGCCCCGAGCCCGAGGACCCGGGGACGACGGGCACGTCGGCGGCGGACACCGTCTGCTTGGCGCGGATCTTGTCGCCCATGAGCTCGATCGCGTCGGCGGGCGGGCCGATGAACGTCAGCCCGGCCTCGGTGACAGCGCGCGCGAAGTCGGCGTTCTCGGCGAGGAAGCCGTAGCCGGGGTGGATGGCCTGGGCGCCGGTGACGCGGGCGGCCTCCAGCAGCCTGTCGGTGCGCAGATAGCTCTCGCTCGCGGCGGCGGGGCCGATGTGGACGGCGGTGTCGGCCTCGCGCACGTGCCGCGCGTCGGCGTCGGCGTCGCTGTGGACGGCGACCGAGCGCACGCCCAGGGCGCGCAGCGAACGGATGACGCGGACGGCGATCTCGCCGCGGTTGGCGATCAGTACGGTGTCGAACATCTTCGGTGCCTTCTGTGGCATCAGTGGTTCCCCCTCACATCCGGAAGACGCCGAAGCCGGGCTCGCCCAGCGGCGCGTTGGCACACGCGGTCAGGGCCAGGCCGAGGACCGTGCGCGTCTCCAGCGGGTCGATCACGCCGTCGTCCCAGAGCCGGGCGGTGGCGTAGTAGGCGTTGCCCTGCGTCTCGTACTGGGCGCGGACGGGGTCCTTGAAGGCCTCCTCGTCCTCGGTGCTCCACTCCTCGCCGCGGGCTTCGAGCTGGTCCCGCTTGACGGTGGCGAGGACGGAGGCGGCCTGCTCGCCGCCCATGACGGAGATCTTGGCGTTGGGCCACATCCACAGGAACCGGGGGCCGTAGGCCCGGCCGCACATCGAGTAGTTGCCCGCGCCGTAGGAGCCGCCGACGACGACGGTCAGCTTGGGCACCCGGGTGGTGGCGACGGCGGTGACCATCTTGGCGCCGTGCTTGGCGATGCCGCCCGCCTCGTAGGAGCGGCCGACCATGAAGCCCGAGATGTTCTGGAGGAACAGCAGCGGGATGCCGCGCTGGTCGCACAGCTCGATGAAGTGCGCGCCCTTCTGGGCGGACTCGGAGAACAGGATGCCGTTGTTGGCGACGATGCCCACGGGGTGTCCGTGGATGCGGGCGAAGCCGGTGACGAGCGTCGTCCCGTACTCGGCCTTGAACTCCTGGAAGCGGGAGCCGTCCGTGACGCGGGCGATGATCTCGCGGACGTCGTAGGGGGTGCGGGAGTCCACGGGGACGGCGCCGTAGAGCCCGGCCGGGTCGACGGCGGGCTCCTCGACGGGCTCGACCGACCACGGCGGCGTGCCGCGCTCGGGGAGGGTGGCGACGATGTTGCGGACGATGCGCAGGGCGTGGGCGTCGTCCTCGGCGAGGTGGTCGGTGACGCCCGAGGTGCGGGAGTGCACCTCGCCGCCGCCCAGCTCCTCGGCGGTGACGACCTCACCGGTGGCGGCCTTCACCAGCGGCGGGCCGCCGAGGAAGATCGTGCCCTGGTTGCGCACGATCACGGCCTCGTCGCTCATCGCCGGGACGTAGGCGCCGCCCGCGGTGCACGAGCCCATGACGGCGGCGATCTGCGGGACGCCGCGGGCCGACATGCGGGCCTGGTTGTAGAAGATCCGGCCGAAGTGCTCGCGGTCGGGGAACACCTCGTCCTGCATGGGCAGGAACGCGCCGCCGCTGTCCACCAGGTAGAGGCACGGCAGCCGGTTCTCCAGGGCCACCTCCTGCGCCCGCAGGTGCTTCTTGACCGTCATCGGGTAGTAGGTGCCGCCCTTGACGGTGGCGTCGTTCGCGACGATGACGGCTTCCCGGCCGCTGACGCGCCCGATCCCGGCGATGACGCCCGCCGCGGGGGCCTGGCCGTCGTACATCCCGTCGGCCGCCAGCGGGGCCAGCTCCAGGAAGGGCGAGCCGGGGTCGAGCAGCCCGTCGACCCGGTCCCTCGGCAGCAGCTTGCCGCGCGCGGTGTGCCGGGTGCGGGCCCGTTCCCCTCCGCCCAGGCGGGCTGTCGCCAGCTTCTCGCGAAGCTCCGCGGCCAGCTCCCGGTGAGCCGCCTCGTTGGTGCGCCAGGCCGGTGACGCCGGGTCTACGGCGCCGGCCAGCGGCGGTGCCTGCTGCATTGCCCTGTGCCCCCTCGTGTGGTGGTTGGCAGGTCGCAAGGGGTTAATGTGCGTTAACCTCTTCGGCAAGGTTAACGCCCGCTAACGGGGCTGTCTAGAATTGCCTCCATGAGCACGGAGACCCCCGCAGACCCCAGAGCCACGGCGCCCGCCGCATCCGCCCGCACCGAGCGCGTCAGCCGGCGCGAGCAGATCCTGGGCGAGGCGGCACGGCTCTTCGCGGAGCGCGGGTTCCACGGCGTCGGCGTCGACGAGATAGGCGCCGCCGTCGGCATCAGCGGTCCGGGGCTCTACCGGCACTTCGCCGGGAAGGACGCGATGCTCGCCGAACTGCTCGTCGGCATCAGCGAGCGGCTGCACGAGGGCGGTCGGCAGCGCTTGGAGGAGGCCGTCGCCGCCGGCTCCCCCGCGGAGGCCGCGCTCGACGCCCTGATCGCCGGGCACATCGACTTCGCCCTCAACGACCGGGCGCTGATCACCCTGCACGACCGGGAGCTCGACCGGCTGCGCGACGACGACCGCAAGCGGGTGCGCCGTCTCCAGCGCGAGTACGTGGAGCTGTGGGTGTCCGTCGTCCGCGAGGTCCACCCCGAGCTGGCGGAGCCGGAGGCTCGGGCCGCCGTCCACGCGGTCTTCGGCCTGCTGAACTCCACACCCCGGCTCAGTCGCCCCGCCGCGCTCCCGGACGCCTCGGTGACCGCCGCGCTCCTCCACCGGCTCGCCCGCGGCGCCTTCGCCGCCAGCGCGGCCCCGGGCACCGCGCCCGCCGACGACTGACCCCGCACCCCGAGCCGCGGCTCAGAGGATGGAGACGCCCCGGTCGGCCAGGTAGCGCACCGGGTCGACGTCGGTGCCGTAGTCGCGTGTGGTGCGGATCTCGAAGTGCAGGTGCGGCCCCGTGACGCGGCCGGTCGCCCCGGTGTGGGCGATGTCCTCGCCCCCGGCCACCCGCTGCCCGGCGCGGACCCCGATCCGGGAGAGGTGGGCGTACAGGGCGAAGTGACCGTCCGCCAGCCGGATGACGACCGCTTGGCCGTAGTCCCCCAGGGCACCGGCGGAATCAACTGTTCCGGTACCCACCGCGTGCACCGGCGTGCCGCTGTCGACGGCGAAGTCGATCCCCGTGTGATGACCGGCGAGCCAGTCTCCGGGGATGCCGTAGTGGGCGGAGACCCGGTGATGCCCGGCCAGCGGGCGGGCCCAGGGCCGCCCGGCCGCGCGCGGGGACTCCGGGCTCTCCTCCGCCGAGGCCAGGCGGACGGCTCCCAGGGCCGGGACGCACCCCAGTGCGGTGAGCACGCCGCAGCGCAGCACCGCCCGCCGGGAGGCGAGGCGCGCGAACCGGGAGCCAGACGTACCGGGCATGAGACCGACCTCCTCGTCGTGATGTCGTCACTGCGAGCATCCCGACGGCCCGGCGCGTTCGCACCCTCAGCCACGCCGATGGTCGGCCGAACGGACCAGCGGTCGCCGTCACGTGGGTGTCAGCGCCGACGCGGATTCTGACTGGGCGCCAGGTCAGGAACCGGGCTGGCGCCACGTCAACATCGGTTCCGGCAGGCCACGCAGGCAGCGCACCCCCGCAGTGCCCCGGCGCAAGCGGGGCACATGGCGGCGTGAAGCCCCAACCCCTGGCTCGCCCAGCCTCCTCCGTCGGCTTGCGCCGACTCAGCGGGCGCCGGTCGGTCCCACCTCCTGAACAGAGCTCAGGCACTCCTGCCCGGAACCGTTGTTGCCCTCCGCACGCCATCTCCCAGGGGAACCTCCCTCCCCATCGGCCAGAGGCACTGCGGGACGTGAGATGGGTTCGGGCGGCGTCGACCCCGGCCGGGGTGCCGGCGCCGGGCCGCGGGGCCGCACCGCGAGGACGTCGGCCCGTCGACGGCCCCGTCAGCGGCCGGAGAAGACGTCCGGCGGAGGCGACGGCGAGGGCCGGGCGTCGGCGTCCGTGACGGGCCGGGCCCCGCCGGTGAAGTCGGCGAGCTCCCGGCCGTGCTGGAGCCGGCCCGGGTGCGGGTCGCCGGCGGCCCGCCGCGTCAGCTCGGCCACGGGCAGCGGCCGGTCGGCGGCGAGCAGGACGGCGTTGCCGAACCGGCTCCCGCGCAGCACCGCCGGGTCGGCCGTGACACACACCTCGGCGAAGACCGCCAGCGCGGTGGCCAGCTGTCCGCGCAGATACGCCAGCGACGCCCCGTCCGTCACGTTGGCCGCGTACAGGCCGTCCGGCGCGAGGACGCGGCGTACCTCCGCCTGGAACTCGGTAGTGCCCAGATGGGCCGGGGTCCGTGCGCCGGAGAAGACGTCGGCGATGACCACGTCCGCCCAGCCGTCCGGAATCCGCGCCAGCCCCGCCCGGGCGTCCGCGCCCCGGACCCGGATGCGCCAGCCGGCGTCCCACGGCAACCACTCCCGCACGAAGGCGGTCAGCTCGGTGTCCACCTCGATCACCTGCTGGGTGGAGCGCGGCCGGGCCGCGGCCACGTAGCGGGCCAGCGTGCACGCGCCCCCACCGAGGTGGACGGCCCGCACCGGGCGCCCCGGCGCCGCGGCCAGGGCCACGTCGAGCGCGTGCCCGAGGCGGCGCTGGTAGGAGAAGCCCAGATACGTCGGGTCGTCCAGATCCACGCACGACTGGGGGGCGTCGTCGAGGGTGAGCGTCCAGCCCCGCGGACGGTCGGGCTCCGGCACCAGCCGGGCGAGACCGCCGCCGACCCGCGCACTCACCGTCTCCCGGCCACCCCGCCGCCGCTGACCTGCCCTTCTACCCATACCGCCAGTATCCCGGACGCGGCCTCGGCACCGGCGGCGCCCCGGCCGCGTCCGGCGCGGGCCGCCGGACGGGACCTAACGCTGGCGGTCGGCGGCGTCGATGACGTGGGCCGCCTCGCGCAGGGCGGCGCGTAGGAGCGCCGGATCGGTGGCCGGGACATAGGCCCGCTCCGGCGGCACCAGCCAGCGGGCGCCCGGGACGGGCGGGGCGTCGACGGCCCGCCCGGGCGGCATGCTCGCCCGGGCGCAGGCACTGCCGGGCACGTCCCAGCCGTCCGCGGTGCCCGGCGGCACGAGGAAGCCCAGGGTGGTGCCGCCGCCGTCGTGCAGGACGGGCCCGACGCCGTCCCACAGCCGCAGGATGTCGGCGGCCTCCAGCCCCTCCCGCGCCGGGACCGTCACCAGATCGCAGGGTTCGCCCGGCACCGGCCGGGCCAGCCTGGGCCGGACGACGTCGGTGCGTGCGGTGCCCGACCGGACGATGTCCGGCCTCCGGCCCGGTGCCGCACCGGAGTGTGCCGTGATTCGCGGGCCGTCGGTGTCCAGCAAGGAGACCACCCCTCCGCCATACGCGCTGACTTGGTAACGGAATCAACGTCCGGCGCACACGGGGGGCTACGGCGGGTGCGGCGGCAAAGGATGGCACTTCATGGCAGAACGCGGGTGGGATATGCCGTTTGTCGGCAAACCCCGCATGGCCGCCCTGTCACGAGATGTACCTTCCGGGCATGGCGTCGTCACCTTCTACGTCATCTTCCACGTCCTCGCGTTCCGCGTCCGCGCGGCCCCCGGACCCCGCGCCCTCCGGGCCCGCGGGACCGGAGCAGGCGGGCTCCGCGACAACGGTCCCCGCCCCGGCGGCACCAGCCCGTCAGCAGCCTGCGACGCGGCCCAACACCGCCTTCCGGAGGCTGCGCGGCAGCCGCTCGCCCAGCGAGTTCGCCGCCGCCGTCCGCCGGGCGGCACGCGAGATCGGAGAGCAGGTATCGTGCGACGCCCGGTACATCGGACGGGTGGAGGCCGGTGCGATCCGCTGCCCCAACTACGCCTATGAACGTGTGTTCTTGCACATGTTCCCCGGGCGGACGCTGGCGGACCTGGGCTTCGCCCCGCGCGAAGCCGTCCGAGGCCGGGGAGCGCGGGAACGGGGGAGGCACGAAGGTGACACGGCAGCCGCAGGACCGCGCGCGTCCTCAGGGGAACCGGACGCGCCGGAGGTGACGGCCGGGCTCTTCGCGCCCCGTCTCGCCGAGACCCTTTTCCACACCGACGAGGAGAGCGACGTGCTGCGTCGCGCGTTCATGACCGGCGGCCCCGCCGCACTCGCCGCGTCCCTGGGCCTGGGCCCGGGACCGGCCGAAGCCCTGGCCACCCCCGACCTGCCCACGAGGGCGGGAGAGAGCGAGGCCCACGCCGTCGAACAGGCGGTACGACACATCAGGCTGCTGGACGACCAGCACGGCGCCGACAGCCTCTTCCAGCGCGCCGGTACGGCCCTGCGAGGCGCCTACCGGCTGCTCGACACCGGCATCCGCCGCCAGTCCGTGGCCGACCGGCTGCACTCGGGCGCCGGTGAACTGGCCATCTCCGTCGGCTGGCTGGCCCATGACTCGGGTCAACTGGAGGACGCCCGTTCACACTACGCGGAGGCGCTCGCCACAGCGCGGGTCGCTGGAGACCCGGGCCTGGAGGCGCACGCCTTCTGCAACACCGCGTTCCTGGCCCGGGACGCGGGCCGCCCCCGGGAGGCCGTGCGGGCCGCCCAGGCCGGCCAACTCGCCGCGGCCGGGCTGGGCTCGCCGCGGCTGCTGGCGCTGCTCAGCCTGCGTGAGGCCGGCGGACGCAGCGGGCTGGGCGACCGGTCCGGCTGCCAGGAGGCGCTGGGCCGGGCGCACGACCTGTTCGCCCACGGGCCCTCCGACACCGACCCGGAGTGGATGACCTTCTTCGGCGAGGCCGAGCTGGCCGGGCTGGAGGCCCAGTGCTGGGCTGCGCTCGGCGACTTCGGCCGGGCGAGCGTGTGCGCGCGGCGTGCGGTCGAGCTGCAGCCGCCGCACTTCGCCCGCAACAGGGCGCTGTTCACGGCGGAGCTGGCCGACGACCTGGCGGCGAGCCGCGCTCCGGAGGAGGCGGCGGCGCAGGGGCTGCGGGCGCTGGACCTGCTGGCCTCGGTGCACTCCACCCGCATCCGCACGATGCTGCGCCGCACGGCCGCCCGGCTCCTGCCGCACCAGCGCGAACCGCACGTCCTCGACTTCCTGGAGGGCGTACGCGGCACCTGAAGCCGGTTAGGCGGACGAGCGCCGGGGGTGCGCCGGGGCCCTGCGGCGCACCCCCGGCGCCGGTAGCCTGGATGGTGGCTCGGGGACGGAAGCGTTCTCTCCCGGGAGGCAGATGATCATGGCCGGGATCGTGCACAAGACCTTCGCGGCGGCGGACGAGCGGCGGCCGTTCGAGGAGAGCAAGGGCGAGCTGGATCTGCTCCAGACGCCTCAGGGACCGGTGGGACAGGCGATTTTCGAGCCGGGCTGGCGGTGGTCCCAGCACGTCAAGCCCATCGCGGGCACGGACAGCTGCCAGGCGGCACACGTCGGGTACTGCCTGAGCGGGCGGATGAAGATCGTCATGGACGACGGCGAGACCGCCGAGGTCGGGCCGGGCGAGTTCGTGAGCATCGAGCCCGGACACGACGCCTGGGTGCTCGGCGACGAGGCGTGCGTCATGCTCGACTGGGCCGGGTTCGGCGACTACGCGAAGCCGTCGGGTTCCTGATCCGTCGGCCACACCGGGGCCCGGTCGGCCGGGCGGCCGACCGGGCCCCGGTCTGTGCTCGGCGCGGCCGGCCCGGGCCGTGCGGCGGGGCGTGGAGGGGGCGGGCGCGGTCCGGCTGTCCGTGGGGGATGCCAGACTGCCCCGGGTGACGCACGTGAACCCTGCCCCGCCCCGGACGGCGGGCGCGTCGGCGCCGCTGCGGCAGCGGCTGGCCGAGCTGCGCGGAGCCGTCCACCCGCCCCGCCCACTGGACGCCAGGGCGCTGGCCGCGCTGACCGCCAACCCCGGGTGCCGCCGCCGCGCCCTGCTCGACGGAGCGGGGGTGGACAAGACGGCACTGGCCCGCGCCCTGGGCTCCCCGGCACCGTTCGGCCAGTCCCAGTTCGCCTTCACCCGCGGCCACGCGTTCGAGTCCCGGGTGCACGCCGACGGCGGCGCGGAGCTGGTCCGCATGCTGCGCGCCGCCACGGCGGACGGCTCCCCCGAGCCGCTCGCCGTCGAGGTGCCGGATCTCACGGCCGACGGTCCCGTCGGCCGCGCCGCCCGCACCACGCTCGCCCTGGAAGAGGCGGACGCCGCCGGCCCCGGCGTGTGGACGGTCCTGGTGCACCCGATGCTGGAGCTGCGGGTGGCCGACGCGCCGGTACACCTGGAGCCGGACGCCCTCGTCGTCTCGCCCGACGGCACCCGGACGGTGGTCGAGGTCAAGTCGTTCCCGATCCTGGACGGCGCCGCGGACCCGGCCAAGGTCGGCGCCGCCGTGCGGCAGGCCGCCGTCTACACGCTGGCGCTGGAGGAGCCCGCCGCCCCGGGGCGGGTCGCGGACGTCGTCCTGCTGGTGTGCCCGAAGGACTTCTCCAACCTGCCGACGGCCGCCGCCGTGGACCTGCGGCGGCAGCGCGCGGCCGTCCGGCGGCAGCTCACGCGGCTGACCCGGCTCGCGGACATCGCCGCCACGCTGCCGCCCGGCGTCACCTTCGACGTCGACCTGCCCGGCGCCGAGCTGGCCGAGGCCGTCGCCCAGGTGCCCGCGACCTACGCGCCCGAGTGCCTCGCCTCCTGCGAGCTGGCCTTCCACTGCCGGGCGGCGGCCCGCGAGGCGGGCGAGGTGACGGTGCTCGGCCGGGCCGTGCGCGGGGAGCTGGGCTCCCTCGGCACCCTCGCCGAGGTCCTCAGCGCCGCCCACGGCGGGAGCTGCGCCGGCCACGGCGAGGGCCACGACACGGACGGCGAGGAGGACCCGGCCGTCGCCGCACTGCGCCGGGCCGCGGGGCTGCGGGCCGAGGCGCTGGCGGCCGCCCGCGCGCAGGCGGGAGGTCCGCGATGACGCTGCTGGCCACGCTGGCCCGGGTCGAGGCCGCCGCGGCGGGACGGGCCCGGCCGCTGACCACCGTGCGCCACCGCCATCTGGCCGAGCGGCCGCTGGTGTTCGTGCCGCTGACCACGGCGGGCGAGGCCGGGGCCCCGCTGGCCGCGCTGGTGGGGACGGACGCGGCGGAGCCGGTACTCCTCACCGTCCCGCAGCCGCGCGACCGGGACCTGCGCTTCCGCTTCCTCGCCGAGCTGGCCGAGGTCATGCTGCCGCACCTGGAGGCGGGGCAGGACGAGGTCGAGACCGTCGCCCGCCGCTCCGGGGAGGAGACCGAGCTCTGCCTGGACGCCCCGCAGCTCCTCGTCCCCAACTCCGGGGGCGTGGCCCTGGTCCGGCTGCTGGGCCGGTCGATGCGGTTCCGCAGGACGGCCGAGGAGGACCCGGAGGCGGCGTATCCGGCGCCCGCCCGCGTGCCGCTGCTCGGCCGCTGGCTCAGCCACTACGGCGAACGGTCCCGGGTGCCCGGCTCCTCGCTGCTCCTGGCCGTCACCGACCTGCTGACCCGGCACTGGGCGACGGGGCAGAGCCCCCTGGAGGACCAGCACCTGGGCGCGCTGCTCGCCTGGCTGCGGGAGGACGGCGCGGCGGGCCCCGAGGCGGCTCTGCGGGCGGAGACGGCGCGCGACGCCGCCGGCCAGCTGCTGCTGCCGCCCGCCGGCCCGGCCACCGACCCGGCCTTCGACAACCGGCTCCTCGCCCCCGCCGTCGCCCGCTACGACGCGGGGGTGCGCGGCGCCGAGGACGAGATCGCCGAGCTGCTGGCCGGGCAGCTCCGGCCGACCTGGGACGCGGTGTGGGAGGCGCTTGCGCTGCTGCGGGCGCTGCCGCCCGGGGAGCGCGTCGCCCGGCGGTGGGAGGGCGACCGCTGGTCCTACACCGCCCACCGGGACCGGCTGCGTGCCGGGGAGCCGCCGCAGCCCCGGCGGGACGACGCGGTGACGGCCGCCCGCAAACTCGCCGCACGCGAGCGCGACCAGGCGCGGTTGTCCGCGCAGGAGGCCTTGGACGACCCGCTGGTGATGGCCGCGCGGAGGCTCGCGGGGGAGGCGTTCAGCGGCACCGTGACGGAGGTCGAGTCCGCCTACTCGACCGGCAAGCGCCCGATGCCGCGCCCTCTGGTCACCCTCGCCACCCAGGACGACGCCCAGTTCGGCGAGGGCGTGCGGGTGTGGCGTGCGCGCGCGGACGGGACGTCGCAGCAGGGCGAGTGCGTGGCCGCTCCGGGGCCCGGGCTCGTCACCGTGCGGCTGACGAACGGGATGGGCCGCGGCCGGGAGCCGGCGCCCGGTTCGGTTCCCGAACCGGGTGAGACGGTGTGCTGGACGCTGTTCGACCACAACCCGCGGAGCGGCCCCGACCTGCCCGAACCGGAGGACACCCCGTGGACCCACGGCGGCCCGCCCGACCCGGCACGGGTCGAACCGCCCGACCCCGTCACCGGAGAGGACCTGGTGTGACGATCGCGCTGGAAGAGCAGGGAGAGAACGCCCCCGGCCCGGGGGCCGCCGAGCCCGGGGCCCCCGAGGCGGGGGACCCGGGGGCGGCCGCGGACGCCGCCACCAGGGCGATCCTCGCGGACGCGCTGCACGGGCGGGAACGCGGCGTCGTGGTGAACTCGCCGCCGGGCGCGGGCAAGTCGACGCTCGTCGTCCGCGCCGCCCGGGAGCTCGCCGCGGCGGGCCGCCCGCTGATGATCGTCGCGCAGACGAACGCCCAGGTGGACGACCTCGTCGACCGCTTGGCCACCGCCGACCCGGAGCTGCCCGTCGGGCGGCTGCACAGCAACGACACCCGCTACGACCCGGCCCTGGACCGGCACGCCCAGGTGCGGGCCTCGGCGAAGCCCGCGGACCTGGCCGGGCAGGCCGTCGTCGTCTCCACCGCGATGAAGTGGGCGTTCGTGCAGGGCGGCGCGGACGGGCAGCGCTGGGAGCACGCCATCGTCGACGAGGCCTACCAGATGCGGTCCGACGCGCTGCTGGCCGTGGCCCGGCTGTTCGAGCGGGCCCTGTTCGTCGGCGACCCGGGCCAGCTCGACCCGTTCAGCCAGGTGGGCACCGAGCAGTGGGCGGGGCTGACGTACGACCCTTCGGCCAGTGCCGTCTCCGCGCTGCTGGCCCATCACCCGGAGCTGCCGCAGCACCGGCTTCCGGTGTCCTGGCGGCTGCCGGCCTCCGCCGCGCCGCTGGTGTCCCGTGCCTTCTACCCCTTCACGCCGTTCCGCAGCGGCACCGGCCCGGGCGATCGGACGCTGGGCTTCACCGCACGCTCGGACGGCTCGCCGGTGGACCGGGTGCTGGACGAGGCGGCGGGCTCCGGGTGGGGGCTGCTGGAGCTGCCCGCCCGGCACACGCCGCGTACCGACCCGGAGGCGGTGGCGGCGGTGGCCGACGTCGTGCGGCGGCTGCTGGAGCGCGGCGGGGTGACGACGGACGAGCGCGGCCGCCCGGAGCCGGTGCCGCTCACCGCGGACCGGGTCGCGGTCGGGACCGCGCACCGGGACCAGGCGGCGGCCGTCCGCGCCGCGCTGGCCGGGCGGGGCGTGGCGGGCGTCACGGTGGACACGGCCAACCGGCTCCAGGGCCGGGAGTACGACGTCACGGTGGTCTTGCACCCGCTGTCGGGCCGGCCCGACGCCACGGCCTTCCACCTGGAGACGGGGCGGCTGTGCGTGCTGGCGTCCCGGCACCGGCACGCCTGCGTCGTCGTGTGCCGCGCGGGCGTGGCGGAGCTGCTGGACGACCATCCGTCGGCCGACCCGGTGCGGCTCGGGGTGGAGGTGGCGTTCCCGGACGGCTGGGCCGCCCAGCAGGAGGTCCTGGCGGAGCTGGCGGCCCACCGGGTCCCCGCCGGGGGCTGAGCGCCCGCGCCCGGCGGGGCGGCCCGGAGCGGTGCCGGCCGGGCGGGGGCAGACAGCGCACGGGGGTTCGCGGGACAATGGACGGTGGTCTACGACGTGGAGGTACGTTCATGCCCGAGCCGGAGCCGGCTCCCCACCCTCGGCGGCCCGCGCCGCTGCTCTTCGAGCCTGCCGCCGCGGCGGAGGACGCGGAGCACTTCTTCGACCTGGAGTCGATCAGCGATCCTCGGGAGTTGCTGTCCCGGTCGACGGAGCTGGCGCTCGCCTTCCAGGCGGCCGCCGACCGGGCCGTGGAGTACCAGGCGATGGCCGCCGCCCAGCTCGCCGACCCGAAGCGGTTCGACAAGCTGCCGGACGCCGCCATCGCGGACCGGGCGGAGTGGACGGAGGACTACACGCGCCGCATGATCGCCTTCGGCAAGCAGCTCATCGAGCAGTCCGCCGAGACACCCTGACGAGGGTTCCCTCGCAGCGGCCCCGGGGCGCGCCCCGAGGCGTGGACCGTCAGCCGAGACCGTCACACGTGGGCGTGACGCGCGTGCGTAGAGTAGCGCATCGCGCGAGGCGGCGCGGGGGTTTCCCACAGATACCGTGACCGAGCGGATACGCACGGTACATCTGAATGTCATGACTACCCCCTTCTGCGACGACCTCGCCACCCCCCACAGCAGCACCGACGCCCACGCCGCCGCGGGTCCGGACTGGCCGGCCGCGGCGAGCCCGTTCCCCCGCAGCGTCCGCGCGCTGTGGGCGGCCTTCCCGGAACGGGCGCAGCCGCTTCCCTGCGGCACCGTGTTCGACGCGGTGAGCGCGCCCGCGGTGTTCGGGCGCCGCATGGCGGAGCAGCTGGCGGGCGCCGGCCCGGTCGCCGTCCAACAGGGGCGGGTGCTCTTCCTCGCCGCGCCCGGCACGGCCCGTCGGCTGCCCGCACTGCTGCGCTGGGAGGAGTGGCAGGGCAGACACGACGTCGAGAGGATCCCGCCGCTGCTGGGCTACGGGCCGGGGGACGTCGTCCCCGTGCCGGCTCCACCACTCCCCGGGGAGGGCGCGGGGGCGGCCGGTTCGCGCTGGCTGGTGCCGCCCACCCCGCACGGGGGCCGGCTGCCGGGCCCGCGAGACCTGCTGTGGGCGGCCGTGCGGGCGGTCCGCGCTGGTCGGGAGGGGGGTCGCGGGCTATCGATTTCCGCTCGGGGCGATGCGGGTGTTAAGGTCTACGACGTCAGCAGGCGCCGCTAGCTCAGTTGGTTAGAGCAGCTGACTCTTAATCAGCGGGTCCGGGGTTCGAGTCCCTGGCGGCGCACAGACGGCCGAAGGCCCTCCGCGATGGCGGGGGGCCTTCGCGCATGCTCCAAAAGCCTCGGCGCCAATGCCCTGACCAGCCCTTTCGGCCCCGAAGCCAGTCCAGCGAGCCAGCCCGTGACCCAGCCGCGGGCTCAGCGCCGGGTGATGCGTACCGCCCACTCTCCGGTCACGGAGCGGTCCAGCACGGTGACCCGCACCGCGCCGTCGTCCACCGAGAGGGTCTCCCCCACGCCGAGCGGGGCGTCGGCGAGCGGCGGGTGGACGGAGGTGGTGCGGCAGGCCGAGGACTCGGGGTGGCCGTCGAGCACCTCGACGGGCCCGCCGGCCGAGGCGGTGTCGCTGCGTACCCGGTAGACCAGCACCCCGCCGCGGCACACCCGGGCGTCGTTGCCGAGCGGCTCGCGGACCTCGACGGCGAGCACCTCGTTCGGACCGGTGCGCACGGCGGCGAGCCGGGTCCCGGCGGCATGGCCCCGCCGCACGGGGGTGCGGCCGAGCGGCTGGAGGGAGTGCAGGCTGGTGCCGGGCGAGCCGACGCAGTCGACGTGCTCGGCGTCGAGCCAGCCCAGCTTCCACTTGTGCCAGCCGAAGGGGTCGGGAGCCAGCCCGAACTGGCTGCCCATCAGGTCCCAGTCGCCGACGTAGGTGTCCCAGTCCCCCTTGCCGTCGTGTGGACGGTTGTAGAGGTCGGGCAGGTCGAAGACGTGGCCCGTCTCGTGGGCGAGGACGTTGCGGTCGGCCGGGAACCGTTCGAACACGGTCACGATGCGGCGGAGCTCGGTGCCGTCGACGGTGATGGGCTCGCGGAAGTTCACGACCTTCGTCGCGTCGGAGTCGACGCCGGGGGCGTCGGGGTCGGCGACGAAGTAGACGAGGTCGTAGTCGCCGAAGTCGACGCCCGGGTCGGTGACGGCGAGGGCGTCGCGCACGAAGGCCGCCCGGCCCTCCGCGTCCCAGTCCCGCGCTATTCCGTAGGCGTGGGCGGGCTTGGGCATGCGCGTCCAGCGGGGCGTGGCGTGCAGGCGCAGGTCGAGCCGGCCGTAGGAGGCGCGCTCGAAGAAGTTCCCGGTGGCGGGGAAGTGGTCGGCGGCGAGCTGGCTCGGGGAGGTCAGCGGAGGCGCGTCGGGGAAGGAGAGGAAGACCATCATCGCGTCGACGGTCCGCTCGGGGCGCACGTAGGCGTCGTTCCAGGTGTCCAGTCCGAGCGAGTGGTGGGCGTCCGTGCGCTGCAGGGCGCACGGCGGGGCGGCCGGGCGGCCGGTGGTGGGCCCGGCGAACGACGAGGTGCCGACGACGGCGGTGAGCACGGTGAGCACCGAGGCCGCGCGGCGGGCTGCCGCACGGCGCGGGAGCCCACCGCGCGCCGCGCGGCGCGGCGGGTGCGCGGGCGGCGTGGGAGGCGTCGATCGCACAGGGACCTCCGAGGACAGACCCGGTCGGGTTGCCGGCACTTCGTCCACTGTGGGCCGATATTCCACTGATCGTCCTGCTGGACTAGGCCGGGTGGGTCATGGCCATGACTTCACCGTGCGTAATCACTTCACTGTTCCGGCGCGATCACCCCGGTGCTCGTACTGGCGTGCGCGGCCGTCCCCTCGGCGGGTGTCCCAGCTCCGGTCCGTGCTGGCCTGTCCGCCGCGTAAGCCCCTATGATCGGCTGACTTTCCAGTGACGAACCCCTCCGGGAGCGATCGGTGAACGCAACCCTGGACGCGCCGGGTGGCGACCCGAACGCCACCGGAGCAGCGCCCCGCGTCGCTACGGACGGTCACCGCGAGGTGGGCTTCCGCGTCGCGTTCGACAGTGCCCGGCTGGCGATGGCGCTCGTCGACCGCTCCGGGCGCATCTCCGCCGTCAACCCGGCCTTCGCCCAGCTACTGGACGCCTCCGCCCAGTCCCTGGTCGGCCTTCCGGTGACCGAGCTGGCCCCGCTCGGCCTCGACCGCCGCACCCGCGCCGCCTGTGCCGCCGTCCTGCGCGGCGAGCGCGCGGAGATGCGCTGCACCCGGCGGCTCAAGCACCCCGAGGGTGCGCTCCGGTGGGCGGAGGTCGGCCTGGTGTCCGCCGGTCCGCCCGGCCCGGCGGCCGTGCTCACGGTCGCCGACGTGAGCGAGTACCGCGAACTGCGGGAGCGGCTGCGCCATCTGGAGATGCACGACCCGGTGACCCGGCTGCCCAACCGGTCGCTGTTCTTCGAACGGCTGGCCACCGCACTCGCCGAGAGCGCGACCGGGCGTGTCGGGCTGTGCTATCTCGACCTGGACGGCTTCAAGGCCGTCAACGACACCCTCGGGCACCGCGTCGGAGACGAGCTGCTCGACCTGGTCGGCCGTCGGCTGGTCCAGTGTGCGGCCGGGCCGCGCGGCGGACACCTCGTCGCCCGGCTCGGCGGGGACGAGTTCGCCCTGCTCGTCGAGGGCTCCACCGGGACGCAGCAGCTCACGGACCTGGCCGACGCCGTACTCCGGGCGCTCCAGCGGCCGTTCCGGCTCGCCGGCCAGCGGCACACGATCTCGGCCAGCATCGGCGTCGTCGAGCGTCCGTCCGCCGGGACCGGGCCCACGGAGCTGATGCAGGCGGCCGACACCACGCTGTACTGGGCCAAGGCCGACGGCAAGGCCCGCTGGACGCTGTTCGACCCCGAGCGCAACGCCCATCGGATGACCCGCCAGGCCCTCTCCAGCATGCTGCGGCCCGCCGTCGACCGGGGCGAGTTCGCCCTGGAGTTCCAGCCGATCGTCGGGCTCTCGGACGAGACGCTGCGCGGGGTGGAGGCGCTCGTGCGCTGGCGGCATCCGCGGTTCGGCACGCTGGGTCCCAAGGAGTTCATCGGGCTCGCGGAGGAGAACGGGGCCATCGTGCCGCTCGGCCGCTGGGCGCTCGCCGAATCGTGCCGCCAGGCCCGGGGCTGGCAGCTGCGGCACCCCGGGCTGCCGATCTACGTGTCCGTGAACGTCGCCGTGCGGCAGGTGTGGGACTCCGACCTCGTGACCGACGTCGCCGACGTCCTGGAGGAGACCGGGCTGCCGCCGGGGCTGCTCCAGCTCGAACTGACCGAGAACGAGGTCATGGGCTCCGGGGGCCGCCCGGTGCGGGCCCTGCAGGCGCTCTCCGAGATGGGGGTGCGCATCGCCATCGACGACTTCGGCACCGGTTACTCGAACCTCGCCTACCTGAGCCGGCTGCCCGTGCGGGCGCTGAAGCTGGACGGCATGTTCGTGCGCGGCTTCCAGGCCGGTCAGTCCGGCCGCACCGACCGGGCGGACGAGACGATCGTGGCCTCCCTCGTGGACCTGGCCCACAAGCTGGGGCTGACCGTCACCGCGGAGTGCGTGGAGGGCCCGGTGCAGGCGGAGCGGCTGCGCCGCATCGGGTGCGACACCGGGCAGGGCTGGCACTACTCCAAGCCGGTCGCGCCGGAGCGGATCTCCGCGCTCCTCGCATCGGCCCCGCAGGAGGCGCCGCGCGGGAACGTCGTGTCGCAGGACGCGGGCCGCAGGGCACGAGGCGCCGAACGCCGGACGTGAGCGGGGACGCCCCGGGGGGCTCCGGGGCGACCGGCCCGGGATGCTCGGTGGATCAGCGGAAGAGGGCGCCCAGCGCCTCGGTCCGCACCGACAGTTCGGCCAACCGCAGGCCCTCCCAGACGCTGACCTGGTTCGCGGTGAGCACCGGCTTGCCCAGCACCGCCTCCAGCACCGGCAGGTGCTCGGCGCTGTGCAGGGCCGTGTCCGGAAGCAGCACCGCCTCGGCCGCGGCGTGGTCCCCCGACGTCGCCATCTCCAGCACCTCGGAGCGGCCCCAGGTGCCCACCTCCGCCGCCGTGATGATGCCGCTGCCGCGCAGCGAGACGACCTCGATGCCCGCCGCCTTCAGGAAGGCGGCGAAGTACTCGGCCACGTCGGTCGGGTAGGTGGCCGCGATGGCGACCCGCTGGAGGCCGAGGGCCCGCACGGCGTGGACGAACGCGAAGGACGTGCTGGACGCGGGCAGCCCGCCGACGGCGGAGAGGGTGCGCACCTGCTCGTGCGCGCCCTCCCAGCCGAAGACGAAGCTGGCGCTGGTACAGGCCCACACGACCGTCCGGGCGCCCCGCCCGGACAGCGCCGCCATGCCGTCGGCCAGCCGGTCGGCGGAGCCCATCTCCAGGAGTGCGTCGACCCGGTGGGCGTCCTCACCGATGTCGGTGTGGACGAGCGGGAGCGCGACATCGGCCCCGGCCTTCCGGAGGATGCCCTCCAGCCGGGGGTAGTCGTCCTCGGCTGAGTACCCGGGGTAGAGGAATCCCACGGAGTGCTGGGCGGCTTTCTGCATGGACTGCTCCTGTCAGACGGGGGGCGGCTGGCCGCCCGTCAGGTCGTCGGGGCCGGGGGGTTCGGTGAGCGGGTCGGAGAACTCGGGCTCGGGGCCCGGGAGGGCCGAGCCGGCCAGGGCCACCTCCGCCTCCGGGGCCGGGGGCTCGGGGGCCGCCGGGGCCGGCAGCCCGGACATCGCGGCCGGTCCCGATCTGGCGACGGGGTCGAGCAGCGCCTGGTAGGGGCCGACGGCCTGCTTGCCGATGCGGCGCAGCGCCGACCAGACCGTCACCTGGTTGGCGGAGAGCACCGGCATGCGCAACTCCGCCTCCAGCTGCGGGATGGCGTCATAGGTGGGGAGGTTGGTGCAGCTGATGAAGAGGGCGTCCGGCTCGCCCTCCGCCGTCGCCTCCCGGGCCATGCCGGTGACGTCCCGGTACGGCACGCGCCAGATCTCCCGGGTCAGGCCCAGGTAGCAGCGCCCGGTGACCTCGATGCCCGCCTCGCCCAGGTACTCCTCCAGGGAGTCGGTGACGGACTTCGTGTACGGGGTCACGAGGGCGACGCGCCGGGCGCCGATCTCCTGGAGGGCTTCGAGCAGCGCGCCGGAGGTGGTGAGCGCGGGCGTCTCCCCGGCCTGGCTCATGGCGTAGGACATCGCCACCTCGCCGGCCTGGCCGCCGACGAAGGAGCCGGAGGTGCAGGCGTAGGCGACGACCTCGGGGGAGACGGCGGTGAGCGCCTGGACGGCCTCGCGGAGCGTGGCGTGCTCGCTGACCAGCCGCGCGAGGTCGAGACTCACCTCGACGGGGACGAAGGGTGTTCGGGTCAGGTGCAGGGAGACGTCGTCGGGGACCCAGCGCCACAGTTCGCGGTCCAACGCGAAATCGAACGGCGCCACGATTCCCACACCGCGCTGCGGTTCAGGACCGCCGAGAAACGAGACATCCATTGCGGGCCCCTCACACACGCAGGGATGGCCGATGGCCGCAACAAGGAGCAAGGAGAGGTGAAAACCTCGAAGCCGGCCGAAAGCCGGAGACGCAGGGGCAGATGCCTTTGTTGACGAAGGTAGTTTCCGATCCCTACCGTGGTCAATCCTTCCCTCGAAGGCTGTACTCCGGCCGAGCTTCGGGCAGACCTTTGGGTAGGCCTTCGAGTGAAACACCGACCCGTTTCGAAGAGGTTTCCCACCCATGTCAGAACCCCGTGTCCTGGTGCTCGACGACGACCCGCCGCCGGACCTCGGCCGGCTCGCCGGGCGCGCCCGGGTGCTCCACTCCGACGAGGCGGGCCTCGCCGAACTACTGCCCGAGGCGGACGTCCTGCTGGTGTGGAACTTCCTTTCCGACGCGGTGAGAGAGGCGTGGCCGGGCGAGGGCCCGCGGCCGGGCTGGGTGCACACGGCGAGCGCCGGGGTGGACCGGCTCCTGCCGGAGCTGGCGGACTCCGATGTGATGATCACCAATGCCCGCGGGGTCTTCGACCAGCCCATCGCGGAATACGTCGCCGGACTGGTCCTGGCAATGGCCAAGGATTTCCTCGGCACCTGGGAATTGCAGCGCGCCCGGCAGTGGCGGCACCGGGAGACAATACGGCTGGGCGGAACGCGGGCCGTGGTGGTCGGTTCCGGGCCGATCGGAAGGGCCATCGGCCGAACTCTGCTGGCACTGGGTGTCAGAGTGGAACTCGTCGGCCGCACCGCCCGGGAGGGGGACGCGGAATTCGGCCGGGTACACGGAGCGGAAACCCTGCACGATCTTCTCCCCACGGCCGACTGGGTCGTGTGCGCCGCGCCCCTCACCCCCGCGACGGAGGGCCTGTTCGACGCGGCCGCCTTCGCCCGTATGCGGTCCGGGGCGGCCTTCGTCAACATCGGCCGGGGCGCGCACGTGGTCACCGCCGACCTCGTCGACGCGCTGGCGGCCGGGCGGCTGCGGGCCGCGGCCCTGGACGTCCTCGACGAGGAGCCACTCACCCCCGACAGCCCCCTGTGGCAGGTGCCGGGCCTGTGGATCTCCCCGCACATGAGCGGCGACACCCTCGGCTGGCGGGCCGACCTCGCCGAACAGTTCTGCGACAACTTCGACCGCTGGGCCGCGGGCAAGCCGCCGCTCAACATCGTCGACAAGAAGCTGGGGTACGTCCCGGCACACTGACGGGAGGACGCGTTGACCGATCTCACCGCCCTGACGGCGGCCCAGCTCGTGGCGGGCTACGCCGCGGGCGACTTCTCACCCGTGGAGGCGACGCGCGCGGCGCTGGAGCGTGCCGAGGCCGTCGACCCGCGGGTGAACGCCTTCGTCCGGATCTACGGGGACACCGCGCTGGAGGCGGCGCGGGCCTCCGCCGAGCGCTGGCGGCGCGGCGCGCCGGCCGGCCTGGTGGACGGCGTCCCGGTCACGGTCAAGGACATCCTGCTGCAACGCGGCGCGCCCACCTACAAGGGCTCGTGGACGATCTCCGACGCCGGGCCGTGGGAGGAGGACGCGCCCTCGGTCGCCCGGCTGCGCGAACACGGCGCGGTGTTCCTGGGCAAGACGACGACACCGGAGTTCGCCTGGAAGGGCGTCACCGACAGCCCGCGGCACGGCTCCACCGGCAACCCGTACGCCCCCGACCGCACGGCCGGCGGCTCCAGCGGCGGCGCCGCGGCGGCCGTCGCCCTCGGCGCCGGGCCGCTGGCCCTGGGCACCGACGGCGGTGGATCGGTACGCATCCCGGCGTCCTTCAGCGGGACCTTCGCGCTCAAGCCGACCTACGGGCGGGTGCCGCTGTACCCGGCGAGCGCCTTCGGCACCCTCGCCCACGTCGGCCCGCTGACCCGGGACGCCGCCGACGCGGCCCTCCTCCTGGACGTCATCGGTGGCGCGGACCCGCGGGACTGGTCCGCCCTCGCGCCCTACCCCGGCAACTTCCGGGACCAGCTCGCCGGGGGCGTGGCCGGGCTGCGGATCGCCTACTCCCCCGACTTCGGCGGCCGGGTCGCCGTCGAGCCCCAGGTCGCCGCCGCCGTCCGGCGGGCCGTGGAGCGGCTGGCGGAGCTCGGCGCCCGGGTGGAGGAGGCCGACCCCGGGTTCGAGGACCCGGTCGAGGCCTTCCACGTCCTGTGGTTCAGCGGCGCCGCACGCGTCACCCAGGGGCTCGACGAGGAACAGCGCGCCCGGCTCGACCCGGGGCTGCGGGAGGTCATCGAACAGGGTGCCCGCTCCTCGGCACTGGACTACCTCGCGGCCGTGGACGTGCGGATGGCCCTCGGCGCCCGGCTCGGCGCCTTCCACCAGCGGTACGACCTGCTCGTGACGCCGACGATGCCGGATACGGCCTTCGAGCGCGGCGTCGAGGTGCCCAAGGGCTCGCCCCACACGAGGTGGACCGGGTGGACGCCCTTCAGCTATCCCTTCAACCTGACCCAGCAGCCCGCGGCGAGCCTGCCCTGCGGGCTGGACGACGCCGGGCTCCCCATCGGCGTCCAGCTCGTGGCCGCCCGGCACGCGGACGCGCTCGTCCTGCGTGCCGCGCACGCCCTGTACGGCGCCGGGCTGCCGGAGCTGCCCCCGCCGCCCCTGCTCACCGAGTCGCCCGTCCGCTCCTGAGTGCCGCTCCGGGCCCGTTTCCGCGGCCCCGCCGCTCCCGTTCGTTCCTCCCCCGGCCCCGGGCCGGGGGCATGACCTCCTAAGGAGTCACGATGGCCGACCGCTTCATCGAGGTGGCGCTCGACAAGCGCGGAGTGCGCTGCACCGCCCGGCTGCTGGACGACCGCGCGCCGATCACCTGCGCGGCGGTGTGGGACGCGCTCCCGCTCGGCGGCGACGTCTACCACGCCAAGTACGCGCGGAACGAGATCTACGCCCTGGTGCCCCCGTTCGCCCCGCAGGAGCCGCCGCTGGAGAACCCGACGATCACCCCCATCCCGGGCGACCTCTGCTACTTCACCTTCACCGAGGTCCAGCTCGGTACCTCGTCCTACGGCTACGAGACCGACGCCCGGCACCAGGGCCGGCCCACCGTGGTCGACCTGGCGCTGTTCTACGAGCGGAACAACCTGCTCATCAACGGGGACGCCGGCTGGGTGCCCGGGATCGTGTGGGGCAGCGTCATCGACGGCCTGGACCGGATGGCCGACGCCTGCCAGGACCTGTGGCGGGCGGGGGCGATCGGCGAGACGCTCTCCTTCCGGCGCGCGTAGCGCGACCCGCGCCCTTCGGGGCACACGGATGAGGCCCCTGCCGTCGGCAGGGGCCTCAGATCGCTGTACGCCGCCAGGGACTCGAACCCCGGACCCGCTGATTAAGAGTCAGCTGCTCTAACCAACTGAGCTAGCGGCGCCCGCGCCGGTGCGGTGACCGGCGGGAGGAAACTCTACCCGATGTCCTGGGGCGCCGATGACCAGGCGGCGTCGCGGTCCCGCAGCTCCGCCAGCACGCGGCGCAGGTACTGCGGCGGGACGGACGGGAGCAGCAGCGCCACGGCGTGCACCAGTTTCCCGAGGACGAAGGTGGTGTCCGGGGTGGCGCGCACGAGGTCCTGCACGGCCTCGGTGTCGTTCTGGTCGACGGCCTCGATGAGGACGGCCACGTGCGGGGCCGCGTCCTCGGCGGTCTCGACCCAGCGCCCGCCCCGCCCGGCCACGGCTCCGGAGGCGTCGGAGGCGGCCAGTCGGCGCAGCCTGCGGTCGCCCGCCTCCGCCGGGTACGCGCCGCGGACGCAGTCGTTGGCCACCCGGCACAGGGACGCGACGAGGTCGCGGGTGTTCTCGTCGCAGTCCAGCCCGTCGAGAGCGGCGTCGAACGCGAGTTGGTTGCCGTGCCGGAAGGCCAGCAGGAGCCGGCCCGCACGGGCGTCGGCCGTGGGCCGCGCCGGGCCGGCGCCTGCCGGGGTGGTGGAAGCGGCCGGGGTGTCGTCGCCGTGCCAGGACGTCCGCATGACCCAAATCATGACATAGCCACTGTTTCACCCCAGGGAGGCCGCACCCGGCCGCGCCCGGCCGGTCCCGTCGCCCGGTGGCGCGCCCGTGGCCCAACGTCCCATCGTCCGAACGGAGTACCGGAAGGATCGGCGGCCGAAAGTAGCGGGCATATCTTCATAGCGTTTGGGTAGCCGCGCGCCCATGGCTCCACCACCGAGGAAGTTCCAGACATTGAGCGAATTCCGTGGCATCGGGAGAAGACCCATCAGCCGCCGCGCCCTGCTCGGCGGGACGGCGGCGTTGGGCCTCCTGGGTGCAGCCGGGTGCAGCAAGGCACCTGCCGAGGGGAAAGTGGAGGGCGGCGATCTCCTGGAGAGACTGCGTGACCGGGGCACCGTCCGGGTCGGCATCGCCAGCGAGCCGCCGTTCGGTTACATCAACTCCGAAGGGGAGGCGGCCGGCGAGGCTCCGGACATCGCCAAGGTGATTTTCCAACGGCTCGGTGTGCCGAACATCGAGCCGGTGCCCACGGAGTTCAGCGCGCTGATCCCGGGGCTCCAGGCACAGCAGTTCGACTGCGTGTCCGCGGGGATGTACATCAACCCCACGCGCTGCGCGCAGGTCCTGTTCTCCGACCCGGACTACCTCATGCTGGACGCGTTCATCGTCCCCGAGGGCAACCCGAAGAACATCCGGACCTACCAGGACGTCAAGGAGCAGGGGCTCCGGCTGGCGAGCGGCGAGGCCTACGCGGAGGTGGCCTACGCGAAGGACGCCGGCATCAGCGACATCCTGATCCTGCCCGACCAGGTCGCCGGTCTCGACGCCGTCGTGCAGGGCCGGGTGGATGCCTTCGCCGGCACGAACATCACCGTGCAGGCCGTCGTCAAGGGCAACGACCGGGCCGACGGCACCGAGCCGTTCCAGCCGACACTGGGGGGCGAGCCGGCCTACGGCGCCGGCGGCTTCGCGTTCCGGCTCTCCGAGAAGAACCTCCGCGACGCGTTCAACCGGGAGCTGCACAAGCTCAAGGAGGACGACTACAAGGAGCTGCTGCAGATCGTCGAGCCCTACGGGTTCACCCGCGCGGAGATGACCGACCTCACCGCAGAGGAGCTGTGCGCATGAGCTCAGGCATCTTCACCGAGTGGTTCCTTCCCGGTGTCTGGATCACCATCCAGGTGACGCTGTACAGCGCCGCCCTGGCCGGGGCCGTGGCCTTCGTCGTCGGCATCGCCCGCACCCACGACCTGTGGATCGTGCGGTTCCTCGCCGGCACCTACTTCGAGATCTTCCGCGGCACCTCCGCGCTGATCTTCATGCTGTGGATGGCCTTCGCCTTCCCGCTGATGTTCGGCTGGCAGTTCGTGCCGATGGCGGCGGGCGTGGTGGCGCTGGGACTCACCTACGGCGCCTACGGCTCGGAGATCGTCCGCGGTTCGCTGGCGGCCGTCGCGGCCGGGCAGCGTGAGGCGGGCATCGCCCTGAGCTTCACCAAGGGCCAGCGGCTGCGCCGCATCGAGCTGCCGCAGGCGTGGCCGGAGATGGTCCCGCCCTTCAACAACCTGCTCATCGAGCTGCTGAAGGGCACCGCCCTCGTCTCGGTCATCTCGGTGGCGGACATGACCTTCGCCGGGAACCTCTCCCGGCTGGCCTCCAACGAGAGCGCACCCGCCTACACCCTGCTCCTGTTCTCCTACTTCGTCATCGCCTTCGTCCTCACGCGCGGCATGCGTCTGGTGGAGCGCCGCGCGAAGGCCGGCCTGGGGCAGACCCCGAAGAAGGGGGCGCTGTCCGAGCTGTTCACCCGCAAGCTCGACGCCGAGGGTGAGTCGGCACAGGCCAAGACCGGCACCGCAGGAGGCCTGGGATGAACTGGGACTGGGACGTCGTCAGCGACTTCATGCCGCGCTTCTGGGACGGGGTGCTCGTCACCCTCCAGGCGCTGGCCCTCGGCTCGCTCGTGGCCTTCACCCTCGGTCTGGTGTGGGCCATCGCGCAGCGCTCGCACCAGAAGTGGATCAGCTGGCCGGTGACCGCGGTCACCGAGTTCATCCGCAACACCCCGCTGCTGGTGCAGCTGTTCTTCCTGTTCTACGTGGTCCCCGAGATGGGCATCTCGATGTCCGCGCTGACCACCGGCATCGTCGGCCTCGGCCTGCACTACTCCACCTACACCGCCGAGGTGTACCGCGCCGGCATCGACGGCGTCCCGGTGGGCCAGTGGGAGGCGGCCACCGCGCTGAGCCTGCCGCGCCGCCACACGTGGACGTCGGTGATCCTGCCGCAGGCCATCCGCCGAGTGGTCCCCGCCCTCGGCAACTACGTCGTCGCGATGCTGAAGGACTCGCCGATGATCGCCGTCATCGGCGCCTTCGAGATGCTGGGCGAGGCCCGCGCCTTCAGCAACGAGACCTTCACCTTCGAGGCCTACACGGTGGTGGGCGTCGCCTTCATCCTCATCGCCTACCCGGCCTCCCTTCTGATCCGAGCCCTGGAGCGTCGTCTTGTCCAGTGACATCACCAACAGCCAGGAAGCCCCCGCCACGAGAGCGAGCGGCAGCGAGCTGATCCGTTTCGCAGGCGTCACCAAGCGGTTCGGCGACAACGTCGTTCTGGACAACCTCGAGTTCAAGGTCGACGCGGGCAAGCACGTCACGCTCATCGGACCGTCCGGCTCCGGCAAGACGACGATCCTGCGGCTGCTCATGACCCTGCTGAAGCCCGACGAGGGCACCATCACCGTCGACGGCGACTACCTCACGCACGAACAGCGCGGGGGCAAGCTCGTGCCGGCGGGCGAGAAGCACACCCGCGAGGTGCGCAAGAAGATCGGCATGGTCTTCCAGCAGTTCAACCTGTTCCCCAACATGAAGGTGCTGCGCAACATCACCGAGGCGCCGGTGCACGTGCTGGGGCTGTCCAAGGACGAGGCCGAGGAGCGGGCCCGCGGTCTGCTGGAGCTCGTGGGCCTGACCGAGCACATCGACAAGTACCCGACCCAGCTCTCGGGCGGTCAGCAGCAGCGCGTGGCCATCGCCCGGGCGCTGGCGATGCGCCCGCAGGTGCTGCTGCTGGACGAGGTCACCTCGGCGCTGGACCCGGAGCTGGTCGCCGGTGTGCTGGACGTCCTGCGGGACATCGCGCACACCACGGACATCACCATGCTCTGCGTCACCCACGAGATGGGCTTCGCCCGGGACATCTCGGACTGCGTGATGATGTTCAACGAGGGCCGTGTCATCGAGTCCGGTCCGCCGGAGCAGATGTTCAACGAGCCCGAGAACGAGCGCACCCGGGAGTTCCTGAGCGCCGTTCTCTGAGCACCGTGCTCCCGGCCCGCACGGGCCACCGTCGGCTGAGCGCGCGACCCCCGCCGGGGCCGCGCGCTCAGCCGCTTTCAGGCCCCGGCGGCTCGGGCCCGGCCGACCGCGCGGGTTCAGCCGTCCCCGGGGTCGGGCTCCCGCGCCGCGCCGACCCGGAACGTCGTCCGGTAGGCGCTCGGTGAGACGCCCAGGGCCGCGTGCAGGTGCTGCCGCAGGGAGACGGCCGAGCCGAAGCCCGCCTCGGCGGCGACCCGGTCCACCGGGAGGTCGCTCTCCTCCAGCAGGTGCCGGGCCCGCTGGACGCGCTGCTGCGTCAGCCACTGGCCCGGCGAGACGCCGACCTCCTCCCGGAAGCGCCGGGTGAAGGTCCGCACGCTCATCGCCTCCCGCGCGGCCAGGTCCCTGAGCGTGAGGGGCTCGTGGAGCCGTTCCGCCGCCCAGGCCCGCGCCCGCACCGTCGAGCCCTCCCCCAGCTCCCGGGGCACCGGCCGCTGGATGAACTGCGCCTGGCCGCCCTCCCGGTGCGGCGGGACGACCGAGCGCCGGGCGACCGCGTTGGCCACCGCCGTCCCGTGGTCGCACCGGATCATGTGCAGGCACAGGTCGACGCCCGCGGCCACCCCGGCGGAGGTGAGCACGCCGGCGTCGTCGGTGTAGAGGACGTCGGGGTCGAGGCGCACGGCCGGGAACAGCGAGCGGAACTGCCGGGCCGAGCGCCAGTGCGTCGTCGCCCGGCGGCCGTCGAGCAGCCCGGCGGCGGCCAGCACGAAGGCTCCGGTGCAGATCGAGGCGGTACGCGTGCCCGGCCGGACGCGGCCGAGCGCGGCCCGCAGGGCGGGGTCCAGACCGGCGTGGTCGCGGACGTAGTCCTCCTCGGCGGCCGGTACGACGACGGTGTCGGCGTCCTCCAGGGCCTGGGGGCCGTGGGCGACGCCGAGGGTGAAGTCGGTGTCGGTGCGGACCGCCCCGGGTTCCAGGGCGCAGGTGGCCACGTCGTACAGCAGGGTGCCGTCGGGCGCCTCGGCCGTGCCGAACAGCCGGTGCACGATGCCCAGCTCGACGGGCAGCAGCCCGTGCCGGACGAGGACGGCGACCCGGTGCCGCCGCGCTCCGCCGCCGGGCCGTCGGTTCGGGGACGTCGTGACCGCACGCATGGCCCGATTCTTTCACATCATGGCCATCGGGCCACTCGTTCGGCGACCCACCGGAGCCGAACATCGGAGCATGACGTGCCCGACCTCCCCCGAAACGCTCCCCGAGACCCGGCCGGCGAACGGGCCGACGACGCTGCCGGCGGCCCTGCCGGCGAGCCGGCCCGCGCCCGCGCGGCCCGGCGCCGCGGACGGCT
>NZ_JABLSI010000029.1 GCF_019303475.1 Streptomyces sp. JJ38
CGCCGTGCGCAGGCCGTGGGGGCCGGGGCCGGGGCGGGAGCCGCCGCGGTCGCGGGCCGGGCGGGCCGCCGCGCGGCCCGCCCGGCACCGGTGGCGAAGAAGCGGTTCATCGACTACCCGCGCTCGGGCAAGCAGGGCTTCCGCCGCTGGACGCCGTCCTTCAAGCAGATCTCCGCGATGTGCATCATGGGCTTCGGCATGCTCGTGGGCCTCTTCGCCATCGGCTACGCCATGGTCGGGGTGCCCAACGAGGCGAACGCCGCCGCCCGGCAGCAGAACAACGTCTACTACTGGGCCGACGGCTCCGTCCTCGGCCGTGAGGGCTCGACGAACCGGCAGAACATCGACCTGAAGGACATTCCCAAGTCGATGCAGAACGCGGTGATCGCCGCCGAGAACGAGACGTTCTGGACCGACAGCGGCGTGGACCCGAAGGGCATCGCCCGTGCCGTCGTCAACATGGCGAAGGGCGGGGACACCCAGGGCGGCTCGACGATCACCCAGCAGTTCGTCAAGAACAACTTCCTGTCCCAGGAGCAGACCCTCGACCGGAAGTTCAAGGAGCTCTTCATCTCCATCAAGGTGGGGACGACACTGGAGAAGGAGGAGATCCTCCAGGGCTACCTGAACACCGCCTACTACGGGCGCAACGCCTACGGCATCCAGGCCGCCGCGCAGGCCTACTACAGCAAGGACGCGGTGGACCTGGAGCCCGACGAGAGCGCCTTCCTGGCCACCGTCCTCAAGGGCCCCGACCTGTACGACCCCGCCGGCGGCCTCAGCGACGCCGCGAGCGCCAAGGCCAACGCCGAGCGCGCGAAGAAGCGCTACTACTGGATCCTGGACCGTCAGCTCGAGCTGGAGCTCATGACGAAGAAGGAGCACGCCCAGTACTCGAAGGAGTTCCCGATGCCGCAGGACCCCAAGCCGGTCCGCGGCGACTCGGCGCAGGCGAGCTACATGATGGAGACCGCCAAGCGGTACGTCATGGCCAAGACGGGGCTCACACGTGACGACTTCGAGCTCGGGGGCTTCCAGATCTACACCACCTTCGAGAAGGGCAAGACCAAGCAGCTGGAGAAGGCGGTCAAGTCGGCGCGGGAGAAGCACCTCAAGCCGGAGGAGCGGGAGAAGGACCAGTTCGTCCAGTTCGGCGCGGCCTCCGTCCAGCCGAACGACGGAGCCATCGTCGCCATCTACGGCGGCGAGGGCGTGGACAAGGGGCACTACAACAACAACGCCGACACCAGCGGTATCCAGGTCGGTTCGACGTGGAAGCCCTTCGTCCTCGCGGCGGCGATGGAGCACGGCACGTACCTCAGTGACGGACAGGGCATCTCGCCGGAGAGCAAGTACGACGGCGACAACGGCATCGTCATCAAGACGCAGGACGGCTCCCCGTACCTGACCAAGGACCACGAGCCCTTCCGCCAGGTGAACGAGGGCGACGCCGACTACGGCATCGTCACGCTCCGGGAGGCCATGGAGGTCTCCGCCAACAGCCCGTACGTCCAGCTCGGTATGGACGTCGGAATGCAGAGGGTGCGGGACACGGCCGCGGCGGCGGGCATCAGCGACCACAGCTTCGACGCCCTGAACCCCTCCTTCGCGCTCGGCACCTCCACCCCGTCGGCGATCCGCATGGCCGACGCCTACGCGACCTTCGCGGCCTCCGGCATCCAGACCGAGCCGTACTCGGTCACCAAGGTGCTCCGCGGCGGCGACGAGGTGGCCGGCTTCGAGAAGCCCAAGAAGAAGCAGGCCATCGACCCGAACGTGGCCAACACCGTGACCGACGTCCTGGAGGGCGTCGTCAAGAACGGAACCGGTAAGCAGGCCCTGGAGCTGAACCGCGCGGTGGCGGGGAAGACGGGTACGACCGACGACAACAAGTCAGCCTGGTGGGTCGGGTACACCCCGCAGCTCTCCACGGCGGTCACGATGTTCCGGGAGGACCCGAAGAACCCGGGCCTGCTGTCCATGAACGGCACCGGCGGGCTGGACTCCATCCACGGTGGTGACATCCCGACCCGGGTCTGGGTGGACTACATGAAGGAGGCGCTCAAGAAGACGCCCCCCGAGGCGTTCCCGGAGCCGCGTCCCATCAGCAACGTCGTCAACGGCGGGAACGTGCCGGAGGAGAAGCCGGAGGAGCCCGAGGAGAAGCCGGAGGAAGAGGAGACCGAGGAGCCGACCGAGGAGCCCACGGAGGAGCCGACGGAGGAGCCGACCGACGAGCCGACGGACAAGCCCACCGGCAAGCCGTCCTGTGGCCCGCTCGACTGGAACTGCGACGACTCGAGTGGCCAGGACTCCGGCCAGACGGGCGAGACCACCGGGGAGACCTCCGGTGAGACGACGGGTGAGACGACCGGGGACACCACCGGCGACACCGGGGACACCACCGGCGACTCGGGTGGTGGCAACGGCAACGGGAACGGCGGCAACGACAGCGGTGGCTGGTTCGGCGGGTCGGACGCCGACAGCGGCTAGCCGAGGGACGCGGCAGCACCGGCGCGGGGCGCCATCGGCCTGACGGCTGATGGCGCCCCGCGCCCGTCCGCGTTCACAGGGCGAGCTTGAAGCCCGCGTGGGAGGCCGTGAAGCCGAGGCGCTCGTAGAAGCGGTGCGCATCCGTGCGGGAGGCGTCGGAGGTGAGCTGGACGAGCGGGCAGCCCAGCCGCCGGGCCTCCTGCACGGCCCAGCGGATCAGGTCCGAGCCGAGCCCGCTGCCGCGCTCGTCGGCGTGCACCCGCACGGCCTCGATGAGGGCCCGGGAAGCCCCCTGCCGGGACAGCCCGGGGATGACCGTGAGCTGGAGCGTCCCCACCGTCCGCCCGTCGCGCTCCGCGACGACCAGATGTTGCTGCGGGTCGGCGGCGATGGCGGCGAACGCGGTGCGGTAGGGGGTGAGGTCGTCGGGGGACTCGCGCTGGGCACCCAGCGCGTCATCGGCCAGCATGGCCACGATGTCCACTATGTCGTCGGCCGTGGCGGGCCGGATGGTGAGATCGTTCATGGCCCGAAGCCTACGGCGACGGGCTCGGTGAACCCCGTGTGGACTACGGACGGTGATTTCCCCACGGCCTCTGCAGAATCGTGGAATTGCTGCGCCTCCGACGACTCTTGTGCATTCATGAGGTAACGGTATGGTCGGGTGCGCATCACGCCGCAATGCTCGGTCGGGCGTCTGACCTGCCCATGAACGCGGTGACATATCCGCGTCAGATAGGGACAAGACGAGTCGCTTCACGTCCACAGAAGTGCACGAACCGGCCTAAGACGTAGAGGACGAGGCACACATGACCACCATGTCGGCCGACAACGGGATACCCGGCCCCGAATCCGGCAGCGATGGTGACTGGGGCTGGTTTTCCCGGCCCAGCCGCAGTGAACCCGAGTCGCAGACCTCGGACGGGTCCTCCCCGTCAGGACCGGGCGGTGGCGCGGATGGCCACCCGGACGTCATCCCGCCGCAGTACACCCCCGGTCAGCCGCAGCACCAGCAGGCCCAGCCGCACCCGGGCGGCCCGCAGAATCCGCAGCACTCCGGCGCCCCCCAGCCCCGGCAGCACCCGCAGCCCGGGTACCCCGCCCAGGGCCAGCGCCCCCAGCAGGCCCAGCGTCCGCAGCAGGCGGGGCCCCAGCAGGCCCAGCGACCCCCGCAGCCTTCGGTGTTCGAGCCCGCGTCCGGCCCGCAGCCCGCCGCGAGCGGCGGCTCCCCGGCAGCCGGAGACGGCGCGCCGCAGGGCCGGGCGGGCGCGCCGCCCACCGCCGACGCCACGCTCATCCGCCGCACGATGGAGGAGGTCGAACCGGCCTCCGAGGCCGTCACCGCCTACTTCTACGCCATGCTCTTCGTGCGCCACCCGCAGTTGCGGGACATGTTCCCCGCGTCCATGGACGCCCAGCGCGACCGGCTGTTCAAGGCGCTGCTCACCGCCGCCCAGCACGTCGACAACGCCTCCGTGCTGACGGAGTACCTGTCCGCCCTCGGCCGCGGCCACCGCAAGTACGGCACCCGGCCCGAGCACTATCCGGCCGTCGGCGAGTGCCTGATCGCCGCGTTGACACGGTACGCGCACCACACGTGGTCGCCGCAGACGGAGGCGGCGTGGGTCCGCGCCTACACCGCCATCTCGCAGATCATGATCGACGCCGCCGCCGAGGACGAGGCACGTGCGCCGGCCTGGTGGCACGCGGAGATCGTCGCCCACGAGAGGCGGACGGACGACATCGCCGTCCTCACCCTCCGCCCCGACCAGCCCTACCCCTTCCTCGCCGGGCAGTACACGACAGTGGAGACGCCGTGGTGGCCGCGGGTGTGGCGCAGCTACTCGCTCGCCGCGGCGCCCCGGCCCGACGGGCTGCTGAGCATCCACGTCAAGGCCGTCCCGGCCGGCTGGGTCTCCGGGGCGCTGGTGCGCCGGGCCCGCGCCGGGGACGTCCTCCGGCTCGGTCCGGCCGCCGGGAACATGACCGTGGACCACGGAACCGACAACGGGCTGCTGTGCCTCGGCGGCGGCACGGGGATCGCCCCCATCAAGGCGCTCGTGGAGGACGTCGCCGAGCACGGCAGGCCCCGCCCGGTCGAGGTCTTCTACGGCGCCCGCAGCGACCACGACCTGTACGACCTGGAGACGATGCTGAAGCTGGAGTCGCAGCACCCGTGGCTGGCGGTGCGGCCGGTCGTCGCGGACGGCTGTCCCGTGCGCGCCTCGGGCCTGGCGGGCCAACTGCCCGACGCCGTCCGGGGAGCGGGCCGCTGGGGCACCTACGACGGCTATCTGTCCGGACCGCCGGGGATGATCCGCAGCGGCATCGACGCACTCGTGGGCGTGGGCATACCCGCCAGCCGCATACGGCACGACTCCCTGGACGAGCTCGTGTCGCAGGCCGCAGGAGACTGAGACCCTTGGGAGCACACGACGTGGAAGAGCGCGGAGACAGCGGCGGTCGGCCGGGCAGTGCGGGCGAGCACGAGATTCAGGCTCAGCTCGGATCCGAGCGGCGTGCGGACCGCTTCTACGCCGATCACATGCTCGACCACCTCAATGAGCGTATGAGGGAGTTCGCCTCCCGGCAGGAGATGTTCTTTCTCTCCACAGCGGATCGCGACGGCAACTGTGACAGTACGTTCCGGGCCGGTCCGCAGGGCTTTCTGCAGGTTCTGGACGAGCGAACGCTCGCCTATCCCGAGTACCGCGGGAACGGTGTTCACGCCAGCCTGGGGAATATCCGGGAGAATCCCCATCTGGGCATTCTGCTGATTGATTTCATCCGGGCCCGGATCGGGCTTCACATCAATGGGTCGGCGGAGATTCTGGAGGACGCGGACATACGGGCCGAATACCCGCACCTTCCGGAGGACCCGGTGCCCGGCCGCCGCGCGGAGCTGTGGGTGCGGGTGACCGTGGACGAGGCCTACATCCACTGTGCGAAGCACATCCCGCACCTCCAGCACGCGCCCAAGCGGACGAGGCGTGAGTGGGGCACCGACGACCACAAGCGCAAGGGCGGCGACTTCTTCGGCACCGCCCGCGACCGGGCCGAGCGGGAGGGGGGCCGCTCACCCCGGAGCGGTCACCGTCCGGCCGGTGGGACGTCGCCCCGGCCCACCACGCCCGGGCCCGTTTCCGCCGCCCCGGCTCCCGCCCCGGCTCCCGCCCCGGCTTCCGCCCCCGGGCCCGTGTCAGGACCGCGGGAGCCCGGCGGCGTCCCGGCCCCCGCGCCGGTGCCGAGTGCGGAGACGTTTCCGCCGCCTCCGCTCGTGCCGCCGCCGGGCGGGGCCGTCCCGCCGCCGCCCGAGCACCCGCCCGTTCCCGCCCAGCCCGCCGCCGGGCCGTCGGAGCCGGTCTCCCCGGTGCCGCCCGGGCCCGCCCCGCTGTCGGACCCGCTGACGGTGCCCGATGCCGACGCGCTCTCCGAAGCCGGCGTGCCGCCAGAAGCCGTCAAGTCGCCCGGGGCCGCGGAGCCGTCCGGGCAGCTGGCGTCGCTGGCCGCGTCGCGGGCCTGGCAGGAACGGGCCGAGCGGCTGCTGGCCGAGGCCCACGCCCGGCGCGACGAGAAGGACCGCGCCTCCTACGCCGAGTGGTTCAGCCCGCCCCGGAGCTGACCGCCCGCCGGGTCAGCCGAGGTCGTCCGCGAGCAGCGCCCGCACGCCCTCGATGTTGCGCCGGAGGTAAGCCCGCAGGGCCGGCGGGACGACGTTGACCGAGTCGACCCCGGCCGGGGTGAAGGGCAGCCGGACGACCTCGTACTCACCGGACGGCTCCTCCACCTCCGGGCCGTGCCGCCGGCTGAGGTCCATCGACGCCAGCCGGCACACGAAGAAGTGCTGGACCTTCACGCCGCCCTCGTCGCCCTCGGGCACGGTGTCCACGAAGGCGGGGACGGCATGGGTCACCTCGGCGCCGAGCTCCTCGTCCAGCTCGCGGTGGAGCGCGGCCGTGACGGACGCGTCCTCCGGCTCCATGCCTCCGCCGGGTGTGATCCAGTAGGGCTCCTCGCCGGGCTTGGTGCGCTTGATGACGATCAGCGCGTCGCGGTCGAGCAGGATGGCACGGGCGGTGCGCTTGACGACGGGTCGGGCGGAGGACATGCCAGGGGTCTCCCGCACCGGAACGCGACCGAAACCTCACCCGCCCCAGCCCATGCTCTCCGTCAACTGGACATTGACGGAGAGTCAACTACCCTGTGCCCAGAACCGCTCCGTCGGAGCGGGGGCGGCGGTTTGGGACACGAGGGGGAGTCCCAAACCGCTCGCGTCCGCGCGCCCCGCGGGCCGTCACTCCAGGGGCGTCTGTGGGCCCCCGGCCTCCGCCAGCGCCCGCAGGACGTCGGCGACGAGGTCCCGTGTGTCCTCGACGCCCACGGAGAGCCGCACGAAGCCGTCCGCCACGGCGTCCCCGCCCCAGCGGCCCCGCCGCTCCGCCGTGCTGCGCACTCCGCCGAAGCTCGTGGCCTGGTGCACGAGGCGGAGCCGGGACAGGAACCGTTCGGCGAACGCCCGGTCGGGCAGGGTGAACGACACCACGCAGCCGAAGCCGCGCATCTGCCGGGCCGCCAGCGGATGCGCCCGGTCCTGAAGCAGCCCGGGGTACCGCACCCCGGCGACCTCCGGCCGCTCGGCGAGGGCCCGCGCCACGGCCAGCGCGGACTCCGCCTGCCGCGCCACCCGGAGCTCCAGCGTCGCCAGGCTGCGGTGCGCGAGCCACGCCTCCATCGGTCCCGGGATCGCGCCCACCGTCTTGCGCCACAGCCGGACGTCCTCGGCGACGGCGGCGTCGCGGCAGGCGACGTAGCCGAGCAGCACGTCGCCATGGCCGGTCAGCGCCTTGGTGCCGCTGGCGACGGACACGTCGGCGCCCAGCAGCAGCGGACGCTGGCCGAGCGGCGTGGCCAGCGTGTTGTCGACGACGACGAGCGCGCCCTCGGCGTGGGCCGCCTCGGACAGGCGTCGGATGTCGCACACGTCGAGCCCCGGGTTCGACGGCGTCTCCAGCCACAGCAGGGACGCGCCCGCCAAGGCCTCGAACTGCTCCGGCCCCCCGGTCGGCACCGTGCGCACCCGGGCGCCGTAGGACTCCAACCGCTCCCGCAGCAGAGCCAGCAGGTTGTAGCCGTCCTCGGGGAGGACGACGACGTCGCCGGGGCGCACCCGGGAAAGCAGCACGGCGGACATGGCGGCCATGCCCGAGGCGAAGGCCACCGCCTGGGCCGTGCCTCCGGGGTCCTCCAACTCGGCGACGGCGCGCTCCAGCGCCGTCCACGTGGGGTTGCCGTCCCGGCCGTAGGTGTACGGGGCGTCGGCCGGGTCGCCGGGCAGGTGGTAGTGGGCGGCGAACGCCGGCCCGGGCAGCGGGGGCGCGTAGGGCTCCTCGGGCGGCAGCCCGGCGCGCACGGCCCGCGTGCTCTCCCCGGGCGTCTGGTGGCTGTCGGGTGTCATCGGCGGGCCAGCTCCTCCGTGATCGCGTCGAGCAGCCGCGGCATCGCGGACTCGATCATCTCCAGCACCTCGTCGAAGCCCTCGGGGCCGCCGTAGTAGGGGTCGGGGACGTCGGCGTCCTCACCGGCCGGGAAACCGCCGTCGGCCCAGCCGGGCTCGTACGAGCGCAGCAGCCGCACCTTGGCGGCGGGGGAGCGGCAGATGTTGCCGGTGCACACGACGCACACGCGGTAGGGCGCCGCGGGGCGGGCGGTGGACGGGCTCCGGTCGAGGAGGGACATGCGCCCATCATCGACGACGGGTTCCCGCCGGGGCAGCCCGCCCCCGGGGCGCCCCGAGGCGGCCCGAGACGCCCCGAGGCGGCCCGGGCGCCTCGGGGCGCGGGAAGGCGCGGGAAGGCCAGGGATCCGGGGGTCAGTCGGGCAGCACCAGCTCGACGGCCCACGCGACGATCGAGATGATCAGACCGCCCAGCAGCGCGGTGCCGAAGCCCTCGACGTGGAACGGGACGTCCAGCCCGTCGGCGATCCAGGAGGTGAGCAGCAGCATCAGCGCGTTGATGACCAGCATGAACAGACCGAGCGTGAGGATCAGCGCCGGCAGGGACAGCAGGTTCACGACCGGCTTGACCACGAGGTTGACGACGCCGAAGATCAGAGCGACCACGATGAGCGTGAGCGCCTTGTCTCCCGTGCTGTCACCGGTGAGCGTGATGTCGCCCACCAGCCAGACGGCGACGGCCAGAGCGACCGCGTTGGCGAGGGTCTTGACAAGAACATTCATCATGCTGGGGATGGTCTCCCAGAACCGCCCGGCGAAACGAGGGGTTCACACGGTGAAGTCGTTCCACTTGGCGGAACTGGAGGCCGAGCGGGCCGCCAACGACGGCGCATATCTCCAGTTCCTGCGGGAACGGAACATGTCGGTCGGCCTGTACGCCCTCGACCGGGGATCTCAGGATCCCCAGAAGCCCCACGGCCAGGACGAGGTCTACTTCGTCGTCAGCGGCCGGGCCGCCCTGACCGTCGGCGACGAGACGACGAGCGTCGCGCGCGGCAGCGTCGTCTACGTGCCCGCCGGAGTGCCGCACCGCTTCCACCACATCAGCGAGGACCTGCGGGTCATGGTCGTGTTCTCTCCCCCGGAAGGATGACGGCGGCGGGCGTGCCGCCCCCCGCGCCCCTAAGGGGCCGCTCAGGGCTGGACCCGGGCCGGCGGCACTCCCGCCGCGGTCTGCCGTTGCCTAGCATCGGAGGCAGCCGGACGACACGCCGGCACGGACTCGGCTCGGAGAACAGGGAGCGGACATGAGCACGAAGAGCACCCTCGCGGGGTTGCCCACATGGATCAAGTGGGTGGGAATCCTCGTCGTCGCGATGATCGTCTTCAAGGCGGTCGTATGGCTGGTGACGGCGGTGGTCGGCCTGCTGTTCAACCTGCTGCTGTTCGCAGCCGTCGTCGCCGTCGTCGTCTTCCTCGCACGGAAGTTCCTGTCGTCGTCCTCCGGTAACTCCTCCGGAGGCTGGTGAACCGACGCTCGGATCGCTGACCTGGGCGCCTCCCGCCGACGGAGGGACATGAACGCACCAACTCCGTTGTCAATCGGGTGACTTTGAAGCACGCGCATTGTGGAACTTCTCGATCTTGGTGAACGATGCCCCCAGGGGCCCCTGAGCCCCCAAATCCACAGCGAGGTCCACAGCAGCCCTGCCGAGACGCGGCCGGGCACGAGACGCCGGGGGCGCGGATGAACGGCAGGGTTCAGGCGCAGGTCATGATGAGCTTCCTCGCCTCGGAGGAGCTCTCCTTCCGGATTCCGGTGGAGCTCGTCTATGAGGCGGCCGATCCGTACGCGCTCCGCTTCACCTTCGGCCTCCCCGGCGACGAACCGGTGACCTGGGTCTTCGGCCGCGAGCTGCTGGTGGACGGCATCACCCGCCCGGCGGGGGAGGGCGACGTCCACATCAGCCCCGTCGCCGACGAGGCCCTGGCCGATCTGCACATCCGGCTCCAGGTCGGCCCCGAGAGCGCTCTGTTGCGGGTGAGCGCGCCGCCGCTCGTCGCGTTCCTCGACCGCACCGACCGCATCGTCCCCCTCGGCCAGGAGCCCGCCTGCGCGGACTTCGACGCCGAGCTGGACAAGATCCTCGCCGGCCGCCCGTAGCGCCGAGTCCCGGCCCGGGGTGCCCGGCCGGTGCCGTCACTTCGCGCGCCGCCGCCGGCCGCCGCGCGGGCGCCGCAGCCCCGCGTCCCCGCGGCCCAGCCCGGCGGAGACGACGAGCGCGGCCAGCCCCGTCGTCACCGGCACCGAGGCGACCAGGCCGATCGAGCCCACCAGCGTGCGGACGATCTCCTCCGCCACCAGCTCGCTCGTGGCCACCCGTCCCACCCCGGCCTCCGCGACCGAGAACAGCAGCAACAGCGGCAGCGCCGCGCCCGCGTAGGCGAGGACGAGGGTGTTGACCACCGAGGCGATGTGGTCCCGCCCGATACGCATGGCCGCGCCGTACAGCCGCCGCCGGCTCGCCGTCGGATCGGCCTGCTTCAGCTCCCACACGGCCGAGGTCTGGGTGACGGTGACGTCGTCGAGCACGCCGAGGGAACCGATCAGCACCCCGGCCAGCAGCAGCCCCTGGATCTCGATGTCCGGGTAGAGGCTGTGCACCAGGGCGGTCTGGTCGTCGGTGTTGCCCGACAGGTCCGCCCAGCCGATGAACAGCGAGCCGAGCAGGCCGATGAGCACGAGCGAGATCAGCGTGCCCAGCACCGCGACCGAGGTCCGCGCGGTCAGCCCGTGGCACAGGTACAGCGTCACGAGCATGACCGCGCTGCCGCCCACCACGGCCACCAGCAGGGGGTTCGCCCCCTGGAGGATCGCGGGCAGGATGAACAGCGTCAGCACCGCGAACGTCGTCGCCAGCCCCACCAGGGCCAGCACCCCGCGCAGTCGGCCGACCGCCACGACGACCAGCGCGAAGAACAGGGCCAGCAGGATCATCGGGACGTCGCGGTCGATGTCGACGATGCTGTACTGCAACTCCTCCGGTGCCTGTGGCGCGTAGGCCACCACGACCGTCTGCCCGGTGTCCGGGCGGCGGGTCGCGTCCGGGGTGAGCACTTCCGTGAACGTGCGTCCGGTATGCGGACCCGTCGTCACCTCCACCGTCAGCAGGCGGCAGTTCCCCGCCGTGGCCGGGTCGCCGTCCTGCTGCTGGGCGTTGACCTCCGCGCAGTCCACCACCTCGGACTTCGTGACCCGGGCCTCGCGCAGCTGGCGGTCGAAGCCCACGCCGGAACGCCCGTCCTCGCCCTCGGGGGCGCCCCCCGGCCACAGGATGACGAGCCCCGCGAGAACCGCCGTGGCGAAGGGGATGAGCACCGCCGCGATGACCGTGCGCAGATGCTGGGACACTGGCGCGGCGGGGCCGTGATGGTGGGTGTGCTGGTGGCCCTGTTCGGGAGTGTGGGAATCGGTCACGGACCGATCATCGCAAGACCCACTGGCGCGTTGCCGGGGCGAACCGCTAGCGTATGCGTGCTTTTGCACATCGCGGGAGCTCCGAGCACGGGGCTGAGAGGGCGCTGACCTCCGTACGCCGACACGTCGGGCACACCGAACGCGTCGGGACGGGGAAGGCTGCGTCGACCGCCGAACCTGTTACCGGGTAATGCCGGCGTAGGGAGTGGGTCTCATGACCATGCACGATGCACACACGCGCGCGGACGACGGCGACCAGCGTGCCGCCGACAACGCCGCCGGGAACCCGGCGGAGCCGCGCATCGGCTGGCACAAGGGTTACGTCGACGGCTCGCGCCCCGACATCCGGGTGCCCGTGCGTCGGGTCCACCTCACCAACGGCAAGGACGTGACGCTCTACGACACGTCCGGGCCGTACACCGACCCCCAGATCGACACCGACGTCCGCCGCGGCCTGCCGCCGCTGCGGGAGAACTGGATCATCAGCCGCGGCGACACCGAGGAGTACGCCGGCCGGGAGCTGCGTCCCGAGGACGACGGCATCAAGCACACCTCGCCGCGCGGCGGGCTGCGTAACCTCGACGCCGTCTTCCCCGGCCGCCCGCGGCAGCCCCGGCGCGGGCGGGACGGCGCCGCCGTGACCCAGCTCGCCTATGCGCGCCGCGGGGAGATCACCCCGGAGATGGAGTACGTCGCCGTCCGGGAGAACCGTTCCCCCGAGTTCGTGCGGGACGAGATCGCGGCCGGCCGCGCCGTTCTCCCGGCCAACGTCAACCACCCGGAGATCGAGCCGATGATCATCGGCAAGAACTTCCTGGTGAAGGTCAACGCCAACATCGGCAACTCCGCCGTCACCTCCTCCATCGAGGAGGAGGTGGAGAAGATGACGTGGGCGACGCGCTGGGGCGCCGACACCGTCATGGACCTCTCCACCGGCCGCAACATCCACACCACGCGCGAGTGGGTGCTGCGCAACTCCCCCGTCCCCATCGGCACCGTCCCCCTCTACCAGGCGCTGGAGAAGGTCGACGGCCAGGCGGAGGAACTGAGCTGGGAGGTCTACAAGGACACCATCATCGAGCAGGCCGAGCAGGGCGTGGACTACATGACCGTCCACGCGGGTGTGCTGCTGCGCTACGTCCCGCTCACCGCCCGCCGCAAGACCGGAATCGTCTCCCGCGGCGGCTCCATCATGGCCGCCTGGTGCCTGGCCCACCACAAGGAGAGCTTCCTCTACACGCACTTCGAGGAGCTCTGCGAGATCCTGCGGGCCTACGACATCACCTTCTCCCTCGGTGACGGCCTGCGCCCCGGCTCCATCGCCGACGCCAACGACGAGGCGCAGTTCGCCGAGCTGAAGACGCTGGGCGAGCTGAACAGCATCGCCAAGTCGCACGACGTCCAGACGATGATCGAGGGCCCCGGTCACGTCCCGATGCACAAGATCAAGGAGAACATCGACCTCCAGCAGGAGATCTGCGAGGAGGCACCGTTCTACACGCTCGGCCCGCTGACGACGGACGTGGCACCCGGCTACGACCACATCACCTCGGGCATCGGCGCGGCGATGATCGGCTGGTGGGGCACGGCGATGCTCTGCTACGTCACGCCGAAGGAGCACCTGGGCCTGCCCAACCGGGACGACGTCAAGACCGGCGTCATCACCTACAAGATCGCCGCCCACGCGGCGGACCTCGCCAAGGGGCACCCCGGCGTCCAGGAGTGGGACGACGCCCTGTCCGACGCCCGCTTCGAGTTCCGCTGGGAGGACCAGTTCAACCTGGCCCTCGACCCGGACACCGCCCGGGAGTTCCACGACGAGACGCTCCCGGCCGAGCCCGCCAAGACCGCGCACTTCTGCTCCATGTGCGGTCCGAAGTTCTGCTCCATGAAGATCAGCCAGGACATTCGCCGCCAGCACGGCGGCGACCTGACGACGGAGGAGATCGAGGAGGGCATGGCGGAGAAGTCCAAGGAGTTCGCCGCCTCCGGCAACCGCGTCTACCTGCCGATGGCCGACTGACCCGGCCGAACGGAACCGACCGGCGACTTCCTCCGGAGGTCGCCGGTCGTCTGTTGTCAGCTGCGTTGAGCGCTCCGCAGGCGCTCGACCTGTCGGCTGATCAGGTCGGCTGGGAAGGACGAATGTTCCCCCACATCCAGCTTGCTGAACGAGGCGATGGTGTTACCGGCGCGCACGACCGTGAAATGCTCGTTGCGCTCTTCGGGCAGTTCCGGGCCGAGCGGGATGATGACTTGGAAGCTCACGGCCTCGTCACCGAACTGCGGCGGAGCTTCCACGACGACCGACGCCGTGTACTCGCCCGTGTAGCTTTCTCCCGTGAAGAAACGGCACGAGGCGAGTGCCTGCTCGAGCTTCGTGAAGTGCTGCTCGGCCTGTCCGTGCTTGTACGAGGCCAGGGTCGACTCGCCGCCCCAGACGTCGCCCTCCCAGTTGAATACCTGGACGATCCGAGCCGCCGCGGGTCGGCCTTCGGCGATGTCCCGCATGGTCTGGCAGGTGGGGTCGGACACTGGTGGGAAGGGGCGGCTGGTGCCCGCCGGCTCGGATTCCCGCACGGGTATGCCACCATCGCGAGCCTCCGGGACGTCCCCTTCCTTGAAGGCGAGCTCTCTCAGCTGGGTGACTGTCAGGGGCTGCGGACGGGGCTCGACGGGACCCGCCGAGCTCGACGGTTCCGTCGAGGTACCGGATTCCTGCTGAGCCGAGCAGCCACACACCACGAGGACACCCGCCGCCAGAGCTGTGCACGTCGTCTTGCGCAGACCTGTGCGCATGAGTCCCTCCCGGACATCGTGAACGAAAGGCCGGGCCTCCCGTGCCTGCCGCCTGCCTCGGCTGGTCATTCTGCCTTCCGGGCACGGGAGCGGATGCCTCATGCGTTTCGGGCAGGACGTTCGCCGTGAGCACGGTGACCCTACGTCTGCGGACGGCGGTTCGGCCGGGGGTGGGCCGGCAGCCGGGGCCGGGCTCGGACGAGGACGGGGTTTCCGTTCGACGTAGCCGTACCGCCCTCGTCCTCAGGGCCCCGGGCGCGTGATCGTCCGGTGATCACACCGAAGCGTGCGGCGTCAGTCCGACGACTGGTCCGGGCCGGTGAAGTCCGGGCTGCTGAAGTCGGGGCTGGAGTAGCGGGGGCGGGTGCGCGTGTCCTCGGTGGCGGCTGGGCTGGTGAACCCCGGGTGGGAGTAGCCCAGCCGGGGTGTGCGGGACTGCTCGGGCGCGGTGGTGGCGGGCTCGGCGTTGGCCAGTGCCTCGCGCAGGAAGGGCAGGATGCCGCGGTCGAGGAGCGCACTGCGCCAGGCTTCCCGCGCGCGGTCCACCTCGGCTTCGAGCGTGCCGTCTCCGTGGCGTGCGGCGGTTCCTGGGCCCGTGCCCGCCCGTATGGAACTGGCCGAGTTGCGTAGGGCGGTGAGAACGAGGCTGATACAGGCGGCGAGCAGCCCGGCCGCGGCGAGCGCGGCGAAGACCCAGCCGACGCTCCGCATCGGGTCGGCCAGGGTGAGGTCGGGGGAGACGGCGGCGAGGGTGTAGCCGACGGCGAGAAAGATGACGGCGGCGGCCCCGGCGAGGATGGGCACGAGGACCGACACCATCGCGAACAGCCCGGCGCCGCCGGTCTCCCCGGTGCCGCCGCCCAGCCCGGGAGAGCCTCTGGAAGACCGGCGCAGCTCCTCGCGCAGGGTGGTGAAGCGCTCGTACTCCGCCGCCGCGCAGGAGGCGATGGAGGCGGTGGCGGCCAGGGCCATGGCGCGCAGCTGCTCGCTGCCGAGGCGTCGGCCGATGCCGTCGAGGCCGGGCCGGCCCGAGGCAGTGTGCAGTGCGTCGTCGAGGACCCGCTCGAACTCGTGCCGGTCCTCGAACCGCAGATGCGGGGCGCTGTTCATGTGCATCCCCCGATGCTCCGTAGGGCCGTGGCGTCGGCCGGCTTCCGGGCAGGTGGAAGGGCGGATGGAAGAGCCTTGATGGTAGAGCGCTTCCGGGGTGCGGTGACAGGGTGTTTCCGGAATTGCCCCCGGTCCGCTGTGGCTACGTCTGCCCGCTTCAGCGGCAGGTCAAGCCGCTCTGGCTGGATCTTTGGGGTCAGTCGTCGAGGGGAAGCCGGCTCACGAGTAGCTTTCCGGCCATGGTGACGCCGCCGTCCATGGCGATGGCGAGCCGGTCCGCGTACACGTGGGGCCCGGCGACCTGGGGCCCCTCGTCGCCGTCCCCGGAGCCCTCGGCTGACGCGACGTCGCCGAGCAGGTAGGGGATCGGGCTGTGGCCGTGCACGATGCGCCGCCCGCCGTAGGTGGCGAGCAGCTCGCGGGCCGTCTGCGGGCCGGCGTCCTCGTCGCGGAAGGCGAAGCGCTTGGTGAACTTGCGGAACAGGTCCCAGGTCTCGTCCGCGTCGCGCCGTTCGAGGGCCTCGGTGATGGCGTCGTTGACGGCTCCGATCGTCTCGCCGTACTCGAGGTAGGCGGTGCTGTCGGAGTGGATGAGGAGGTGGTCGTCGGCGAGCGTCATGGCGTCGAGTCGGCTCATCCACTGGAGGTGGTGCTCCTGCAGGCGCTCCATGTCGCCGCGCTGCCCGCCGTTGAGCAGCCAGGCGGCCTGGAAGGAGGCGGTTCCCGCGCCGGAGTCGACGGGGGTGTCGCCGAAGCGGCGGGCGCCGATGATGAGCAGCTCGTGGTTGCCGAGGAGAGCCTTGCAGTAGCCGCCGGCCGCGGCGGCCTCGGCGGAGAGCCGCATGACGAGCTCGATGACGCCGACCCCGTCGGGCCCGCGGTCGGTGAAGTCCCCGAGGAACCACAGCCGGGTGTTGCCGGCGGCCCAGCGGTCCTCCGCGTCGGTGAGCCCGGCCTCGCGCAGGGCGACGCGGAGCTCGTCGAGGTAGCCGTGGACGTCCCCGACGACGTAGAGCGGCCCGCGCGGATCCTGGGGGTCGGCCGCGGGGGCCGGGGTCTCGACGAGGGTCGGGGTGGGCTGGGCGGCGGCCCCGGCGCCGATGACGGGGAGGTCGCGCTGGGTCGGGGTGTAGCCGTCGTCCTCGGGGAACGCCTGCTCGTTCACGGGAGGCTGGGAGGGCATGGGGGGCATGGGGGTGTGGGCGGGCGGGACGTGGGCGATGCGCGGCATGTGCGGCGCGGTCGCGCCGCTGCTCGTGTTCGTCGGCTGCCACATCACGGGTCCCTGACCGGCCCCCTGAGTCATCGACCCCTCCACCCATACGCGCGCTGTGCACCTGCCGGACCATGCTGTCGTGGGCGTCCCTGGTCGGAGGCCGGGCCGGTGCCGTGCGCCCCATCATAGGAACGCAGGTCGGGGCTTGTGACGCACCTGGGGGGTGCCAATTGCCGTCGGGTGGCCGGGGAGCCGGGTTTTTTCAGCATTCCTCCGCTTTTCTCCTGAGCCGGTTCCGTGGCCGGGAGCCGCCGGGTCAGTCGGTGGGCGCGGGTCCGCGGCGGGGGGAGATGATCGTCGCGCGGGGCGGGCGGCGCTGGGAGGAGGCGCGCACGATGAGCTCGGTGGGCATGACCTGCTGGACGGTCTGTCCCGTGGCGCCGACGCCCTCGATGGCGTCGATGAGGAGCTGGATGACGGCGGTGCCGATGCGTCCGGGCTTGAGTGAGAGCGTGGTGATGGGCGGCTCGGTGGTGGCGTAGACGGTGGACTCGCTGCAGCACACCAGCAGGAGGTCCTCCGGGACACGGAGCCCGTAGCGGCGGGCGGCGGCGAGGAGGTCGGTGCCGTTGGGGTCGAACAGGCCGTAGACGGCGTCGGGCCGGTCGGGACGGGCGAGCAGCCGGTCGGCGGCGACGGCGCCGGCGCAGGGGTCGTGGGCGGGGTAGGTCTCGTAGACGGGGGGCTGGCCGACGCGCTCGCACCACTGGAGGTAGGCGGTGGTGGAGAGCCGGGTGTAGGTGTCGGTGCTGGTGCCGGTGAGCAGACCGATGCGGCGGGCGCCGGATTCGGAGAGGTGGTCGAGGAGGCCGGTGACGGCGGCCTCGTGGTCGTTGTCCACCCAGGCGGTGACGGGGAGGGTGGCCCCGGGGCGGCCGTCGGAGACGACGGGGATGCCCTGGCGGACGAGCTCGGTGACGACGGGGTCGTGATCGGCCGGGTCGATGACGACGGTGCCGTCGAGCGCGACGTTGGCCCAGACGTCGAAGGTGCTGTGGCGGGCGGGGGCGGGGAGGATGACGAGGGCGTAGCCGCGGGCGAGGGCGGCGGAGGTGGCCGCGCGCACCATGTCGGCGAAGTAGGCGAACTCGGTGAAGGTGAACGGTTCTTCGCCGTACGTGGTGACGGTCAGCCCGATGAGCCCGGATTTCCCTGTGCGCAGGGTGCGGGCGGCGGCGGAGGGGCGGTAGCCGAGCCGGTCGGCCACTTCGCGGACGTGGCGGCGTGTGGCGTCGGGGAGGCGGCCCTTGCCGTTGAGCGCGTCGGAGACGGTCGTGATGGAGACGCCGGCGGCTGCGGCGACATCGCGGATGCCCGCACGTGCCAGCCGACGGCCGCTGTTCCGGCTCACCTGGTGCTTCCCTGCTGCTGTCATGGCGTGCCGATAGTAGGGCTGTGCGGTGTTACTCGCGGGGGCGTTCCCCCATGGGGTAACAGGCACGATTCTGCAAGATCGTTATGGGCTAACTGCCTTTGAATGATGAGTAGTTGCAGGTCATGGCTATAGCTCCAGGGGGTATGTGGGGGCCTGGCCCCTCACTTCTCCGGATGTTGCGAAGAGGTCTCAACTCACCTTCACGAGTGAAGCGCGCCACGGAGCGCGCCTCCCGCGCTCGGCCTGTGCCGCGCGCCCCCGCCGCTGGGGCCCGCGGGGCGCCGTCCCGGCCGCCGCCCCGTGGTGGGATCGGTGAGCGGCCGAAGAGTGAGCGGCGAACTCTCGGGGAGCATGGGGGACGGAGCGGCCCTGGGGGTCCGTGGACATTCCTCTTAGGGTGTGCAGTATTGGCGGACGGGCTCCGGGGTGGTCGAACCGGGACCCGCCGAGGCTGTCAAGGAGGACGCGATGACCGACAAGACCCCGAAGCTGCGCGAGGCGCTGGACGGCATTCCCACGTACAAGCCCGGAAAGCCGGGTGCCGCCTCCGCCGGGGCCGTGTCCTACAAGCTGTCGTCCAACGAGAACCCCTACCCCCCGCTCCCGGGCGTGCTGGAGTCGGCCGTGGCGGCGGCCGGTTCCTTCAACCGGTACCCCGACATGGCCTGCACCGGCCTGCTGGCCGCTCTCGCGGAGCGCTTCGACGTCCCCGTCTCGCACCTGGCGACCGGAACCGGCTCGGTGGGTATCGCGCAGCAGCTCCTGCAGGCCACGGCCGGGCCGGGGGACGAGGTGATCTTCGCCTGGCGCTCCTTCGAGGCGTACCCGATCATCACGCAGATCTCCGGGGCGACGGCGGTGAAGGTGCCGCTGACGGAGACCGAGGAGCACGACCTCGACGCCATGGCGGCCGCCGTCACCGAGCGCACCCGGCTCATCTTCGTCTGCAACCCGAACAACCCCACGGGCGCGGCGATCGGGCGGGAGGCCCTGGAGCGCTTCCTCGACCGGGTGCCAGCCGAGGTTCTGGTGGTCCTGGACGAGGCGTACCGCGAGTTCGTGCGCGACGAGGACGTGCCGGACGGCCTGGAGCTCTACCGGGACCGGCCGAACGTGTGCGTGCTGCGGACGTTCTCCAAGGCCTACGGCCTGGCCGGGCTGCGGGTGGGCTTCGCGGTGGCGCACGAGCCCGTGGCCGCGGCCCTGCGCAAGACGGCCGTGCCCTTCGGCGTCAGCCAGGTCGCGCAGGACGCCGCCGTCGCCTCGCTGGGCAACGAGCAGGCGCTGCTGGAGCGCGTGGAGTCCCTGGTGGCCGAGCGGGCCCGGGTCAGCCGCGAGCTGGTGGTGCAGGGCTGGACGGTTCCGCCGACGCAGGCCAACTTCGTGTGGCTGCGGCTGGGCGAGCACACCGTGGACTTCGCGGCCCGGGCGGAGCAGGCGGGCGTGGTGGTCCGGCCGTTCCCCGGCGAGGGCGTGCGTGTGACGATCGGTGAGCCCGAGGCCAACGACATCTTCCTCCAGACGGCGGCGGCGTTCCGCAAGGAGCTGGAGGCGTAGCCACGTCGCGGGAGTCCGGCCCACCCCGGAGCCGGGTGGGCCGGACGTTGGTGGGCCCTGCGCTCGCGGGCCCTGCGCTCGCGGGCCCTGCGCTCGCGGGCCGTGCGCTCGGGGGCGGCGGACGCCGGGCGCCGGCCGTGGACGCGACGGGCGCTGCCGGGCCTGCGGGGTGCGCCGCGGGGGCGCCGCGAGTCAGGCGCGTTCGACGCGGATCGGATCGCCGTTGCGGACCGTCGCGAGCCGCCGGGCGTCGCCGTCGACGCTGCCCAGGACGTTGCAGGGGCTGGCGAGGCGGCACTCGTCGCCGCGGGAGATCGGGGTCGGGCCGTAGGGGAGGGCCAGGGCGTCCCCCTCCGTCCAGAAGGCGACGGTGCCGGGGTCGACGACCTGCCGGGCACCGCTTTCCAGGGGCAGGCTGAGCCCGGTGTCGAAGTAGACCTCCTCGCCCCAGGTGGCGGCCCGGGACTCCACCGGGAGGGCGGCCAGCAGCTTCCCGGCCGCCGGGGTGTCGTCGAGGGTCGCGGTGAGCTGACCCGCGGGCCAGACGATGCGGATGGTGCGGTGGGGGGCGGTTTCGGGTGTCTCACTCATGAGCTGATTTCAACATTTTGTTGACGTTTGAGGGAAGGGGGACCCCCTGATTCGTTGCGTGGACCCGTGCGACATAATGCTTGTGATTGTGAACGCATTCACGATCCTCTCCCTTTCGGGTGAGATCGTCCGTTCATGATCGGAAAACGTCAGACATCAGCAATGCCTGGATAAGACCGGAAAGGGAGAGCCGGACGAGAAGGGCAGCAGCCGTGCGCGTTCCCGCGCTCGCGGCGACGTGAAGGAGACAGCGACGTGCACGTGGACCTCGCCCTGGCGCCGGAGACGCTGGCGCGCTGGCAGTTCGGCATCACGACCGTCTACCACTTCCTCTTCGTCCCCCTGACGATCTCGCTCGCCTCGCTCACCGCGGGCCTGCAGACCGCCTGGGTGCGAACCGGCCGGGAGAAGTACCTCAGGGCGACCAAGTTCTGGGGCAAGCTCTTCCTGATCAACATCGCCATGGGCGTCGTCACCGGCATCCTGCAGGAGTTCCAGTTCGGCATGAACTGGTCCGACTACTCCCGCTTCGTCGGCGACGTCTTCGGGGCACCCCTCGCCTTCGAGGCCCTGATCGCCTTCTTCTTCGAGTCCACCTTCATCGGCCTGTGGATCTTCGGCTGGGACAAACTGCCCCAGCGCATCCACCTCGCCTGTATGTGGATGGTCGCGATCGGCACCATTCTGTCCGCGTACTTCATCCTGGCCGCCAACTCCTGGATGCAGCACCCCGTCGGCTACCGCATCAACCCGGAGTCCGGCCGGGCGGAGCTGACCGACTTCTGGCACGTGCTCACCCAGAACACCGCCGTCGCGCAGTTCTCCCACACCATCACCGCGGCCTTCCTCACCGGAGGCGCCTTCATGGTGGGCATCGCCGCCTACCACCTGATCCGCCGTCGGCACGTCGCCGTCATGCGGACCTCCCTGCGGCTGGGCCTGGTCACCATGGTGATCAGCGGGCTCCTCGTCGCCGTCAGCGGCGACCGGCTGGCCAAGATCATGTATGACCAGCAGCCGATGAAGATGGCCGCCGCCGAAGCCCTGTGGGACGAGGAAGGGCCCGCGCCCTTCTCCGTGTTCGCCTACGGCGACGTGGACGAGGGGCACAACAAGGTCGCGATCGAGATCCCCGGCCTGCTCTCCTTCCTGGCCCACGACGACTTCAGCACGCCCGTGCCCGGCATCAACGACACCAACGAGGCGCTCAAGGAGCGGTTTGACGAGGAACTCGGGCTCGGCGACTACCGGCCCAACATCCCCGTCGCCTACTGGGGCTTCCGCTGGATGATCGGGTTCGGGATGACGTCCTTCGCCCTCGGCGCCCTCGGCCTCTACCTCACCCGCAAGAAGCTCTGGCTCGCCCCCGCACTGCGCACCGGCGAGGACGAGGTGCCGCGCCTCGCCCTCACCCGCGGCCGCGAGCTCGGCCCCACCCTCACCCGCTGGTACTGGCGCGTCGCCCTGCTCACCATGGCCTTCCCCCTCATCGCGAACGCCTGGGGCTGGATCTTCACCGAGATGGGCCGCCAGCCCTGGGCCGTGTACGGCGTCCTGCCGACGTCCGCGGCCGTCTCGCCCAGCGTTTCCCAGGGTGAGGTGATCGCCTCCATGTCCGTCTACACCCTGCTGTACGCGGTGCTCGCGGTGGTGGAGGTCCGGCTGCTGGCCAAGTACGCCAAGGCCGGGCCGCCGGAGCTCACCGACGCCGACCGCAACCCGCCCACCCGCATCGGCGGGGGCCCGTCCTCCGGCTCGGGCGCCGCCGACGAGGACCGGCCGATGGCCTTCTCCTACTGACCGACGCCGACCCCACGACAGCGCGGAAAGGAGCATCATGGAACTCCCCACCCTCTGGTTCATCGTCATCGCCGTTCTGTGGACCGGCTACTTCTTCCTCGAGGGATTCGACTTCGGCGTCGGCGTCCTCACCAAGGCCCTCGCGCGCGACCGGTCCGAGCGTCGCGTGCTCATCAACACCATCGGCCCCGTCTGGGACGGCAACGAGGTGTGGCTGCTCGCCGCGGCCGGCGGCACCTTCGCCGCCTTCCCCGACTGGTACGCCACCCTCTTCTCCGGCTTCTACCTGATCCTGCTGACCATCCTGGTCAGCCTCATCGTGCGCGGCGTGGCCTTCGAGTACCGGGCCAAGCGCCCGGAGGAGCGCTGGCAGCGCAACTGGGAGCACGCGATCTTCTGGTGCTCCGCGCTGCCGGCCTTCCTCTGGGGTGTCGTCTTCGCCAACCTCGTCCGCGGCGTCCCGATAGACGCCGACAAGGAGTACGCGGGCACGCTGCTGGACCTGCTCAACCCGTACGCCCTGCTCGGCGGCCTGCTCACGCTGGCCCTGTTCACCTTCCACGGCGCCGTGTTCACCGCGCTCAAGACGGTGGGCGACATCCGGACCCGCGCTCGCCGCCTCGCCACCGGCCTCGGCGTGTGCACGGCCGTGCTGGCCGGTGGCTTCCTCGGCGCCACCCAGGCCGACGGGGGCGGCACCGCCTCGCTCGTGGCCTTCGCCGTTGCCGTGGCGGGGCTGATCGCGGCCATGGTGGCCAACCTGCGCGGCCGGGAGGGCTGGGCCTTCGGCCTCTCCGGCGTCACCGTCGTGGCCGCGGTCGCCATGCTCTTCCTCGTGCTGTTCCCCGACGTCATGCCCTCCTCGCTGAACGCCGAGTGGAGCCTGACCGTGGACGAGGCCGCGTCCAGCCCCTACACCCTCACCATCATGTCCTGGTGCGCGCTGATCGCCACCCCGCTGGTGCTGCTCTACCAGGGCTGGACGTACTGGGTGTTCCGCAAGCGGATCGGCACGCAGCACATCGCCCCCGATCCGCACGGGCCCGCGGCCACCGGCTGACGTCATGCGGCCCATCGACCCGCGGCTCCTCCGACACGCCCGCACCACCCGGCTGTTCCTGCTGGCCGCGGTGGTGCTCGGGCTCGCCGGGGCGGGGCTCGTCATGGCCCAGGCCATGCTGCTCGCCGAGCTCGTCGTCCGCGCCTTCCAGCAGGGCGCGGACGCCGGTGAGCTCGCCCGGCCGCTCCTGCTGCTCCTGGCCGTCACGGCCGGGCGGGCGGCGGTGGCCTGGCTGACCGAGCTCGCCGCCCACCGCTCCAGCGCCGCGGTGAAGTCCGAGCTGCGGACGCGGGTGCTCACCCATGCGGCCACGCTCGGGCCCGCCTGGCTGGGCGGACGGCGCACCGGTGAGCTCACCACCCTCGCCACCCGGGGCGTGGACGCCCTCGACGACTACTTCGCGCGGTACCTCCCGCAGTTGGGGCTGGCGGTCGTGGTGCCGGCGGCGGTGCTCGCCCGCATCGTGTGGTCGGACTGGATCGCCGCCGCCACCATCGCGGTGACCCTGCCGCTCATCCCGGTGTTCATGGTGCTCATCGGCTGGGCCACCCAGTCCCAAATGGACCGTCAGTGGCGGCTGCTCTCCCGGCTCTCCCACCACTTCCTCGACGTGGTGGGCGGGCTGCCGACGCTGAAGGTCTTCGGCCGGGCGAAGATCCAGGCGGAGAACATCCGGGCCATCACGGGCGACTACCGGCGGGCCACGATGCGGACCCTGCGCATCGCGTTCCTGTCCTCCTTCGCGCTCGAACTGCTGGCCACCATCTCGGTGGCGCTGGTGGCGGTGGGCATCGGCATGCGGCTCGTGCACGGCGAGCTGGATCTCTACACCGGGCTCGTCGTGCTCATCCTCGCCCCCGAGGCCTATCTGCCGCTGCGGCAGGTCGGCGCGCAGTACCACGCCGCGGCCGAGGGCCTGTCCGCCGCGGACGAGGCGTTCACCGTGCTGGAGACCCCGCTTCCGCGCGGTGGCGGGCGCCCGGTGGGCCCGGTGGGCCGCATCGAACTGGAGGGCGTCACCGTCCGGCACGAGGGTCGCGGCACCGCCTCCCTGCCGGCCACCGACCTCACGTTGCGGGCCGGGGAGGTGGTGGCCCTCGTCGGACCGTCCGGCGCGGGGAAGTCCACGCTGCTCAGCACGGTGCTCGGCTTCACCCGCCCCGACGCCGGCCGGGTCCGGGTCGACGGCGTGGACCTCGCCGAACTGGATCTCGTGGACTGGCACAGCAAGATCGCCTGGGTGTCCCAGCAGCCGTATCTGTGCGCCGGGACGATCGCGGACAACGTGCGGCTGGCGCGCCCCGAGGCGGGGGACGAGGCCGTCCGCACGGCGCTGCGGGACGCGGGGGCGCCGGAGCTGGACCCCGCCACCGAGCTGGGGGAGGGCGGTGCCGGTCTGTCCGCGGGACAGCGGCAGCGGGTGGCGCTGGCCCGGGCGTTCCTGGCCGACCGGCCGGTGCTGCTGCTGGACGAACCGACAGCCGCGCTGGACGGGGCGACCGAGGCGGCCGTGGTCGAGGCGGTCCGCCGCCTCGCACGGGGCCGTACCGTGCTGATGGTCGTGCATCGCCCGGCCCTGCTCGGTGTCGTGGACCGGGTCGTGCGGCTGGACGGGGCGTCGACGGAGGCGGACGGGCCCTCGACGGAAGCGGACGCCGCAGTGAAGGCGGACGCCGCGGCGAGGCCGGAGACCGCGCCTGGCCCGGGCGACGTTGGCACCTCCTTCCCGGTTGACCACATCGCGGTCGAACGGGCCGACGAGGGCTCCGGCGAGACCGTGTTTCACGTGAAACCGGACCTCTCCGCGACAGCGGACCCCTCTCGGGCTCCGGTCGCACCGCGGTCCTCGGCCGACTCCGCCCTCGACGGCGGAACCATGCTCCACCCCGGAACACCGGGTGCGGCCGACCCGCTGGCACGGGTGCGGGAGGCGGGGAGAGCGCTGCGTGGACGGTTCGCGCTGGCCACCGCCCTCGGAGCGCTGGCCCTGGCGAGCGCGGTGGGCTTGATGGCGGTCTCCGGCTGGCTCATCTCCCGAGCCTCGGAACAACCGCCGGTCCTCTATCTGCTGATGGCCGTCACCGCGACGCGGGCCTTCGGTATCGGGCGTGCGGTCTTCCGCTACGCCGAGCGGCTGGTCTCGCATGACGCCGTGCTGCGCGTCCTGGCCGAGCTGCGAGTCGGCGTCTTCACCCGGTGGGAGCGCCTCGCACCGGCCGCCCTGCACCGTAGCCGCCGTGGAGATCTGCTGGCCCGGCTCGTCGGGGACGTTGAAGCACTCCAGGACTACTTCCTGCGCTGGTTCCTGCCTGTGGCCGCCGCGGTCACGGTGGCCCTCGGGGCGACCGGGTTCACGGCCTGGCTGCTGCCTGAGGCCGGGGCGGCCCTGGCCGTGGGGCTGGCTCTCGCGGGCATCGGGGTGCCTGCGCTGACCGCCGTGGTGGCACGCCGGGCCGGGCGCCGGCTCGCCCCGGCGCGCGGCACCCTGAGTGCGCGCACCCTGGACCTGCTCACCGGCGCCGGGGAGCTGACGGTGGCCGGCGCACTGCCGTCCCGCCTCGCCGCCGTCCGCCGCGCCGACGCGGAGCTGACCGGCGTCGCGGCGCGCGGGGCCCGGGCCACGGCCCTGGCCGGCGCCGCAACAGCGCTGATCACCGGGGCGACCGTGGCCGCGGCGGCGGCCTTCGGAGCCCAGGCCGTGCAGGCCGGACGGCTCGACGGGGTCAGCCTGGCCGTCGTCGTCCTCACCCCGCTGGCCGCCTTCGAGGCGGTACTGGGCCTGCCCTCAGCCGTCCAGTACCGCCAACGGGTGCGCCGCAGCGCCGAACGGCTGTACGAGACGACGGACCTGCCCGACCCGGTGCGGGAGCCCGCCGAGCCGCTGCCCGCCCCCGCCGACCCGTTCCCCCTGGAACTGCGCGGTCTGACGGTGCGCCATCCCGGCCAGCGGCGCCCCGCGTTGAGCGGGCTGGACCTCCGGTTGGTTCCGGGCCGCCGGGTCGCGGTCGTCGGCCCCTCCGGCGCCGGGAAGACGACGCTCGCGCACTCCCTCCTGCGCTTCCTCGAGCCGGAGGCGGGCAGCTACACGTACGGCGGCGCGGACGCCCGCGCGTACGCGTCGGACACCGTGCGGCGCGGGGTGGGCCTGTGCGCCCAGGACGCCCACCTGTTCGACTCCACGCTGCGGGAGAACCTGCGCCTCGCCAGCCCCGACGCGTCCGACGACGCGTTGCGCCGAGTCCTCGCCCGGGCGCGGCTGCTCGACTGGGCGGAGACCCTGCCCGAGGGCCTGGACACTCCGGTGGGCGAACACGGGGCACGGCTCTCCGGCGGCCAGCGGCAGCGGCTCGCCCTGGCCCGGGCGCTGCTGGCCGGTTTCCCCGTCCTCGTCCTGGACGAGCCGGCCGAGCATCTGGACCTGGAGACGGCGGACGCACTGACCGCGGATCTCCTCGCCGCCACCGAGGGACGGACGACGGTCCTGATCACCCATCGGCTCGCCGGGCTGGAGGCGGTGGACGAGGTGCTCGTCCTTGACCAGGGCCGCTGTGTCCAGCGCGGCCCCTACGCGCGGCTCGCGGCCGTCGAGGGGCCGTTGCGCGACCTGCTCGCCCGGGAGGCGGAGGCCGACGCCCTGAAGTCCACTGGAGGGAGAGCCGCACCCCAGGACGCCCCGGCCCCCGTGTCCTGAGTCGGGTGCCCCGAGCCGCGTGACCGCGTCCGGAGGGAGGGTGGCCATGGCACGGCACCGTCCGGACGCGGGCTCCCTCGCCGAGCAGCTGGCCGCCGAGTCGCTGCAGAGCCTCACCCCCGAGCTGGTCCGCCGGCTGCCCCAGGTGCTGGAGGCCATGGTGGCGATCGGCGCCGACGTCGATCTGCGGACCGTCCTCGACCGCATCGTCCGCACGGCGGCGGCGCTCACCGACGCCCGGCACGCCGCGATCGGCGTCCTGGGGGCGGAGGAGAGCGCCCACGTCGAGGACTTCATCACCCATGGAGACGCTGCCCTCATGCGGCGACGCGTCCGGGGCCGCCCGGACGCGCACCTCCTCAGCGTGCCGATCCGCGTGCAGAACGAACCGTTCGGACACCTCTATCTCAGTGACAAGTCGGGTGGGCAGCCGTTCACGGACGCCGACCTCCACCTGGTCCGCGTCGTGGCCACCGAGGCGGGCATCGCCATCGGCCACGCCCGCCTGCTGGAGTCGGCCCGGCAGCGTGCCCGCTGGATCGACGGCAGCGCCGCCCTCACCACCGCCCTCCTGAGGGGCACGGGAGACGCCCTCTCCGTCGTGGCCGAGCAGGCCCGCCGACTCGCGGACGCCGCGGCCGGGCTCGTTTTCACGCCCACCGAGGAGGGCGGCCTGCGGATCGTCGCCGCCGCCGCGAATGACCCCGACGAACTGCTGGGCCTGCGGCTCCCGCCGCACAGCCCGCTGGTGGGCGCGCTCCTGCTCGGCGAGCCGGTGTTCGTCGAGAACTGCGCGACCGATCCCCGGCTGATGACCCGGGCCGCCGCCCGGTACGGGCCGAGCATGATGCTGCCGCTGGGCAGCGAGGGCCGGATCCTGGGCATGCTCGCCGTCCCCCGGGGGCCGGGCGCTCCCCTGTTCACCGCCACCGAGCGCACTCTCGCCCAGCGCTTCGCCTCCCAGGCCGCGCTGGCCCTGCTGCTGGCCGAGGCCGGACGGGACCGGGAACGTCTGGCCGTCTACGAGGACCGCGACCGGATCGCCCGGGACCTGCACGACCTCGTGATCCAGCGGCTCTTCGCCACGGGCATGATGCTGGAGGGCGCCCAGCGCAGCGCCGACCGGACGGGCGGGCTGGGGCCGCGGGGCGAGGTGCGGCAGCGGATCACCCAGGCCGTCGACGAGCTGGACGCCACCGTCCGGGAGATCCGCACCGCGATCTACGCGCTCCAGCAGGGCCCCGTGGAGCGCCCCGACGACTCCCTGCGCTCCCGCGTCCTGCGGGAGGTCCGCACCGCCGGGGAGGCCGCGGGCTTCCCGCCCTCCGCGACGTTCACCGGGATGGTCGACTCCCTGGTCGGCGAGGAGACGGCGCGGAACCTGGTGGCCGCGGCCCGCGAGGCGCTGTCCAACGCGGTGCGGCACGCCGCGGCCGGCCGCATCGAGGTGACGGTGGACGCCGCTGCGACGTTCCCCGACGGCCGCCCCGCCGTGCGGCTCACCGTCGCCGACGACGGCGTCGGGCTGCCGTCCGGCTCGGCGGGCCGACGCCACAGCGGACTGGCGAACCTGCACCGCCGGGCCCAGGAGCTGGGCGGTACGACCCGGACCGGCCCGGGGCTGGACGGCGCGGGCACCACCTTCGTCTGGGAGGTGCCGCTGTGAGACACCGCCGGGAGGGAGGTGCCTCCAGGGGGTTGCAGAAACGTTCTAGCGCAAGGTGAGCAGCGCTTCGATGGTCACCGCGACGCCGTCCTCGTTGTTGCTCAGCGTCTGGAACGTCGTGGCCTCCCGCACTTCCGGGTGCGCGTTGGCCATCGCGTACGAGGTGCCCGCCCACGTCAGCATCTCCAGGTCGTTCGGCATGTCCCCGAACGCCACGACCTCCTCCGAGGCGATACCCCGCTCGGCACAGCAGTGCGCCAGCGTGCCCGCCTTGCTCACCCCGCGTCCGCTGACCTCCAGCAGGGCCGTCGGGCTGGAGCGGGTGAACTCCGCGAACTCCCCGGCAGCCCGGCGTGCGAGCTGGAGGAAGGCGTCCGGGTCCAGCTCCGGGTGGTGGACGAGGAGCTTGAGCACGGGCTGATCCGCGTCGCGCCCGCCCTCCCCGAGCAGCTTCCCGATCGGCGCCACCTCCGCGCCCGGGTCCTCGAAGAACGGCGGGTACGCCGGCTCGTAGTGGAAGCCGCCCGCCCGTTCCACGGCGAACGCCACCCCGGGGGCGACATCGCGCAGCGCGCCGACCACGGCCATCGCGGCCCACGGACTCAGCTCCCGCACCTCGACGATCTCCCGCCCCCGGTGCAGGTCGACCACGGCGGCGCCGTTCGCGCAGATGGCCAGCCCGTGGCCGTGTACGTGCTCGCTGACCACGTCCATCCAGCGCGCCGGGCGCCCGGTGACGAAGAAGACCTCGATCCCCGCCTTCTCCGCGGCGGCCAACGCCGCGACGGTGCGCTCGGACACCGACTTGTCGTCGTGCAGGAGCGTTCCGTCCAGGTCCGTCGCGATGAGCCGGGGCGCGCGAGGGGGCAGCGGAAGACGACGGAACGTAGCGGCAGCATCAGTCACGGTGACCATCATCCCGCACCGACCGCACATTCGGGCACCGCCCTGCCCGTTCGAGCTCCGAGCCGTCACCGGGACACCAACGGTCACCCCCGGCCCGCGCTCCGTGCCGGCCCGTGCCCGGGTTCCGGCGCCCGGGCACGGTACGCGTACGGAGAGCACCGTGCCGTCCTCTGCGCCCCGACGGCCGGCGCCCCGGCCGGGCCGTCGGGGCCGCCGGGCGTCGTCGTAGGCTCGGGCCCATGAGCCTGCGTCTGAGCACCGCGATCCTGCCCGTCGACCGCTGGCACGAGGCGGGGGGCGCGAAGTGGCGGCGGGCCGAAGAGCTCGGTTTCCACACCGCTTACACCTACGATCACCTCTCCTGGCGGGTGCCGTTCCGGGACGGGCCCTGGTTCGGGGCCGTGCCCACGCTCACCGCCGCGGCGACGGTCACCGAGCGACTGCGCCTGGGCACCCTCGTCACCTCGCCCAACTTCCGGCACCCGGTGACCCTCGCCAAGGAGCTCATCTCGCTCGACGACGTCTCCGGGGGCCGGATCACGCTGGGCATCGGCGCGGGGACCAACGGCTTCGACGCGACGGCGCTGGGGCAGGAGCCCTGGTCGCCCCGGGAGCGCGCCGACCGCTTCGCCGAGTTCGTCGGGCTCCTCGACCGGCTGCTCACCGAGGACGCCGTGTCCGCCAAGGGGGCCCACTACGCCGCCGACGAGGCCCGGAACATCCCCGGCTGCGTGCAGCGGCCCCGGCTGCCGTTCGCGGTGGCCGCGACCGGCCCGCGCGGCCTGCGCCTGGCCGCCCGGCACGGGCAGGCGTGGGTGACCACCGGCGATCCCAAGCTGTTCGCGGACGGCACGCCGGAGCAGTCGCTGGCGGCACTGCGCGGTCAGCTCGACCGGCTGGCCGAGGCCTGCGCCGGGGTGGGGCGGGACGTGGCGGAGCTGGACAAGGTCCTGCTCACGGGCTTCACCCCGGAGGCCAACACGCCCTTCGATTCCGTGGACGCCTTCGTGGACTTCGCCGGGCGCCATGCGCGGCTCGGCTTCACCGAGCTCGTCCTCCACTGGCCGATCCCCGACTCCCCGTTCGCCGTGGAGCAGGGCGTGTTCGAGAAGATCGCCACCGAGGCCCTGCCTCAACTCGGCTGAGGCCCCGGCTGCGGGCTACCCCGTCCCCAGGGTGAGGGGCGGGGTCGGTGAGAGGATGCGCGCATGACAGGCGGCTACCTCCGGTTCCAGTGCACGACGCCCAATGACCGGGGCGTCCTCCCGGGCATCTTCTTCGCGGTGAACGGGCTGGCCCGCGAGGGCCGGCTCACCGCCGAGCAGGAGGAGTTCCGGCGGACGACGAACGCCTGGTACGACGCCGCCTACACCACCCCGACCGATGTCGATCCCACCGTCTACGACCCTGCGGTGAACCCCGGCGCCGTGGCCTGGTTCAAGCCCACGGCCCGCCATCTGCTGGACCGGATCGGCGGTTATCTCGACATCCTCGACGCACACGGCGTGCCCTACGTCCGCCTGGAGTCCGCCGACCCCGGGCGCGTCGTGTACGAGGACGAGGACCAGATCGTCGTCATCCCGCATCCGGAACCCTGAGCCTCGTGCCGCCCGGCCCCCGCCCGACGGCCCGGGGCGGTCAGCCCGGGAGGTTCAGGCGGGCGGCGGCGCGCAGGAGGCGTGGGGAGAGGCGCGAGAGGGCCCGCACCACCCTGGCCTCCGGAGTGACCGGAACGACCGCCTGGTTGCGGACGACAGCCTTCAGGACGGCGTCGGCCACCTTCTCCGGGGCGTAGTCGCGCCGGGCGTACAGCCGGGCGGCCTTCTCCCGGCGGCGCTGCTGCTCCTCCTCGCCCACGCCGACGAACCGGGACGTGGCCGTGATGTTGGTGTTGACGACGCCGGGGCATATGGCGGTGACGCCGATGCCCCGGCCGGCCAGCTCGGCGCGCAGTGACTCCGTCAGCATGAGGACGGCGGCCTTGGAGGTGCTGTAGGCGGGCAGCGCGGTGGAGGGCAGGAACGCGGCGGCGGAGGCGGTGTTGACGATGTGGCCGCCCTGCCCGCGCTCGGCCATCTGCCGGCCGAAGAGGCGGCAGCCGTGGATGACACCCCACAGGTTGACGTCGAGCAGCCGCCGCCAGTCCTCCGCGGTGGTGTCCAGCAGGGGGCCGGCGACGCCCACGCCCGCGTTGTTGACCAGGACGTCGACGACCCCGTGCTCCGCGGCGACCTTGGTGGCCAACTTCTCCATGGCCTGCTCGTCGGCGACGTCCACCTCCTCGGGCCACGCTTCCTGGGCGCCGACCAGCCTGGCCGTCTCCGCCGTGCGGGCGGCGCCTTCGGCGTCCCGGTCCACCGCGATGACCCGGGCGCCCGCCTCGGCGAAGGACAGCGCCACCGCGCGGCCGATGCCGCTGGCCGCACCCGTGACCAGCACGAGCTGCCCCCCGAAGCGGTCCGCGTAGGGGCCCTGGGCCCTCGCCTCGTCTCCCGGGCCCGCGGTGGAACCCTCGTGCTCGGTGACGAACGCGGCGATCCAGGAAGCCAGTTGGTCGGGACGAGTCCGGGGAACCCAGTGCCGGACGGGGAGGGTGCGCCGGGTGAGCCGCGGCGCCCACAGCTCCAGCCCGTCGTAGAGGGCGGGGGAGAGATAGGGGTCGCGGGTGGGCACGACGAGCTGAACCGGCACGTGGGCGTAGGCGTCGGTGCGTGGGCGGCGGACCCGGTGGCCGTTGTCGCGGTAGAGCCAGATGCCGTGGACGGCGTCCTGGCGGAGGGAGGCCGAGGGGAAGTCGGCGTCGGTGATGCCTTCCGCGCGGCGCACCATGGTGGGCCAGCGCGTGCCCAGCGGGCCGCGCCAGGCCGGCTCGGCCAGGCGCGTGAGCAGGGCGTGGACGTACCAGGACTTGGCCTGTTGCCGCAGGAGTTGGCCGACGTGCCGGGGCGTGGGGCGGGCGCGCCGCTGCCGGATCCAGTGGCCGAGGTGGTCGAGCGACGGGCCGGAGACGGAGGTGAAGGAGGCGACGCGGCCCCGGGTGCGCTGGGCCGTCGCGAACTCCCAGCCCTGCACCGAGCCCCAGTCGTGCCCGACGAGGTGTACCGGGGCGTCGGGGCTCACGGCATCGGCCACGGCCAGGAAGTCCGCCGTGAGCTTCTCCAGGGTGAATCCCCCGTGCAGGGGCCGGGGAGCGGTGGACCGGCCGTGCCCGCGGACGTCGTAGGCGACGACGTGGAATCGGCCGGCCAGCCGCCGGGCGACCGGCCACCACAGCTCCTTGCTGTCCGGGTAGCCGTGCACGAGCACGATCGTCGGCCGGTCGGGGCTGCCCAGCTCGACGAGGCTCAGCCGCACCCCCTCGGCCGTCGTGACCTGGCGCTCGCGTACCTCCGCCGGCAGCCCAGCGCCTCCGCCGTTGCCCATGTGGCCGCTCCTCCCCGTTTCCCGTGGGACGATCCCGTACGACGCTCCCCATACGGCGTTCGCCGTCCGATGCCAGGACAGCCTATGGCGGCACACACCGAGACGAAAGGGCTGTGGATACCGTCGGTAACCCCTACGGTCGGCGGGATGCTCTCCACCCTGAGGCTGATACACCTCCAGCCGTCGAGGCGGACGCCGCGTCTCCGGCGCGCCGATAGCGTCGAGGTGTGACTGTGATCGCGACCCAAAGCCTCACCAAGCGGTATCCCCGGGTGACCGCGCTCGACCGCCTGACCGTCGACATCACACCGGGCGTCACCGGCCTGGTGGGTGCCAACGGCGCGGGCAAATCCACTCTGATCAAGATCCTGCTCGGGCTCTCCCCGGCGACCGAGGGCGGCGCCCGGGTCCTCGGCCTCGACATCGCCACCGAGGGCTCCGCCATCCGGGAGCGCGTCGGCTACATGCCCGAGCACGACTGCCTCCCTCCCGACGTCTCGGCCACGGAGTTCGTCCTCCACATGGCCCGGATGTCCGGGCTGCCGCCCATCGCCGCCCGCGAGCGCACCGCCGACACCCTCCGGCACGTCGGCCTCTACGAGGAGCGCTACCGCCCCATGGGCGGCTATTCGACGGGCATGAAGCAGCGGGTGAAGCTCGCCCAGGCCCTCGTCCACGACCCTGAGCTCGTGCTGCTGGACGAGCCCACCAACGGCCTCGACCCGGTCGGCCGGGACGACATGCTGGCCCTCATCCGGCGCGTCCACACCGACTTCGGCATCTCGGTGCTCGTCACCTCCCACCTGCTCGGCGAGCTGGAGCGCACCTGCGACCACGTCGTCGTCGTGGACGGCGGTCGGCTGCTGCGCTCCTCCGCCACGACCGAGTTCACCCAGGCCACGGCCGCCCTCGCCGTCGAGGTCACCGACACCGACGCCCACCCCGACGGCGGCGCCGCCCTGCTGGCAGCCCTCCGGGCCGCGGGGCTGACCGCCCGGCCGGCCGGGGCCGAGAACGGCCTGCCCGGTGCCGGACACGTCCTCCTCGTGGACCTCGCCCGCGCCGGGGACGGCCCGGGCGGCGCGGCCGGGGGCGACCAGGACGCCGAGGCCACCTACGACCTCGTGCGGGACGCCGTCGCCGACCTCGGCCTCGGACTCGTCCGCATGGAACAGCGCCGCCACCGCATCGCCGAGGTCTTCCAGAGCCACGACAGCGACCCGAAGGGAGGCAGCGGCCATGCAGACTGAGCACCCCCACCGGCCCGGCGGGACGCAGAACGCCACCACCGCGCACGCCGCCAGCATCCACGACATCGGCTACCGGAACTACGAGGGCGCCCGGCTCGGCCGCGCCTACGCCCGGCGCTCGCTGTTCGCGCAGTCGCTGCGCGGCGCCTACGGCCTGGGCCGGTCGGCCAAGTCCAAGATCACGCCGATGATCCTGTTCGGCATCATGTGCGCGCCGGCGCTCATCGTCGTCGCCGTGGCCATCACCACCGACCTGAACGACCTCCCGGTGGACTACCGCGAGTACGCCGGATACCTTGCGCCCGTCCTCGGCCTGTACCTGGCGGCCATGGCCCCGCAGTCCGTCTCCCGCGACCTGCGCTTCCACACGGTGCCGCTGTACTTCTCCCGGCCGATCGAGCGGGTCGACTACGTCCTGGCCAAGTACGCGGCCATGGCCTCGGCACTGCTCGTCTTCACCACGGCGCCGCTGCTGATCCTGTACGTGGGCGCGCTGCTGGGCGAGCTGGACTTCGGGGAGCAGACGGCCGACCTCGCCCTCGGGTTCGTCTCCGTGGCCGTGCTCTCCGTCCTCTACGCCGGGATCGGGCTCGTCATCGCCGCCCTCACCCCCCGCCGGGGATTCGGCGTCGCCGCGATCATCGGCGTGCTGACGGTGCCCTACTTCGCGGTGTCCACGCTCCAGTTCATCGCGGACAACGGGAACAACGCCGACGCCGTCGGCTGGCTCGGCCTCGCCTCGCCCGGCACCCTGGTGTCCGGATTCCAGGCCAAGTTCCTGGGGGCGCCCTCCGACTTCCCCGGCGCCGTCGTCCCCTCCCACGCCGCGGGCGCCTGCTACCTCCTCCTCGTCCTCGCCCTCGTGGCCGGCTCCTACGCCGTCCTGATGGCCCGTTACCGGAAGGCCGGACTGTGAGCACGATCCGCATCGACCACGTCTCACGCTGGTTCGGCAACGTCGTCGCCGTCAACGACGTGACGATGGAAGTGGGCCCCGGAGTCACCGGGCTGCTCGGCCCCAACGGAGCCGGGAAGTCGACGCTCATCGCCATGATGGGGGGCTTCCTCGCCCCCTCCGTCGGCACCGTCACCCTCGACGGCGCCGCCGTCTGGCGCAACGAGGGGGCCTACCGGGAGATCGGCATCGTCCCCGAGCGGGAGGCGATGTACGACTTCCTCACCGGCGAGGAGTTCGTGCTCGCCAACGCCGAGCTGCACGGCCTGCGCGACCCGGGCGCCGCCGCTCGGCGCGCCCTGGCCACCGTGGAGATGGAGTACGCCCAGACCCGCCGCATCGACACCTACAGCAAGGGCATGCGGCAGCGGGTCAAGATGGCCTCCGCCCTCGTCCACGAGCCCTCCGTGCTCCTCCTGGACGAGCCGTTCAACGGCATGGACCCGCGGCAGCGCATGCAGCTCATGGAGCTGCTGCGGCGCATGGGCGACGACGGCCGCACCGTGCTGTTCTCCTCGCACATCCTGGAGGAGGTCGAGCAGCTCGCCTCGCACATCGAGGTGATCGTCGCGGGACGCCACGCCGCGAGCGGCGACTTCCGCCGCATCCGCCGGCTGATGACCGACCGCCCGCACCGCTACCTGGTCCGTTCCAGCGACGACCGGGCGCTGGCCTCGGCCCTCATCGCCGACGCCTCGACGACGGGCGTCCAGTTCGACCAGAGCGAGCGTGCCCTGCGCGTGCAGGCCGTGGACTTCGAACGCTTCACCCGTGAGCTGCCCCGCATCGCCCGCGCCCACGACATCCGGCTCCTGACCGTCTCGCCCTCCGACGAGTCGCTGGAGTCCGTCTTCGCCTATCTGGTCTCGGCCTAGCAAGGAGCCCGCGAGATGTACGACCCCACCGTCGCCCGGCTCACCTACCGGGCGCTGCTCGGCCGACGCCGGGCCGCCCTGCTGAGCCTTCTCCCGGCACTGCTGCTGCTCATCGCCGTGGCCGTGCGACTCATGGACCTCGCCGACGACGAGGTGGCCGTGGAACTGCTGCGGGGCTTCGCCCTCGCCACGATGGTCCCGCTCATCGGCGTCATCGCCGGAACGGGCGCCATCGGCCCCGAGATCGACGACGGCTCCATCGTCTATCTGCTCTCCAAGCCGGTGAAGCGGAGCACGGTCATCACCACGAAGCTGTATGTGGCCGTCGCCGTCACGATGACGTTCTCGGCCGTCCCGATCCTGCTGGCGGGGCTCATCCTCGTCGGGGGAAGCCAGCAGATCGCCGTCGCCTTCGCCATCGCGGCCGTGGTGGCCTCCATCGCCTACAGCGCCCTGTTCCTCCTGCTGGGCACCGTCACCCGGCACGCCGTCGTGTTCGGCCTCGTCTACGCGCTGCTCTGGGAGGCGTTGTTCGGCTCCTTCGTGCCCGGCGCCCGTGCCCTGAGTGTCCAGCAGTGGGGTCTGTCCGTCGCCGAGGAGGTGGTGGGCAGCGGCGCCGGCGTCACGGCTGAGGTCGGCCTCGGCGTGGCAGCGGTCCTCCTCACGGCGGTGACGGCGCTGGGTACCTGGTACGCCGCGCGGCGGCTCAAGGTGCTGACGCTGACCGGAGAGGAGTGAGCTTGCGCCGGTTTCACGTGAAACCGGCGCAAGCATCCGGCCATCACTGACCGGCCATCAGGAGTAGCGTCCGTGACGGTCATCGGCCTCCGCCGTTATACGCGGCGGATCTGCTCCCTCCTCGTTGGGATGTACGCCGATGACCACTCCCTCCTCCGCCACGCGGAACCGCTCCGCCGGCCGCGCCCTGACCGGTGCCGTACTCGCCGCCGCCCTCGGCCTCGCCTCGGCGCCCGGGGCCCTCGCCCTCGACTCGCCCGCCGCCTCCGGCGCCCTGATCGGGAAGCCCGTCAAGGCCAAGCCGCTGCCCGTCGGCGACCCGTCCGACGCCACCGCGGGGGAGGCCGCGGCTGCGCAGAAGGACGGTTGGCGGCAGGGCGACCTCCGTCTCGACGCCAGCCAGAACGCCGCGGTCGAGGCCTTCCTGAACCGTGCGGCGAAGGCCGAGAAGACCATCAGCCCCCAGATCCGTACCGTCGCGGCGTGGACCGGTGCCGAGCTCGTCGGCTTCGACTACCGGCTGAAGTCCGAGGAGTCCACGAAGCGCAAGATCGCCACCTGGCTCAAGGACGACCCGAACCAGACCGTGCACGAGGCCCTGGACGACCTCAACGACTCCGTGCGCTACACCCTCGTGTGGCAGGACGGGGAGTACACCGAGGGCGCCCGCGAGGCCTCGCACATGCTCGTCCACTGGGGTCACGACAGCGTGCGCTGGGCCAACACGTGGAAGAACCGCACCGGCTACAAGGCCATCAACGCGGCGTGGAAGGACCCCATGTGGGGCCACAAGTTCGAGGTCCAGCTCCACACCCCGGCGAGCAAGTGGGCAGCCGAGCTGACCCACCCGCTGTACGAGGAGTTGCGCCTGCCCAGCACCTCTCCCGAGCGCAAGGCCGAACTCGCCGCGGAGCAGGCCCGGATCTTCGCCGCCGTGCCGGTGCCGGCCGGGGCGGCGGAGCTGAAGGCCCCCGAGTTCACCCGTCCGCCCCGGGTGCCACAGCCCGCGTGACCCGGTCCGCGTGACCCGGCCGGCGTGACGGGCGCCCGTCCCCCGGCCCTCAAGACCCGACCTCGTGCATCCGGCTCCCGTGAACCCCGGGCACGTCAGCCGGGCACCTCAGCCGGGGCGCGCACCTCGGCCGCCGCACTCAGCGGCCGAGGTGCGCCCCGCCGTTGACCTGGATGACCTGGCCGGTGATGTGCCCGGCGGAGTGCGAGGCCAGCCAGTGCAGCGTCTCGGCCACGTCGCCCGGCGTGCCCGGACGGCCGTTGAAGGTCTCGTCGACCAGCCGTTCGTGGCGCTCGCGCGGCAGCCCCTCGCCGAAGAACTCGGTCGACTCCACGTAGCCGGGCGCCACCACGTTCACGGTGACGCCGCGGGGGCCCAGTGTCCGGGCCAGGTCGAAGGCGTACGGGTGCAGCGCGGCCTTGCTCGCCGCGTAGGCGCCGGAGCCCGAGCCGCGATAGGCCGCGATGGAGCTGAGGAACAACACCCGGCCGCCGGGGGAGGCGAGCCGGTCCCGCAGGGCCTCGGTGAGCAGGACGGCCGTCAGCGTGTTGAGCCGGAAGTTCAGCGTCCAGTCGTGCTCGGCCGAGGCCACCGGATCCTCGCGGTCCAGGCCCTCGGGCTCGGACTCCAGGCGGCCGTTGCCGCCCGCGCTGTGCACGAGGACGTCGACGGCGCCGCACTCCTCCGCCACCGTCCGGGCGAGCCGCCGGGCGCCCTCCGCCGTGGCGAGGTCCGCCGGCACGGCCAGGGCCCCGGGTACCTGGGCGGCCGCCTGCTCCAGCACCTCGCCGCGCCGCCCCGCCAGGACCACCTGGTCGCCCTCGGCCGCGAAGCACCGGGCCGTCGCCAGGCCGATGCCGCTGCCGCCACCGCTGATCACCACTGTGCGCGTCATGGCGCGAGCGTAACGTCACGCAGCGGAGGACGCGTGGCGGTTCCTACGCTCCGGGGACGCCGCCGTCGAGCAGACGCTCCAGCACGAGGGCGATGCCGTCGTCCTCGTTGGAGGCGGTGACCTCGTCGGCCACCTCGATCAGCTCGGCGTGCGCCCCCGCCATCGCGACGCCGTAGCCCGCCCACGCGAACATGGGGGCGTCGTTGGGCATGTCGCCGAAGGCGATGGTCTCCGCACCGCGCACCCCCAGCCGACGGCCCGCGAGGGAGAGCCCGGTGGCCTTGGTGAGCCCCGGCGGCAGCAGCTCGACGATCCCCGGGCCCGCCATGGTGACGCCGACCAGCGCGCCCACCGTCTGCCGGACGAGCTTGGTGAGGACGTCGTCCGACAGGCGCGGGTGCTGGAGGTAGAGCTTGCTGAGCGGCGCGGCCCACAGCGCGTCCCGTTCCGGGCACGGCAGCACCGGCAGGGGGCCCTCCTGGACCCGGTAGCCGGTCTCCACCAGGACGTCGCCGTCCAGCCCGTCCCGGGCGGCGGCCAGCAGGAGGGGGCCGGTCTCGGCCTCGATCCGCTCGACCGCGTGCCGGGCGAGCCGGCGGTCCAGGGTGACGGAGGTCAGCAGCCGGTGCTCGCCCGCGTGGTAGACCTGCCCGCCCTGGCCGCAGACGGCCAGCCCCCGGTAGTCCAGGGCGTCCAGGATGTGGCGCGCCCAGGGCACCGAGCGGCCGGTGACGACGAGGTGCGCGGCGCCGGCGTCCGTGGCGGCGGTCAGCGCCTTCCGGGTGCGGGGCGAGATCGTCTCGTCCCCGCGGAGCAGGGTGCCGTCGAGGTCCGTCGCCACCAGCCGGTAGGGGAAGCTCACGAGGCGACGGGCTCCAGCAGCTCCCGGCCGCCCAGGTAGGGGCGGAGGGCCTCCGGCACCCGCACCGAGCCGTCGGCCTGCTGGTGGTTCTCCAGCAGCGCCACGATGGTGCGGGGGACGGCGCACAGCGTGCCGTTGAGTGTGGCCAGCGGTCGCACCTGCTTGCCGTCGCGCATCCGCACCGACAGCCGGCGGGCCTGGAACTCGTCGCAGTTGGAGGTGGAGGTGAGCTCGCGGTACTTGCCCTGGGTGGGGATCCAGGCCTCGCAGTCGTACTTACGCGAGGCGGAGGAGCCCAGGTCGCCCGAGGCCACGTCGATGACCTGGAAGGGGAGTTCGAGCGAGGTCAGCCACTGCTTCTCCCACTCCAGCAGGCGGGCGTGCTCGGCCTCGGCCTCCTCCGGGGCGACGAAGGAGAACATCTCCACCTTGTCGAACTGGTGGACCCGGAAGATGCCCCGGGTGTCCTTGCCGTAGGAGCCGGCCTCGCGGCGGAAGCAGGGCGAGAAGCCCGCGTAGCGCAGCGGGAGCCGGGAGGCGTCCAGGATCTCGTCCATGTGATAGCCCGCGAGCGCGACCTCGGAGGTGCCGACGAGGTAGAGCTCGTCCTTCTCCAGGTGGTAGACGTCCTGCGCGGCCTGGCCGAGGAAGCCGGTGCCCTCCATGGCACGCGGCTTGACCAACGCCGGCGTCAGCACGGGGGTGAAGCCGGCCGCGGTGGCCTGCGCGATGGCCGCGTTGACCAGGGCCAGTTCGAGCAGGGCTCCGACGCCGGTGAGGTAGTAGAAGCGCGAACCGGACACCTTCGCGCCACGCTCGACGTCGATGGCGCCGAGGAGCTGGCCCAGCTCCAGGTGGTCCTTGGGCTCGAAGCCCTCGGCCGCGAAGTCCCGGGCGGTGCCGATCGTCTCCAGCACGGTGAAGTCGTCCTCACCGCCGACGGGGACGTCGGGGTGGACGAGGTTGCCGAGGCGGCCCAGCAGCTCCTGCGTCAGGCCCGCGGCCTCGTCCTGTTCGGCGTCCGCGGCCTTGACGGCGGCCGAGAGCTCGGCGGCCTTCTTCAGCAGCTCGGCCTTCTCCTCGCCGGTGGCCTTGGGGATGAGCTTGCCGAGCTGCTTCTGCTCGGAGCGCAACGCGTCGAAGCGGGCGCTGGAGGACCTGCGCCGCTCGTCGGCGGCCAGGAGCGAGTCGACGACGTCGACGTCCTCGCCTCGGGCGCGCTGGGAGGCGCGCACACGGTCTGGGTCCTCACGAAGCAGGCGAAGGTCAATCACCCCCCCAGGCTACCGGGGTGTGGAAGGGGAGCTCTAACCGATATCCCGTTTGGTGGTTCTATGCCCCTTTTGATCGTCTTTGCCGATCGCGAGCGAAGGGAATTCCGCCGTGTTCGCCACAGGCTTATCCACAGGTCACGGGGGGTCGGCAAAGATATCCACAGGGTGTTCGCGTCTGCTGTGGAAATGATCGGAACAGGTTTGAGGCGGGGAATCCTGGGTGTGGCGAGGGCTGCCACGCGGGGGCACTTCGGACAATTCGTCGGTCAAACTCGAAACCCCTACCCGAAAGAGGGGTACGGCTGTGACGCGCCTCACGGTGAAGTGTGCTGCGCCGTCGCCGCGTTGACTCTGCCGCCACCGAGCCGGGCCGTGCCCGCCCGTCACCATCGCACTCGGGTCGACTTATACACAGGAGAATGCCCCCAGCCTGTGGATAACTTGGCCCCCCGGCCTGTTTCCCCGTCGGTCCCCGGACGTTTCCCACTGCGTTCCGCAACCTTCGACGACCTTCGACGACCTTCGACGACCGCCGACGACCGCCGACGACCGGCGGCGGCTCAGCCGCGGCCGTCCATACAGCGCAGCACCCAGTCCGCGGCGGCTGTGAAATCCGCGTCCGTCGTGCCCTGCTCCAGCGTGGGCCGCACCGCGTCGGCGCGCGGGTACGAACCCAGGAACCGCACCTCGCGGCAGGAGCGCCGGAGCCCCATCAACACGTCGGCCACCCTGCGGTCCTGGATGTGCCCCTCGCAGTCCACCGAGAAGCAGTACCGGCCGATGCCCTCGCCCGTGGGCCGCGACTCGATGCGCATCATGTTGACTCCGCGCGACGAGTACTCGTGCAGCAGCTCCAGCAGCGCGCCCGGGTGGTCCTTGCGCAGCCACATCACCACCGACGTCTTGTCCGCGCCGGTCGGGGCGGCGGGACGCGCCGGGCGGCCGACGAGCACGAACCGCGTCACCGCGTTCTCGGCGTCGTGGATGTCCGTGACGAGCGCCTCCAGCCCGTAGGTGGCCGCCGCGAACTCCCCGGCGAAGGCCGCGTCGTACCGTCCCTCGCGCACCAGCCGCGCGCCGTCCGCGTTCGACGCGGCCGACTCCCAGACCGCCTCCGGCAGCTTGGCCGCCAGCCAGTTGCGCACCTGCGGCTGGGCCACCGGGTGCCCCGTGACCGTCCTGACGTCCTCCAGCGCGGTACCCGGCCGCACCAGCAGCGCGAACGCGATCGGCAGCAGCACCTCGCGGTAGATCATCAGCGGCTCGCCGGACGCCAGCTCGTCCAGCGTGGCCGTGACACCGCCCTCCACCGAGTTCTCGATGGGCACGAGAGCCCCGGCGGCCTCCCCGGCCCGCACGGCGTCCAGGGCGGCGGCCACCGAGACCATCGGCACGAGCTGCCGGGTGGCGGCCTCCGGCAGGGAGCGCAGGGCCGCCTCGGTGAAGGTTCCCTCGGGGCCCAGATAGGTGTAGCGGCTGGCAGGTGACATGTCGCAACAGTAGGCGCATCCGGGCGCCCCGCGCCCCGCCGTCTCACCCGAGCCACACCGGACGCGCCCTCCCGCCGGGGCCGGACGCGCCCTCCCGCCGGGCCGGAGGGGGCGGCCGACCGCGGCCGGGCTCAGCCCTCCAGCAGCGGCTGGGCCACGTACTCGCCCTCCGCCGGCGCCGGCGGGACGGCGAACAGGGCGCTGGCCTCGTGCCGGATGAACTCGGACAACGCGTCGCCGCGGTCCAGCTTCCGCTGCACCGGCACGAAGCCCCGCAGCGGGTCCGACTGCCAGGCGACGAACAGCAGACCGGCGTCCACCGTGCCGTCAGGGCGCTGCCCGTCCTGGTAGGAGTACGACCGCCGCAGCATCGCGGCGCCGCCGTTCGTCTCCGGCGCCGAGACACGGACGTGCGCGTTCGCCGCGACGGCGAGTTCGCCCCCGGCCGTGCGCTTCTCCAGGTCCACGGGCGTCGTCTCGCGGCCCCCGGACAGTGGCGCGCCGTCGGACTTCCGGCGGCCGATCACCTTCTCCTGCCCGTCGAGCGGCAGCTCGTCCCACGCGTCCAGCAGCATCCGGATGCGCCGGACGACGGCGTAGGAGCCGTCGGCCATCCACGCGGGGTGGCGGCCGTCCCCGCCCTCCCGGGGCACGAAGACCCGGGCGTCGAAGTCCGGATCGCCGGGCCTGGGGTTGTTCGTGCCGTCCACCTGGCCCATGAGGTTGCGCTGCGACCGGGGCTCGGCGGTCGCGCCGGGGGTCCGGTTGAAGCCGGTCATGTGCCAGCGGACGCGGGCGGCGTCGCCCGCCTGTCGCCGGACGAGGCGCAGCGCGTCGAAGGCCACCAGGGCGTCGTCGGCGGCGATCTGCACCCACAGGTCGCCGTCGGAGCGCCGCCGGTCGAGCGCGTCGGCGGAGAAGGCGGGCAGCGGGGCGAGCGCGGCGGGACGGGCGTCGGCCAGCCCGGTGCGGTCGAAGAAGGTCGCGCCGAGTCCGAAGGTGATCGTCAGAGCCGACGGTCCGGCGTCCAGTGCGATACCGGTGGGCGTCGCGTCCCCGTCCTGCGGCGTCCGGCCCGCCATGAGCGTGGCGGCCGTCCGCGACCAGCGCCGCAGCAGCGCCGCCGCCTCCCGCCGCCCGGCGCCGGGCGCCAGGTCGAAGGCCACCAGGTGACCGTGGGCCTGTAGCGGTTCGACGATGCCGGGCTGCCGCCGGCCGTGGAAGGCGTACTCGGTGCCGCCGACGCTGTTCAACGCCGTCGGCGGCTCCGGTCGCGTGGCCGCGTGCCCGAACACCCCGCCGGCCGCCCCGGCCGCCAGGCCGACCGCCCCCGCGGCGCCCGTCGTGCCGAGCAGCCGCCGCCGGGAGACGCCCGGAGAGACAGCCGGACAGGCGGGGGGAGAGGCGGTGGGAGAGGCCGCGGAGGAGGCGCTGCCGGCCCGGTCCCGCGCGGCGCCCTCGTCGATGTCGTCGTGCGCGGGGGAGTCCCCGCCTGCGTCGTGTGACTGGTTCATGAGTTTCGCTTCAGCCGATCCTGAGGGTCTTCTTCTCGGTGACCTGGTCGATGTCCGAGGTGCGGACGGTGACGGCGACCTCCCACTCACCCGCCAGCGGCAGCCGTACGCCGGTGGCCGTCCACACGCGCCCGGCGGCGTCCGCGCGTTCGGGGGTGACCGTCAGCGGGCCGATGTCCCGGGAGGGCAGCGTCAGCGCGACGCGGACCTCCTCGGCGGCCACGTCGGTGCGGAGGTCCAGGGTGTTCTCGCCGCTTCGGCCCGGGGCGAGTTCGAGGGTGGCGGTGCCCCGGCCGTCCGGGCCGCCGGTGTCGAAGGGCACGCTCAGCCGGACGGGTCCGGCCTCCGCCTCGGCCGCCGCGGCGGCCTCGGTGCGGGCCGGCTGGGTGCCGGTCAGCGCCGTGGTGACGGCGAGCAGGACGACAGCCACGGCGGCCTCCGCCAGGACGGAGCGCCGGAGCGCGGCGCGCGGAACGTCGGCGTCCAGGTCCCGTCGGCGCCGGGCGGCCGCCACGGCGGCCCGCTGCCGGGCGAGCTGTCGGGCCCGCTCAGGCGTGACGTCGTCCCCGGCGCTGTTCGCGGCGTCGTCCTCGGTGTCGTTCCCGGTGTCGTTCCCGGCGCCGTCCCCGCCGCGCGGTGCCGGTGAGGGGGCCCGGGCCGCCTCACCGAGTCTCGCCGTCCAGCGCCGGGAGCGCGCGGCCGCCCCCACCAGGACGGCGATCAGCAGCACCTTGACGACGAGCAGCCGCCCGTAGTCCGTCCCGGTGAGCGCCGACCACGAGCCCACCTGCCGCCAGGACTGGTACAGCCCCGTCGCGACGAGGAGCAGCACGCTGACGAACGCGAGCCGCGAGAAGGCGTGGGCGGCGGAGCGGGGGAGGGCCGGCCCCCAGCGCAGGACGGCGGCCAGGGTGGCGAGACCGCCCAGCCAGGCGGCGACGCACAGCAGGTGGACGACGTCGAGGGGCATGGCCACGCCCGGCTGGAGCCCGGTGGAGGCGTGCTCGGACATGGCCCACGTGCCGCCGAGGCCCGCCGCGACCACACCGCCGCCCAGGCAGAGCCCGAACAGCAGGTCGCGCCGTTCGGCCGCCGGGCGGGGCCGGGTGAAGGCGCCGAACAGGACGGTGACGAACAGGGCCGCCGCGCCCAGCAGGACGAGCCGGGAGACGAGGGCGGAGCCCGTCTTCGTCTCCAGCACCTCGCGCATGCCGCCGAGGTCGAGGGCGTCCGCCACGGCGCCGCCCGTGGTGTACGGGGAGCGCAGCAGCAACAGCGCGAGGGTGGCCACGAACAGCGTCACCCAGCCGGTGACCACCACCCGCCGGACCGGGCGGGCGGAGGCGCCGTCGCGCCAGCAGAGCAGGACGAAGGCCGTGCCGCCGACCAGCAGTGTGAAGCCCGCGTACGCGGCGTAGCGGGCCACGTCGTAGAGCAGGCCCACCGTGCCCCCGCCGACCACCTGTCCGGGCAGGACGACGGTGGTCTCGGACGGGGCGCCGACGGAGAAGGTGAAGGCACCCGCGATGGGATGGCTGTCGGCCGAGACGGCCTGCCAGGTCACGGTGTACGTGCCGTCCGCGATGCCGGGCCGCAGCGCGACGCTGACGGTGCCGGACTCCGGCTGCTTCGCCCCGCCCTCGTCGACGCGTTCGCCTCGCGGGTCCAGGACGCGGACGGCGTCGTCGGACACGGCGACGTCCTCGGTGAAGGTGAGGGTGACGGCGTCCGGTGCCCGCGCCACCACCGAGCCCTCCGCCGGGTCGGACTCCGTGAGCGTCGCGTGCGCGGCGGCCGGGGGAGCCCAGGCCAGCGCGGCCAGGAAGGCCGCGCAGACCAGGGCGGCGAGCACGAACCCGCCGAACGGCCGGCGGAGCGGCGGCGGAACGGTGGCGGTCATGTCCGGCGGTCCCTCACCCGTGCCCGCCGTGGCCGTCGTGCCCGCCGTGGCTGTCGTGCCCGCCGTGTCCGGTGTGCCCGCCGTCGCCGTCGCCGTCCGCGTGCTCGGGGTGCTCCACACCGTCCGTGCCCGGCTGGTAGGTCTTCGCCCTGACCGGCACCTCCAGCGTCAGCGGGTCGGACTTCGAGAAGCGCAGCTCCACCGTCACGGTGTCGCCCTCGCGCGGCAGGCGGGTCAGGTCGTGGAACATCAGGTGGTCGCCGCCGGTGCGCAGTTCGACCTTCCCGCCCGCCGGGATGGCGAGGGAGTCGACCTTCCTCATCGTGTTGTCGACGCTGCGGTGCAGGGTGATGTCGTCGGACAGCTCACTGCTGACGGAGATGAGCGCGTCGTCCTCGTCGCCCTCGTTGGTGAGGGTGACGTACCCGGCCGCGAGCTTCGCGGTGACGGGCTCGGGCATGTACGCGCTGCCCTCGACGGTCTCCGGCTCGGGCCCGGAGGTGCCGCAGGCGGCCAGCACCAGGGCGCCGACGAGGGCCAGCGCGGAGGCCGCGACGGTACGGGTGCGGGGCGTCCGGCTCATGGCAGCTTCCCCTCGACCAGCTTCGGCAGGTCCTTCTCGTAGGTCGCGAGGGGCACGTCCTCGGTGTAGACGACGCGGGCCTTGTCGTCCTCGGGCGAGAAGTAGACGACCTGCGAGCCGTGCACGGACTCGACCTCGCCGTCCTCCCGCACCGTGGAGGGCTCGACGCTGATGCCGAGGGTGCGGGCTCCGGCCTGGATGGTGGCGAAGTCGCCGGTCAGTCCGACGGCGCCGGGCACCACGCCCTTGAGCCAGGTGCCCAGCTCCTCCGGCGTGTCCCGCTCGGGGTCGGTGGTGACGAAGACGACCTGGAGCTCGTCCTGCTGCTCCGGCGTGAGCTGGGACTCGGCCAGGGCGATGTTGCCCATCGTCAGGGGGCAGACGTCGGGGCAGTTGGTGTAGCCGAAGAAGAGGAGCGTCGGCTTGCCCGCCGTCTGCTCGACGAGGCTGTACTCCTCGCCCTCGGTGTCCGTCAGGACGAGATCGGGCTTGTCGAAGGGGTTGTCGAGGACCGTCGCCTTGGACGCGTCGGCCGCGCCGGAGACCTCGACGGCGGGGGTGCCGCCGTCGCCCTGGTCGTCGCCGGAGCCACAGGCGGTGGCGCCGACGGCGAGCACGGTGGCGAGGGCGAGTGCGAGTGCGCCGCGACGGCGGCGTGGGGTACCGAAGTGCATGAAGGTGTCCTTGGTGAGTGCTGCGCGTACGTTGCCGGGGGCCGGTCGGCGGGTGGGGCGGGCCCGGCGCGTCGGCCGGGCCCGCCGGTGCCCGTGGGCGGGTTGGGCCGTCAGGCGTCGCGGCGCCGTCCGGCGAGGACGCCGAACGCGACGCCGCCGAGGCCGACCACGATGCCGATGACGGCGAGGACGCGGGCGGTGGCGTCGGTCGTGCCGTCGTCCTCGGCGGCCGTGGTGTCCGCGACGGGGTCCGGGTCCTCGCCCACGATCTCCTCGGCGTTCCCGCCGTGGTGGCCGTGGCCCTCGCCCTCGGTCAGGCTCAGGACGGGCGCCGGGCTGTCGGGCTCCTCGCCGCCCTCCTCGGGGACCTCGATCCAGCGCACGACCTCGCCGCCGTCGTAGGTCTGGATCGCCTTGAAGACGAGCCGGTCGGCGTCCTCGGGGAGGCGGCCCAGGGACACGGGGAAGCGCTGGAAGGTGCCGGGCGCGATGCCGCTGTCGGTCGCCGTCCAGGTGATCTTGCTGGGCGCCTCGTCGATCTTCTTGCCGTGGACCTCCAGCGGCGTGTCGAGCTTGGCCTCCTCGACCTCGACGTCCCAGCCGGGCACGGGCTCGGGCATGGCGGAGGAGAGCGGGTGCTCCTTGGGCAGGGTGACCTCCAGCTTCACGGTGGAGGCGTTGTCCCGCTCGTTCGGGACCTTGAAGTTGACCGTCGCGTAGCCGCCGCCGGGGGTCGTCTTCGGGTCGACGGTGACGTGGGCGAGGGCCGGGGCGGCGGTGGCGAGCACGGCCGCGGCGGCGACGGCGCCGATGGCGGTGAGACGGTGCGGGAAGGTGTTCATGAAGGCTCTCCGGAGAGGGTGGGTCGGATGACCGCGCGTCCGGGCGCGCACACGCCGGTGTGCCGGAAGCGGGTCTGGGCAGGGCACGGTCCGCGGTAGCGCCCGGCCTGCCCGGAGCGTCCGAGCCCTCCCGGGAGGCGCCGTCGAGGCGCCGTCGAGACACCGTCAGGGCGCTGTCCGAGCGCCGTCGGGGCGGAGTCGGGGGCGCCCGGTCGAGGGCACGCCGGTGGCAACCGGCGGAGGGGACGCGTCAGGCCGCGAGCGCGTACGCGCGGGGGGACGTCGGCGGGCCGCGGCGGATGACGCTGTGCCGCAGCGGCCGCGGCTCGTCCGGAAGCTCGTCACCGGCACCCGGCGCCGGTACGCCGACGACCGCGCCCGTCGCGCCCCCGCCGAGCCGCAGCCAGGCCAGGGCGACGCGCATCACGCGCAGCAGCAGTCCGTCCACGGCGGTCGCCGACAGCCGCACCAGCCGCCACAGCGCGGCGTCACCGCAGCGCAGCAGCCAGCCCGCGGCGAGCGCGGCCAGCAGGTGCCCCAGCAGCATGGGCCAGGACGTCAGATCGAGCAGGGGAGCCGCGTGGTGCCCGGCGCCCGGGGCCGGGGGCGGGGTCTGAGCCGCGGCGAGTCCGCCGAGCCCGGCGTCGTCGAGGACGCGGCGGGCCTCGGCCTCGCTGAGCGGCGCCGCGGAGGCGCCGTTGCACAGGAGGCGCTGGGCGAGGGCGGCGAGGCCACCGGAGGCCGGTGCCGCTCCGGTCGCCGCCGGGGCACCGACGGCCGGCTCGGAGAGCTGGGCGCCGGCGAAGAGCACGTGGAGGCCCACCTGCCCGGCCGCGAGTCCCGCCGCGATCCCGGGGAGCGAGCGCTCCTGCCCGGCCAGGGGTACGGCGAGTGCGAAGACGAGCGCGGCGGCGGCGCCGAAGGCCCACAGGGGAACCGTCGCCCCGGCCGCCAGCACGTGCCCGGCGGCCGACAGCACGACACAGGCCGCGGTGAACACCGCGGCCCGGAGAAGTCGCAGATCGGCGCTCGCGCGCGCGACGGGCACGTCCATGGCGGCCACATCATCTCACCGGGGCACCGCCGAGCCGCCGGGCAGGGGCCCGGTTGGCGGCCTGGGCCCGCCTTTCGACCGGGATCGGCCGATTGAGCGTTCTGCCGCGCGGGCCATGCTTACTGTGCGTGGAGAAGGGCAATACGTATCCGTACGTCAAGCCTCGGTTCGTCGAGCCGCAGCCGGGAGGCCGAAGCATGAGCATCTGGTGGTCTCTTCACCTGCGGCGCGAGGCTGCGAGCGTGCCGTTGGCGCGCCGGCTCCTGCTCGGTGCGATGGAGACCGCGGGGGTGGAGGCGGACGTCGCGTACGAACTCTCCGTGGCCCTCTCCGAGGCGTGTGCCAACGCCGTCGAGCACGGCGGCGGTCCGGGCCACGGGGAGCGCTACCGGGTCACGGCGTATCTGGACGGGGACGTGTGCCGCATCGAGGTCACCGACCACGGGCCCGGCTTCGTCCCGCCGGTCATGGCGGGCGGCCCGGCCGAGCCCGATGAGACGGAGCACGGGCGGGGGCTGTTCCTCATCAACGCGCTCGCGGATCACGTCCGCTACCGCAACGGCCCCGGCGACGGGGCCGTCGTCACGTTCGACAAGATCCTCAAGCTGCGGGACGACTCGCTGCTGCGGACGACGCCCTGCTGACGCCCACCGACGCCCCGCTGGGCGCGCCCCCGCCGACGTCCCGCCGGTCCGCGGGCCACGGCCGTGCCGTCACCGTCGTTCCGGCTCACCGCCCGGATGCGGCTCGGAGACGTGCCCCGGGTCGAGGGGCGGGGCGGCGACGCCGCAGTGGGTGTGGCACTCGGCGGTGCAGTGGTGGGGCGGCGGCGCCCCGGGCTCCGCCGCGGGGGCGTCGCCGGTCTCCAGGACGTCGCCGCGGACGGTCAGCCAGGCCAGCGCACCGCCGACGACGAGCACGAGCGCGCAGTACAGCATCGAGCGGTCGAACGCCGCGTCGAACACCGTGGGGTCGCGGTAGGACTCGGGGCCCATCCCGGCCAGCAGCGGCAGGGCGGCCACCGCGACCAGCCCGGCGGCGCGGGCCACGGCGTTGTTGACGCCGCTGGCCAGCCCGGCACGGGACACGTCCACCGAGGCCAGCACCGTCGCGGTGAGCGGCGCCACCAGCAGGACCATGCCCGAGCCGAGGACGAGCAGCGCGGGCAGGACGTCGGACACGTACGACGCGCCCGGGCCCGCGCGCGTCATCAGCACCATGCCGCCCGCGCACAGCAGCGGTCCGACAGTGAGCGGGATGCGCGGCCCGATGCGGCTGCCCAGCGCCCCGGCCCGGGCCGAGAGCAGCAGCATGAGGACGGTGGTGGGCAGCAGCGCCGTCCCGGCGGCGAGCGCGGAGTAGCCCACCGAGACCTGGAGCTGCACGACGGCCAGGAAGAAGAACCCGCCGAACGCCGCGTAGACGCACAGGGTCACCGCGTTGACGGCGGTGAACTGGCGTGAGGTGAAGATCTTCGGCGGCACCATCGGGGCCGGAACGCGCCGCTCCCACCACACGAAGACGGCGGCGAGCACGCCGCCGGCGAGGGCCGCGCCGACGACGGCGGCGGAGGCGCCCACCTCCGGGGCCGCGATGAGCGCGTAGGTGACGCCGCCCAGCGCCAGCGCCGCGAGCGCCGCCCCGGTGACGTCGAACCGGCCCTCGGCCGCCGGGTCGCGGCTCTCCGGGACGTGCCGCAGGGCGACCGGCACGCACAGCAGCGCCAGCGGGACGTTCAGCAGGAACACCCAGCGCCAGCCGGGACCGTCCACGAGCCAGCCGCCGAGGAAGGGGCCGACGGCGGCCGCGACCCCGCCCAGGCCCGACCAGGCGCCCACGGCGCGGGCCCGGTCGTCGGGGCGGAACGTGGCCTGGATGAGGGCGAGGGAACCGGGGGTGAGCAGGGCACCGCCGACGCCCTGGAGCGCCCGGGCCGCGATGAGCACACCCGCGTTCCAGGCGAGCCCGCACAGGGCGGAGGCGAGGGCGAACCAGACGATGCCGAGGAGGAAGACCCGGCGCCGCCCGTAGCGGTCGCCGAGCGTCCCGCCGAGGAGGATCAGCCCGGCGAGGGTGAGCATGTAGGCGTTGACCGTCCACTGGAGCACGCCCAGGTCGGCGTCGAGTTCGGCGCCGATGTGCGGCAGGGCGACGCCGACGACGGTGCTGTCCAGCATCGCCATGCCCGAGCCGAGGACCGTCGTGAACAGCACCCAGCGGCCCTGCCGCTCCGCGAGCCGCAGGGCGCCGGCGCCCGCCGTGCCGTGGGGGTTGGCCGCGCTCATAGGGCGATGATCCACGCTGCCGTCCGCGCGGGCCACCGGGCGGCGCGGGCGGCCGGGGCCCCGGCGGGCGGCCACGCGCGTCGGCGTGACGGGCCGCGCCGCGGCACGGTTGCGCACTACTCTGCCAAGGGGCGGCGAGCGCAGGGGCGGTGACGAGTTGGGCAGCGGGACGACGGAGCACACGACGCGCGGGACGACGGAGCACACGACGCGCGGGACGACGGAGCACACGACGCGCGGGGCCGGGGCGCTCACGCGTCGTGGGGCGGTGTGGCTGGGCGCGGCGCTGGTGACCTTCGGCGCGTGCGTCGTGGCGGGGGCGACGCTGGGCTCCGCCCGGGGCGGTCCGGACGACGACGCGTCCGGGGGAGTGACGCGGCCGTGGCGGGAGTCGCCGCCGCGGACGACGACACCGGTGACCTCCGAGGCGGAGGCGGCGCTGGGGCGGCTGCGGCAGGCCGGGCTTCCGGTGGAGTCGGTCCGCGTCGTCACCCGTTCGGGCGACCCGGACCGGTTGCTGGGCTACGCGGACGGCTACCGGAGCAAGCTGTCCTTCGAGGACCGCAGGGTCAACGGCGGTCTCGTGGTGGACAACGACCCGGGCAGCGTGTCGCTCGGCGGCGTCATCGAGGTGTTCCCCGACGCCGTGGCCGCGCGGGAGCGGGCCGAGCAGTTGCAGCGGGACGCCCGGGGTATCCCGCCGAAGGCCGAGCGCGGCTTCCTCGCCGGGCGGGTGCTGCTGCGGCTCTCGCCCTACCTGGCGGACGCCCAGGCTCTGGAGTACGGCCGCGCCCTCGGCGCCCGGCCGGTGCCGACCCTCGCCCCGCCGCAGAACCTCCGCGACGTCTGACGGGCGCGCAGGACACGCCGGGCGCACCGGGCGGCGGGCACACGGCCCGCCGGAGCGCTCCGGAAGGCCCGGGTCAGCCGCGCAGGCCGGGGAAGTCGTCGCCGATGACGAGGATGATCACGCCCGGTGCCGCGCCGGGCTCGGCGACGGTCGGCTCGCTGCCCGGGACCCGGCCCGCGAGGACCTCCGCCGTGGCCGCGAGGCCCTCCGGGTAGCGGATGGCCGTCTCGGCGGCCGGTTCGGCCGCGTTGCCGGTCCCGACGACCTGGAAGCCAGCGCGCCGCAGCTCCTCGGCCACCTCGCCGGCCCGGCCCGCCTCGCCGGTGCCGTTGAGCACCTGGACCCGGATCTGCCCGGGCCGGATGTCGCGGCTCTCCTCGGCGCTGGCCTCCAGGGCCTCCTTGTCCACTTCCTCGTCCCGGGCGAGCTTGCTGAACAGCGTCTCGGTCTGCGGGTACTGCCACACGACGTTGGCCGTGTCGGTGGGGACGTCCAGTTCCCGGGGATAGTTCGGCACCGTGATGAACGTCAGCCGGTCGGTGGGGATGCCCTGCACGCTCCTGGCCAGGTCGGACAGGGGGCGGACGCCGTCGAGGGCGCTGTCGGTGGCGAGGTTGGAGGTGAAGGCGTCCAGGAAGCCGAACATCGCCTTGGGGTCGCGCAGCTTGGACTGGGCCTTCTTGGCCAGCGTCTCCATGAACTCCTGCTGGCGCCCGATGCGGCTGATGTCGCTGCCGTTGCCGAGGGCGTAACGGGTGCGGACGTAGCCGAGCGACTCCTCGCCGTTGAGCGTCTGGCAGCCGGGCTGCAGGTCGAGGTTGGCCTTCTTGTCCTTGATGGCCTGCTCGGGGCAGACCTCGACGCCGCCGAGCGCGTCGACCATGCCCTTGAACCCGTTGAAGTTCAGCGACATGAAGTGGTCGATCCGCAGGCCCGTGTTCTGCTCGACGGTCTTCACGGTGCAGGTGGCCGCGCCCTCGATGTCGCCGCTGAGGCCGCCGATGGCGAAGGAGGAGTTGATTTTGAAGTGGTGGGGCTCGGACATGGTGCCGTCGCCCTTGTCGCAGGCCGGGATCTCCACCCAGGAGTCGCGCGGCAGCGAGACGGCGGTGGCCCACTCCCGGTTGGCCGCGATGTGCACGATCATCAGGGTGTCGGACTGCATGGTCTCGAAGCCCGAGCCGTACTTGCCGCCCGTGCCCTCGCGGCTGTCGGAGCCGACGACGAGGATGTTCTTCGCGCCGGGGCTCAGGTTGGCGGGCCGGCTGTCCTCGTCGAGGCCGCGTTCGAGGTCGAAGCCCTCGATGTTGCCGTCGAGGCGCTGGTAGAGGTAGGCGGCCGTGCCGGCGCCGGCGAGCAGGAGCAGGGACAGCGCTCCGGCGGTCCACAGCAGGGCCCGGCGGCGGGTGGAGCGCGGCCCCTTGCGGCGTCTGCTCCCGGCCCGGCGCCCCTCGCCCGGTTCCGCCGGGGCGGCGGCCCACGAGGGCGTCTCGGACTCCGGGGCCGCCTGGGACGCGCTGCGTATATCGCCCACCTCTGAGCCTTTCCTCCGTTCGGGGCCTGCCGAGACCGGGGCTCGACGTGGCCGGACCGCTTCCGACCCGACAGACCGCTGCCTGGCGCCCGCCCGAAGAGACGGCGGGGCGTCGATCGGGGTTCCTGGGCGCGCCGTGGGGGGCCGCACTGGTGTGCGGGGCGGCGGGTGCGAAGGGACAGTACCAATTGGTCCCGGAGGCGGGGCAGTTCCGTGATCATGAAGGGCGGCGGAAAGCCCAGCCGCGATCCGCGTGACCGGAGCGGAACGCTGGGTGAGTAAAGGTCCGGGAAAGGCCGGGGAACGTCGCCCGGCTCCGGCACGGTGCGCTGTGGTGAGCCGCTGGTGAGGCGCCCGAACGGAGTTCACCCCGGTGTGGGGGCGGGTTCCTGGGCCGCTTGCCGCCACTGCGCGGGGAATGGCGGGAGAAGCTCCGCTGTTATGCCGTTCGCCCCGGAATCCCCGCCCTCTCGTGTGGCGCAGGCCACGCGCGAATATTTGCGTTTCCTTTACGATGCCCGGATAGGAACTGTTAGCAGCGGGCATACCAGTGTTCCGGCCCGTACGGTGTTGTCACCCGTGGGCCGGTCCGTCCGACACACCCAACCGACCGATCGGCAGTGATCGGCTTCCCGCCCGACCGAAAGGAGCCATAGTCCCGCCATGGGCGAACCTCCCAGTACCGGCCGTGCCAGGCCCTGCGTAGCCACGACTCAGGTGGAAGCGGGGGTGGCACGGTGACCGAAGTGCTGCTTCTGCTGCTTGCCCTGCTGCTGACTCTGGCCTGTGCCGTCTTCGTCGCGGCCGAGTTCTCCCTCACCACCGTCGAGCGCGGTGCGCTGGAGCGCGCCGCGGAATCCGGTGAGCGCGGCGCCGAGGGCGCTCTCCGCGCCGTCCGGCGGCTGACGTTCCAGCTCTCCGGCGCACAGCTCGGTATCACCGTCACCTCGCTGGTCATCGGCATGCTCGCCGAGCCCTCGCTGGCGGCGCTGCTGCGCGGCCCGCTGGAGTCCGCGGGGCTGTCCGGCGGCATCGCGTCCACCGTGGCGCTCGCCCTGGGCGTGGTCGTCTCCACCGTGGTCCTCATGGTCGTCGGTGAGCTCGTCCCCAAGAACTGGGCGATCTCCCGTCCGCTGGCCGTGGCCAAGGTGGTCGCCGGGCCGCAGCGCGGCTTCACCGCCGTGTTCTCCCCGCTGATCCATCACCTGAACGAGACGGCGAACCGCCTGGTGCGCCGCCTGGGCATGGAGCCGGCCGAGGAGCTGGCCTCGGCCCGCACCCCCGCCGAGCTGGTCGCCCTGGCGGAGCACTCCGCGGCCGAGGGCGCCATCGAGGCCGACTCCGCCGAGCTCTTCGTGCGCACCCTGCACCTGGGCGAGCTGACCGCCGAGAACGTCATGACGCCCCGCGTCGACGTGAAGGCCCTGGAGGTCCGCGCCACGGCCGCCGACGCCGCCAACCTCACCCTCGCCACCGGCCTGTCCCGTTTCCCCGTCTACCGCGACACGCTCGACGAGGTCATCGGCGTCGTCCACGTCCGGGACGTGCTCGCCCTGGACGAGGCCCGGCGCGGCTTCACCCCCGTGGGTGAACTCGCCGCCGAGCCGCTCTTCGTCCCGGACAGCCTCCCCGTCGACCGGCTCCTGGACCGGCTGCGCGGCAGCCGCACCATGGCCGTCGTCGTCGACGAGTACGGCGGCACCGCGGGCGTCGCGACGCTGGAGGACATCGTCGAGGAGGTCGTGGGCGAGGTGCGCGACGAACACGATCCCGAGGAGCACCCCGGCCTGCTGCCCACCGGGCGCACGGAGGCCGGACGGCCCGAGTGGGACGCCGAGGGCAGCGTCCGCATGGACGAACTGGCCGCCATCGGCCTCGACGCCCCCGAGGGCCCCTACGAGACACTCGCCGGGCTCATCGCCACGCGGCTGGAGCGCATCCCCGACAAGGGCGACCGTGTCCTGCTGGACGCCTGGGAGCTGACCGTGCTCGAGACCGAGCACCACCGCGCCGACCGCATCCGCATCACCGGCCCCCGCGAGGCCGGCCACCAGGAGCAGGCCGACGTGCCCGCACCGGCGGCCGGCGCCGGGGCCGAGCCCCTGCTGGAGGACGCCCGATGACCGCGCTGCAACTCACCATCGGTGCGATCACCCTCTTCACCAACGCGTTCTTCGTGGGCGCCGAGTTCGCCCTCATCTCCGTGCGCCGCAGTCAGATCGAGCCGCTCGCCCGCGCGGGCAACAAGCGCGCCCGCACGGTGCTGTGGGGTCTCGAGCACGTGTCCGTGCTCATGGCCACCGCACAGCTCGGCATCACCGTCTCCTCCCTGGTGCTCGGCATGGTCGCCGAACCGGCCATCGCCCACCTGCTGGAGCCGCCGTTCGAGGCCCTGCACGTCCCGCACGCGCTGGTGCACCCGATCGCGTTCGCGATCGCCCTCACGCTCGCGACGTACCTGCACATGCTCATCGGCGAGATGGTGCCGAAGAACATCGCGCTGGCCGCCCCCGAGCGCACCGCGCTGCTGCTCGGCCCCGGCCTCGTCGGCCTGACGCGGGTGATGCGTCCCGTCGTCTTCGGCATCAACAAGCTGGCCAACGTGCTGCTGCGGATGCTGCGGGTGGAGCCGAAGGACGAGGTCGCCTCCGTCTTCACCGACGACGAGCTGGCCCGCCTGGTGGAGGACTCCAGCGCCGCCGGGCTCCTGGAACCGGGCGACAGCGCACGTCTGCGGGACGCGCTGGAGCTGGGCCGCCGCCCCGTCGGCACGGTCATCGTGCCGCTCGGCCGCATGGTGACCGTCGGCCACGGCGTCACCCCGGCCGAGCTGGAGCGGACGGCGACGGCCTCCGGTTTCTCCCGCTTCCCGGTCAGCGGCCCCGGCGGCACCGTCCTGGGCTACCTGCACATCAAGGACGCGCTCGGCGTGGCCCGCGACCGGCCGTTCCCGCGCAGCGCCCTGCACACGGTGATCCGGGTGCGCATCGACACGCCGCTGGACGACGCCCTCACCGCGATGCGGGCGGCCGGCACGCACCTCGCCGCCGTCACCGGCGACAAGGGCGCCGTCCTCGGCTTCGTCACCATGGGCGACGTGCTGGAGGAGCTGGTCGGCTCCACACCCACCGCGCAGGCCGACGGCCAGGCCCCCGCGCCGCGCTGACGGCGCCCGGGCTCCCCGGGGAACCGGGATGGCCCCCGGCACCGACCGGTACCTGTGTGCGGCGGCCCCCCTGGGGCCGCCGCACCGCCGAGGAGGCGTTCCGGACGCGAAGGGGCGGAGACGGCATGGTGTTCAAGCGGCTACTCGGACCTGGAGAAGGGACACATCCGCGGCACCGGCCAGAAGCTGCCCTTCTACCAGGAGATCGAGCTGCACCCCGCCCCGCGCTACGCGGCGGCCCTGAACCAGCTCGAGGTGACGTTCCTGGCCGGACCGGACGGCGTCGAGGTCGTGCTGGAGGCCGACCAGCGCATCGGCGGTGACGCGCTGAACCTCCACCGGGTCCGGCACGAGGGCGTCGAGCACCGCGACTTCACCACGGAGGTCGACGGCTGGGTGCGCGACCTGCTGCGCCGCTGAGCACCTCCGGGCACGGCCCGGGGCGCGGGGAGCCCGGACCGCGGCGCGGTGGGCGCGATCCGGAGTGCGGTCGGTCCCGGCCCGGTCTGGGCCGCGGCGGGCTCAGGTCTGGGCCAGCGGAAACGCGGTCAGGAAGCCGCACACGGTGACCAGGCCGGTGACCAGGTGCGCCTTCTCGAACGCCTCGGGGATCATCGTGTCCGCGATCATGGCCAGGATCGCCCCCGCCGCGACCCCGCTGCCAGCCGCCAGCACCTCGTCCGACATGGTGCCCAGCACCGTGCGGCCCAGCACCGCCGACAGGCCGCTGATCACCGCGATCCCGCCCCACAGCCCGAACACGTAGGAGCGGTCGCGGCCCGCCCGGCGCCAGCCCGCCGAGCTGGAGAGCCCCTCCGAGACGTTGCTGAGGAACACCGCGCTCACCGTCGCCGCGCTGACCCCGCCGGGGCCGATCAGACTCGTCCCGATCACCACCGACTCCGGGATGCCGTCCAGCAGCGCACCCAGCGCGATCGCGTTGCCGGAACCCGGCTGCTCGCTCTCCGAGGGCTGCTGCCCGCCGGAGCGCTTGCGGTCCCGGGCGCCGCCCCGGGCGAGCAGGACGTTCGCCCCGGTGTAGACGGCCGCGCCGCCGAGGGCGCCCAGCGTCGTCGGCACCAGCCCGCCCTGCTCATGGGCGTCGGCGATCAGGTCGAAGGAGACCGCGGAGATCAGTACGCCGCTGCCGAACGCCATCACCAGCGCGACCACGAGCGGCGGCACCCGCAGTCCGTAGCCGATGGCGGCGCCGACCAGCAGCGCCGAGCCGGCCAGCAGACCCCAGCCGCCCGCGGCGAGTGCCTCTCCCAGCAACGCTCTCCCTCTCCGCCGCCCTCACGCCTCCTGCGCGCCGGGTGGCCCGCTCTCCGGCCCGCCGTCCGGCCCGCGCGTCGGACCGCGGCCGGGCGGAACCGGCGCGGCGGGCGGAACCGGCGGCGGGCCGTCGCGGGGAGCGTCCCCCGGCGACGGCCCACCCGGTGCGCACGGGCCTCGGTGCGGCCTGTGTGTCGGTGGTGCTAGGCGCGCCCACGGCGCCGATACCACAGTGCTCCACCGATCAGCCCGAGCGTCGCCGCCCCGCCGAGAGCCCACGCGGTCGTGTCGGCGGCCGTGCTTCCGCCGACTCCGGTCGCCACGCTGCCCTTGGGCGCCGGGCCGTCGTGCGAGCGGTGCCGCGTCGCCTCGGAGCCGTCGCCCGCGTGGCGGTCGGCGTGCTCGCCGTCCCGGTGGTGGTCGCGGTCCCGGTCGGGGGTGTGCTCGCCGTCGTGGTGTCGGTCGGCGTCCCCGCCGTGCCGGCCCGCGTCCTTGCCCTTGTCCTTGTCCCCGTGCCGGTCGCGGCCCGCGTCGTGCTCCTTGGCCCGCTCCTCGCCCTGGCGTTCGTCCCGGGGCTCGTGGTGGCGGGCCGCGTCGTGTTCGTCCTCGCCCTCGCGCGGGGTGTCCGGCTCGCCGTCCTTCGTCTCCGGGAGCTTGCCGGGTGCCTTGTCCGGTGCCTTGTCGGGCGTCAGGTCGTGGTGCGCCTGCCCGGTCGGCTCGCCGTCGTGCCTGGTGTCGCGGGGCTCGCCGTCCCGGTCGCGCTTGGGCTTCGTCACCGTGAAGCTGCCGGTGAACGGGCCTTCGCCGTCCGCGCACTCGACGGTGACCTTGTAGAAGCCCGGGGCCGTGTCCTCGGGCAGGGTGCCGGTGGCACCGACCATGTTGGCCAGCGGTTTCAGGTCGAGGTTCGGCAGCCGGGTGCCGTCCGGGGGTGGGGTGAAGGAGGCCGTGGCGGTCTTGGTCGTGCAGTTGCCGCCGTCGAAGACGGAGAAGTCGTCGCCCGGTGCCACTCGGCTCGGCTGGACGACGACACCGCGTCCCCGGGTGTCGTCCGTCGTGGTCCGGTCGCCGAATCCGTCGTCGTCACCGTCCGCCGCACCGGCGCCGGCGGCCGTTCCCAGGAGGGTCGTGGCGGCCAGGGCGGTGGCGGCGGCCAGGGTCGGGAGGGTCGGTATACGCATGGTCGTTGCTCCTCGGAGACACGCGGAAGACGTCGGGGCGTGTCCAGGAGCCATGTCACCCGCCGACGTGGCGGCGGGCCATCGGACGGCGGCCGTTCGAGCGAGCGGGCCCCTCGGCGGGCACCGTCGGCGGCGTCGGCGGCACCGCCGGAGACGACGGGACCGGGCGTGCGGGATCCCCTCCCGCACGCCCGGTCCGCTCACTCGAACGGGCTGACCGCGTCAGCCGCGCAGCCGCGCCATCCACGCCTCGACGTCGGCCGAGGTGCGCGGCAGCCCCGCGGACAGGTTCCGGTTGCCGTCCTCGGTGACGAGGATGTCGTCCTCGATGCGCACCCCGATGCCGCGGTACTCCTCGGGCACCGTCAGGTCGTCCGGCTGGAAGTACAGGCCCGGCTCCACGGTCAGGCACATGCCCGGCTCCAGGGTGCCCTCGGCGTAGAACTCGCGGCGGGCGGCGGCGCAGTCGTGCACGTCCAGGCCGAGCATGTGGCCGGTGCCGTGCAGCGTCCAGCGCCGCTGGAGCCCCAGCTCCAGGGCCTTCTCCACCGGGCCGTCCAGCAGCCCCCACTCGACCAGCTTCTCGGCCAGGACGCGCTGGGCGGCGTGGTGGAAGTCCAGGTACTTCGCCCCGGGCTTGACGGCGGCGATACCCGCCTCCTGGGCCTCGTACACCGCGTCGTAGATCTTGCGCTGGAGCTCGGTGAAGGTGCCGTTGACCGGCATCGTGCGGGTGACGTCGGCGGTGTAGAGGCTGTGCGTCTCCACGCCGGCGTCCAGCAGCAGCAGGTCGCCGGAGTTGACCGGGCCGTCGTTGCGCACCCAGTGCAGCGTCGTCGCGTGCGGGCCCGAGGCGCAGATCGAGCCGTAGCCGATGTCGTTGCCCTCGACGCGGGCGCGCAGGAAGAACGTGCCCTCGATGTAGCGCTCGGACGTCGCCTCCGCCCGGTCGAGGACGCGGACGACGTCCTCGAAGCCGCGCACCGTGGAGTCCACGGCCTTCTGCAGCTCGCCGACCTCGAACTCGTCCTTCACCAGCCGCGCCTCCGAGAGGTACCCGCGCAGCTGCTCGTCCCGTTCGGCGGTGACCTTGTCGGTCAGCGCCCGCTCCAGGCCGGCGTCGTGGCCGCGCACGATGCGCACCGGGCCGGTGGCCTCGCGCAGCTTCCCGGGAAGCTCGCGGACGTCCGCGCAGGGGATGCCGTAGAGCTGCTCGCCCTCGGCGAGGCTGTTGCGGCGGCCGACCCACAGCTCGCCCTGGCCGTCCAGCCAGAACTCGCCGTTCTCCCGGTCCGAGCGGGGCAGCAGGTAGAGCGTCGCCTCGTGGCCGCCCTCGGCGCGCGGCTCCAGCACGAGGACGCCGTCCTGCGTCTGGTCACCGGTGAGGTAGGCGTACTCGACCGACGCGCGGAAGGGGTACTCCGTGTCGTTCGAGCGCGTCTTCAGGTTGCCCGCGGGAACGACCAGCCGCTCTCCGGGGAAGCGGGCGGAGAGCGCCGCCCGGCGGCGGGCCGTGTGCGGGGCCTGGGCGATCGGCTCGAGGTCGCGCCGCTCGGTGTCGGCCCACCCCGTCTTCATGTTCTCGGCGAGCTCGTCGGACACGCTGGTTTCCAGACCGTTCTTCCGTCCCTCGATCGGCTGCTGCTCGTCTTCCGGGGTCTCCGGCGACTGCTGCTCGGCCACGTCGCTGCCTCCTTGCATCGGACTCAAGCCGCCATCCATCGTATGTCCGAGCGAAGGGGTACCCCAGGGGTGCCGTATGTGACGAAAGCGGCGGTACAGCGGTGCCCGCGCGAGGTCCCGGCTACCGGCCGGCCGCGTTCAGAAGCGGGCCGCCAGCAGGACGACGTCCTCCTCACTGCCCGGATCGTCGGCCAGCCCGTCCGGCAGCACGGTGTGCAGGACGTGGTCGGTCAGCTCCTCGGGGTCGTCGCGGACGGACGGAGCGGCGTCCACCACCGCGGAGCGCAGCCTGGCGAAGGCGCGGTCCATCGGCTCGCCGGTGCGCTGGACCAGACCGTCGCTGTAGAGCAGGAGCGTTTCACCAGCGGTCAGGCTCAGCTCCACGCTGGGGGCCTCCCAGCAGGTGAGCATGCCCAGCGGGGCGGAGAGCGTCGTCTCGGCGAACTCGCACCGCCGCGGCCCGACGATCAACGGCGGACAGTGCCCGGCCCCCGCGAGCGTGACGCGCCGGGCCTTCGGCTCGGCGTACCCGAACAGGGCCGTCGCACATCGCGCGGGTTCGGTCAGGCGCAGGAGGAGCTCCAGGTCGGACAGCACGGCCACCGGGTCCTCGCCCTCCATCACGGCGTAGGCCCGCAGGGACGCGCGCAGCCTCCCCATGACGGCGACCGAGCCGGGGCCGGTGCCGCTGACCCCGCCCACGGAGAGCCCGAGCGCCCCCTCCGGCAGCGGCAGGACGTCGTACCAGTCCCCGCCGCCTCGCGGGCCGGTGCGGTGCCGCACCGCCATCCGGACCCCGGGAACCCTCGGCAGCCGGGCGGGCAGCAGCTCCTCGCGGACGGCGGCGACGGCCGCCCGCGCGCGGCTGAGGTCGAGCCGGCGGGCGATGTGCTCGGCCGCGCACCGCAGGTAGAGGCCCAGCAGGTGGCGCTGGCGCTCGGTGGGCGTGGCGGGTTCGTCGTACAACCACATCGCCGCGCCGAGGGACACCGCGGCCTCGGTCGTCACCGGGGCGGCATGCGTCGCCGCGAAGCCGAGCCGGGCGGCGACCTCCCGGTGCCGGGTGCCGACGCCGTGCTCGCTCCCGATGTCCGCGTGGGTGACGACGGCGCCGGGAACCGTCTCGATCTGGCCGAGGTCCGCCCGGCCCAGCCCGAGGCCCACGGTGTGCCGCGGCCCCAGGCCGTCGCCGGGCTCCAGGGCGACCAGGCCGCGCCGGGCTCCGACGAGGGCGGCGCCGCCGCGCAGCGTCTCGTCCAGGGTGGCGTCGAGCGTCTCGGCGCGGGCGAGCCGTTCCGTCAGCTCGTGCAGGGTCGTGAGGTCCGTGACCCAGGTCGCGAGGCGGTCGTGCACGGCGGCCAACTGCTCGACGGGACCGGACCAGTGTTCGGGCGTCTCCTCGGCGCCACCGGGCCGACGCGGCGCGAGTCCGGCCATCGGGCCCCCGGGCGGGGCGGTGTCCTCCGACGCGCGCACCTCCGCCGAACTACCGGCTTCCGTGGGCGGGTTAGTCTGCTCCGGCGACGTCGGAGGGGGATTGATTCCAGCCACTTTTGACGAATGGGGCGTGCTCATGAGGAGCAGCTCTCGTCAGGGGTGATTTCTCGCAAAAGCATCGCAAACCCCCATGTCATGCCGCTCTGCTGTCAATGCATCCAGATGTACACGTCGCGATGACGCGATGTCCAGCATTGCCCGGTTCAGGGCGCTGGTGTCCAGGAGGCTCGAAGCCCCGGGGGTGGCCCTTGCAGTGTCCCGCAGAATGGCGCGAAAAGTACCCGGCTTGTGCATATTCACGATCGACTGGCCTGGCTCAGCAGCGGCCGTACGGCTGTTCCGGGTACGTATCACCAGACGGACGCGGGGCAGTTGGGCCGAGTGGAACCCTTCGGCGGAGCCGCGCGTCGTAGTCGGTGAGGCGCGGGCGTCCCGGTGAGCCGGGTGCCCGCCTGCCCGAGTGGCGAACCAGCAGGGCGTCAGGCACGTTCGAACCGAACGCACGACCCAGCACGAAGAGAGCGCAAGCGCCACGTGCGCGCCACCCCCCGCCACGTTCCACGCACGGCCAACGGCATGATGCGCTGCCTCGCACACCCGGTGGTGAGAGCCGGTACCGGTGCGCAGCGCCGGATGAGTGGGCGGCAGTACGGCACGACGGCATCACGCAGTACGGCACGACGCAATGCGGCAGTCCCCGTTCCTCGGGCTGCCGGTGTTTACGGACGTTACGGAAAGGAACGAGCGCTTATGCGCGAGATCCTCGGAAGGCGACGTGTCACCCGTAGGGGGCGGCGTTCGGCCGCACTGACCTGCGCCACCCGATGGCGCTGGCCGGTGGTCCCCGGGGCGGAACCGAGGGAGCGGCCCGCGCGGTCCTCCCGGCGGCTGCTGCCCACGAGTGGAACCGGCCGGGCCGACGACGCGGAAATGGCCTGTTCCTGCGGGCTGCCGGACTGCGCGGTCCCCGGAGCGCACCCCTTCGACCCCGACCTGCTCGCGGCCACGACCGACGCCCGCATGGTCCGCTGGTGGTGGACGCGGCGGCCCGACGCGCCCGTCCTCCTGGCCACCGGCGGCCGGGCGCCGTGCGCCCTGAGTCTGCCGCTCGACGCCGGCCTCCGTGCCCTGGACGCCTTCGAGGACCTCCGGGTGCGCACCGGCCCCGTCCTCGCCACGCCCAGCCGGCTCGTGCTGCTCGTCCGGCCGTACGACCTGCCGGAACTGGGCGAGCTGCTCCACACGCGGGACCGGGTGCCCAGCTCGCTGCGCTTCCACGGGGACGGCGGTTACGTGCCGTTGCCCCCCACGCGGCTCCCGGCCGGGCCGGTGCGCTGGCTCCGGGCCCCCGAGGGCGACGAGCCGTGGCTGCCGGGCGTCGAGGGGCTGCTCGACGTCCTCGTCGAGGCCAGCATCAGCGCGCCGGACAGCGGCGACCGGCTCGCGCACTGAGCCCCGGCGGTGTCCGGGCACGGAACGGGTGACGGGGCGCGTGCGGCGGGAGCGCCCGGGGCGGCACGCGGGGCGGCGTGCGTCGTCCGCGTGCCGCGGTGTGTGCGGCGCGGGCGTGCTGCCGTGCCGCGGTGTGTGCGGCGCGGTCGTGGTGCCGTGCTGCGGAGGCGTGCTGCCGGGCGGGCCGGGCGGGCCGCGCAGGCGTGCTCCGGGGGCGTGCGCCGGAAACGCGCGGCGAGGGCACGTGCGGGCATGGAAAAGCCCGGTCGCTGGCGACGGGGGATGCACCAGCGACCGGGCTTGTAGAACGGTAACAAGAGTTGGGCCGTTCGCAAATTCCCTCGTCCCTTTTCAGCCCCAGAAAGGCGGCTTGGAAGGGCGCTTGTGACGAGAATCACTAGTCATTGAGCGTTCAATCAGTGATCTCCGTCGTCTCCGCGAACGTCAACTCAGCGTGATCTGCCGGTTGGTCAGACCGCTGCGGGCCCGTCGCTCGTCCGCCGTCAACGGCGACTCGTCCGCCAGCGCCTCGCCCAACCGCTCGGCGAAGGCCGCCGCGGGCTTCTCGCAGTCCTCCGCCGTCATCGCCCCCGGCAGGTCCCACACCGGCACCATCAGGCCGTGCGCCCGGAACGAACCGACCAGCCGCGTCCCGTCCCCGAGCCCCGAGGCCCCGGCGGCGTGCAGCCGGGCCAGCGCGTTCATCAGCCGCTCCTCCGGGTGCGGCATGACCCACCGCAGGTGGTTCTTCTCCGGCGTGCGGCACCAGTAGGCCGCCTCCACACCGGTGAGCCGACTCGTCGGCAGCGCCGCTTCGTTGGCCCGCTCCAGCGAGGCCGCGACCGCGCCGTCGGCGCTCTCCGCGTTCGGCACCCAGAACTCGAAGCCGTCGTGCACCTCCGGCGTGAACGGCGCCTCGGGGTCCAGCAGGTCCTGCAACCGCGGCCCGTCACCCGGCACCCGCTCCGCCGCCACGGGCTGCCCCGGCTCGCCGGTCAGCGCCCGCCGCAGCACGTCGGCCAGGTCCCGGCTCAGGTCACCGGAGGGCGTGTCGTTCTGCAACCCCACCATCACCGAGCCGTCGTCGCGCCGCAGCGCGGGCCACGCCATCGGCAGCACCGTCGCCAGCGTCACCGAGGGGACGTCCTCGGGCAGCCCGTCCGCCAGCGTCAGCGGCACCGTGGCCGCCGGGACCAGCTCGCGCAGCGCCACCCAGTCGCACTCCCCGGCCAGGCCCTCGAACGGCCGCTGCACCAGCTCCGTCACCGCCTGGGCCGCGGCCCGGCCGTGGCAGGCCTTGTAACGGCGGCCCGAACCGCACGGGCAGGGCTCGCGCGCGCCGACGACGGGAATCTCCCCGTCGACGCGTCGCGGCTTCGTGGCCTGGGACTGAGGACGGCGCTTCTTGGCCATGGGGCGGATCTCCGTGCATCACTGGCGGGACTGACTGACCGGCGGTGCCGCCCGGGCACGTCGCGAGGATCTGGCCTGCCCCGCCCGGGCTCACGCCGCCGCGGCGGGCCCCGGGCCTGATCCGGCACGATCCACACGACCCGTCCAGGGCCGACCGGCGGATCACACCGTACGCCGTCCGGCCGTGCCCGGGTATCTCACCGGCCCCGACCGCCGCGACAGGGGCCGGAGTCAGATGCTGATGCCGTCCAGGCCCTCGAACCCGTCGAGCCCCTCGATCCCGTCCAGCCCGCTGGGCGCGTGCCCGCCCTTCGTGGCGCCGAACTCCGGCCGCCCGACGACCGCCCACACCGTGACGGCCTCGCACTCCACGTCCTCGCGCACACCCCAGGCCTGGGCGAGCGAGGTGATGATGGACAGCCCCCGGCCGCCGTGCGCGGTCACCGAGGGCGAGGCGGGAAGCGGCCGCGTGGGACCACCCCCGTCCGTCACCGCGATCGTGACCTCCCCGGCCGAGCCGCGGCTCCAGTCCGCCCGCACCGAGTCGTCGGGCGGGAGGGGACGAGCGTGCCGCGTCGCATTGCTCAACAGCTCGGACAGGACCAGGACGGCGTCGTCCACGACCGTGTCCGGCGCACCCGACGCACGGAGCTCGTCACGCATCCGCCGCCTCGCCAGACCGACGCCGACGGGCCCATGGGGAACGGCCATCGTCGACGATGTCGGCACTTCCTGTGCCACCACGAACGCCACCCCCGGAACCTCCTCTGCCCCACGCATCGTGATGGATGCCCTCTCCCTACCGGCCGGAAACCGACCTGTCGCAGGTCATTGACGCAATCCCGACGTACCGGCACGCCACGCGTGCGCCGGAACACTGCGCGTGACCGCGCCCCGGGCGCCCCGCCGCGCCCCATAGCGCCTCTCCCGCTCCCCGTCGTGCGCCCCCGAGCCGGTGCCGTCGGCCGGGCGCTTCGGGCCTCCGCGGTGCGCCCGGCGCAGTGCCGCGCCCGTGCCTCCGGCGTCTCATCTCCGGCCGAGAGCCGCCAACTGCTCCACCACCTGGCGCGGCCGGTTCGTGATGACGGCGTCCACCCCGAGCCGTGCGCACAGTTCCACGTCCAGCGGATCGTCCACCGTCCACACGTGGACCTGGTGTCCCGCACGCTGGGCCCGGATGACGTACTCCGGGTGGCTGCGGACGATCCGCATGGCCGGACCGCCGATGCCCACCCCCGGCGGCAGCCGTCCCTCCCGGTGCCGCGGCAGCAGGAACTGCATCAGATAGACCGTCGGCACCTGCGGCAAAGCCGCCCGCACCCGGTGCAGCGAACGCGCCGAGAAGCTCATGACCCGGACCGAGTCCGTCAGCCCGTACTCCCGCACCAGCTCGACCAGCCGGTCCTCCACCTGACCGGCCCAACGCGTCGGGTGCTTCGTCTCGATGGCCAGCTCCACCCGTCGGCCGGCCTCCTCCGACTCCCTGACCAGCCGCAACAGCCGGTCCAGCGTCAACACGGAGCTGCGGTCCGGGTCCGTGCGCTCCGGCTCCGGGTCCGTGCGCTCCGGCTGCTCCTCCTGGTCCTTCCAGGAACCGAAGTCCAGGGCCGCCAGATCCGCCAACTCCAACGTCGAGACGGCGCCCCGGCCGTTGGACACCCGGTTCACCCGCCGGTCGTGCACACAGACGAGGTGCCCGTCGGCGGTGAGGCGGACGTCGCACTCCAACGCGTCGGCACCGTGCTCGATCGCCTTCCGGTACGCGGCGAGCGTGTGCTCCGGGGCATCCTCGGAGGCACCGCGGTGCGCGATCACGGCGATCGGGGAAACCGGGGAATGTGGGCCTGGCACCCCGCCATGGTCCCATCCACCCCCGAGCCCCCACCCCGCCCCCTCTCCCGCGGTGACCGGGGGCGATGTGCCGGACGTAAAGGCCACGCCCGGAGGCGGCCACACGGTTTACGCCGAGCTGACGGGCCATGGGCAAGGCTTTCTGCACACTGGAACCGAGCGGCAGGCGGCCGCCGACAGCCCCGGCGCGCCGCCGCGGCGACGCCAGTACCGGTGCCGCCCCGGCACCGGCGACCGTGACCGGCGACGACAGGAACCCCGAGGAGACCGCTGTGAACCCCGAGCACGAGGGCGTGGGCCCATCGCCTGAGGAGCGCCGCGCCGCCGACCAGGCGGCCCCGGCCGGTGACCGCGTGCCCCCGGCGGCGGCGCCCGACGCTCCGGAGCGGCCCGCCCCCGAAGACCCGACGGCCCCCCTCCCCGCCGTCCACCCGGCCGACCCCGGCCCCGGCTCGACGCCCCCCGCGCCCGCCGCCCCCGGCTCCGCGGCTTCCGGCACCGAGCCCGCCGACCCCGGCCCTGGGACGGCGCCCCCGCAGGCCCCTGACGCGGCGTCCGGTCCGGCGCCCCACCCGGGCCCGGAGTCCGCGTCCGGCACCGTGGCCGCCCCCGGCCCAGCCGCCGACTCCGGCGGAACCGCCCAGGCCGCCCCCACCAAGCCCCCGGCCGCCCCCACCTCGCCCCCTGCCTCCCCCGGCCACGTGGCCACTC
>NZ_JABLSI010000002.1 GCF_019303475.1 Streptomyces sp. JJ38
CCTTCGGATTCCCTTCCGGGCTTCCTCCGGGCGCTTCCCTTCGGTGTCTCCGACACTATCAGAATCATTTTGGCCGACCTAATCGGCGTGGATTCCAACAGGAATTCGGAAGAAGAAGATTTTCCTCGCTGCTCTGGAGCCTACTGACTTCCAGGCAACTTCTCAAATCTACCTCTGTGCCCGACCCCCGTCAAGGGGTCCGGCAGGTGAAGATGACCTTAGCAGGCCACGGACCCCCGATGCACATCAGGCGGCGGTCGGCACCGCTGCGGGACGGTCGGTCGCCTCGACGTCGCCGGTTTCCCCGGCGCGAACCGCTCGACGGCCGAGCCCGACGACGTAGGCGAGGAAGACCAGCTCCGCGGCGACGCCCACCGTGACACGGGCCCAGGTCGGCAGGCCGGAGGGCGTGACGAAGCCTTCGATGGCTCCCGAGACGAGCAGGACGAGGGCCAGCCCGATCGCCATGCCGAGAGCGCTGCGGCCCTCCTGGGCCAGAGCGTCGCGGCGGGTGCGTGGGCCGGGGTCGACCACCGTCCACCCGAGCCGGAGCCCCGTGCCCGCGGCGACGAAGACCGCTGTGAGTTCGAGGAGGCCGTGGGGCAGGACGAGGCCGAGGAAGACGTCCAGGCGCCCGGCGGCCGCCATGAGGCCGATGCCCACGCCCAGGTTGGCCATGTTGAGGAGCAGCACCCACAGCACCGGGATGCCGAGGAAGGCGCCGAAGATGAGGCAGACGGCGGCGGCCTGGGCGTTGTTGGTCCAGACCCTGGCGGCGAACGAGGCGGCGGGATCGCTGGAGTAGTAGGTCTCGTACCGGCCTCCGGGACGGGTCATCTCCCGCAGCTCCTCGGGGGCGCCGATGGCCGCCTGGACTTCGGGCGTCACGCCGATCCACCAGCCGATCACGGCGGCGAGGCAGAGCGAGAGGACGGCCGTCGGGGCCCACCAGTGCAGCGTGCGGTAGACGGCGGCCGGGAAGCCCGCGGCCAGGAAGTGGCCGACGTCGCGCCAGGACGAGCGGCGCGGGCTGGTGACAGCGCTGCGGGCCCGGGCGACGAGCCCGGTGAGCCTGGCCGTCAGCACGGGGTCGGGTGCGCTGGACCGGATCTGCGACAGATGCGTGGCGGTGCGCTGGTAGAGGCTGACGAGTTCGTCCGCCTCGGCCCCGGAGCGGGGACGGCGGCGCAGCAGCTCCTCCAACCGGTCCCACTCGGGGCGGTGCGCGGAGACGAAGACGTCGAGATCCATGGTGCGAGCTTCGCAGACCGCCGTGGCGGTACGCAGCGCCCGGTCGGCAGACTGTGCGTAGGCGGAGACGCGACCGGGGAGCCGGTCGGCGGAGCAGAGGGGACGCGCTGTGAGCGAGCTGGTGACGGGCGACGCGGTGGTGCTCGGGCTACGGCCCGCGAGGGTGCCGAGCCGGGCGCTGGCCGTCGCCATCGACCTGCTGGTCCTGTGGACCGTCTACCTGCTGTTGTCCGTCTTCCTGACGACGGCGGTGCTCGGGCTGGACGGTGCCGCGGTGGCGGCCGTGTCGGGCGCGCTCGTGATCGTGGTGCTCATGGGTGGCCCGGTGGCCGTGGAGACGCTGACCCGTGGTCGTTCGCTGGGCAAGCTCGTGTGCGGGCTGCGGGTCGTGCGGGTGGACGGCGGCCCCATACGCTTCCGGCACGCGCTGGTGCGCGGGCTGCTGGGTTTCTTCGAGATCCAGCTGACCCTGGGCACGGTGGCCTGCATCGCCTCTCTGGTCTCGGCCCGGGGACGTCGGCTGGGGGACGTCTTCGCCGGGACACTCGTCGTCTCGGAGCGGGTGCCCGCACCGAAGTCGGGCCCGGTGCCGGCTCCCCCGCCGTGGCTGGCCGGGTACTTCGGCGGGCTGGACCTCTCCCGCGTGCCGGACTCGCTGTGGCTGGCGGTGCGGCAGTACCTGACGCGGGCGGGGCAGCTCGATCCGCGGGTCGGTGCCTCGCTGGCGGAGCGGCTGGCCGGTGATGTCGTGGCCGCGACCGGTACGCCGCCGCCCGAGGGGGTCTCCCCCGTCGGCTACCTCTCGGGCGTGCTGAGCGAGCGGCAGCGGCGGGAGGCCAGAAGGCTCTGGGGAGACGGGACCGGGCCCGCCGCGGGATCGGCCGTGCGGGCGGCCTCCGCTGCGGCAGCGGCGCCCGGGGACACCGTCGCACGGCAGCCGGCGACCGCGGCGGGGTGGCACGGCTCGGGGCGTCAGGCGCCGGAGGACACCGGCCCGAAACCCACGAGCCCCGAGCGGTCCGCGGGGGGCGGCGGGTTCGTGCCGCCCGCCTGACGCACCGGGTGTCGCCCCGCGCGGGAGCCGCCGTCAGCCGAAGGACTCAAAGGAGCCCGGGGCCTCGAAGGTGGAGGGCGGGGACTCCAGATCCTCCAGCTCGATCCCCGGTGCCGACAGGACGACGTCGCCCGCGATGTGCACGGTGTGCTGCTCGCCCGTCTCCAGGTCGCCGACCCGGTACTCGTCGACGACGAGTGGGGCGCTGTCGGTGGGGTGTGTTTGGCTGCCGACGAGGGCCCAGGTCTGGTCGAGGGTGCGCGGGGCGAGGACGGGAGGGCTGAAGGCGACGAGGCGCACCCGGGTCCCGGGCGCTCCGGTGGCCGGGCGCAGCAGCCGGGCCGTGGCGACGAGGAAGGCGGGCGAGGCGCCGGTGAAGCCGTGGGCGCGGACGTTGCCCTCCTCCGCGTGCTCGCCCCGGGGGTCGGCGCGGACCCAGGTGACGCCGTCGAGGGCCGCGCCGCGGACGTGCCAGTCGCCCGCGCGGAGTTCCAGCCGGAGGGGGCGGCCGAGTTCGTCCAGGGTGAGGTCGAGGGAGCCGGCCTCCGCTCCCGAGGGCGTGGTGGTCCGTGAGACGTAGCGCCAGCCGGAGGGGCCGGTGGCGCACTGGAAGTGCTCCTCGCCGAGGGGGGTGTGGTCGTGCGGGTCGTGCAGGGAGTAGCGGCCGCGGGGCATGGTGGGTCCTTGATACGGCGAGCCCCCGTCGCCCGGCGGGGCGACGGGGGCCGACGTCCGGCGGAGCCGGCCGCCGTGGGTGATCGGTGCCGGTCGGTCGGTGAGTACCGTCAGTAGCGGTAGTGGTCGGGCTTGTACGGGCCCTCGACCTGGACGCCGATGTAGGCGGCCTGCTCCGGACGCAGCTCGGTGAGGCGCGCGCCGAGGGCGTCGAGGTGGAGGCGTGCCACCTTCTCGTCCAGCAGCTTGGGCAGGACGTACACGCCGGTGGGGTACTCCTCGGTCTTGGTGAACAGCTCGATCTGCGCGATCGTCTGGTTGGCGAAGGAGTTGGACATCACGAACGACGGGTGGCCCGTCGCGTTGCCCAGGTTCAGCAGGCGGCCCTCGGACAGGACGATGATCTTCTTGCCGTCGGCGAAGGTCCAGGTGTGCACCTGGGGCTTCACCTCGTCGCGCACGACGCCCTCGATCTTGGCGAGGCCCGCCATGTCGATCTCGTTGTCGAAGTGGCCGATGTTGCCGACGATCGCCTGGTGCTTCATCCGCGCCATGTCCGAGGCCAGGATGATGTCCTTGTTCCCCGTGGTGGTGATGAAGATGTCGGCGGTCTCGACGAAGTCCTCGAGGCGGGCGACCTGGTAGCCGTCCATCGCCGCCTGGAGGGCGCAGATCGGGTCGATCTCGGTGACGATGACGCGGGCGCCCTGGCCGCGCAGGGACTCCGCGCAGCCCTTGCCCACGTCGCCGTAGCCGCACACGACCGCGACCTTGCCGCCGATCAGCACGTCGGTGGCACGGTTGATCCCGTCCACGAGCGAGTGGCGGCAGCCGTACTTGTTGTCGAACTTGGACTTCGTCACCGCGTCGTTCACGTTGATCGCGGGGAACAGCAGTACACCGTCCTGCTGCATCTCGTACAGGCGGTGGACGCCCGTCGTGGTCTCCTCGGTCACACCGCGGATCTCGGAGGCGAGCCGGGTCCACTTCTGCGGCGACTCGCCGAGCGTGCGGTGGAGCAGTTCCAGGATCACGCGGTGCTCGTCGCTCTCCGCGGTCTCCACGGCCGGGACCTCACCGGCCTTCTCGTACTCCACGCCCTTGTGGACGAGCAGGGTGGCGTCCCCTCCGTCGTCCAGGATCATGTTCGGGCCGCCGGTCTCGGTGCCCGGCCAGGTGAGCGCCTGCTCCGTGCACCACCAGTACTCCTCCAGCGTCTCGCCCTTCCAGGCGAAGACCGGCACGCCCTTCGGGTTCTCGACGGTCCCGTTCGGGCCGACCGCCACGGCGGCCGCCGCGTGGTCCTGGGTGGAGAAGATGTTGCAGGACGCCCAGCGCACCTGCGCGCCCAGCGCCACGAGCGTCTCGATCAGAACCGCCGTCTGCACGGTCATGTGCAGCGAGCCGGTGATCCGCGCGCCGGCCAGCGGCTGCTGTGCGGCGTACTCCTCGCGGATGGCCATCAGACCGGGCATCTCGTGCTCGGCCAGCGAGATCTCCTTGCGGCCGAACTCGGCCAGCGAGAGGTCGGCGACCTTGAAGTCACGCGTGCTGTCGGTCGTCGTCATGGTGTGCTGCTCCTCGGTTGTCGGTCGAGGTACGTGGGCTGGTCTGCGGCAGCGGGCAGGGTACGCGACAGGGTGCGACGCGTTACCGGGTGGCGCTGTGCGCCCGCCCCGGTGCACCCTACGGACCCTCTGGTCCCCTGGCCGCAGCGCAGTCCGTCGGAGGCCCTCTCTCCCTCGACCGCCCCGCGGTGCGGGACGCCCGACCGCCATCAGCAGCGACGTCTGTGCGCTGACGAATCTACACGTTCGGCGCGCTCGTCCCAATGGTGCGTGCTGGGGAGGAGGGCCTGAGCGACGGGTGTCACACCGTCCCGGTCAGGCTCCGACGGTGGCGTCCGCCTCCGGCGTCGGCGAACGCAGCAGGTCGGGTTCGAGGTAGATCACGCGGGCCGCCGGGACGGCGGCGCGGACGCGCTCCTCGGCGGCGTCGATGGCCTCGGCGATCCGCGCGGCGGTGTCGTCGTGCCGGACGGCGATCTTCGCGGCGACGAGGAGCTCCTCGGGGCCGAGGTGCTGGGTGCGCATGTGGATGATGGACGTGACGCCCTCGCCGTCCACCAGCGCGGAGCGGATCTTCCTCAGGTCCTCGGGGCCGACGGCCTCACCGAGCAGCAGGGACTTGGTCTCGACGGCGAGCACGATGGCGATGGCCACCAGCAGCACGCCGATGCAGATCGTGCCGACGCCGTCCCACACGCCGTCGCCCGTGAGCAGGGCGAGTCCGACGCCGCCGAGCGCCAGCACGAGCCCGACGAGGGCGCCGAGGTCCTCCAGCAGGATGACGGGCAGCTCCGGCGCCTTGGCGTGCCGGACGAACTCGCTCCAGGAGCGGTCGCCGCGGACGGCGTTCGCCTCCTGGATGGCGGTGCGGAACGAGAAGGTCTCGGCGATGATGCCGAAGACGAGGACGCCGACGGGCCAGTACCAGTGCTCGATCGGGTGCGGGTCGGAGATCTTGTGGTAGCCCTCGTAGAGGGCGAAGACGCCGCCCAGGCTGAACAGCACGATCGCGACGAGGAAGCTGTAGATGTAGCGCTCCCGGCCGTAGCCGAAGGGGTGTTCCTCCGTCGCCGCCCGCTTGGCCTTCTTGCCGCCGAGGAGCAGCAGGCCCTGGTTGCCGGAGTCGGCGAGGGAGTGCACGCCCTCGGCCAGCATCGAGGACGATCCGCTGAACGCCCAGGCGACGAACTTGGCGACGGCGATGGCCAGGTTGGCGCAGAGGGCGGCCAGGATGGCCTTCGTGCCGCTGTGGGCGCTCATGCGGACGTCCTTCCGGGGTACGGGTCTGCCGCTGCCGTCGGCCGGTTCGCTCAGCGCGGTGTGACGGCCGCCGCAGCGCGGAAGAGCGTACCCTCACCCTCCGCCCGTACCGTGACGTCCGCCCGGATGTAGGCCGACTGGCCGGAAGCGAGCCGGAGTTCGGCCCCGTCGGCGTCCCGCAGCGTGACCTCGCCCTGGGTGCAGAGCAGGATCTGGGCGACGTGCGCGGGCAGGGTGCGGGGGGCCGCGGCGGCCGGGATGACGTGCCGGGAGAGCTGGAACTCGTCGACGGGCGTCGTGTAGACCTCGACCTCGTCCTCCCCGGCCTCGGGGCGCAGCACGGCCGGGTCGCCGGGCTCGAAGCGCACGACGCGCAGGAGCTCGGGGACGTCGACGTGCTTGGGGGTGAAGCCGCAGCGCAGCACGTTGTCGGAGTTGGCCATGAGCTCGACGCCGAGGCCGCTGAGGTAGACGTGCGGTACGCCCGCCCCGAGGTAGAGCGCCTCGCCGGGCTGGAGCACGACGTGGTGGAGCAGCAGGACGGCGAGGAGGCCCGGGTCGCCGGGATGGTGGTGCGCGGCGCGGGCGGCGGCGGCGTAGGCGGCGGCGTGGGGCCCGTCCCCGGCGCCGAGGCGTTCGGCGGCGACGGCGGCCTCGGAGACGGTCTCGGCGATCTCGTGCCGGTCGGCGGTGAGGACGGCGGTCAGCACCTCGCGCAGGGCATCGCCCTCGGGGTGGGCGTGCAGGAGGTCCGCGTAGGGCTTGAGGCCGTCGACCTCCAGCCCGGCGAAGATCTCGGCGGCCTCGTCCGCGTGCCGGAAGCCGCAGAATCCCTCGAAGGGGGTGAGGGCGCAGAGGAGTTCGGGCTTGTGGTTGTCGTCCTTGTAGTTGCGGTGCCGGGCGCCGAGGGGGATGCCCGCGGCCTCCTCGGCCGCGAACCCGTCGCGCGCCTGCTGTCGGTCGGGGTGCACCTGCACGGAGAGCGGGACGGCGGCGGCGAGGACCTTGAACAGGAACGGCAGTGTGGGCCCGAAGGCCTCGACGCTGGGCGCGCCCAGCTCTCCGGCGGGGTCGGCCGCGATGACGTCGGTGAGCGGCCGCGGGCCGTCTCCGCGGTCGATGCGGGAGGGGGCGCCGGGATGGGCGCCCATCCACAGCTCCGCCTGGGGGCTGCCGGTGGGTTCCTCGCCGAGGAGCTCGGGGATGGCCGTGGTGGAGCCCCAGGCGTAGGGACGCACGGTGTTGACGAGCCGGTCCATCGGGCTTCCTCCACGAGGTGTCGAACGGACTCCCGCCTGGCTGTCGGCTGGAGCGGCTGACAGGTCTACGCCTCAGGGGTGAGCGTCAGGTAAACCGTAGCGAAATCCGTTGTGGCGATGAGCTCGGCGGCGCTTTCCAACACGCTGCTGCCGGGGGTGGGTTCCAGTTCGCTGAGACCGGTGTCGTGGGTGAAGGCCAGCTCCCGGGCCGGCTCGGCCGCGCTCTCCGTGCCGCCCGTCAGGTCGCGCAGCAGGACGACGCGGGCCTGGAGTCTGGCCGGCTCCTCGACGCGGTCCCGGAAGAAGTCGTCCTCGTCGGCGCCGGCGGCGAACACGCCGTTGAGGAGCGCCCGGTGGACGGTGAGGGCCTCCGGCAGCTCGGCGGCCAGAGCCGGGCGGCCGGACAGTGCGGCCAGGACGGTGGTGAAGTGCCGGGCGGCCGCGCCCGCGACGGGCCCCTCGCTCCACAGCACGGGCAGTGACTCGGCGAGCTCGGCGGCGAGTGTCTTGGCCGGGTTCGCGTAGGTCTCGTGTGCCGGGCCGCAGCGCTGGGCGACGGCGTCGAGCCGGTCGGCCAGGCCCTGCAGGGCGTGCGGCGGGGCGTGGCCGAGGCCGAGCCGGTCGGTGAGGACCAGCAGCGGCGTGAGCAGCGCCCACAGGGAGCCGGGGACGATGGGCGCCGCCTCGCCCCGCGGCGCGGCGGCGGGCGGGGGCAGGCTGACCGGAACGGTGAGCCCGTGCAGGTCGTGGACGGTCCCCGCGACGGGGGTGCCCTCCCGGGTCACGGCGACGACGGTGCAGCCCCGCCGGTAGGCCTGCTCGGCGAGGGCGCTGAGCCCGGGCTCGGCGCCGTCCGGGGTGACGATGATCAGCAGGTCCAGCGGGCCGGCCCAGCCGGGCAGGGCCCATCGCAGCGCCTGCGGTGCCGCCGCCGCGCCGAAGGGGCGCAGGAGGGACACGGGCAGGACGCCGTGGCTGAAGGCGGCGAGCAGGTCCGTGAGGCAGCCTGCCGCGGGAGCCGGGCCCGCGACGAGGAGGCCGCGCGGGCGGCCGTCGGGGCGGAGTTCGGTCAGGCCCGCGTCGGTCGCGTCGCGGATGGCGGTGCGCACCCGGGCCCCGGCTTCGGCGGTGGCGCGGAGAAGGGCGGCCCGGTCGGCGTCGGCGAGGGCTCGCGGGTCGTCCAGAAGCGGCTCGTCCAGCATGGCGTGCCCCCGTCTCAGGCCGGTCGGCGGGCCTCGTCGACCAGGAGCACCGGGATGCCGTCGCGGACGGGGTAGGCGAGCCCGCAGGCGGCGTCGGTGCACACCAGCTCGGCGTCGGCGGCCGGCGCGGAGCCGGCGGCCTCCCCGGTGGGCGCGGGCTCCTCCCGGAGGGGTGCGTGGCACGCCGGGCAGGCGAGGATCTCCAGGAGGCCGGCTTCGAGCGGCATGACGTCCCTCCAGACGTTGGGCAACTGGCCTCAGCCTACCGCCGCTGGTCAGGGGTGCGCCTGTGCGGCGGAGGCGTCGCTTCCGGTCCGGGCCGGTCCGGAAGCGGGCTGTCGCGGGTCAGGCCCTGACGATGGCGAGGACCTCGTCGCGGATCGCGGCGCAGGTCGTGGCGGACCGGGCCTCCACGTTGAGCCGGAGGAGCGGCTCGGTGTTGGAGGCGCGCAGGTTGAACCACCAGTCCGGCGCGGTGACGGTGAGCCCGTCCAGGTGGTCGAGGGTCACGTCGTCGCGCTGGGCGTAGGCGGCCTCGACGGCGGCGGCGCGGCCCGCCTGGTCGGCGACGCGGCTGTTGATCTCGCCGGAGGCGGCGTAGCGGTCGTAGGCGGTGAAGAGCCGCGAGAGCGGCCCGTCCTGCTCGCCGAGGGCCGCCAGGACGTGCAGCGCGGCCAGCATGCCGGTGTCGGCGTTCCAGAAGTCGCGGAAGTAGTAGTGCGCGGAGTGCTCGCCGCCGAAGATGGCGCCGGTCTTGGCCATCTCCTCCTTGATGAAGGAGTGGCCGACGCGGGTGCGGACGGGTGTGCCCCCGGCCTCCTTGACGACCTCGGGCACGGACCACGAGGTGATGCAGTTGTGGATGATCGTGCCGCCCCCGTGCTTGGCCAGCTCGCGCGAGGCCACCAGGGCGGTGACGGCCGACGGGGAGACGGGCTCGCCGCGCTCGTCCACGACGAAGCAGCGGTCGGCGTCGCCGTCGAAGGCGAGCCCCAGGTCGGCGCCGGTCTCCCGGACGCGGCGCTGGAGGTCGACGATGTTGGCCGGGTCCAGCGGGTTGGCCTCGTGGTTGGGGAACGTGCCGTCGAGCTCGAAGTAGAGGCGGTCCAGCTCGACGGGCAGCCCGGCCAGCACGCTCGGGACGGTGTGGCCGCCCATGCCGTTGCCCGCGTCGACGACGACCCTCAGCGGCCGGATGGCCCTCAGGTCGACGAGGGTGCGCAGGTGGGCGGCGTAGTCGGCGAGGACGTCCCGCTCGGTGACGGTGCCGGGGGCGGCGGCCGGCTCGGGCGGCCCGGTGCGCAGCCACTCCTCGACCAGCGCGCGGATCTCCCCGAGCCCGGTGTCCTGGCCGACGGGGGCGGCTCCGGCCCGGCACAGCTTGATGCCGTTGTACTGGGCCGGGTTGTGGCTGGCGGTGAACATGGCGCCGGGGCGGTCGAGGTGCCCGCTGGCGAAGTAGAGCTGGTCGGTCGAGCACAGCCCGATGAGGGTGACGTCGGCTCCGCGGGCGGCGGCGCCGCGGGCGAAGCTCGCGGCCAGGCCCGGGGACGAGGGCCGCATGTCGTGGCCGACGACGATGGGGGCGGCGCCCGTGATCTCGGCGAAGGCGGCGCCGAACAGGCTGACGAGCTCCTCGTCGAGCTGGTCGGGAACGACACCGCGCACGTCGTACGCCTTGATGATCTGCGACATGTCAGGCACAGCCCGCCCCTTCGTCCGTCGTTTCAGGCGGGCCAATCTACCGCTCCGCGGGGCGGGGCCCGGGCAGCCGGGGTCGGGTTCCGGCCGGTCGGGCCGGCCCGGTGCGCGGGCGGGCCGGGGCGCCGGTCAGGGGTCGGGCGAGCGCAGGACGCGCAGGTGCCCCCGGCGGGCGACCTCCATCGGGTCGGCCTCCTGGCCGGAGACGGCGGGGCGCGGCCGATCCCGTTCGGTGCGCGGGGCGCGGGCCGCCTCACGGACGGCGTCGGCCAGGGCCTCCAGGTCGTCCCCGGAGTGCCGGGCGGGGCCGGTGGGAACGGCGAGCCGGACGACCTCCCAGCCGCGCGGTGCGGTGAGCCGGTCCGAGTGGTCGGAGCACAGGTCGTAGCAGTGCGGCTCGGCATAGGTCGCGAGCGGGCCGAGGACGGCCGTGGAGTCCGCGTAGACGTACGTCAGCGTCGCGACGGCGGGACGACCGCACGCGGTGCGCGAACAGCGACGTACAGGGCTCACGATGTTGGACGGTACCGCACTCCTGAGCGGGCTGCGACGACTCACCCCGGGGTCACCCGGCCGTGTCGTCCCGCTTCGCCGGGAAAGGGTGGCCGGGAGGGACGGACACTGAGCTGGGCAAAGGCCCGGACCCTCTGAAGAATCGTCACTGCAAGAGGCGCGGCGGCGGTCACCCGCAGCCCGGACGGCGCCACCCGCGAGCGGCAAACGGTCGGCCAACTGTCGGAAAACCGCCAGGAACCTCGCCCGACCGGTCATCAGCCGACAGCCGGCGGCCCCCGCGCCTCCTCCGTCCACCGCTTCCCGGTCCACCGCGCCGTTCCGGCCCCCGGGGGAACCGGCGCCCCGCACCCTCCGTCACACCCGCCACGGCACGGCCGCCCGCACCCGGGTGCGGGCGGCCGCCTCCGGATACGCTCAGGGGTGATGAGCAACGCCGTACCGCCGCATCGGCCACCGAACCGGGCGCGCCACCGGGACCGCCACGGCCGGGGCATGCGCGGCCCTCTCGCGCCGCCGCAGGTCCCGCTCGCCGTCAGCCGTGCCGCCTCGTTCGACGACCTCGTGCGCGACTCGGCGGAACGGCTGGAGCGGCAGTGGCCCCAGCTCTCCTCGGTGCGCTTCGGGGTGCAGGACGTGCCGGCGCTCGACGGCCCCGGGCAGGCCCAGGACGTCTGGGAGGGCCTCGGCCACCCCGTGCCGCTCGGCCGGCTGGTCCCGGCGCACGGCGACCGGCCCGACCAGGTGATCGTCTACCGCCGGCCCGTGGAGCTGCGCAGCCGGACCCGCGAGGAACGGGCGCTCCTCGTGCACGAGGTCGTCGTCGAGCAGGTGGCCGAGCTGCTCGGCCTCGCCCCCGAGTCCGTCGACCCCCGGTACGGCCAGGACTGACCGACGGCCCGGCCCCGGCCGGGGCTACCGGCCCAGGACGGCGAGGTCCTGGTTGGCCGGAGGAACGGTCACGGTGCCACCGTCGTCCGACAGCGCCTGCACCGTGAACATCGGGATGCCGTCCTCCTCGCGCTCCAGCATCCGCGACACGTACACCGGGCCGCCCGAGAGGGGTTCGACGGTGAGCGCGAAGCGCCCTTCCCCGTCCTCGGGCAGCAGGTCGTCGACCGCCGTCGTCGATCCCGGCTTCAGGGTGACCGTGCGCTCGGCCGGCGTGCCGCCCTCGCTCCCCGCCGAGGCCGTGACCTTCACCTTCGCGCCGTCCTGCGGTGCCGTCAGGTGGAGGGTGCTGCCCTTCCGCTCGTTCCCCGCGGCCGTGGCGCGCCACTCGACCGGGCCGGTCGACGGGATGAAGGCGACCTCACGCTCGCCCGCGGCCTCCTCGCCGTCGCCGTTTTCGCCGTCCCCGCCGCCGTCCTGGTCGCCGGAGCCGTCCGTGCCGCCCCGGACCACGCGCGCCGCGGCCACCACCGGGGCCTTGCCGTCCCCCTCCTCCGGGGTGAGGACCAGGGACGCCGGCTCCCCGCGGGTGAGTTCCCGGAGGTCCACGGACGTCGTCATACCGCTCTTGACGTGCAGGGTCTCCTGGCCCGCCGGGGTGAAGGAGCCGGACGGGCCGGCCAGCTCGACCGTGAACGTCACGTCCGAGTCGCCGGGCGTGAAGGCGCTGAGCCGCACCTCGGTGGCGTCCCCGGGAAGGCCCGGGATCACCACCTGGCCGGGGCTCTCGGCAGCCGGGGTGAGCCAGTCGGAACCGAGCTTCTCGTCCACGGCCTGAAGCTGCGCGCCGACCCGGCCCGAGCGGACGGCGACGTGCAGCGTCGCGCTCTGGACCGGTTCCGGGGTGAGCGCCGACAGCAGCACCGGCACCGTCGAGTGGGCGGGAACGTTGATGCCCGAGCCGCTCTCGGCCTCGATCGCGCCCTCGGGGCCGTACAGCTTCAGGTCGACGGTGGCCGAGGCCTCGTCGGGGTTGGTGAGGTGGATGTAGTCGTGGCGCTTCTCCGCGGTGCTGACCCCGGGGAACCAGAAGCGGGTGTCGGGCACCGAGCACTGCAGCCCGAGCAGGCCGCGGCCGCCGCCCACGGCGACGAGGGTCGTCTGCTGCACGGTCCAGCCGGGGGCGAGCGCGCCCGTCGCGGTGCCGCTGAGCGCGGGGATGTCGATGCTGTCCGCGGTGTGGGTGGCGGGCCGACCGGGCTGGGTGAGGGCGAGCAGCGGCTTCGCGTCCTCGGGCCGCTTCTCGGAACCGCCGTTGTCGAGGGTCGAGACGGCGGGCAGCAGCCCGGCGCGGCCCTCGGCGTCCTCCTCGCCGCTCTCCGCCGCACCGCTGCCCGGGGCGCCCGGGGAGAAGGCCGTGAAGGTCGTCTCGGCCAGGTCGGAGGGCGCGGGCTGGGGGCAGACGAGGGTGGAGCGCTGGACGGGCCGGCGCTCGGCGTCCGCCAGGGAGCCGGTGCCGGGTTCGGCTCCGGACGTCGTCACCGTGGCGGCCCCGGTGAGGGCGGCGAGCGCGGCGACGGCCGCGGCGAGGGCGGTGACGGGGCGGTTGAGGCTCACTGCTGGCTCCGGTGGTCGTACGTCGTGCCGTCGTGGTGGCCCCGGCCGTCGTCGCGGGCGGCGTGGGCGTCGTGGGTGCCGTACGCGCTGTACGCGTCGTAGGAGCCGTCGTACCCGTGCTGCGGGCCGGGGACGGAGGGCTGGGCCTGCGCCTCCCACCCCGGGTCGCCACCCCAGCCGGAGCCCGCGGGCACCTCGGGAGCCGCGGGCCCCTCGGGAGCCGGGGGCACGCCGGGGGCCGCCGGGTCGGCGGACGGGGTGCGCTCCGCGGCGGCGGCGCGGAGCCGCCGGGCCCGGCGGCCCTCCCCGTCGAAGGGCTGGGCGGGTACGGCCGCGGCCTCCGCCTCGGGCAGGTCGTCGTCGTTGTGCTGCTTGCGGCCCGGCAGGGCCAGCACCAGGACGACGAGCAGCCCGAAGACCTGGGTCCACACCCACACGGTGCGGCTGGTCGGCGTCTCGTACTCGACGGTGACGCGCCCGGCCGACGGGAGCAGCTCGAAGCCCTGGGCCCAGCCGTCCAGCGTGACGGGTTCGAGCTCCCGGCCGTTCTGGGTGGCGCGCCAGCCGTCCGAGGCGGCGTCCGCGAGGCGCAGCACCCGCCCCTCGGGGCCCACCGGGATCTCGGCGGCCACGTCGACCGGCCCGGCGGCCACGGCGACCGGGTCCTCGCCCTCGGCCACGATCGTCACGCGCGCGATGTCCACGCCGGTACCGTCGTCCACACGCCACAGGTGGCCGCCGTGCTGGTCGCTGAGGCGCTGGAGTCCCGGCGTACCGCCCAGGACGCGGACGAGGTCGCGGGAGGCGTCGCCGCGCACGAAGACGTAGCGGACGCCGTATCCGGCCAGCTGGTCGCGCTGGTCGGCTCCGGACCCGGCGACGAGGTTGGCCACGGTGTCCGCGAGGTGCTCGGGCTCCTCGGCGCCCCGGAGGACGTCGCCGTCGCCGAGCCGGGCACCGGAGCCGCGGACGAGCATGTAGCGGACCTCCTCGCCGCCGCCCTCCAGGACGAGCGTGCGGGGGCGGTCGGCCGTGGCCGCCTCCTCCGCGACGAAGGCCGGCACCTGCACGGGGCTGCGCCGCTGGAGTGGTCCGTCGGCGCCGTGCACCATCCAGCCGACCGCCGAGACGGCGGGCGCGAGCGCGGCCAGCGCGGCGACCAGCACGGCCACCGGCTGCCGCCAGCCGAAGGACTGGGCGGCGACGCGGGTGCGGGCGCCCTCCGCGCCCAGCAGGGCGGCCGCGATCAGGGCGAGGCCGTAGACGAGCGACGCGGGCCCGGCCCAGCCGGAACCGGCCGAGAGGACGGCGAACAGCAGCCCGGTGAGGGCCACGCCCCACAGCCCGCGGACGGCCGGCTGCCGCTCGGGGCGCAGCAGGGCCGCCAGGGCGGCCAGGAGCAGTCCGACGAGGACCAGCCCGCCGTACGTGCCGGGGCCGCCCGGGTCCAGGGTGAGCAGGCCGAGCGCGGAGGCGGTACCGCCGTCGTAGGGCAGACCGGCCTCGTCGAGCAGCGATCCAGGGCTGGTCAGCAGCGTCAGCGACCAGGGGGCGAGCAGCAGGAGCGGGGTGCCCAGGAGCAGCAGCGCCCGCGGCCCGAGCGTGCCGACCCCGGCGCCCTGTCGCAGCCTGGCACCGAGGAGAGCCAGGGCCAGGACGGCGGCGACGGCCCAGACGACGGGCGTGAACGCGGTGACGAGCGTCAGCAGGAGCACGCAGGCCCACAGGGCACGCCAGGTGGGCCGTCCCGTCCGCCCGATCCCGGCGGCGGCCACGGCCGTGCGGGCGAGCGGTGGCAGCAGCACGGCGAGCACGGCCGTGCCGACCCGGCCCGAGGCCAGCGCGCCGGTGGCGGCGGGCAGGAAGGCGTAGGCGACGGCGCCCCAGGCGCGCAGCAGCCGGGAGTCGACGAGCGGGCGGGAGACGAAGTACGCGGAGAAGCCGGCGAGCGGGACGGAGCACACGAGCAGCAGCGTCATGGCGAGCCCGGGGCTGCCGAAGAGGAGTGCGGCCAGCCCGGCGAGGAGCGCGAGGTAGGGCGGCGCGGTCTCGGTGCCGCCGATGCCGACGGGCTGCCAGGCGTCGGCGTAGCGCGACCACAGCCCAAAGACGTCTCCGGGGGCGGGCAGCAGCGCGCCCCCGGCGAGGGCGCCGGAGTCCAGCAGCGCCCGGCAGGCGACGAGCGAGACGAGCAGCAGGGCGGCGAAGAGCATGGGCCCGGGGCGGCGGGCGATGCGCTTGACCCGGGCGAACTGTTCGACTTCCAGGAAGTCGGCGTCCTCGGCGCCGGGGCCCGACTCGACGGCACCGTGCCGGCCGCCGCCTCCGGGCGGCGTCTCGGTGCCGGCGCGCCGGGAGATGCTGGACGCGGCCTGTTCCAGGGTGGCCCGCACGGTGGCGCCGGGCGGCGGGAACAGGGGCCGCAGCTCCTTCGGTTCGGGTGGGGACTCTCCCGGCGGCAGGGCCGGGTTCCGCTTCCCGCGCCGCCGCCGGGCCGCGAGGATCAGTCCGGGGCGCAGCAGCGTGCGGGAGAGGCCGGTGATCTCTTCGAGCGCCTGTCCCGGCACCTTGCCGACGACGTAGGCGAGGGTGCGCACGAGCGTGCCGAGGACGAGCCGCAGGAACACCCACGGCAACGCCCGTCCGGGGGCGTTGACGAGCAGCGTGTAGACGGCACCCGCCTTGTCCACCCGGTGCGGCCCGGCCACGGTGCGGCCCGCGCAGTCGATGGGACGCCGTTCCCGGGACGCCGCCTCGGCATGCCGCAGCACGGCCTGCGGGGCGATGAGCACGGAGTGTCCGGCGGCGTTGGCGCGCCAGCACAGGTCGACGTCGTCCCGCATGAGGGGCAGGCGCCGGTCGAAGCCGCCGAGCCGCTCGAAGACGTCGCGCCGGATGAGCATGCCCGCGGTGGACACGGCGAGCACCTGGCGTACCTGGTCGTGCTGGCCCTGGTCCTGTTCCCGGCGGTCCAGGCCGGTCCACCGGCGGCCGCTGGGGGCGATCGTGACGCCGGTCTCCAGGAGTTGGCGGCGGTTGTACCAGCTGCGCAGTTTGGGGCCGACGACGCAGGCCGAGGGGCTGGAGTCGGCGACGCGCAGCAGTTCGAGCAGGGCGTCGGGCTCGGGAGCGCAGTCGTCGTGCAGGAGCCACAGCCAGTGCACCGGCTCCCCGTAGGGGAGTTCGGGCATGTCGTAGGCATCCATGCGCCAGGTGCGGGTGGCCGGGTCCCAGGCGCTGGGGCGCTTCAGGTACGGCAGGTCGTCGGGGGTCAGGACGGGCGCGGTGCGGGCCGCCTCGCCCACGGCGTTGCCGAAGCCGGTGCGACGGGCGAGGTGCAGGACGCGGTCGGGTCCGAAGGCGTCCGCGAGAAGCTCGGCGGAGCCGTCGGCGCTGCCGGTGTCGGCCGCGATGACGTCCTGCGGAGGGCGCGTCTGGCCGGTGACTCCGGCCAGGGCGTCGGGAAGCCAGCGCTCACCGTCGTGGGAGACGAGCACGGCGGTGACGACATGCTGGGGGAACTCGGGCGCGGCCTGCTCGTACTGGGCCGCCGACGACTGGCTGTGCACGGACATCGAGCTGTGGGCCCCGGTCGGTGGGTGCGGTCGACGCGGCTGCGTCGTGGACGGTGGCCCACACTAGCGCTGCGCCGCGTCGCGGCACCCCGTGCGGGGTTCCCCGCCCGCACGGCCGTTCGCCCCGCCGCTCCCCGGGTGACCTCCGGTCGCTCTCCGGTTCGTTCGCACCCGGTCGTTCGCCCGGTCGTTGCCCGGTCGCTCTCCGGTTCGTTCGCCGAGGGGAACGGCCCGGGCCCGGCCCGCCCGCGTGCAGCGCGCGGCCCCGGGCACGCGCGGGGCCGCGGAGGCCGGTCCAGGTTCCCGGCTCCCGCGGCCCCGGGCACGCACCCCGTCGGCGGGACGTGCGGCGCCGCCGGACCGGCGTCCGACGGCCTGCCCTCGCCCGTCGTCCCGCGGCCGCGGCCGGCGCCCCACAGCGGGCGGCCGACGCCGCCCGTCCGACCCCGGCGCCCGCCGTCAGACGGCGGCCTTCTTCAGGCGGCGGCGTTCCCGCTCGGAAAGTCCGCCCCAGATCCCGAAGCGCTCGTCATTGGCGAGTGCGTACTCGAGGCATTCGGATCGCACCTCGCAGGCGAGGCAGACCTTCTTGGCCTCGCGGGTGGAGCCGCCTTTCTCCGGGAAGAAGGACTCGGGATCCGTCTGCGCGCACAAGGCGCGCTCCTGCCAGCCGAGCTCCTCGTCTGCCTCCTGCACCAGCAGCTGCTGGAACGGCTCGGTCATGTGCGCGCCCCTTGTCGTCTTAATGTCCCCGTGATGCCGTCGTTATCTCCCGCGAACGACACGAGTGAAATTACAAGTGTGCCGATCCGGACCAGTCAAGCCGGGTTCTGCTAGCGGGCCCGTTATTCACTCTGCGGAACCAAGCCCCCGCAGTAAGTGTTGAAATCGCCCCAAACGATGACAACCGAATCCGGCCTCCCCCGCTTGTACCCGCCACCGGAGGAGGTCGCGACGGACCCCGGCCGCAGCGCGCGACGACACCCGAAGCGACCAAGATCACAGATCGGTCACGGATCGACAACGCCACCCGCGTGCGTGGTTGCTGCGGCATGTATCCCCCAACGAGGGGCACAAACCTTTCCTCACGGCCCCTCACCGGATGGAGTGACAGCGGCCACCAAACGGGCGGAGTCGGTTGACAAGGGAACGAACGACACGCTGTTCTTGCTCCCATGGCCGAGCCGACAGCGAGCGCTGCGAACCGCCCGCCCCGCAGCCGTGGGGCCCTTCGCGCTGCCCTGGCTCCCTGCCGCTGTTGTTCCTGTCGCTGTTGTTGAGACGTTCCGTCTCCTCCTCCAGCCCGCCCGTCGCCCGCCGCCCGGGCGGCCTTCGCACCGCACCCACAGGAACCGCACACCGTGAACAGCGACGTCGAGATCGCCGGCGACATCCTCGCCGTACCCCACCTGCTGCCGCCCGCCCCGAAGCACCCCCGCACCGTCGCCGACCTGGCCGGGCTCGCCGCACGCTTCGCGGCCGACCGCGAGAGCTGGGAGCCGCTCGTCCGCTATGACGCCGGCTCCCGCCGGTACCGCCGCCTGCGCAGCGGGCCCAGCCACGAGGTGTGGCTGCTCAGCTGGGTGCCGGGGCAGGGCACCACCCCGAACGCGCCCGGGGACGAGCCCGTGGGCCCGGTCGCGGACGATGCCGCCGGAGCCGCGCCCGGGGCGGCCGCCACCGGAGCCGGGGACGTGCCCGCGCTCAGCGCCGGCGTCCTGGCCGTGCTCGCCGGCCGACTGACCGAGCGCACCGGCCCGTTGACGCGGACGCTGACGCCGGGCACGCGGCGGGTGTTCGCGGCCGGCCCCGCCCGCGAACTCGTCAACGACGCGCTGGAGCCCGCCGTCGCCCTGCTCGTCGTCCCGCGGCCCACGCCGGGGGCGGACCCCCTCCCCGGCCGGGGTGCGGCGTCAGCGTACGCACCGCACCGCTCGCCCGCGGCCCGGGACCTCGCCCTCGGCTGACAGACTGGGCCGCATGCGCATTGTGGTTCTGGCCGGAGGCATCGGTGGCGCCCGGTTCCTGCGCGGCCTCAGACAGGCCGCGCCTGACGCGGACATCACCGTCATCGGCAACACCGGGGACGATATTCACCTGTTCGGCTTGAAGGTGTGCCCGGATCTCGACACCGTCATGTACACCCTCGGTGGCGGCATCCACGAGGAGCAGGGTTGGGGCCGGGCGGACGAGACCTTCGCGGTGAAGGAGGAGCTGGCCGCCTACGGCGTCGGCCCCGAGTGGTTCGGCCTGGGCGACCGCGACGTCGCCACCCACATCGTGCGCACCCAGATGCTCGGCGCCGGGTACCCCCTCAGCGCCGTCACCGAGGCCCTGTGCGAGCGGTGGCAGCCGGGCGTGCGGCTGCTGCCGATGACGGACGACCGGGTGGAGACGCATGTCGTCGTCGACACCGAGGAGGGCCGCAAGGCCGTCCACTTCCAGGAGTACTGGGTCGGGATGCGGGCCGAGCCGAAGGCGCACGCCGTGGTCCCGGTCGGTGCCGAACAGGCCACGCCCGCCCCCGGAGTGGTGGAGGCCGTCGCCGCGGCCGACGTCATCCTCTTCCCGCCGTCGAACCCCGTCGTGAGCATCGGCACCATCCTGGCCGTGCCCGGCGTGCGTGAGGCCATCGCGGACGCCGGGGTCCCGGTCGTCGGGCTCTCCCCGATCATCGGGGGCGCACCCGTGCGCGGGATGGCCGACAAGGTGCTGGCCGCCATCGGGGTCGAGTCCAGCGCCGCCGCCGTGGCCGCGCACTACGGCTCCGGGCTGCTGGACGGCTGGCTGGTGGACGAGTCCGACGCGGGAGCCGTGGCCGAGGTCGAGTCGGCGGGGATCCGCTGCCGCGCGGTGCCCCTGCTGATGTCGGACGCCGAGGCCACCGCGGCCATGGCACGGGCCGCCCTGACCGTGGCCGAGGAGGTCCGCGCGTGACGCCCCGGCCGGGCACGTCCGGGGCGGACGTGCCCGCCTATCAGGTGTGGGCCCCGCCCGGAATCCCCGAAGTCCGGCCCGGCGACGACCTGGTGAAGCTCATCGCCGACGCCGTGACCGGGAACGGGCTGCCCGGCCTCGCCGACGGCGACGTCCTCGTCGTCACGTCCAAGATCGTCAGCAAGGCCGAGGGCCGGGTGGTCAGGGCCGCCGACCGGGAAGCGGCCATCGACGCCGAGACCGTGCGCGTCGTGGCCCGGCGCGGGGCCGCCCGCATCGTGCAGAGCCGCCTCGGGTTCGTCATGGCCGCCGCCGGGGTCGACGCCTCCAACACTCCCTCGGGCACCGTGCTGTTGCTGCCCGAGGACCCGGACGCCTCGGCGCGCCGCATCCGCCGGGGCCTGCGGGACGTGCTCGGCGTCGAGGTCGGCGTCGTCGTCACCGACACCTTCGGCCGGCCCTGGCGCGAGGGGCAGACGGATGTGGCCGTCGGTGCCTCGGGCGTCCGCGTCCTGGACGACCTGCGCGGCGGGACCGACTCCCACGGGAATCCGCTGGGGGTGACGGTCACCGCCGTCGCCGACGAACTGGCGGCCGCCGCGGAGCTGGTGAAGGGCAAGGCGGACGGCCGCCCCGTCGCCGTCGTGCGCGGGCTGCCCCAGCACGTCCACGGGCTCCTTCCCGCCGCGGGCGGCGGTCCGCACACAGACGCGCACCCCGACCTCGGCGCCGCCGCCCTCGTCAGGACGCCGGAGAACGACATGTTCCGGCTCGGCACCTCCGAGGCGGTGCGGCAGGCCGTCGCGCAGCGGCGCACGGTCCGTGAGTTCGCCGACGCCCCCGTCGACGCCGCCGCGGTGCGCCGTGCCGTGGACCTCGCCGTCACCGCGCCCGCCCCGCACCACACCACGCCCTGGCGGTTCGTGCTGCTGGAGAGCGCGGAGAGCAGGCTGCGGCTGCTGGACGCCATGCGCGACGCCTGGATCACCGACCTGCGCGCCGACGGCAGGGACGAGGCGGCCATCGCGCGCCGCGTCCGCCGGGGCGACGTGCTGCGCCGCGCGCCGTATCTGGTCGTGCCCTGCCTCGTCGCCGACGGCGCCCACCGCTACCCCGACGAGCGGCGCGCGACCGCCGAGCGGGAGATGTTCGTCGTGGCGGCCGGCGCGGGGGTGCAGAACCTCCTCGTCGCGCTGGCCGGCGAGGGTCTCGGATCGGCCTGGGTGTCCTCCACGATGTTCTGCCGGGACGTCGTCCGCGACGTACTGGACCTCCCCGCCACGTGGGACCCCATGGGCACCGTGGCGGTCGGCCACCCCGCGCACGCCCCGCTCCCCCGACCGCCCCGCTCCGGCGCGGACTTCACCGTCGTCCGCTGACCACACCCGCCCGGTGCGCGCGGCGGACCGTCAGAACCGGGCGATGTCGTGGGCGTACATGCGCGGGGCGCGGCGGGGCATGCGGGGTCCGCCGGCCAGGATGAGCTGCGCCGCACGGTGCCGCTGCCCCACATAGGGGGCGAGGAGGGCGAGCATGCCGGCGTCGTCGGTGTCCCTCCGGCCGGTCAGCGCGTAGCCGACCTGCCGGGGCAGGTGCAGATCGCCGACCGTGATGGCGTCCGGCTCGCCGTTGGAACGCTGCACCGTCTCGGCCGCCGTCCACGGGCCGACCCCGGGGACGAGCTGGAGCCGCGCCAGCGCCTCGGGCAGCGCCATCGCGGCGGCCTCCTCCAGCCGCCCCGCCACCCGTGCCGCGCGGACGACGGTGGCCGCGCGCTTGCCGTCCACCCCGGCCCGGTGCCACTCCCAGGACGGGACGAGGGCCCAGCCGCGCGGATCAGGCATGACGTACAGGCCCTTTGGCCGCCTCTCCGCCGGGCCCGGTGCGGGCTCGCCGAAGCGCCGGAGGAGCCGCCCCCAAGCCCGGTACGCCTCGATCGCCGTCACCTTCTGCTCCAGCACGGCGGGGATCAGCGACTCCAGCACCAGCCCGGTGCGGGCCAGCCGCAGCCCGGGCAGCCGCCGGTGCGCCTCGCGGGTGAGTCGGTGGTGGGGAACGAACTCCTCCGGACGATCCGCCGCGCCGAGCAGTGCGGGCAGCCGGTCCAGCGCCCACTCGGCGCCGGGCCCCCAGGCCGTCCCCGTCACCCGTGCCCGCCCCTGGACCAGCCGCAGCGTCACCGGGCCCTGCGGCGTGCGGCTCGCCCGCCACACCGCGCCCGGGGCCACCTGGCAGGCCGGATCGTGGGGGCCGCGTTGCAGCACGCCGAGGCTGCGGCGCAGGTCGTACGGGCCGGGCGGAGCCCAGCTTCGGGTGAGGGACACGCGTTCAGGCTAGCCCCGGGCGGTGACAGGCCGCGCCGACGCCAGCGACCACTGCCGGTCCAGGCCGGGCCGGGCCCGCCCGGCGGGGGGGCGCCGCCCGGGCGGGGCGCCCCCCGGGCCGGCGTCAGGAGCAGTCGGCGGAGAAGCGCACGGCGGCGTCGGCTATGCGCGCCCCGCACCACACGCGAATGCCGTCCCGCAGCTCGTTGTCGGCCCCGACGACAGCACCGTCACCGATGACCGCGCCGTCCAGCACGGTACGGGCGCCCACCCGGGCCCCGGCACCGACCAGGGAGTCCCGCACGACGGCGCCGGGCTCGATGACGGCGTCCCGCAGCACGGTGCTGCCCTCGACCAGGGCACCCGCGCGGACCGCGGCACCGGAGCCGACCGCCGTGCCCCCGGAGAGCTTGGCGTCCGGGGCGACCTCGGCGCCGTCCAGCACCAGGAACTCCCCGCGCCGCCCCGGCACGGCCGGGGAGGGGGCGCGGCCGAGGACGAGGTCGGCCGAGCCGCGGACGAAGGCCTGCGGGGTGCCGAGGTCCAGCCAGTAGGTCGAGTCGACCATGCCCTGGAGGTGGGCTCCCTCGGCGAGCAGCCCGGGGAACGTCTCGCGCTCGACGGAGACGGGCCGCCCCTCGGGGATCGTGTCCAGCACGGACCGGGTGAAGACGTAGGCCCCCGCGTTGATCTGGTCGGTGACGATCTCCTCGGGGGTCTGCGGCTTCTCCAGGAAGGCGGTGACGCGGCCGGTGTCGTCGGTGGGCACGAGCCCGAACGCCCGGGGGTCCGGGACGCGGGTGAGGTGCAGGGAGACGTCCGCCCCGGTGCTGCGGTGGGTGGACACCAGCGCGGCGATGTCGAGGCCGGTGAGGATGTCGCCGTTGAAGACGAGGACGGGCTCGTCGGCGGCGGAGTGCAGCCGGGAGGCCACGTTGCGCAGGGCGCCGCCGGTGCCGAGGGGCTCCCGCTCGGTGACGTACTCCAGGTGCAGGCCCAGCGCCGAGCCGTCCCCGAAGTACGGCTCGAACACCTCGGCCAGGTAGGAGGTGGCCAGCACCACGTGCTCCACGCCCGCGGCGCGGGCGCGGGCGAGCTGGTGGGTCAGGAACGGCACGCCGGCCGCCGGCACCATCGGCTTCGGCGTGTTGACCGTCAGCGGGCGCAACCGGGTGCCCTTCCCTCCGACGAGGAGGATCGCTTCTGTCACGTTTGTCCTGCTTCCTGCCGAGGTTTTGCCGAAGGTTACTGCCCGGTTAGCTGGTCGGCCAGTGTAGGCGGAGCTAAAAACACGCCCTTCCACGGACCGGGACGCACGGCCCGCCGGAACACTCCGACAAGGACGAGGCAGAGCCCGGTGAGGTTGCGGCGGACGCGAGCGCGCCCCCACGCCACAGCCCGGGCACTCCGGTGGGGCCGGAGGGACACCAGGCCGGACGCGGGGGCGCGCACGGACGGCGGGACGACGGAGCGGACGAAACGGACGCGGACGACGTGGACGCGGATGGGACGGGGCGCGGGCTACCGCCCCTGGAGTCGGGCGGCCAGCGAGCGGATGCCGCCGAGCGCGCTGTAGAGACGGGCGCCGGGACAGGCGGTGGCGTAGCCGTCCCGGTGACCGGAGACGGCCTCCATCCGCACCCGCGTACCCCTCGGGTACTTGCCGCCGCCCGACGTCAGGGTGACGCTGCCGGCCGGGTTGATGCCGAAGAGGCCGAGCTTCCACGCCGTCAGCTTGGCCACGGCGTCGGTGGCCTGCTTGGTCGGGCTGACGCCGCCGAACGAGCCGAGTACGGCGATCCCCATCGTGGCCTGGTTGAAGCCGTAGGTGTGGGCGCCCATCACCGCCCGCCGCACACCTCCGGCCCGGCCCTCGTAGATCTGGCCGCACTTGTCGATGAGGAAGTTGTAACCGATGTCCCGCCAGCCCAGGCTGATCGTGTGGTAGCGGTAGATGCTGCGGATGATGGACGGCGACTGCGAGCAGCTGTAGGAGTTGCTGCCGCCGGTGTGGTGGACGAAGGCCGCCTTGACGGTGTTCGTGTAGAGGAACCCGCCATCGCGCAGGCTTTCGTCGGCTCCCCAGCCGCGCCGGGTGACGATGCCCGGGCGCGGCCCCACGTGGTCACGAGAGGCCCCGCCGTGGGCGTCGGCCAGCCCGGCGGCGGTCTGCTTGCGGTTGAGCGCGGGGATCAGCTTGGCGCCGAGCTCGGCGACGCGTGCGTTGGCCGCACTGGCCGCCGAGGCGGCCGGGGAGAGGTCCCGCGCCTTGCCCTCGGGCTCGGCACCGGGCTTGGCCCCGGGCCCGGCTGACGGCGCTTCGGGGGACGCCGCCTCAGGCCCGGCGGCCCTGGCCGCGGCCGCCCCGGGCCCGGCCGCCCCGGGTCCGGCCGCCTCAGGCCCGGCCGCCTCGGCCGAACCCGCCGAGGTCAACGCGCGGGTCGAGGGGAGGTCGCCGCCGGAGCCGGTGTCCGGCCCGGCCATGGCGTCGGCGTCGGCGTCGGCGGACAGCCGACCGCCGGGGTCCACCATCTCCAGCCGCAGCCCCTCGGGCAGCTCCGCCGCCTCCCGGCCCGCCTCCGGGAGCACCCGGACGGCGACGCCGTCCGACGTCCCGACCCACAGGGGGGCGGTGCTTCCCCGGACCGGGCCGCCACCCTCGGCCGAGCCGGGGTCGGGGGCCTCGTCGGTGTGGTGGGCCAGTTCCCTCCAGTCGGACCACTGGCCGGTCTGCGCGTCCCTGGTCCGCACCTGGACGCGGCTGTGCAGTTCCTCCCGGGCGTCCGCCCAGGCGACGCCGAGCAACGAGAAGCGCGCGACCTCACGCGGGGCGATCCCGGCCAGGGCGTCGACCGCCCCGGTGCCGAGTTCGATCGTCACGGGGTCGTTCGGGGTGGTCGGCTCCAGCGGAAGCGACCGGTTTCCGGCCGGGCGGACGGCGCCGGCTTCGGCCGTGGACCCGGCACCGGCACCGGCGTCGGCGTCGGCGTCGTACCCGGAGTTGGACTCGGCGTGCCCGGGAGCGGTGCCCTCGGCCGGTGGCACCGCGGAGGCGGGGGCAGGGACGGGGGCGGAGGGCGCGGCCGGGGTCGCGACGGAGGACGAGGCGAGGGGGACGAGGAGCGCGGCCGAGCAGACCACTCCGATCGAGGACGTCAGAAGTGCACGCATAGTCATGATGGTGTTCATAACCCGTTACGTCTGTCTATCTGGCATTTGCCAGATATAAGACCTGAAATGCCGTCAACATCCCTCACTCGGCAGACCCGCTGACGGAACGCCAGCGGAGCCGGGTCGTACGCTGACGCGCATGAACGCCACCGACCGAACCCCTGCCGACCTGCTGAGATCCGCCCTCGCCGAGGACGCGGCACGCCCGCTGCTGACCTTCTACGACGACGCGACGGGCGAGCGCGTCGAACTCTCCGTGGCGACGTTCGCCAATTGGGTGGCCAAGACCGCCAACCTGGTCCAGGACGAGCTGTCCGCCGAGCCCGGCGACCGGGTGGCGCTGCTGCTGCCCGCGCACTGGCAGACGGCGGTGTGGATGCTGGCCTGTGCCTCGACGGGCGTCGTCGCCGCCCCCCAGGGAGACCCGGCCGCCGCCGACGTCGTCGTCGCCGGACCGGACGCGCTGGCCGAGGCCCGGGCGTGCACGGGGCCGCGCATCGCGATGAGCCTGCGCCCCCTGGGCGCCCGGTTCCCGGAGCCGCCGGAGGGCTTCGCGGACTACGCCGTCGAGGTCCCCGGCCAGGGGGACCACTTCACGCCCTATGTTCCGCCCGCGCCGGGCGACGTCGCCCTGGCGGTCTCGGGCGAGGAGCTGACGGCGGCCCAGGTCGTCGAACGCGCCCGTGCCGACGCCGCCGCCCTCGGGCTCACGCCCGGCTCCCGCGTCCTGTCCGGGCTCGGCTACGCGGACTGGGACGGCCTGTCCCGCGGCCTGCTCGCCCCGCTGGCCGCCGGGGGCTCGGTCGTCCTGTGCCGGAATCTCGACCGCCTGGACGCGGCCTCGCTCGCGTCCCGCAAGGACAGCGAGCGCGTCACCCACACGGCGCAGTAGCGGTCGCCGCGGGCTCGCCAGGCGTCGGCCCTGGTTTCACGATGGGTGGAGGACCTGCCCGCGACCGCCCCAACCAGGCGGCCGGAACCCGGGCTCGCCCGGCCGGGCCGCGTGGTACCCCGACGCGGCCCTCCGCCGTCGGCCCGGGCCACGCCGCCGCAAGCGAGGGATGGACGCCGTGACCAACGACGACGACGCAGGCGGCCCGCGGCCGGAGCCGGGCCGGGAGGACGGCCCGGCTCCCATGGAGCAGCCACGGGACGGCGAGCCGGGCACGCAGCCGCGCGGCGAGCCGGGGTCGGCCCCGCACAGCGAGGCCGCCGACACTCCGGCGCCACGCTCCCGCCGTCGGCGCTGGCTGCGCTGGGCCGCCGTCGGCGGGGCCTTCGTCGTGCTGACCGCCACCGGGATCGGCGCCGCCCTCTACCTCAAGTTCGAGGACAACATCACCACGGACACCCGTACCGCCGAGATCCTCAAGCGCTACGACAAGGAGCGGCCCATCCCGGAGGTGCACGACGCCAAGAACATCCTCCTCATCGGCTCCGACAGCCGCGAGGGCGACAACAGGCGCTATGGGGAGGACGACGGCCAGGCCCGCTCGGACACCGCGATCCTGCTGCACCTCTCGGCCGACCGGAAGAGCGCGACGGCCGTGTCCCTGCCCCGGGACCTGATGGTCACCGTCCCCCGCTGCGTGGACCGGCGGGAGGGCGAGGAGTCGCCCGAGCAGTTCGCCCAGTTCAACTGGGCCTACGAGTTCGGCGGCGCGTCCTGCACGATCCGCACCGTGGAGGAGCTGACGGGCATCCGCGTCGACCACCACGTGGTGATCGACTTCCAGGGCTTCAAGAGGCTGGTGAACGCGGTGGACGGCGTGGAGGTCTGCCTGCCGAAGCCCGTCGTGGACCGGGACGCGAAGCTGCGGCTCCCCGCCGGACGGCAGACCCTGCGGGGAGAGGACGCGCTCGGCTACGTCCGCGCCCGGCACGCGCTGGGCGACGGCAGCGACACGGAGCGCATGGAGCGGCAGCAGGAGTTCCTGGCCTCGCTGTTCCGGAAGGTGCGCGGCACCGGCGTGCTGATGAACCCGGCCAAGCTGGTGCCGGTCCTGGACGCCGCGACCTCCTCCCTCACCGCGGACGAAGGGCTCAACTCGCTCACCGAGCTGTACGACCTCGTCCGCAGTCTGCGCGAACTGCCCGAGGAGGGCCTCGTCTTCCTCACCGTGCCGCGGCAGCCCTACAGCCAGGACCCGAACCGGGACGAGCTGGTGCAGCCGGAGGCTGACCGGCTGTTCACCCTGATCCGCAAGGACCGCCCGGTGGACGTCGTCCAGCAGTCCGAGGACGCGGAGAGGCGGCAGGAGGCGGACGGGTCGCGCGGAGAGCGCGACACAGGGGATGACGACGACCGGAGCGAGCCGACTCCGACGCCGACCTACAGCGGAGCGACCGCCGAGCACGAAACGTGTGACTGACCCCACGGAACCGATCTACCCGCTTGACCGTCTACGTCCCGTAGTGCCGGATTCACACCCCCAGGGATGTGTCACCGGCATGGCTGTGCGCTGAACTGGGCGGATAGTGTGAGCGCTCGAATCGACCGCCCTGACCACCGGAGCGCTCAGAGGGGGCTGGCGCGACCCGGACGACGGAGGACGCACGCGAGTGGACGCGCAAGGCCGTGGGCACGCGGGAAACATCGATCCCGCAGACCAGTGGGTGTACAACCCCCACACGGGCAGCTACGAGCTGCGCCTGCCCGCCACCGGTGACGCCAGACCGGCCGCCGGTGACGCTCCCCGGCAGGGCCACACGGCCGCGCCGTCTCCCCGGCAGGCGGCGGGCGGCGACAGCGACGCCCCGACCGTCTCCGGGCTCGGCACCGGCTCCCGTCCGTCCGAGGGCTCCTCCGCGACCGGGGCCGGGCGCCGCCGCGTCCCGGGGCAGCGTCCCCGTCCCGCCGCCGAAAGCAAGGCCGGCACCGGCCCGCACCGGCGCCGCAAGCCCAAGCCGAAGCCGTCCGGGAAGAAGCGCGTGCTGCGCTGGGGCGGCGGCACCCTGGCCCTGCTCGTGCTCTCCGGGTGCACGACCGCCTACCTGCTCTACCAGGAGCTCAACGGCAACATCGACAAGGTCGACACCGGCATCGACAACCCGGCGACGTCGGGCGAGCCGGTGAACATCCTGCTCATCGGCACCGACACGCGGGCCGGGAAGGGCAACGGCAGTTACGGCGACCGGGACAGCGTGGGCCACGCGGACACCACGCTGCTCCTGCACGTCTCCGAGGACCGCTCGAACGCCACGGTGCTGAGCATCCCGCGCGACATGATCGTCGATATCCCCGACTGCCCCACGAAGCAGGAGAACGGCACCGAGACACTCATCCCCGGCTCCCAGGGCGTCCGGTTCAACGAGAGCCTGGGCCAGAACGGCCGCGACCCCGGCTGCACCTGGCGGACGGTGGAGCAGGTCACCGGGATAAAGATCAACCACTTCATGATGGCGGACTTCAATGCCGTCAAGGAGCTGTCCACGGCCGTCGGCGGCGTGGAGGTCTGCGTCGCCAAGGACATCGACGACCCGAAGTCGCATCTGAAGCTGGAGGCGGGCACACACCGCGTCCAGGGCGAGCAGGCGCTGGCCTTCGTCCGCACCCGCAACAGCGTCGGGCTCGGCAGCGACCTCAGCCGGATCGAGCTCCAGCAGCAGTTCCTCGGCTCGATGTTCCGGCAGATGAAGTCGCGGGACACCCTCACCGACCCGGGCAAGGTCCTCGACCTGGCCCGCGCCGCCACGAAGGCGCTCACCGTGGACACCGGCATCGGCTCGGTGAAGAAGCTCTCCGACCTGGCCCGGGACCTGTCGCAGGTGAACCCGAAGAACATCACCTTCGCCACCGTGCCGGTGCTCGACAACCCGGCCGAGAAGGTCAAGGCGACGGTCGTGCTGGACGAGGCCAAGGCACGACCGCTGTTCCAGATGATCAGGGCCGACAAGTCGCTGACGGACACCGGCGGAGAGGGCGGGAAGAAGGACGACGCGAAGCCCGTGGCGAAGGCGCCCGCCGGGCAGGTGCGGGTGAACGTGCTCAACGGCGGCGGGCCGGTCGGCGCGGCCCAGACGACGGTCACCTGGCTGCAGAACGTCCAGGGCGTGCCGCTGTCCACCAACGCGGGCAACGCGGACGCCAAGCAGCCGACGACGACGTTGACCTTCGGCTCCGACCAGGCCGGCCAGGCCGCGACGCTGGCCGAGATGATGGGCCTGCCGGAGTCCGCGCTGAAGGAGCAGGACGCGCCCGCGGGCGAGGGTGTACCGATGACCCTGGTCCTGGGGAGGGACTACGTGGCCGCCGGTACGCCGCTTGAGGCACCAGACAAGGCGCCCGAGGGCGTCCAGAAGATCAACGGCGGGGACGAGAACGTCTGCGCCAAGTGATCGCTGACCGGACTGGCGAGGGGGAGATCCGGTGGGACCGACGGAACGCGATTCCGGAACCGGCGTCCGGCCGCACGAGGGCGGCGATCCCGCCCACGGCGGGCGGGGCCCGGGCCACGACCGGGAGACGGTGCCGCGGCAGCGGCGGCCGGAGCCCGGCCGGGGCGGCGCCGACGGCCGGGCCCGGACGACGCGGCGCGCACCGCTCGCCCGCCGCGTCCTGCGTTGGTCGGCGATCGTGCTGTGCGTGCTCATACTCGGCACCGCGGGCGCGGGCTACCTCTGGTACGACAGCCTGAACGACAACCTCCGCAAGGCGGCCCTGCACCTGGGCGACGACAAGCTGGACCCCGTCGAGCCCAACGCCGCCGGGCAGACGCCGCTCAACATCCTGCTCCTCGGCTCCGACAGCCGGAACTCGGACGAGAACGTGCGGCTGGGCGGGGCCCGCGCCGACCGCGGCCGGCCGCCCCTGGCCGACGTCCAGATGCTGCTGCACCTGTCCGCCGACCGCGGTGACATGTCGGTCCTGTCGATCCCGCGCGACACCCGGGTGACGATCCCGCGCTGCACGGACCCGGAGGACGGCACCGTCTACCAGGAGCGCGTCGACCGGATCAACGCCAGCCTCCAGAACGGCGGTCCGGGCTGCACGGTGGCCACCTGGGAGCGGCTCACGGGCATCCCGGTCGACCACTTCATGATGATCGACTTCGCCGGAGTCGTCTCGATGGCGGACGCCGTCGGCGGCGTCCCGGTGTGCGTGGACGCCAACGTGTACGACCGCCGTTCCGGTCTGCGCCTCGAACAGGGCGAGACGACGATCCGGGGCGAGCAGGCCCTGCAGTGGCTGCGCACCCGGTACGGCTTCGAGGACGGCAGCGACATCGGCCGGGCCAGGGCCCAGCACATGTACATGTCCTCGATGGTCCGGCAGTTGAAGTCCGGGACGAAGCTGAGCAACCCGAACCGGCTGCGCCGGCTGGCCGAGGAGGCCACCAGCGCGCTGACCGTGGACCACGGCCTGGACCGGGTCGAGAAGCTCTTCGACCTGGCGAACGAGCTGAAGAAGGTGCCCTCCGAGCGCATCACGATGGCGACGATGCCGTGGGTCTACTCCCCCGGCGGCAGTTACGTCCTGCCGAAGGAGGGCGAGGCCGAGCAGGTGTTCTCGATGCTCCGCCGCGACGTCGCCCTCGACGGCGAGGACGGCGGGAAGCCCGCCCAGGCCGCCGACCCGACCGGCCCCGAGTCCCCCTCCGAGGAGCCGTCCACGGAAGCCACCGAACCCGCGGTGGACCCCTCATCCGTCCCCGTGCGCGTGTTCAACGGCACCGGCGGCGTGGGACACGCGTCGGTCTCCGGGCGGGCCGCGGCCGTCACGGGCGAGCTCCGGTCGGCCGGTTTCGCCCAGGCGGTGGCCGACGCCACACCCCGCTCCCGACAGGACACCGTCCTCACCTACGCCGAGCCCGGGCAGCGCGCGGCCGCCCTCACCGTGGCGAAGGCGCTCGGGCTGCCCGAGGACGCGGTACGGCACTCCCCCGTCGACCCCGGACTGGCACTCACCGTGGGCGCCGACTGGCCCGAGGGCACGACGTACCCGGGCGCCCGGGACCCCGCGAACCCCTCGCCGCGCCAGGAGGACGACAACCGTCCCCCGCCGGAGCTGGACGGCATCAACGGCGAGGACGAGACCGCCTGCATGCACGTCAACCCGGCCGCCACCTGGTGACGGTCACGGGGCGTCAGCGCTCCGGTGTTCGAGCATCACTCCATCGTGCGATCTCCTGGGCTCCACCCTTGCACATCCGCTACGGAGCGTGATGAAATCCAACCGAACGTAGTCACGGCAGTGCCATTCACCTATGCCCTCGGGCTCGGATGGCACACGCGTAGTGGAGCCCACACATGAGACTCGGCCACCTCCTGCGTACCGGAGCCATCGCACTCAGCACCGCCAGCGTCCTCACCTTCGCCGGCCCACCGGGCCAGGCCCCCGCCACGGCACATGACGCCACTGCCGCACGGAACACGCTGGCGGCGCCGGAGGGCCCGGCGCCGCCCAGCGCCGCCGCCGGAAGGGTGGTCGTGGCCCAGCACGCCCGCCCGCACCTCAACGTCCGCAGCGGCCACGGATGGCCCGGGGGCCCTCCGGGCCGGGTCGTCGGCACGCTGCGCCCTGGAAGCCCCATGCGCGGGTACTGCCACATCACCGACGGAGCCATCCTGCGCGCGTGGGGGCGCACCAGCTCGGAGTGGGTCCAGATCTACTGGCTGCCCTCCCGCACCGGGACGGCATGGGTCTGGGCGGGCGGGCTCAACCCCTACGACAAGGGCCTGATCCCGCCGTGCTGACCCCCTGCTGACCCGCCCCCCTGCGCAGCACCCCGCCGGAGACCTCTGGTCGGTCACCTGGCGACAGCAAGGCGCCCGGCCGGGAAACCCCGGCCGGGCGCCTTGGGTGGGTCGCTGAACCCGGGCAACCGCCTTACGGCAGGTTGCGGGCCATCACGATGCGCTGGACCTGGTTGGCGACCTCGCAGATCTGGGCGCTTGACGGAGAACACGCCTCTGACCTGCGCGAAGACCCCTTTCGTGGGGTGCCTGCCCAGGATTCCCCCATGATCACTACCGCCACGAGATGAGGAAGGGGGAGCCTCCGTTCCTCCGGATGCTCCCCCACTCGTTCGGCTCGTGCGCCGCCAGTTGAACGGATCAGACGGCGCCCAGGTCGCCGTTCTTGACCGCAGTGACGAACCCGGCCCAGCCTGCGGGCGAGACTCGGAGACCGGCCCGCTGAGGGGCCTTGCTGTCGCGGACGGGAACGACGCCATGCGCCGCAGCGTGCGCGGGCGCCCACTCGATGCACTGCCCGCCTTCGCCGCCGCTGTACGTGCTCTTGACCCACACGGTGGTGTTACCGGGGTCTGGGGTGCTGCTCATGGGGCGTATTCCTCCGCGATCTGTCGGATTAGGGCCTGTGACTCCTCCGGTGACAGGGCCGCCGCCCGCAGCCGCTCGTAGGTCGTCTGCGCGCTGGCTACGGCTGTCACGGAGTCGGACACGTTCCCCTTCTCCCTGGTCTCCGAGTACAGGACGGTTGACCCGTCTTCCTGCGTAAGCAGGGTAAACGGAAGGGAGGAGGCCGGGGCACCCGCCCGCGAGGGCAGAACTTGAAGCGTGATGTGCGGAGTTGCCCCTTCGGCGGCCAAGTGCTCAAGCTGGCCGCGCATGACGGCCGGGCTACCGACCACGGTCCGAAGCGTCGCTTCGTGGAGGATGACCCACAGGAGCGGCAGCGCCTCCCGGTCCATCACCTCTCGCCGTCGCAGTCGAGCCTCAACCCGCATCTTGATCTGGTCATCGGTCTCACGGGGGTGGGTGGCCCGGAAGGTGCCTTCCGCGTAGTCCGAGGTCTGCAACATGCCCATGATCAGGGCGTTGCTGAAGTCCTCAACCTTGGCGGCGCTCTTCTCCAGCTCGACGTATGGGATGAACCATTCGGGGTGACCCTGCTTGCTTAGCTTGTTCCGCAGACGGACGTACACGCCCGGAGTACCAGCCACCCGATCCATGGCTTCCGCGAACGCTTCCGACGCGAGCACGGTCCCGTTCTCCACCTTGCTGACCTGGGCCTGTTGGTAGTGCAGCAGTTCGGCGAACTTTTCTTGGGACCGTCCCAGGGACTCCCGTAGCGCCCTCACCTCTTGCCCGAAGTAGGCGGCACCGTTCGCGGGTTCCTGTGCCTCGTCGGACTCGTTCACTTGTTCAACTCCCCGGTATTCCAGATCCGTTGGAATGGCTCCGCCCCTGTTGAGAGTACGTCGCAGCGGTGATGGTGGGAGTACACAACGTAAGCACCCGCCCCACAAGAGGGGACGAACAAGACGGCGTACGGAGTGACGAGCATGACGACGGCAGCGAAGAGCCAGCAGGCGGCAACCGACGAGATCGAGGACGCCGAGGCGGTCTGTGACGACCTGGAGGACGCGCTTGGCACCCTGGGCCTCACCCTGCCGTCACTGGAGGTGGACCTTGGCCCGGGGGGCGAGTGGCGGCCCGCTTCGCCGCTTCCTATCGAGCTGGGGCGCTGCAACGTGGAAACCGCCCGCGCCTTGGTCGCTGCTCTCCGGTCTGGTGCGGCCGTGGGGGTGACACGGTGACCGAACAGCCCCACGCGCCCCACGGAGCAGGACGACGCCGAGACAGCGACGAGGTGCAGTTGGCCGCCCTGGTGAACGGTCGGCACATCAGCGTCAACGCGGGCGGCCCCGACCGCGTATGGGGGCGGTGTGACGCGGATGTCTATTACTCCCTGTCATACCGGCCGATCGCTCTCGCCTTCCTGACCGACTGGAGATGAGTAGCACCGCAGTACGTGCACGCCTGACAGACTCCCGCCCCCTGCCGGGGAGGAAACCGCACATCTCCCACGGCACGGCCCCCAGCAGGGGGCGGGTCCAACTGGTCCAGCGGAGGACACATGCACCAGGTGATCGCCAGCCCGCAGCACGACAGGTTCGTCATCGTGCGGCCCGGCTCCCGCAAAGGGATGCAGATCCCCAGCACCATGTACCGCGACCTTGCGGAAGCGGTTCAGAACGGGGCGCCGGTTCCTGGTTGGCTCGCTGACGCCGCCCGCACGGCATGGGGCGTTGACATCTCCGGCGAGCCCAGCAAGGGAACGGTCCTCGTGCGCCCGGTCACCCGGCTCAACTACAGCCGCGCCACCTGGGAAATCAACAAGGGCTGCAACTTCAACTGCGAGCACTGCTACTTGGCGGAGCGGAAATTCGGAGGGCTTCCCCGCGATGAGAAATCCCGCCTGCTCGAAATGCTTCGGGACGCGGGTGTTCTCTGGCTTCAGTTCACGGGCGGGGAACCGGCCATCGACCGGGACTTCCGGGAAGCCTACCGGGAAGCCTACCGGGAAGCCTACGGAATGGGGATGATGATCGAGATCCTGACCAACGGATCTCGACTTCACCAGGCGGAAACCATCGAACTGCTTTCGGCGATGCCGCCGCACAAGGTGACCGTCTCGCTCTACGGCGCGTCCCCGCAAAGCTTCGACTCTCTGACGCGAAAGCCGGGAGCCTTCAAGCTCCTATCGAAAGGGCTCAAGGCGGCGAAGGAAGCCGGGGTTTCACTTGAGCTTGCCTTGATTATCACGAAACACAACGCGCACGAAGTCGAAGCAATGCGCGCCATGGCGGAGGAGTACGCCACAACGTACAGCGAGTACGGGAACATCTCCCCGACGTACGATGGCAACCCGGAGCCATTGGCCGCGCAAGCGCCGGGATTCCTGAACAAGTCCACCGTATTCAAGGGCTGTCCGGCCGGACACACATTCTTTCACGTGGACCCGCATGGCTTCGTCACCATGTGCAAAGTCGGCCGGGAAAACCCCATCAACCTGATGGTTGAAGGACTTCCGGGCCTCCTGCGTCTGCCGGGTATCGCAGACACCCAAATGCTTCGCTCCGGTGACTGTAGCGGGTGCAAGCTCTCGGCAACCTGCCGAGTATGCCGACCACTCGCAAAGGCTTACCAGGACGCGAAGGCACCACTGGAAACATACTGTCAGCACGGAAATGGAGGAAAAGCCGCATGACCGCAGTAGCCGTAGAGATCACGCCCCGCCCCCTGGCGGCGGAGCCGGAGCCGCTTCGTCCGGTGAGCCCCGAGCCTGCCGGGCTCGTCATCGTGGACGATGTCGAGACGCTGGCCGAGGGCACGGCAGCCGCCTGCAACGACGACAACCCGTACCGGTAAGCGCTCGGCGCACCGGTCGCGTGTCCCGCGTGGGCTCCACGGCGTTCACTCGTCGTGGGGTCCGCGCGGCCCGTCGTGTGAGAGTGTGAGGAACCATGCCGACGACTCGTATCGCCTTCCAAGAGCTGCCGCCCGCAGTGATCGCAGCGGTTGAAAGGCACACCGGCCCGATCCTCAAAGTTGAGCCCGCAAGCGAAGGGTTTAATAGTGAGGTCGCAGCACGGGTGTTCACTGAGAACGACGGCTGTTTCGTCAAAGGAATGCGATCCGATCACAGGCGCATCTGGACACAGTGGCGGGAAATTGAAGTCAGCCGGTTCCTTACGGATCTTGCACCCGAGCTTCTCTGGCACGCAGAAGAGGGCGGGTGGAATCTTCTGGGATTCGAACTCCTGGAAGGCTGCCACGCCGACTACTCGCCTGGCTCTCCGGATCTACCCAAGGTCGCTGATTTGCTGCGCCGCCTGAGTGAAACTCCTTGCCCTGGAGTCGAATTGCGGCAGGCAGAGCAGCGCTTGGAAAGCTATGCGGCGACGCCAACCGATCTCGATTTCTTCGCCGGTAATGCCTTGCTGCACACCGACCTGAACAACGCAAATGTACTCGTTGACGACTCCGCGCGCCTTGTTGATTGGGCATGGGCGACTCGCGGAGCCCCGTGGCTGGACGCCGGATATTGGGTCATCTGGTTGATGGCAGCCGGAGGTCACACGCCGGAGTCAGCGGAACAATGGGCGAGCCATATTCCGACATGGCGCGCAGCGCCTTCCGCAGGCCTAACGGCTTTCGCCGTTGCCAACGCGGCCATGTGGCAAGAAATCGGCGGAGACAGTCCGGACCCGTGGACGGATCGCCTGGTCATTGCTTCGCGCGACTGGGCAAGGTATCGCAGTTCCCTTTAGGTTTTACTGCTTACGCTCGACGGGATCGACGCCAGCCCCGAGCGCATTCACAGCGTGGGGGTTCCCACGGCGGAAGCGGGGTAGAGCGGCGTTGGCCAGCACTCCCGAACCAAGGAACACCCACAAGTGGCCCGGGGGGAGGAGCGCCATCGTCTCGATGCTCAGTCCTGGCGCGGACGACCCCGGCGCGGCGGCGAGCGAGGTGGCCTGAACCGACAGACGAACGACCCCCGGCGTGGTGCCGGGGGTCGTCGCGTTTGGGCAGGTCACGGGCGGCTTTCCAGGCTTGGGCTCCCCAGGATGACACCGGGAAACAGGCGGCAACAGGAGGAAGCGCAACACCGCTCGCTGAAGGCCGCTAAACCTCTGTTGACCTGCGGGAACTCTGCTGCTAAGGCAGGTTCCTCGCCATGACGATCCGCTGGACCTGGTTCGTGCCTTCGTAAATCTGGGTGATCTTCGCGTCGCGCATCATGCGCTCCAGCGGGTAGTCCCGGGTGTAGCCGTAGCCGCCGAGGAGCTGGACGGCGTCGGTGGTGACCTCCATCGCCGCGTCGGAGGCGTAGCACTTGGCGGCGGCGCCGAAGAACGTCAGGTCCTCGCTCGCGCCACCGAGGGCGACGCGCTCGGAGCGGGCCGCGGCGGCGTAGGTGAGCTGACGGGCGGCCTCGATCTTCATCGCCATGTCGGCCAGCATGAACTGGACGCCCTGGAAGTCGCCGATCGGCTTGCCGAACTGCTTGCGCTCGCGGACGTAGCCCTTGGCGTAGTCCAGCGCGCCCTGGGCGACACCGAGGGCCTGGGCGGCGATGGTGATGCGGGTGTGGTCGAGGGTCTTCATCGCGGTGGCGAAGCCGGTGCCCTCGTCGCCGATCATGCGGTCGGCCGGGATGCGCACGTTGTCGAGGTACACCTCGCGGGTGGGCGAGCCCTTGATGCCGAGCTTCTTCTCCGGGGCGCCGAAGGACACGCCCTCGTCGCCCTTCTCCACCACGAAGGCGGAGATGCCGCCGCGGGTCTTCTTCTCCGGGTCGGTGACGGCCATCACCGTGTAGTACTCGGAGACGCCGGCGTTGGTGATCCAGCGCTTGACGCCGTTGAGCACCCAGTGGTCGCCGTCCCGCACCGCGCGGGTCGTCATGCCGCCCGCGTCCGAGCCCGCGTCGGGCTCGGAGAGGCAGTAGGAGAACATGGCGTCGCCCTTGGCCAGGGGGCCCAGGTACTTCTTCTTCAGGTCCTCGGAGCCGGAGAGGATGACCGGCAGCGAACCCAGCTTGTTCACGGCGGGGATCAGCGAGGAGGAGCAGCAGACGCGGGCCACCTCCTCGATGACGATGCAGGTCGCCAGCGCGTCGGCCCCGGCGCCGCCGTAGGACTCGGGGACGTGCACGGCGTGCAGGTCGTTGGCGACGAGGGCGTCCAGCGCCTCCTGCGGGAAGCGGGCCTCCTCGTCGACGGCCGTCGCGAAGGGTGCGATCTTCGCCTCGGCGAGCGCGCGCACCGAGTCGCGAAGCATGTCGTGCTCTTCGGCCGGCCGGTACAGGTCGAAATCAGCGGCTCCCGCCACGGTGACTCACTCCCTTGGAGATGGGTTGCTCAGTGCCAGTGCTAGTTACCGTTAAGTAACCGAATTCTACTGGTCAGCGCCCTCACGGGTACACGTGAGCTTGCCGACAGTGCGCGACGCGGCCCGGCTATGCTCGGGCCCCGTCGCCGTCACCCGCTTGTCAGGGAGTACCCCGCATGGCCCCCAGGATCACCGTGATCGGTACCGGTTACCTCGGTGCGACGCATGCCGCCGCCATGGCCGAGCTGGGCTTCGAGGTGCTGGGCGTGGACGTGGTGGCCGAGAAGGTCGAGCTGCTGTCCCAGGGCCGGGCGGCCATGTACGAGCCGGGCCTTGAGGACCTCCTGGCCCGCCACGTGACAGGGGTCGAGGGCTCCTCCGGGCGGCTGCGCTTCACCACGTCCTACGCCGAGGCGGCGGAGTTCGGCGACATCCACTTCGTCTGCGTGAACACTCCGCAGCGGCACGGCGAGTACGCCTGTGACATGAGCTACGTCGACGCCGCGATCGAGTCGCTGGCACCGCTGCTGACCCGGCCCGCCCTGGTCGTGGGCAAGTCGACGGTGCCGGTGGGCAGCGCGGAGCGGCTGGCCGCCCGGCTCGCCGAGCTGGCCCCCGTCGGCGCCGAGGCCGAGCTCGCCTGGAACCCGGAGTTCCTGCGCGAGGGCTTCGCCGTCCAGGACACCCTGCACCCGGACCGCATCGTCGTCGGCGTCCGCTCCGAGCGCGCCGAGCACCTGCTGCGCGCCGTCTACGAGCGGCCTCTCGCCGAGGGCTCCCCCTTCGTCGTCACCGACTTCCCCACCGCCGAGCTGGTGAAGACGGCGGCGAACTCCTTCCTCGCCACCAAGATCTCCTTCATCAACGCCATGGCCGAGGTGTGCGAGGCCGCCGACGGCGACGTGGTCAAGCTCGCCGAGGCCATCGGGCACGACGACCGCATCGGCGCCAAGTTCCTGCGGGCCGGGATCGGCTTCGGCGGCGGCTGCCTGCCCAAGGACATCCGCGCCTTCATGGCCCGCGCCGGCGAGCTGGGCGCCTCCCAGGCCCTGACCTTCCTGCGCGAGGTCGACTCGATCAACATGCGCCGCCGCGGCCACATGGTCGAGCTGACCCGTGAGGCCGTCGGCGGCGCCCTGCTCGGCAAGCGGATCGCCGTCCTCGGCGCCACCTTCAAGCCCGACTCCGACGACGTCCGGGACTCTCCCGCCCTCAACGTCGCCGGGCAGCTCCACCTCCAGGGCGCGCAGGTCACCGTCTACGACCCGAAGGGCATGGACAACGCCCGCGCCCTCTTCCCCACCCTCGGCTACGCCCCGAGCGCGCTCGCGGCCGTGCACGGCGCGGATGTCGTCCTCCACCTCACCGAGTGGCGCGAGTTCCGCGAGCTCGACCCCGAGCGGCTGGCCGAGGAGGTCTCCGAGCGCCATATCCTCGACGGCCGCAACGCGCTCGACCCCGCCCTGTGGCGCAAGGCAGGCTGGACCTTCCGCGCGCTGGGCCGCCCCACCGCGTAGGGAACGCCCCCGCCGGGGCCAGGGGGCTCCCGGGACCGCCGGGGCGCGCCGAGCCGCCGACGTCGCGGCCCTCCGCCTTCGGCCTCGCGCCGGACGTGTGGCGTCACTGACCGAGGTCGTAGTCGAACCAGATCCGGTGCGTGCCGTCCGCGTCGACCGCCATGCCTCCGGCTCCGGTGATCCCGGCCAGGTCGTCCGTCCCACTGCCCGGAACGATGACGAAGAACTCGTCCTTACGGCCACCGTCACCCAGGGTGGTCGCTGCGTGAGCGAAGTTGAACGAGCCCGCCCGGCCACGCAGCGTCCCTTCGAAGGACTCCATGGCGACGTACGTACCCGTGGCGGCGGCCTCGTCGAACGCAGCGGTGAACAGTGTGGTCGAGCGGCCGGCCACCTCGCCTTCGTACGTCTTCTCCATCGTGGACACACCCACGGGCACCGCGGTCCCGATCTGCGCGCCGGGCACCGGCGCGGGCGTGAAGTCGGCGACTGTGAACGTTCCTGAAGCTCGCATGCCCGGATCGTATGGCGCACCACTGACATCAGCCCCGACCAGACGTCAGCACCCGCCGGACAGGCTCCAGTCGGAGTCGGTGCCACGCCAGGACAGAGCGAGTCACAGGCCCTTGCCCCGTGCCGTGCGGCGGGGCTACTGACGCAGGCTCAGGGCGGCGAGAGGCCGGACCGTGAGGTGATACCAGCAGGCGTCGTCGTGGACGACGAACGCGTACGGGCGTCCGTCGGCGAGCCGCCGAAGGGCGGACTCCTGGACGTGAACATCCTCCGCCCACGCCCGGAGTTCGGTCGGGGCGTCCTGGTCGGCGTGTGTGACGCACTGGAGCGCGAGCGGCGGAATCCAGGGGGTGGAGGGGTCCGGGTCGAGGGCGTCCGCGAAGCGCCGGGCCCGCTGCCTGAGCCACCGCAGGGCGAGCCGCCGAGTGGGGGCGAGGTGGCTGCCGAGCGGGACCGTCGTCCGGGCGTCGCCCCCGTGCGCCTCGGCCAGGTACCGCGTCCCGTTCACCGGGCCCGCTCGTCGTTGTCGGGGCTCAGCAGGTCAAGGAGTTGTCCTGCTGCCGTGTCCACGGCCTCCAGCTCCGCCGTACGCCGTTCCTCCCGCGCGACGATCTCCTGGTCCAGCTCGGCGAGGAAGGCCGCGCGGAACGCCGGGTCCGCCTCCAGCCGTTGCAGCTCGGCGAAGGCCACGCGCGGCCGTGCGACGCGGGCCCGGCGGCGCCAAGCCAGTGCGGCTCCAGCGGTTGCGGCGAGGGCGAGCGCGATGCGCCAACGGATCGGAGTCATGGCGCCCACCGAACGGATCGGCGCATCCGGTTCTCCTCGTTCACCTGCGCCCGCAGCCTCCGCAACAGCGGCGACTCGTCGTCTCCGGGGTCCAGTTCGGCCTGCTCACGGGCCTGGGGTTCGTCGTCCCCGTCCTCAGCGCCCGGGGCCCGTACCTCGCCGTCTGCCGCGGGCGTCCGGGACTTCTGCTGCTTCGCGGGGCTGTCCATGTCTGACACCGCCCACTCCTCTCCGTAGTGATGGGACTACCAAGCGGTGTCAGAGTGACCTACAGTCGGAAGCTCATCAACGTTTCACGAAAGGACGGAAGGTTGGTGTTACTCCTTTGAACATCAAGGAGTTGACCCCGGAGAGTTCGCCTCAGGCAGCCTTCGGAGCACGTCTGCGCAGGTTGCGAACGGAACGCGGCTGGACGCAAGATCACCTCGGCGACCAGATGGGATATTCCAGCACGCATATCTCGTCGGTCGAAACTGGCAACAAGCTCCCAACCTTGCGTTTTGCGCGGCGTGCTGACGCAGCGCTGGTCACTGGAGACGCGTTCGAGCGGGAGTGGCGCGAGATGCGGCACGGCACGCTGCTGGAGGGCTTCCCGCAGTTCCTTGACCATGAGGGCCAGGCCGCAGAGGTCCGCATCTACGAAGTGGGTGTCATTCCTGGGCTGCTCCAGACACCGGGATACGCGAAGGCACTCGCGGAGAGCGCGGTCAAGCGGGGAACGATCACATCCGACCAAGCCAACGAGCGGGTGACGCTCATCGCCGAAAGGCAAGCGACGCTCGTCCGGACGCCCCCGCCGCTCGTGTTCGTCGTACTGGACGAGAGCTGCATCCGACGGCCCGTCGGTGAACCGAACGTGATGGACGAGCAGTTGGCGCGGTTGCTCGACTTCGCGGAGCTGCCGAACACCGTGGTCCAGGTCGCCCCGTTCGACATGGGGACCCGTCGTCCGTTCAACCTGCCGATAACGGTACTGACGGCACCGGATCGATCGCTCATGTCGTACGCCGAATCCGCCCAGCGGGGTCACCTTGAGCGGGACAGCGCTTTCGTGCTGCCCATACTGACGGCATACCATCAACTCCAGGCCGAGGCGCCCTCCCAGGCGGAATCCCTGGCCATGATCGAGCAGCTTCGAAGGGGCACCCTGTGACGACCGAATCCCCCCGCTGGTACAAGTCCTCCTACAGTGACAACGGCGGCCACTGCATCGAGGTCGCCGCCAACCTCACCGCCACGCGCGGCGTCGTCCCCGTCCGCGACTCCAAGAACCCGAACGGCTCGGTGCTGGCCGTCCCCGCCGACGCGTTCTCCTCTTTTGTGGCAGCCGTCAAGGCCGAGGAGTTCCGGGCCATCTGACTGTCCATCCGCGTCTCGGCTTCACCCACGCCAACCCCGCCACTCCGAACGGGACGTGGCGGGGCCGCCACTCGTGACGAAAGGGCACCCCGTGACGACCGAATCCCCCCGCTGGTACAAGTCCTCCTACAGCAACAACGGCGGCAACTGCATCGAGATCGCCGCCAACCTCACCGCCACGCACGGCATCGTCCCCGTCCGCGACTCCAAGAACCCGAACGGCCCGGTGCTGACCATCCCCGCCGAGGCGTTCTCCACCTTCGTGGCGGGCCTCAAGACCGGGGAGCTCGGGGCTGGCTGACCGTCGGTCCCGCGACACGACCCGGTGGGCGTAATTGGCTCGACCCGGCGGTGGGCGTTAGGGCAGGCTGGCCCCTTTCGGGCGCTGGGACGGTCCGCCGCCCGAGGAACGAGCCTCACGAGGGAGACCATTCCGTATGGCTATCGCCGAGTTCGGACTGACCGCGATCGACTGCCCCGAGCCGCGGGTGCTCGCCGACTTCTACTCCGCCGTGCTGGGTTGGGAGACGGACCCGGAGAGCCGGGAGCACGACTGGATCGAGATCGTCGGCCCGGACGGGCGGCGGCTCGCCTTCCAGCGTTCCGAGGGCTACCGGGCGCCGAAGTGGCCGTCGACCGAGCACGCCCAGCAGATGCACCTGGACTTCGACGTGCCGCGCGAGCGGCTGGAGGAGGCCGAGCGGGCGGTGCTGGAGCTGGGGGCGACCCTGCTGGAGGGTGACGACGGGGGCCAGCGCAACTGGCGGGTCTACGCGGACCCCGTCGGTCACCCCTTCTGCCTCTGCGCCCAGTGAGGCGTAACCGGCGAGCGTGACACCGGCCCCGGCGGGCACTCCGCCGGGGCCGGTTCGCGGTCAGGCCGCCGCCGGAATCACATCCCGCCCTTGACGGTGACCTTCTCGTCGTTCTTCAGCTGCTCCATCAGCGGCTTCACGCGTTCCATGTCCCACTTGAGCGCGCTCTGCCCGCCCGGGGCGGCGTAGAAGCCGGACAGCGGCATGTTCATCTGCGTGCCGTCGCCGCCGGTGAGGCCCTTCATGGCCCAGAACATGGAGGCCAGGTCGAAGAGGCCCATGTCCTTGTCGACGATGAGCGAGTCCAGGCCGGCGCCCATCGTCGGGTAGAGGGAGAAGGGGTTGAGCACGGTGGAGGGGGTCGCGCTCTCCTTGGCGAGGGCCGCCAGGAGCTTCTGCTGGTTCTGGGTGCGGCCGAGGTCGCCGCCCTCGACGTTGTAGCGGTTGCGGACGAAGGCGAGGGACTCGGCGCCGTCCAGCCGGTGACAGCCCTTGGCGAAGTCCGCGCCGGAGTTCTTGTCCTTGACCGGCTTGTCGAAGCACATCTCGACGCCGCCGAGGGCGTCGACGATGTTCGCGAAACCGCCGAAGCCGATCTCCGCGTAGTGGTCGATGCGCAGCCCGGTGTTGTACTCGACGGTGCGAACGAGCAGCTCGGGGCCCTGGATGGAAAACGAGGTGTTCAGCTTCTGCTGCTGCGCGGGTATGCGGTTGCCGGACTCGGAGCCGGTGAACTCGGGGATCGTCACCCAGGAGTCGCGCGGGAGGCTGATGAGACTGTTCCCGTTGTCGCCGACGTGCAGGATCATCATGGAGTCGGTCCGCCGGCCGTCGGCGGAGCCGGTCCGCAGGCGGTCCTTGTCCTCGTCGCTGAGGCCCTCGCGGCTGTCGGAGCCGACGATCAGATAGTTCGTACCCTTGCCCGCCTCCGGGCGGTCCTCGACCTTCGCGAGGTCCACGTCGCGCCGGAGCTTGCCGTCCGCCCAGAAGTAGGTGCCGACGCCGATGACGAGCAGGGCGGCGAGGCAGACGACGAGGCCCACCGTGATGCGACGGCGCCAGTTCGGCCGGGGGCGCGGCGCGGGCCCGGGTACGCCGCCCGGGCCGCCGGAGCCGTGGCCGGGCCCGGCCTGGCGGGGGATGCCGGGCTGGCCCGGGGCCCCCGCGTCGTACCCGGGGTCGTACCCGGGCGCGGGAGCGGCGGGCGCGGAGCCGTACGTGGTGGGCTGCCCGTACCCGTCGTGCCCCTGGGCCTGACCGGCGTCGTAACCGCCGGGTGGCTGGGACGGCACCCCGGGAGCGCCCCGGACGGTCCGCATGACGCGGGCGCCCTCGGGCTCGGCTCTGCTCGCCCCGCGGCCGTACTGCTCACGGTCGCGGCCTCCGGTCGGTCCCTGCGGCCAGTCGCTCATGGCTGGCAGTGTGCCCTGCCCCACGCGCGGGCGACACACCCGGGTACGGAACCGGGGCAGGGCTGTTGCAGAGCCGCAGCATTCGACCCGCCGCGCCCGAATTGCGGGCCGCCGCTTACGCTGGGCGGCATGACCGACCCTGCGAAGGCCGCCGCGGAGAGCGAACTCCCGGCGAAGCCGACATCGGCGTCTCGTACGACGCTGAGCCACATCATGACGCATAACGACGCCAACCTCCTCGGCACCGTGCACGGTGGCGTGATCATGAGGCTGGTGGACGACGCCGCCGGGGCGGTGGCGGGGCGGCACTCGGAGGGCCCGGCGGTCACGGCGTCGATGGACGAGATGGTGTTCCTGGAGCCGGTCCGCGTGGGCGACCTCGTTCATGTGAAAGCCCAGGTCAACTGGACAGGCCGGACCTCGATGGAGGTCGGGGTGCGGGTCCTGGCCGAGCGCTGGAACGAATCCTCTCCCCCGACCCAGGTCGGCACCGCGTACCTGGTGTTCGCGGCCGTGGACACGGACGGCAAGCCGCGCAGCGTGCCGCCGGTGATGCCGGAGACGGAGCGGGACCGGCGTCGGTACCAGGAGGCCCACATCCGCCGTACCCACCGGCTGGCCCGCCGCCGCGCCATCCGCGAGCTGCGCGAGCGCCGCACCGCCGAGGGCCTGCACGACGGCTGACGGCGACCTGCGCACCCGGGGCCCGAGGGGCGCTCAGTCCGGGCAGACGACCTGGTCACCGGTGACGACGGTGTAGCCCCTGCGCCGCTCGGCCTCCCGGTCCGGCCGCGGCTCGGCCGCGCGCACCGGGGTGACGTCGCGGAAGTCCTTGCCGAGGGTGACGCGCATCAGGGGGCCCTGCCCCTCGACCTCGCGCAGTTCGGCGCCGGGCAGGGCCGCGGCCAGTGAGCGGGCCGAGCGGTCCCAGCGGGGGTCGTAGGCGATCTCGGTCTTCTCGGCGTCCTGCTTCTTCGCGTTGCCCGGGATGCCCGTGGTGGCGAAGCCGGTGGCGGCCAGCTCCCGGTCGGCCCGGTGGCCGAGCCCCGCCTCCTCGGTCCCGTTGTCGACCTGGACCCGGATGTTGCGCGGGGGCACCGCCACCGGCACGGCCCGCTCCGGCGGCTCCCCGTCGCGCTCGTCGGTGCCCCCTGCGCCGTCGCCGCCGTCCTTGCCCCCCTCGCCGACCTCGGCCGGGGCACGCTCGGCGAGCGGCTCGTCCCGGCGCAGGGCGGTGAACAGCTTCTTCGCCTTCACCTCGTCCCACAGAACGGTTTCGCCAAGCTCGGGCACCCGGTGGCGGGCGTTGGCGATGGGCACTGTGGCGAACTCCGAGGACGCCGGGCCGAGGCCGCGCATGGCCCTGCCCAGGGCCAGCATCTCCTCCGAGCCGAAGCCGTGGTCGGCCCGCACGGAGGAGAGGGCGGCGTCGGTGACCTTCCGCAGCCTCCCGGGGTTCATCAGCACGCCGCCGCGGGTCGCCTGGTCGATCAGGGAGGCGACGAAACGTTGCTGTCGCTCCATCCGGCCGAGGTCGGCGCTGCCGTCGACGTGGCGGGCGCGGACGTACTGGAGCGCCTCGCCGCCGCCGAGCACGCTCGTGCCCGCCGGGAGGTCCAGGCCCGAGTGGCTGTCCTTGAGCGGCTTCACCGTGCACACCGGCACACCGCCCACGGCGTCGACCGTCCGCATGAAGCTGGTGAAGTCCACCTCCAGGTAGTGGTGGACGTGGACGCCGGTCATGCGTTCCACGGTCTCCACGGTGAGCCGGGGCCCGCCGTGGGTGTAGGCGGCGTTGAGCTTGCTGGGCAGCGCCCCGTGCCGCACGTCCCCCTCCCGGTCGGTGTGCGGCGGGAGGGTGGTGTAGCTGTCCCTCGGCAGGCTGATGACGGAGGCGCGGTCACGGTCCTCGGAGAGGTGGACGAGCATCATCGTGTCCGTGCACCGGCAGGGCGCGCCGCCGAGGTGGTACGCGCGGCGCTGCTTCTCGGAGATCTTGTCCCGGCCGTCCACCCCGACGACGAGGAAGTTGAGGCCCTTGCCCGCCTCGGGCCGGTCCGTGAGGTCGTCGAAGGGGTCCACCCGGCCGATGCCGTCCACCACGCCCGTCATGACGACGTGCCCGAAGCCGCTGACGGCGAGGACGGTCCCTGCCGTGGCCAGGCTGATCCGCAGCCCCCACCGGGGCGGCCGGCACGCCGGGCGGCGCCGGGAGGGGCGCGGCGTAGGGGGCACGGATGGGACCTCCGGGCAGGGGTCGGGCTGTCGGTCACAGTACGACCCGGCCGGTCGCGGGGGCGGCTGCCGTGCGGCGCGTTCCCCCGTTCGCGGTAACGTGACGGGGTGACTTCCGCAGTACCCGGCGCGGCGCGCCCGGCGCCCCCCGTCTCCGTGATCATGCCCGTGCTCAACGAGGAGCGGCACCTGAGGGAATCGGTGCGGGCCATCCTCGCCCAGGAGTACCCGGGCGAGCTGGAGGTCGTGATCGCGCTCGGCCCGTCCACGGACCGCACGGACGAGATCGCCGCCGCACTGGTGGCCGAGGACGCGCGGGTGCACACCGTGCCGAACCCGACGGGCCGTACGCCGGCCGGGCTGAACGCGGCGATCAAGGCGTCCCGGCACCCCGTCGTCGTCCGGGTGGACGGGCACGGCATGCTCTCGCCGAACTACATCGCGACGGCGGTGCGGCTGCTGGACGAGCAGGACGCGGCCAACGTCGGCGGGATCATGCACGCCGAGGGTGAGAACGCCTGGGAGCAGGCCGTCGCCGCGGCGATGACGTCGAGGATCGGCGTCGGCAACGCCGCCTTCCACACCGGTGGCGAGGCGGGCGAGGCCGAGACGGTGTACCTGGGCGTCTTCCGCCGGGAGGTCCTGGAGCAGCAGGGCGGCTACAACGAGGAGTTCATCCGGGCCCAGGACTGGGAGCTGAACTACCGCATCCGTTCGGCGGGCGGCCGGATCTGGTTCTCCCCCGAGCTGCTGGTGTCCTACCGGCCGCGGCCGAGCGTGCGGGCGCTGGCCAAGCAGTACCGCAACTACGGCCGCTGGCGGCACGTCGTCGCCCGCTACCACCCGGGCTCCATCAACCCGCGCTACCTCGCTCCGCCGACGGCGCTGCTGGCCATCGCCGCGGGCGCGGTGCTGGGTGCCGTCGTCACCCCGTGGGCGCTCGTCGTTCCGGGCGGGTACCTCGCGGCCATCACGGCGGGCTCGGTTCCGGCGGGCCGGGGGCTGCCTCTCGCGGCCCGGGCCCGCATCCCGGTGGCGCTGGCCACAATGCACATGGCGTGGGGCTGGGGCTATCTGACGAGCCCGCGCTCGCTGGCCCGCAAGGTGATCGCCTCCCGCCGCGCCCCGGCCCCGGCCGACGCGGGCTGACGGCAGGTACGCCGGGGCTGAGCCGCTGGCGTGCCGTCGCCGGGATCAGCCCTGCCGAGGTCCTGACGGCCGCCAGGCCGCGATCACGTCCTCGGGCCGCCAGACGAGGCCGACACCCTCGGTGTCCAGGCCGGGGGCGACGCCGGATGCCGACGCGATCACGAGGCCGGTGCGTGCGGCATCGAACCCGGGCACCTGGACGGCTCCCCGGCGCAGGGCCGCGAGGTCACGGCCGTCGAACGCGGTGTTCAGCCACTTCACCGATCCGGCGAAACGGATGGCCCCGGCCACGGGCGCCCGGTCGGCGCCGATGAGGTCGATCTCCGGGTCGAACTGTCGGTTCCACCAGCCGCCGACGGCCTCCACCTCCGCCCACGGCAGATCACCATCGAGAGCTGCGAGTTCCAGGGACTCGCGGACGACGGGTTCCACCGCGCGACCGCGCCAGGTGGCCCACCGGCGTTCGATGAGACGGTAGCCGACCTCGGGACGGCCTCGTCGGGTCTGCTCCTGGGCCGCCCGGAGTGCGGCCAGATACAGCCGGAGATTGCTGTCGGCCACTCGGTACAGGGCGGGCTTGCCGGGACGCGTGGACAGCGGCTCGTCCAGGGCGAGCACGCGCTTCTCGCCGACCAGGCGGCGCAGCAGTGGAGACAGCGAGCCGGAGGGCAGCGCGCCTTCTCGCCCTCCAGCCGTGGCGGCGATGTTGGCAAAGGTGCGGTCGCCGCTCCCCACCGCCTCCAGCGCCCGTCGGGCCTGATCCGGACCCGGGAACTCCGCCATCAGCGCGGACTCCGGAATGCTGAACACCGGAGACGCCGGGTCCTGGCATTCGGCCTCCAGGAACGCCAGGGCGGGCGTCCCGTGTGGCCAGGCGCGCAGGATGCCCGGCAGGCCGCCGGAGACCAGGGAGGCGTCGATGGCGTCGGCGGCGGACAGCCCCAGGGCGCGGCCCACTTCGGCGGGGTTCAGCGGGCCGAGCACCAGATGGTCCGCGCGGCCGTAGAAGGGCCGGTCGTAGGCGGTCAGCCGCTCCATCATGTGGATGTCGCCGCCGAGCAGGAGCAGCAGGACCGGGCGCCTGGACAGCAGCCGGTCCCATGCGGTCTGCAAGGCCCCGTCGAAGGCGGCATCCTGCTCGGTGAGCCAGGGCACCTCATCGAGCACAACGACCGACGGGGTGTCGGGGAGCGCGCTCGCGAGGGCACGGAAAGCCTCCGGCCACCCCCGGCCGCCCGTGGGCAGCAGCTCCGGCTCCTCGGAAACGCCGGAGTCCCGCAGTTCGGTGAGGAAGGACTCCACCGCCTCGACGGGAGACGCGCCCTTGGTGGCGGTCGAGAAGACGTAGGGAACCCCGGCCCGGTCGCAGAACTCCTGGACGAGCCGGGACTTGCCGACCTGTCGGCGCCCCCGGATCGCGACGGCCGCCCCCGCCCGCGCGGAGGACACGCGGTCGAGCCTCTTGCGCAGCAAGGCCAGCTCGCTCGCGCGCCCGATGAACTCGTCCATCGGCCAGCCCCCTGGGGTAGGCAGCATTTACGTAGACCAAATCTAGGTAGATTGAATCTACCTAGATGGATACTACCTTGAAGCCCAGCACTCTGGGCATGCCGGAGGTCAGCCGCCGACGCCGGGTGGGTCCTGTGGGGCGGCGTCGCCGTGCTCGGGGATGTCGCCGCGCTCGATGGGCGCGGGGGCGTCGGAGAGCGGCGGCAGGACGCCGTCGAGCTCGGAGTCGTCCGCGCGGTGGGCGGCCTCGGCGGCCTTGCGCAGCGTCTCGCGGTCGGTGCCGTCCGGTGCCGAGCTGACCCGGATGACGTGGCCGTCCGCCCCGCGCTCGTAGCCGTGCTCCGAGGGCCCGGTGCGGTAGAAGAGCTCACCGTCGGCCTCGCAGGTGCCCTCGCCGGCGTCCTGCGCGGCGGGCTGGTCGCAGCCCGCCGCGCCGCGGTCGACGGTGAGCATGAACGTGGCGCCCCGCTCCCGCGAGAAGTAGGCCGCGCTGAAGCCGTCACCGCCGTAGACACCCACGGACTGCTCGGCGAGGGTGTAGCCGTCGGCCTCGGTGAGGTAGATCAGCTCCGGGGCGCTGCCGATGGCCTTCGCACGCTGCTCCAGCTCGGCGCGGTCCGGCGCGGTGCCGGTCTCGGTGCCGCAGGCACCCAGGGCGAGGGACAGGGGGAGGAGGAACAGGGCGGCCCGACGTCTGTGCGCGATCATGCGCCCATCCTTCCCCGCCCCCTCCCGGCGCGGTCAACGGGGGTTTCAGCCGTCCAGCTGGCCGATGGTCGCGTTGGACGGGGGCGTGGTGGCGGTGAGCTCGCGGGCGACGGCCTCGGCGTCCCGGAGCACCCGCACCGCGTTGTGCCAGGTCAGCTTGGCGAGGTCGGCCTCGGACCAGCGGCGGTCGAGGAGCTCGGCGATCAGGTTGGGGTATCCGGCGACGCTGTCCAGCCCGGCGGGGAGGAAGGCGGTGCCGTCGAAGTCGCCGCCGATGCCGAGGTGGTCGACGCCGGCGACCTCGCGCATGTGGTCCAGGTGGTCGGCGACGGTGGCCGGGGTGGCGACGGGGCGCGGCTCGGCCTCCTCGAAGGCCCGGTGCAGGGCCATGGCCTCGGGCGTGGTGTCGAGGTGGTGGAAGCCGTGGGCGCGCAGGTTCTCGTCCGCCCGCCGCGTCCAGTCGACGGCGGCGGGGAGGATGAACTTGGGCACGAACGTGGCCATGGCGATGCCGCCGTTGGCGGGGAGCTGGGCCAGGACGTCGTCGGGGATGTTGCGCGGGTGGTCGCACACGGCCCGGGCCGATGAGTGGGAGAAGACCACGGGGGCCCGGGTGACGCGCAGCGCATCCCGCATGGTGGTGGCGGCGACGTGGGAGAGGTCCACCAGCATGCCGGCGCGGTTCATCTCGCGGACGACCTGCTCGCCGAAGGCGGTCAGCCCGTCGTGCCGGGGCTCGTCCGTGGCGGAGTCGGCCCAGTCGATGGTGTCGTTGTGCGTGAGCGTCATGTAGCGGACGCCGAGCTGGTGGAGCTGGCGCAGGGTGCCCAGCGAGTTGGCGATGCTGTGGCCGCCCTCGGCGCCCATCAGGGAGGCGATGCGGCCGCGGCGCCGGGCCGCCTCCATGTCGTCCGCGGTGAAGGCGAGTTCGAGGTCCTCGGGGTGCCGGGCGGCGAGCTGCCGTACGACGTCGATCTGCTCCAGGCAGGCGCTGACGGCGGCGTCTCCGGTGAGGTCGGTGCGGACGTAGACCGACCAGAACTGCGCGCCGACGCCCCCGGCGCGCAGCCGGGGCAGGTCGGTGTGCAGGTGGGCGGACTGGTCGGCGGCGATGTCGCGGGCGTCCAGGTCGTAGCGGACCTGCACGCGCAGCGCCCAGGGCAGGTCGTTGTGGCCGTCGACGACGGGGAAGTCGGCCAGGAGCTTGTGGGCGCGGGTCAGGGTGTCCGTCACGGCTGTCCCCCGGCCTCAGCGGGCGAAGCCGAAGCCGTCGGCGTTCGCGACCTTGTTGCGCAGGCGGCGGCCCTTCTCGGTCGCCTGCTCGTTCAGCTCCTCCTGGAAGGCGGTGACGCGCTCCCGCAGGCTCGGGTCGTGGGCGGCGAGCATGCGCACCGCCAGCAGCCCGGCGTTGCGGGCGCCGCCCACGGAGACGGTGGCAACGGGGACCCCGGCGGGCATCTGCACGATGGACAGCAGCGAGTCCATGCCGTCGAGGTACTTCAGCGGGACGGGGACGCCGATGACGGGCAGGGGGGTGACGGAGGCGAGCATGCCCGGCAGGTGGGCGGCGCCCCCGGCGCCCGCGATGATGGCCTTGAGACCGCGGTCGGCGGCGTTCTCGCCGTACTCGATCATCTCGCGCGGCATGCGGTGCGCCGAGACGACGTCGACCTCGTGGGGCACCTCGAACTCCGCGAGCGCCTGCGCCGCGGCCTCCATGACGGGCCAGTCGGAGTCGGAGCCCATGACGATGCCGACGAGGGGGGCGGGGCGGGCGTCGCTCATTCGGTGATCGTTCCTCGCAGGTAGTCGGCGGCGTGCCGGGCGCGCTCGCGCACGTCGGCGAGGTCGGCGCCGTAGGTGTTGACGTGGCCGACCTTGCGGCCGGGCTTCACGTCCTTGCCGTACATGTGGATCTTGAGCTGGGGGTCACGGGCCATGCAGTGCAGGTAGGCGCCGTACATGTCGGGGTAGTCGCCACCGAGGACGTTGGCCATGACCGTCCAGGGGGCGCGGGGGCGCGGGTCGCCGAGCGGGAGGTCGAGCACGGCGCGCACGTGGTTGGCGAACTGCGAGGTGACGGCGCCGTCCATCGTCCAGTGGCCCGAGTTGTGGGGGCGCATGGCGAGCTCGTTGACGAGGGTGCGGCCGTCGCGGGTCTCGAAGAGTTCGACGGCGAGGTGTCCGACGACGTCGAGTTCCCGGGCGATGCGCAGCGCGAGCTCCTGGGCGCCGGCCGATTGCTCGGCGCTGAGCCCGGGCGCGGGGGCGATCACGGTGTCGCAGACGCCGCCGACCTGGATGGACTCGACGACGGGGTAGGCGACGGCCTGTCCGTGCGGGGAGCGGACGACGTTGGCGGCCAGCTCGCGGACGAAGTCGACCTTCTCCTCGGCGAGCACCGGCACCCCGGCCTTGAACGGGTCGGCGGCCTGCTCCTCGTCGTCCACGACCCACACGCCCTTGCCGTCGTAGCCGCCGCGCACGGTCTTGAGGACGACGGGGAAGCCGCCGCCCTCGGCCGCGAAGGCGGTGACGTCCGCCGGGTCGGCGACGACGCGGTGCCGGGGACAGGGGATGCCGAGGGCGTCGAGCCGGGCCCGCATGACGCCCTTGTCCTGGGCGTGGACGAGCGCGTCGGGCCCGGGCCGCACGGGGATGCCCTCGGCCTGGAGGGCGCGCAGGTGCTCGGTGGGGACGTGCTCGTGGTCGAAGGTGATCACGTCGCAGCCGTGGGCGAAGTCACGCAGGGTGTCCAGGTCGCGGTAGTCGCCGACGACGACGTCGCCGACCACCTGCGCGGCCGAGTCCTGCGGGGTGTCACTGAGGAGCTTGAAACGGATGCCGAACGGGATGCCAGCCTCGTGGGTCATACGGGCGAGCTGGCCACCGCCGACCATGCCGACTACCGGAAACGTCACGCCACCAGGGTAAGGGGCGCGCGGAGCGCTGACGCACGGGTATCGAACACGCGGGTACCCCAGAGCGGGAACGCGCGACTCGGCCGACCCTCGCCCCAGGCCCTAGCATGAGGTGCTGGGGGGCCGAGCTGACCGAACGGGGCTGAAGATCACTATGGGTGAACATCCGAAGCCGGCCGTCCGGCTGAAGCGGCTGAAACGCCTGCTGCGGGAACTGGCGAAGTTCGGGACGGTCGGGGCCTTCGGCTTCCTGGTCAACGTCGCCGTCTTCAACCTGTGCATCCACACCTTCCAGCTCGCCCCCGTGCGCTCCGGTGTGATCGCGACGGCGGTGGCCGTCGCGACGAACTACCTCGGCAACCGCTACTGGACCTACCAGCACTCCGACAAGCGCCGGATATCGAAGGAAGCCTCGCTGTTCCTGCTGTTCAGCGCGGTGGGGCTGGTGATTGAGAACGGGGCGCTGGCCATCTCGCACTACGGTTTCGGCTTCACCTCCCCGCTGGCCGACAACATCGCCAAGTACGGGATCGGGCTCGGCCTGGGCACGGCCTTCCGGTTCTGGTCCTACCGCACCTGGGTGTTCCGGCGCCGGGCCTCAGCCCTCGGCCGGGGCGCTGACGACCTCACGGCTGAGGAACAGCGCGAACACGGGCGGGTGCTGCTGTAGCAGTTCCAGGCGGCCGCCGTCGGCCTCCGCGAGGTCGCGGGCGACGGCGAGGCCCAGCCCGGTGGAGTTGTGCCCGCTGACCGTGCGCTCGAAGACGCGCGAGCCCAGCTCCGGCGCGACGCCGGGGCCCTCGTCGGTGACCTCCACGACGACCTGGTTCCCGGCGATCCGGGTGCGCAGGGCGACGGTGCCGTCCCCGTGCATGAGGGAGTTCTCGACCAGCGTGGCCAGGACGGTGGCCACGGCTCCCGGGGTGCCGACGGCGCGCAGCCCGGGCTTGCCGGAGTGCACGATGGCCCGGCCGGCGCCGCGGTAGGCGGGCCGCCACTCCTCGACCTGCTGGAGGACGACCTCGTCCAGGTCGAAACCGACGGCGGAGGTGGAGCGGGGGTCGCGGCTGTTGGTGAGGAGCCGCTCGACGACGTCGGTGAGCCGTTCCACCTGGGCGAGGGCGATGGCGGCCTCCTCGCGGACGGTGTCGGGATCGGTGTCCCCGACGCTGTGGACGATCTCCTCCAGCCGCATCGACAGGGCGGTCAGCGGGGTGCGGAGCTGGTGTGAGGCGTCGGCCGCCAGCCGCCGTTCGGCGGTGAGCATGCGGGCGATGCGCTCGGCGCTGGCGTCCAGCACGTCGGCGACGCGGTCCAGCTCGGGGACGCCGTAGCGGCGGTGGCGGGGGCGCGGGTCGCCGGAGCCGAGGCGTTCGGCGGTCTCGGCGAGGTCGGTGAGGGGGGCCGCGACGCGGCGGGCCTGGCGGACGGCGAGCAGGGCGGCGGCCAGCACCGTCACCAGCGCCACCGCGATGATGATCATGAGGATGCGGCCGATCTCGTCGGTGACGACGCTGCGCGGCTGCTGGACGACGACGGTCTCCCCGGAGCCGCCCTGGGCCCGGCCCTGGATGACACCGCCCTGGGGGCGCTCCCCGAGGGCGATGGACTCCTGCCCCGGCAGTTCGATCCGCACGTACCGGTCGGCGGGGACGGCGCTGCGCATCGTGGCGGCGGTGACCTGCTCGCCCGCCGCGAGCCGCGCCTCGACGACGGCGACCAGCCGGGCGGCCTCGGAGCTGGTCGTCTCCCGCGCGCTGCGCTCGATGGCCTGGGTCTCGATGACGACCAGGGAGATGCCGAAGACGGCGATGACGACGACCACCACGGCGAGCGTGGAGTTGATCAGGCGGCGGCGCATGGCGGTCTGGGGTCCCGGGGCTAGTTCTTCTCGAACCGGAAGCCGACGCCGCGCACGGTGGAGATGTAGCGCGGGTTGGCGGCGTCGTCACCGAGCTTCTTGCGCAGCCAGGAGATGTGCATGTCGAGCGTCTTGGTCGACGACCACCAGGTGGTGTCCCAGACCTCGCGCATGAGCTGGTCGCGGGTGACGACGCGGCCGGCGTCCCGGACCAGCACCCGCAGGAGGTCGAACTCCTTCGCGGTGAGCTGGAGTTCCTCCTCACCGATCCAGGCGCGGTGGGACTCGACGTCGATGCGCACGCCGTGGGTCGTCATCGGGTGCGGGGGCTCGGCGGTGCCCCGGCGCAGCAGGGCCCGGACCCGGGCGAGCAGTTCGGCGAGCCGGAAGGGCTTCGTCACGTAGTCGTCCGCGCCCGCGTCCAGGCCGACGACGGTGTCCACCTCGTCGGCGCGGGCGGTGAGCACGAGCACGGGGAAGCCGAAGCCCTCGGTGCGGAGCCGGCGGCAGACCTCCAGGCCGTCCATGCCGGGCAGACCCAGGTCCAGCACGACGAGGTCGACCTCCCCGTGGAGTCCGGCCTCCAGGGCACTCGGCCCGTCCTCCCGGACCTCCACCTCGTAGCCCTCCCGGCGCAGGGCCCGGGCGAGCGGCTCGGAGATGGAGGCGTCGTCCTCGGCGAGCAGTACTCGGGTCATGGCCCGATGGTAGTCCTGCCCGGCTGACCTGCGGGCCAGTAGGGGAGAGAGGCGGTCGCACAGCGTGAACCACCTCTGGTCTAGCCCGCACTATCGAGGGATGAAACGGTGATGAACCTGGGAAGCGATAGTGAAAGCTGATTTTCTCCTGTGATCCATCCCTCATTGGCCTTCGAATGGCGGTGGAACCTCGCGTAGGGTGAGCGCGCCTCCCCCGTGGGGCCAGGGCCGCCACGCGCGGCGCCCGGCGTGCAGCGCGCCGCGGTGCCCCGTGCCGGGCCCCTGCCGGGACCGGGAAACGACCAGCCCGGCCCCTCTCCGCGCGGACCGGCGCCACCGGCCCCGTGGCATCCCCCCGTCCGGGCGCGTGCCCCCACCCTCCGGCGCGCGTCGCGAACCCACAAGGAAACCCCCATGGCGTCCAGCACGACGAAGGCCGACGCCGCGAACGGCGGCAGGACCTTCTTCGGCCACCCCCGAGGGATGGCCACCCTCTTCATGACGGAGATGTGGGAGCGCTTCTCCTGGTACGGAATGCGCGCCATCCTCGTCCTGTACCTCATCGCCGGGGTACTCGACGGCCCCCTGGAGGACCGCGAGGCGCTCGCCGCCGCGATCTACGGCGTCTACAACGCCGTCGTCTACATGACCTCGATGCCGGGCGGCTGGGTCGCCGACCGGCTCTGGGGCGCCCGCAAGGCCGTCCTCGTCGGCGGCGTCGTCATCGCCTCCGGCCACTACGTCCTGGCGATCCCGAACGACACGACGTTCTTCCTCGGCCTCGGCCTCATCGCCATCGGCACGGGCCTGCTGAAGCCCAACATCTCCGCCATGGTCGGCGGGCTGTACGAGGGCCAGTCCGGCGCGCGCCGGGACGCCGGCTTCACCCTCTTCTACATGGCGATCAACATCGGCGCCCTGGCCGCGCCGCTGGTCGTCGGCACCCTCGGCGAGAACGTCAACTGGCACCTGGGCTTCGGCATCGCCGGCGTCGGCATGACCCTGGCCGTCGTCCAGTACGTGCTCGGCGCGCGGCACCTGGGCGAGGTCGGCCGCCACCCGGCCAACCCGGCCACCCCCGAGGAGAAGCGGCGCGTCCTGAACCGGACGCTGCTGTGGAGCGGGATCGCGGTCGGTGCCCTCGTCCTGGACGTGGCTCTGGGCACGTTCGACATCGAGCACGTCGTCAACGCGCTGGCCGTCCTCGGCATCGTCCTTCCCGTCGGCTACTTCTGGCTGATGTTCCGCAGCCCGAAGCTGACGGCCCAGGACCGGCCGAAGATCGTCGCCTTCGTGTGGTTCTTCGTCACCGCGGTGCTGTTCTGGATGATCTACGACCAGTCCGGCTCGCTGCTGACGATCTTCGCCGACCAGAAGACGGACCGCGGCATCGGCGGCTGGGAGTTCCCGGCCTCCTGGTTCCAGTCCGTGAACCCGGTCTACGTGATCATCCTGGCACCCCTCTTCGCGGCCCTGTGGGTGCGACTGGCCCAGCGGAACCGCGAGCCCAGCACGCCGGTCAAGTTCGGCCTGGCCATGCTGCTCATCGGCGGATCCTTCGGTCTCATGGGCCTGGCGGGCGCCGCTGCCGCCGCCAGCGACACCGGGCAGGTCACGGTGTTCTGGCTGCTGGGCGTCTACCTGGTGCAGACCCTCGGCGAGATGTGCCTCTCCCCGGTGGGCCTCTCCCTGTCCACCAAGCTGGCGCCCAAGCAGTTCGTCAGCCAGATCATGGGCCTGTGGTTCCTCGCGACCGCGACCGGCAACGCGCTCAACGGCTGGGTGACGCGGCTCAACGAGCCCCTCGGCGACACGCTCTACTACACGATGTGGGCGATCGTCGCGGTGGCCGCGGGCCTCGCCTTCACCGCGGGAGCCCGCCGCCTGCGGGTGCTGATGGGCGACGTCGGCTGACCCCTCTGACCCCCCGGACGGGCCCGGGGAGCCCACGGTGGGTCCGTGCCGAGGCGAGGCCCTCGGCACGGACCCACCGTCGCCTTGGCGCGGACCTCCCCAGCGCAGCGCGATCCCGCGCGGCGCTGGGGGGCCGAGCTGAGGCGCAGGGCCAACAGGCGGGACCCCGGGCAGGAACTGCCCCTGAACGCGCGTCGTGGCCCGCGGGTGCGTCGTGACTGGTCGCGCGGTTCCCCGCGCCTCCAACGGGGCGCTACGGCTGGGCCAGCTCGGCCCAGACCGTCTTGCCCCGGCCCTCGGGTGCGTGGACGACGCCCCAGTCGGCGCACAGGCGCTGCACGATGAACATGCCGTGACCGCCGGGGCGGCCGGCCCGGTGCGGGGTACGGGGCTCGGGGCGTCCGTCGCCTCCGTCCACCACCTCCACGCGCACCGACTTCGGGCCGCGCGCCACCCGGACCTCCTCGGGCCCGCCGGCGTGCAGGCAGGCGTTGGTGACCAGCTCCGAGACGACGAGCAGCACGTCCTCGGCCGCGGCCTGGGCGTCCCAGTCGGCGGCGGGCAGCCAGCCCCAGTCGTTCAGGGCCTCGCGGCTGAAGTCCCGGGCCCGCTGGACGGCCCCGCTGACGCCGAGCAGCCGCAGGCGACGCACCTGCCGCAGCTCGCGCACCTGCCCGGACGGCGGGGCGCAGGCAGCCGGAGCGCCTTCGGACTCCGGGCCGATCTCGCCCGCCGGAGAGGGCCGGGTGGTGCTCATCAGTCCTTCACCTCACCGGTTCCCGAGTTGGACCTATGCCGCCAGCAGATACAGAGGGTCTCCTGCCCGTCCACCCGGTGGGAACACCCACCGATTCCGCCGGGCTCGTGTGATGCGGATTACGCTGCGCCGGACGGACGCCGCAGCACGTGGTTCCACGCGGAGCTCGGCGTGTCGGCGCGCAACGCTCAGGTGTCGGGCAGCGCCTCCAGCGCGTCGGTCAGCGCGTCGTGGACGGTGAAGACGGCTCCGGCTCCGGTGATCTCGAAGACCCGCGCCACGACGGGGCGCATCGCCGCGAGGTGGACGGCGCCGCCGGCGGCCTCGGCCTCCAGCCGGGCGGCGAGGAGCACGTTGAGCCCGGTGGAGTCCAGGAACTCCAGCCGCGAGCAGTCGACGAGGAGGTACCTGCACCCCTCTTCAAGGGCGGATTCCAGTGGTGTACGCAACAGTTCGGCGGTGTGGTGATCAAGCTCACCCTCGGGCGTGACCACGGCGGTCTCCCCCGCGTGACGCACGCCGACCGTCAGGCGCCCCCGGTGGCTCGTGCTCCCGGGCATTCCGCGGTCCATGCACACCTCATCTGCGTCTTCATCTGCGTTTTCGCGGCCGGTCGCGCCCTGCGCCGCGCGCTGCTCAACCCCCCGTGATCGCACCTTCGAACCCTACGCCTTGACGGCTCCCGCGGGTACCGGAACGAAACGTTCTATCGGTGCGATCCGGACATATCGCACTTGCCATCCCCGCGCAACACCGGATACCCCTAGAAAAGAACCAGCCAGTACGTCAGCCATGGAGGCGCCGCACCTAGCAGTGCACGTCACGGCCCCGGCAGCCTGATGCCGGTCAACGAGGAGGACAGCATGTCACCCCAGCTCGACGAGATACCCGCCGAGCATCCCCTGTGCGAGGGCTCCGAAACCGTCGACGCTGACCCCGTCGATTCGGACCCCGTCGATTCGGACTCCGTCGATATCGACGCCGCCCTCGCCGGACTTCCCGAGATCCCTCCCTACGACGAGATCGCGCCACACGACGCGCGGGCCCTGTCCAAGACGCTCTTCGAGCGCCTCGCCTCCGCCGAGGAGGGGACGCACGAGCACGCCTACGTCCGCAACACCCTCGTCGAGCTCAACCTCGCTCTGGTGAAGTTCGCCGCCTCCCGTTTCCGCTCCCGCAGCGAGCCGATGGAGGACATCGTCCAGGTCGGCACCATCGGCCTCATCAAGGCCATCGACCGGTTCGAACCGGACCGGGGCGTGGAGTTCCCGACCTTCGCGATGCCGACGATCATCGGCGAGATCAAGCGGTTCTTCCGTGACACCTCCTGGTCCGTGCGCGTCCCGCGCCGCCTCCAGGAGCTGCGCCTCGACCTCGCCAAGGCCGGTGACGAGCTCGCCCAGACGCTGGACCGCGCGCCGACCGTCGCCGAGCTGGCCGAGCGGCTGAACCTCTCCCGCGACGAGGTCGTCGAGGGCATGGCGGCCAGCAACGCCTACACCGCCAGCTCGCTCGACGCCCAGCCGGAGGAGGACGACGCCGAGGGCGCCCTCGCCGACCGCATCGGCTACGAGGACCACGGCCTGGAGGGCATCGAGTACGTCGAGTCCCTCAAGCCGCTGATCGCCGAGCTGCCCCCGCGTGACCGCCGCATCCTCTCGCTGCGCTTCGTGGCCAACATGACGCAGTCGGAGATCGGCGAGGAGCTGGGCATCTCCCAGATGCACGTCTCCCGCCTGCTGTCGCGCACGCTCGGCAAGCTGCGCAAGGGGCTGCTCATCGAGGAGTGACCCGGCGGCGCGCCGCACCGTCCGGCACCCGCGCCCGGGGCCCGTCCGGACGCCCGCCTCTCAGCCGAGGCGAGCGTCCAGGCGGGCCCTCGCCGTATGCGCGCGCCGAGTTGCGGAGGGTCACACCCGGCGCCGCAGAATGAGGGGACGGCAACCGGAAGCCCGTCGTCCCCAGGAGGTCTCCCGTGGCGTTCAGGTGCGCGATCGGCCGGGCAGTTCCGGCCACAGTGACGGCCGTGCTGGTCATGACGCTCACGGCGGCGGCCGGAGCGTCCGGCACGGGCACGGCGGCCGGAGCGTCGCCCGCGGGCCCCGGAGAGGCCGCGGGGGCCCCGGCGGGCCGCACGGGGGCGTCCGGCCAGGCGTTGGGCTTCGGGGCGGCCCAGGACCCGCGGCGCCCTCCGCTGGCGTCTCAGGCGGCTCTGGCGCCGCCCCCGGTGCCGCGCGGGCTCGACGCCCGGGTCGTCGGGCCCGGCACCGTCCTGCTGAGCTGGCTGCCGCCCGCCCCGGCCGAGGGGGCCACGCCCGTCGCGGGCTACCGGATCCACCAGCAGGGCACGGCCACCCCGGTCGCCGAGGTGGGGGCACGCACGCTCCGGACGGAGATCACCGGGCTGGAGCCCGGCATCGGCTACACCTTCAGCGTCCGGGCGGTGAACGCGGCGGGCCACGCCTCGCCGGACTCCCGCCCCGTGGACGTCACGCTTCCGGAGTAGCCCCCGGGGCGGCCCCCGGAGCGGGGCACAGCACGGCCCGGTCCGGGTCCCGGCCCAGATAGGCGACCAGCCGGTCGCCCGGCGGCGCCGACGCCGACACCCGACGCGGCGGGGCGAACAGCGGCGCCCGCTCTCCCGCGGCGGGCACCAGCAGCGGCGCGACCCGCAGCAGCTCGGCCGCGAGCGGCGCCGGAACCGGCCGCTCCGGCCGGCCCCGGGCGCGGTGGACGTCCCAGCCGTGAACGGCGATCTCCAGGGCGCCCGCACAGGTCACCGCGCGGGTGGCGAGCGGGCACCCGCCCACCGCCACGGCCCGCCGGCCCGGATCGGCGGCCGACCAGGCGGCCAGCAGTCCGCAGGCCCGGGCCCGCAGCGCCGGGACGGGGTCGGCGGCCTCCTCCCGTGGCTCGGGAGCCGGGAGGAGCGCGACGGCCCCGTCGTCCACGGCCTCCCGCAACGCGGTGAGTGACTCGTTCAGATGGCGCAGCAGTGCGCGCAGGTCCCACCCCCGGCACGGTGTGGGCCGCTCCAGCTCCGCACGTGTCACGTCCCGCACCGCCCCGAGGGCGAAGCCGAGGGCCCGCTCCAACAACTCCGTGCCGTCCGGCCAGGCTGTCACCAGGCCCCCTTCTCCTCGTCCCGCGCCGACCTTCTCAGCGGTACAGACCGACGGGGGCCGGGGAACTCATCGGTGCACGACGCGCGCCCCGCCCTGCCAGACGTCCGTCACCAGCGGAACGCCGGGGCGGTAGGCGAGGTGGACGTGGCTGGGGGCGTCGAGCAGCATCAGGTCGGCGCGGGCGCCCGGGCGCAGTCGCCCGACGTCCTCGCGGCGCAGCGCCGCCGCCCCGCCGACGGTGGCGGACCACACCGCCTCATCCGGGGTCATGCCCATCTCGCGCACCGCGACGGCGACGCAGAACGGCATCGAGCTGGTGAACGACGAGCCGGGGTTGCAGTCGGTGGACAGGGCGACGGTGACGCCCGCGTCCAGCAGCCGCCGGGCGTCGGGGTACTCCGCGCGGGTGGAGAACTCGCAGCCGGGCAGCAGGGTGGCCACGGTCTCGCCCTCGGCCAGCGCCGCGACGTCGGCGTCCGTCAGATGGGTGCAGTGGTCGGCGGAGGCCGCGCCCAGCTCCACGGCGAGCCGCACGCCCGGCCCGTAGGTCAGCTGGTTGGCGTGGACGCGCGGCTGGAGCCCGCGCGCCATGCCCGCGGTGAGGACGGCCCGCGCCTGGTCCCCGTCGAAGGCCCCGCGCTCGCAGAAGACGTCGACCCAGCGGGCGTGCGGCGCGCAGGCGTCGAGCATGGGCCCGGTGACGAGGTCGACGTACCCGGCCACGTCGTCGGCGTACTCGGGGGCCGCCACGTGGGCGCCGAGATAGGTGACCTCCTCCACCCGCTCGGCGGCGATCCGCAGGGCCCTGGCCTCCTCCTCCGGCGTGAGCCCGTAGCCGGACTTGGTCTCCAGCGTGGTGGTGCCCTGGCGCAGCGCCTCGCGCACATACCGGTCGAGGGTGGCGGCCAGTTCGGCGTCGGAGGCCGCGCGGGTGGCGGCGACGGTGGTGCGGATGCCGCCGGCCGTGTAGGCGCGCCCGGACATCCGGGCGTTGAACTCCTCGGTGCGGTCACCGGCGAAGACGAGGTGCGAGTGGGAGTCCACGAAGCCGGGGAGACAGGCCCGGCCCCCGGCGTCGTGGGCGGTGTCGGCGGCGGGGGCCTCGGCGTCCGGACCGACCCAGGCGACGCGCCCGTCCTCGATGAGCACGGCCGCCCGCCGCAGGAGGCCGAGCGGCCCCTCGCCCAGCTCCGGATCGCCCGTGACCAGGCTTCCGATGTCACGGATGAGGGTGGTCGAGGCAGCCATGGGGCTCCTTCACGGTGCGTCGGGTGGCGTGGGGTTCGCGGTTCTGCGGTGGGTGCGGGCGGGGCCCCGGTGCGGCGTGTGACCGGGGGTGGCGGGGCGCGGGTGTGTGGCGGGTCAGCCGGTGAGCGCGCAGACGGCCTCGGCCAGCGCGGCGGCCGTGTCGGTCACCCTCGTGTGGGCGCCGTCGCGGACGATGTGCCGCCCGCCGACGACGGTGTGCCGGACGTCCGCGCCGCTCGCCGCGTACACGGCGGTCTCGGCGGCCAGCCGGGGCGGGGGCCCGGCCGTGCGGACGCTGTCGAGGGCGACGGTGGTGAAGTCGGCCAGCCGGCCCACCGCGATGCGCCCGGCGTCGGGCCAGCCGAGCGCGTCGTGCCCGGCCTCGGTGGCGGCGTGCAGCAGCCCGGCCGCCGTCCAGTGCCCGCGGGTGCGGGTGCGCAGCCGCTCGTCCAGCTCCATCGCCCGGGCCTCCTCGAAGAGGTCGACGACGGCGTGGCTGTCGCTGCCCAGGGACAGCGGGCTGCCGGCCCGCTGGAGGGCGACAGCGGGCCCGATGCCGTCGGCCAGGTCCCGTTCGGTCGTGGGGCACATGCACACGCCGGTGGCCGAGCCGCCGAGCGCGGTGATGTCGGCGTCGGTGAGGTGGGTGGCGTGGACGGCGACCGTGCGGGGCCCGAGCACGCCGTGGTCGGCGAGCAGCTCGGTGGGGGTGCGCCCGTGCGCGGTCTGGCACGCGTCGTTCTCGGCCGGCTGCTCGGACAGGTGGACGTGCAGCGGCAGATGCCGGTCCGCCGCCCACAGGGCGACGGTCTCCAGCTCCTCCGCGGGCACCGCCCGCACGGAGTGGACGGCCGCGCCCAGGCGGGTGTTGCCGTCGGCCCTCAGTTCGCCCGCCCGCGCGGCCCAGCCCTCGGCGGTCCCGTCGGAGAACCGGCGCTGCGGCGGCGTGGGCGGCTGTCCGAAGCCGGCGGACAGGTAGCAGGTGTCGAGCAGGGTGATGCGGACGCCCGCGTCCGCCGCGGCGGCGGTCAGGGCGTGGCCCATGGCGTTCGGGTCGGCGTAGGGGGTGCCGCCGGGCGCGTGGTGCAGGTAGTGGAACTCTCCGACGCAGGTGATCCCGGCCAGCGCCATCTCCGCGTACGCCGCGCGGGCGAGCGCGTAGTAGGTGTCGGGGGTGAGGCGTTCGGCGACGCGGTACATCTGCTCGCGCCAGGTCCAGAAGTCGCCGCCGCCGGCCTGGACGAAGCCGCGCAGGGCCCGGTGGAAGGCGTGGCTGTGGGCGTTGGCCAGGCCCGGCAGGGTGAGGCCGCGGAGCACCTCGGCGCCGGGCGGCGGGGCGGGCACGTCGTGGCGGACGGCGCTGATGTGGCCGTCCGCCACGTCCACGGCCACGCCCGAGGCCACCCGGCCGTCCAGCCAGACGTGTTCGGTCCAGTAGGTCACCGGCACGCGAGGTCCTCCAGTACGTCGGCGAGCGCGTCGACCCCGGCGTGGCAGTCGTCCTCGGTGGCCTGCTCGGCCGGGGAGTGCGAGACGCCGGTGGGGTTGCGCACGAACAGCATGGCGGTGGGGACGGTGTCGGCCAGGATTCCGGCGTCGTGTCCCGCCCCGGTGGGCAGCACGGGCACGCCGTCGAGCCGCGCGGCGATGCGGTCGCGCAGGTCGTGCGCGAACTCCACCACGGGGGTGAAGGACTCGCGGGTGACGCCCACCCGGACGCCGTCGCCGCGGCCGTGCTCGACCGCCGCCCGCTCGATGGCGGTGACGACGGCGTCGAGCGTCGCCTCGTCGGCGGCCCGCGAGTCCAGCCAGCCGCGGACGCGGGAGGCGATGGCGTTGACGCCGTTCGGGTCCACCGCGACCTTGCCGAACGTGGCGAGCGCCCCGGCCGCCTCCGCCTCCGCGCGGGCGGCGAGGACGGTGCGGGCGTAGGTGAGCATCGGGTCGCGGCGGTCGGCGATGCGGGTGGTGCCCGCGTGGTTGGCCTCGCCGTGGAAGTCGAACCGCCAGCGCCCGTGCGGCCAGATGGCGGAGGCGACGCCGACGGGGTGCGGGGTGTCGGCCAGTGCCCGGCCCTGCTCGACGTGCAGCTCGACGAAGGCCCCGACGCGGGCCAGCCGCTCGGGGTCCGGCCCGAGGGCCTCGGGGTCCTGCCCGGCGCGTTCCATGGCGCGGGCGAGGGTGACGCCGTCGGCGTCCCGCAGCTCGCGGGCCGTCTCGGGGCCGAGCTTGCCGCTGCTGAGCCGGGAGCCGGTGCAGGCCACGCCGAACCGGGCGCCCTCCTCGTCGCCGAAGTTCACCACGGCGAGGGGACGGTCGAACTCCCGTCCCCGGGCGCGCAGCTCATCCAGGGCGGCGAACGCGGAGACGACGCCGAGCGGCCCGTCGAAAGCGCCACCGTCGGGCACCGAGTCCAGGTGGGAGCCGGTGACGACGGCGTCCCCGGCGGCCGGGTCGCCCAGCCAGGCCCACTGGTTGCCGTTGCGGTCCGTCTCGCAGGCCAGCCCGCGCGCCGTCGCCTGGTCGTGGAACCAGGCGCGGCAGTCGGTGTCGGCCGGGGTCCAGGCATAGCGGCGGTAGCCGCCGGTCTCGGCGCTGCGGCCGATGCCCGCGAGATCCCGCCACATCTCCAGGAAGGTCACGCCCGCTCGCCCTCGCCCTCGGAGCTCTCGGAGCCCTTGGAGCCCTCGCGCATGGGGACGCGGACGGCGCGCTCGGCGGCGACCTCGTCCGCCCGCTCGTACCCGGCGTCCACGTGCCGGATGACGCCCATGCCCGGGTCGTTGGTGAGGACGCGCCGGATCTTCTCCCCGGCCAGCGGGGTGCCGTCGGCCACCGTGACCTGTCCGGCGTGGATCGAGCGGCCCATGCCGACGCCGCCGCCGTGGTGGATGGAGACCCAGGAGGCCCCGGAGGCGACGTTGACCATGGCGTTGAGCAGCGGCCAGTCGGCGATGGCGTCGGAGCCGTCGAGCATGGACTCCGTCTCCCGGTAGGGGGAGGCGACCGAGCCGCAGTCCAGGTGGTCGCGGCCGATGGCGACGGGTGCGGACAGCTCGCCGCTCGCCACCATGTCGTTGAACCGCTCGCCCGCGCGGTCGCGTTCGCCGTAACCGAGCCAGCAGATGCGGGCGGGCAGGCCCTGGAAGTGCACCCGCTCCCCGGCCATCCTGATCCAGCGGGCCAGCGACTCGTTCTCCGGGAAGAGGTCGAGGATGGCGCGGTCGGTGGCGTGGATGTCCTTCGGGTCACCGCTGAGGGCGGCCCAGCGGAACGGGCCCTTGCCCTCGCAGAACAGCGGGCGAATGTAGGCGGGGACGAAGCCGGGGAACGCGAAGGCGCGTCCGTACCCGGCCAGCTGGGCCTCGCCGCGGATGGAGTTGCCGTAGTCGAAGACCTCGGCGCCCGCGTCCTTGAAGCCGACCATCGCCTCGACGTGCCGAGCCATCGACTCCCGGGCCCGCGCGGTGAAGTCCGCGGGCTTCTCGGCGGCGTAGGACGCCATGTCCGCGAAGTCGACGCCGAGGGGGAGGTAGGCCAGCGGGTCGTGGGCGCTGGTCTGGTCGGTGACGATGTCGATGGGGGCGCCCATGGCCAGCAGCCGGGGCACGAGGTCGGCGGCGTTGCCGAGGACGCCGATCGACAGCGGCTTGCGCTGGTCGCGGGCGGCGGTGGCCAGCTCCAGGGCGTGGTCGAGCGAGTCGGCCCGCACGTCGAGGTAGCGGTGCTCGATGCGGCGGTCGATGGCGCGCGGGTCGCAGTCGACGCACAGGGCGACGCCGTCGTTCATGGTGACGGCGAGCGGCTGGGCGCCGCCCATGCCGCCGAGCCCGGCGGTGAGCGTGATCGTCCCGGCGAGCGTGCCGCCGAAGCGCTTGGCGGCGACGGCGGCGAAGGTCTCGTAGGTGCCCTGGAGGATGCCCTGGGTGCCGATGTAGATCCAGGAGCCGGCGGTCATCTGGCCGTACATCGTGAGGCCGAGCTGCTCCAGGCGGCGGAACTCCTCCCAGTTGGCCCAGTCCCCGACGAGGTTGGAGTTGGCGAGGAGGACGCGCGGAGCCCACTCGTGCGTCGTCATGACGCCGACGGGGCGGCCGGACTGGACGAGCATCGTCTCGTCGGCCTTGAGCGTGCGCAGGGTGCGGACCATGGCGTCGAAGGAGCGCCAGTCCCGCGCCGCCTTGCCGGTGCCGCCGTAGACGACGAGCTGGTCGGGGTGCTCCGCGACCTCGGGGTCGAGGTTGTTCTGGAGCATCCGCAGGGCGGCCTCCTGCTGCCAGCCGAGCGTGGTGAGCTCGCTCCCCCGGGGTGCGCGCACCGTGCGCGGTCCACTCTGCCCTGCCTGTGCTGCCATGAGCCCCTGCCTCCCGGACGCCGGTGTGTGCCGCCTGAACGGATCGAAGTATTCACACACTCTACGAACTGAATAGAACTAGTCAACACCGCCGACGCCCCGACACGGCGCACCGGGCTCCCCGTACGACGACGCCGCCCCGGCCGGATCGCGGTGCGACCGGCCGGGGCGGCGGAGGAACGGTGACGGGGCCCGCTCAGCGGGCGGGGCTCACAGGGAGGCGATGACGCGGTCGGCCAGGACGTAGACCGTCTCGTCCTCGCAGCCGAAGGTCAGGGCGTAGCCGCCGGAGACGCCGGAACCGCCGAGCAGCACGGGCGGCTTCCCGGCGCGCAGGGCGTCGGCCAGCCGCTCCGCCGTCTCCCGGTGCCCCGGTGACAGACAGACGGTGGTGCCGTCGGCGAACACGTAGACGTCCAGCGTGCCCAGGGGGCCGGGGCGCACGTCGGCCAGCTCCGTGCCCGCCTCGGCCACGGCGGCCAGCCGGGCCAGCGTGCGCTCGGGGTCGCTCTCCGGCGAACCGGCCTGCGCCGGGACCACCGGCTCACCCGACAGGGTGTGGTGCGGGTTGGAGGGGTGACGGCGGCGGGCGGCGGCCCGCCCGGCCGCCTCGGCGTCCGCCCGCGCGGACTCCGCCGGGTCGACGTCGACGTGCACGGCCTCGACGTGCGCCGCCTCGGCGGTGGGCTCGACGCGCGCCTCGACGTCCACGGGCTCGGCGTCGTACTCCACGCCGGAAAACGCCATGCCGTGCTGCTCGTGCTCGGCGTGCCGGTCGTGCTCGGCGCCGGCGAACTCGGTGTCGTGCTCGACGTCGACGCGCTCGGGGGCCGATCCCCCGGGGCCGGCGGGGCCGTTGTCGCTCCCGGGCTCCTCGGCGCTCCCCGGGCGGGCGGCGGGGGCCCGGTCGCCCGAGTCGCGGTCGGGCTGGCGCGGCACCACGGGCTGGCCGGCCGATGTCGCCACCTCGTCGAGGAGGGCGTCCAGCAGCGCCGCGTCCATGGCGCCCACGATGTGGTCGGAGTGGCCGTCGTAGGGCCCGGCCGCGAGCCCGGAGGCCAGGCCGGGGGGCGGCCCGCCACCCAGCCCCTCCGCGTCCCGTGCCTCCTGGGCGGCCCAGAAGGCACGCGCCTCGGCGAGCTCGCGCTCGCGTTCGGCCGCGAGCGCGTCCGCGACCGCGGCCCGGACCTCCTCACCGACGGGCTCCGTGCGGGCGGCGGGCACGGCACGGCGTGCCCGCGTCGCGAGGTCACGGCGGAGTCCGGCCACCTCGCGGCGCAGCCCGCGCACGGCGTGCAGGGCGGCCCCGCCGAGGGCCGCGACGACCACGGCGGCCAGCAGCAGGATGAGGGATATGGCGATCACTGGACGTTCTCCCGACTCGGCTTCAGCCCCGATTCCTACCCCACCTTTACCGCGCCCCGGGCTCAAGCACAGCGGAAAACGTCACAAAACGTGCATGCACCCCCGAACGAACCTCTGGCCAAAGCCTTACTGAGCTGCGAAAAGAGTACGCCCCTGGGAGGTAGATCACATCCCAGGGGCGTACCACCCTCCGGGGTCACCCGGCCCCGCGGCCGGACGACCCACGGGGCCGGATCAGCTCAGGCGCTCCAGGACCATGGCCATGCCCTGGCCGCCGCCCACGCACATCGTCTCCAGCGCGAACTGCTTGTCGTGCCACTGGAGGGAGTTGATCAGCGTCGTCGTGATGCGGGCGCCCGTCATGCCGAAGGGGTGGCCGACCGCGATCGCACCGCCGTTGACGTTCAGCCGGTCCAGGTCGATGCCCAGGTCCCGGTAGGAGGGGATGACCTGCGCGGCGAAGGCCTCGTTGATCTCCACCAGGTCCATGTCACCGATGGTCATCCCGGCCCGGGCCAGCGCCTGCCTGCTCGCCTCGACCGGGCCGTAGCCCATGATCTCCGGCGACAGTCCGGACACCCCGGTGGAGACGACGCGGGCCAGCGGCGTGATCCCCAGCTCGCGGGCCTTCGTGTCGGACATGACGACCAGGGCCGCGGCGCCGTCGTTCAGCGGGCAGCAGTTGCCCGCCGTCACCAGACCGTCGGGGCGGAAGACCGGCTTCAGCCCCTCGACGCCCTCCAGCGTGACGCCCGCGCGGGGGCCGTCGTCCTTGCTGACCACGGTGCCGTCCGGCGTCGTCACCGGCGTGATCTCGCGCTCCCAGAAGCCGTCCGCGATGGCCTTCTCGGCCAGGTTCTGCGAGCGGACGCCGAACTCGTCCATGTCCCGCCGGGTGACGCCCTTCACCCGGGCCAGGTTCTCGGCGGTCTGCCCCATGGCGATGTAGACGTCGGGGAGCTCGCCGGACTCACGCGGGTCCGTCCAGCCCTCGCCGCCCTGCTCGGCGCGGGCCGCCGTACGGGCCTCGGCGTCGGCGAAGACCGGGTTGTGGGTGTCCGGCAGCCCGTCCGAGCTGCCCTTCACGCTGCGGGAGACCGCCTCGACGCCCGCCGAGATGAAGACGTCGCCCTCGCCCGCCTTGATCGCGTGCATCGCCATCCGCGTCGTCTGCAGGGACGACGAGCAGTAGCGGGTGATGGTGCAGCCGGGCAGGTGGTCCATGCCGAGCTGTACGGCCACCACGCGGCCGAGGTTGTGGCCCTGCTCACCACCGGGGAGGCCGCAGCCCAGCATCAGGTCGTCGATGTCCCGCGGGTCGAGCTGCGGAACCTTGGCCAGCGCGGCGCGCACGATCTCCGTGGTGAGGTCGTCGGGGCGCACGTCCTTGAGAGAGCCCTTGAAGGCGCGCCCGATCGGCGAGCGGGCGGCGGAAACGATCACTGCTTCGGGCATGACGACTCCAGGAAGACGGACGGGCCGGAACTCCTCGCGAAGCTACCCGTGCGTAGCGCCGAGGTCACGGTTCCCGTCGTGTGAAACGGCTCGCAACAGCGGCCCGACCGGCGCGACCGGCCTCGGCACGGACCGCGGCCGGCAGGCTTCGGACCACCGCGCGGACCCCCGAAGGACCCGTGCACGGGAACGCCTGTACGAAGGGTGTCACGTAAAGGGAACAATTTCCTCTCTTCCCCGCGTTGGAGCAGTGGACTACCGTGCGGCCTTTGCTCAACCATTACCCTGATCGAAGACGCCGTGCCGTGCGGCCATGGAGGAGTGAGATGAGGAGCAGCAACCCGGTCTTCTCGCGACGGGGGTTCAGTCGGGACGGATCCGCCGGCTTCCAGGCCGGCCAGCCGCAGGCCGGGAACCCCTACGCTGCCCAGGCGGGGAACCCGTACGCCCAGGCGCAGCCGGGCCTGGGCCACGCGCCCGCGCCCGCCGCCCCGCGCACCGACCGCATGACGATGGACGACGTGGTCTCGCGCACCGCGATGACCCTCGGAACCGTCGTCCTGACCGCCACCGCCGCCTGGATCCTGAACGTCGGCCTGGGCATCGCCATCGTCGCGCTGCTCGTCGCCTTCGGCCTGGGCATGTGGCAGTCCTTCAAGGCCAAGGCCTCCCCGCCGCTCATCATCGCCTACGCCGTCTTCGAGGGCGTGTTCCTGGGCGCGATGAGCAACTACATCAACACCTACGCCCCCGGGGCCGCCATGCAGGCGGTCATCGGCACCATGGCGGTGTTCGGCGCGGTGCTGTTCCTGTACAAGTCGCGGATCATCCGGGTCAACGCCCGGTTCGCCCGCTTCGCCATCGCCGCCGGTATCGGCTACGGCATCCTCTGCCTGGTCAACCTCGGCTTCGCGCTCTTCGGCGCGGGTGACGGCTGGGGTTTCCGCACCGGCACCATCGGCATCCTCATGGGCATCGCCGGTGTCGTCATCGCCTCGCTGTTCCTCGCCCTGGACTTCAAGCAGGTCGAGGACGGCATCGCGTACGGCGCCCCGCGCGAGGAGGCCTGGCTGGCCGCCTTCGGCCTGACGATGACCCTGGCCTGGATCTACTTCGAGTTCCTGCGCCTGGCCTGGATCCTCAACAGCAGCGACTGACGCGGCTGACGCGGCTCCACCGCCGCGACGAACGGCCCGCGAGGCGATGCCTCGCGGGCCGTTCCGCGTCTGCTCAGGGCGCCCTTCCCGGACTCCGCCCACCGGTATCCGCGCCGCGTCGGTCAGTGCCGCGTATCGGGCAGAACCGCACGTCGTCACCCGCGTGTCGGCCCCGCGTGTCGGTTCAGTGCTTGCGTGCGGCCCGGCCGCGACGGCGGTCGTGCTCGTGGATGATGGCCTTCGCGTGGCCGTAGGCGAGGTTGTGCTCCCCGCGCAGCCAGCTGACCTTTTCCTCGAAGCGGAAGAACGACGGACCGTCGTCGACGGTCCGCATCCAGTCCCCCACTTCACGTCCCGTGCACTCGGGGATGCGGGCGAGCAGGTTCTGATGGGTCTCGTCGGAGAAGAGTTGGGACATCGGCGCCTCCGGACGCGTTCGCTGAGTCCTTCCCGACACCGTGCCCGAGGAGCGGGGCGTTGGCAACAGGCCCTCCGGGTACCGAAGGCTTCCACCGGGGGCGCTTAGGCTTGCGGTGTGCTCGATGTGACGCCCCTGATGACCGCCGTCGACGCGCTCGCCGACCGGCTGCGCGCCCTGCCGCAGAGTGCGCTGCGGCGCGGCGCCGCCGCCGAGGCGCTGGCGCTGGCCCGCGATCTCGCGGCACGGGCCCAGCGCGTCGAGGAGCCGGGGCACGCTCCCCGGGAGCTGCCGGACGCGGGCCTGTTCGCCGTCGGGGACCAGGTGGCGGTGGCCGGGCACGACCTGGCCCAGGCCCTGTCGACCGAGGTGGCGCGGGCGGGCGGCACGCCCTCGGAAGCGGTCGGCCGGGAGCTCGCCGAGGCGCTGGAGCGGGTGGCGGCCACGACCCGCGCCGCCCTGCGCTGAGCCGCTGCGGCGCTCGCGGGGCTCAGGCGATCGCAAGCCTTGCGGACTCACGGACTTGCGGGCTCAGGCGCTCGCGGGCTGCGGGACTCAGGCGCTCGCGGGCTCAGGGCAGGAAGAGGCCGCGTTCGGCCGCCCGGGCGTCGAACTCCTCCAGCCGTGCCTGGGCATCGGGGAGTTCGTCGCACATGGCCTCCAGCAGCACGCGGCCGAGGAGCATCGGCGCGCAGGCCGTGTCGAAGACCAGCCCGGTGCCGACGGCGGCCGGCAGCAGGATGTCCTCGGGGTGCGCGACGGGCGCGAAGGCGCTGTCGGCGACGGTGACGATGCGCAGCCCGGCCGCCCGGGCCTGCTCGACGGCGCCCTGGACCTCGCGCGGGTGCCGGGGCAGGGCGAAGCACATCAGGGCGGTGGCCCCGGCCCGCCCGGCGGCGTCGATGCGGTCGGCGAGCATGGTGCCGCCCTCGTCCAGCAGCCGCACGTCCGGGTGCACCTTCGCGGCGAAGTAGGCGAACCCGCGGGCCTGCGCGGAGGCGGCGCGCAGCCCGAGCACCGGCAGCGGCCGCGAGCCGGCCAGGACCCGCGCGGCTTCGACGACGGGGGCGGGGTCGGCGAGCTGGGCGGCCAGCAGCCGCAGGTTGTCGATCTCCTCGCGCACGGCCTGCTGGTAGGCGTTGGCGGTGTGCTCGCCCCCGCCGCCCGGGGCTCCGGCGCCGGGGGTCTCCCGCAGGTGGCGGCGCAGCGCGGGGTAGCCGTCGAAGCCGAGCGCCACCGCGAACCGGGTCACCGAGGGCTGGCTCACCCCGGCCAGTTCGGCCAGCTCCACGCTGGAGAGGAAGGGCGCGTCGTCGGCCCGCCTCACCATGCACTGCGCGATGCGCCGCTGCGTCGGGGTCAGCCGGTGCCCCTCGAACAGCTTGTGCAACCGTGCCGCCGCGCCGGACATGGCCTCCACCCGCCCTCCCTGTGCTTTCATCCCTCGCCATTCCTGTATGACTCTATGCAAAGGGTGGGCGGACCGGTGCGGCGACCGGGGGGTTAGCCCCCGTGCCTTCCCCGCCGCCGCGGCCTACCGTCACCGGTATGAGTGCGGTGGACCCCGAAATGAAGCGGGAACTGGACGCGACCCTGCAGACGCGCAAGGAGCTGGGTTCCGAGTACGACGACGCGCTCGTCGACTCGTTCCTGGAGAAGGTCGACGTCCGGCTGAACGAGATCGTGGACACCCGGGTGCGGCGGCGCCTGGCCGAGCAGCGCATGTCGGCCGTGCGGGAGGCGTCCTCCGGGCGTCGCGGGCTGGACGGCCCGTCCGGCCCCGGCGCCGTCTTCGCCCTGGCCGTGATCTCCCTGGTGCTCGGCATCCCGCTCTCCGCGGTGGCCGGTCACCAGGCGGGGCTGGCCGGGATCCTCGTCGCCTGGGCCGGGATCGTCGGCGTCAACGCCTTCCACTCGGCCGGACGGCTGCCCTGGGGCCAGCGCCGCGCCGCGGACGAGGGCTGAGGCGGGAGAGAAGACGGGGGACCGTCGAACCCCCGGTGTGACACCGGGGTCGGGACGACGACGGTCCCCCGGGGCGCGTGAGACGTGCCCAGGCGGCGCATCCTCCGGGAGCCGCTCCGGAGTGCCGCAACGCATCGGCGCCGTTGCCGACACCGATCATGATGCCGGGCCGCCGTTAACGGACCGTTGCGCGGCCGTGACTCCTGGGCCACCGGCCGCGCACCGCGTTTCCACCGTGTTCCACGGCCCGTCGAGAGCCCCTACCTGGCCAGGAACGCCAGGAGGTCCTGGCGGCTGACGACACCCGTCGGCTTCCCGTCGAAGAGCACGATGGCCGCGTCCGCGTGCTCCAGCACGGCCATCAGGTCGTTCACCGGCTCGCCCGAGCCGACCTGCGGCAGCGGGTCGCTCATGTGCTTCTCCAGCGGGTCTCCGAGGGAGGCGCGCTGGGTGAAGAGCGCGTCCAGCAGTTCCCGCTCGACGACGGAGCCGACGACCTCGGCCGCCATCACGTCCGGGTGGCCCGCGCCGGGCTTGACGATCGGCATCTGGGAGACGCCGTACTCGCGCAGCACGTCGATCGCCTCGCCGACCGTCTCCTCCGGGTGCATGTGGACGAGCGAGGGCATCGCGCCGCCCTCCTTGTGGTTCAGCACGTCCGCGACCCGGGCCGCCGTCGGCTCGCCCTCGGCGAGGAAGCCGTAGTCGGCCATCCAGTCGTCGTTGAAGATCTTCGACAGGTAGCCGCGTCCGCTGTCCGGCAGCAGGACGACGACGACGTCCTCGGGCGTGAGCCGCTCGGCGACGCGCAGCGCGGCGACCACGGCCATCCCGCAGGAGCCGCCCACCAGCAGGCCCTCCTCCTTGGCCAGGCGGCGGGTCATCTGGAAGGAGTCCTTGTCGGACACGGCGATGATCTCGTCCGTGACCTCACGGTCGTAGGCGGAGGGCCAGAAGTCCTCGCCGACGCCCTCCACCAGGTAGGGGCGGCCGGAGCCGCCGGAGTAGACGGAGCCCTCCGGGTCGGCGCCGACGATCCTCACCCGCCCGTCGGAGACCTCCTTGAGGTAGCGCCCGGTACCGGAGATCGTGCCGCCGGTGCCGATGCCCGCCACGAAGTGGGTGATGCGGCCGTCCGTCTGCTCCCACAGCTCGGGACCGGTCGTCTCGTAGTGGGACCGGGGGTTGTTCGGATTGCTGTACTGGTCCGGCTTCCAGGCCCCGGGGGTCTCCCGCACCAGCCGGTCGGACACGTTGTAATAGGAGTCGGGGTGTTCCGGCGCGACCGCGGTCGGGCAGACGACGACCTCGGCGCCGTAGGCCCGCAGCACGTTGATCTTGTCCGTCGACACCTTGTCCGGGCAGACGAAGATGCAGCGGTAGCCCTTCTGCTGGGCGACGATCGCCAGCCCCACGCCCGTGTTGCCCGACGTGGGCTCGACGATCACGCCGCCGGGCTTCAGCTCGCCGGAGCGCTCGGCCGCCTCGATCATGCGGACCGCGATGCGGTCCTTCACCGAACCGCCCGGGTTGAAGTACTCCACCTTCGCCAGGACGGTGGCCCCGGAGGCGGACGTGACGTTGTTCAGCTTGATCAGCGGGGTGTTGCCGACCAGCTCGATCATCGACTCGTGATACTGCAATGTGGTCTCCGCATCGGAAGGAGCGACCGCGATCGCGGTCCCGTGACAGCAGCCTATTCCGCGTACCCGCCTTACGGGGCGTTGCAGCGGGGACCAGGGCGGGCAACAACCGGATAGGCGCGCGAACGGGAGACGGGGCGGGCCGCCGGCGGAACGGCGCGACGGGAAGGGCGGGCAGGGGATGTCCAGGGCGAGGGTGGCACGGCGCATCGCGGCCGCCGCCGCGTACGGCGGGAGCGGGATCGGACTGCTGGGCGGCGCGGCGGTCGGCGTGCTGGTGGCCGAGGTACAGCTCACCAGACGGAAGGTCGGCGGCCCCCCGGAGCTGCCGCCCCAGGCCGACGGCCGGTACGGCGCCGCCTTCGGACAGCGCGGCGTCCCCGCCCTGCGCCTGGCGTTCCTGGGCGACTCCACCGCCGCCGGGCAGGGCGTCTACCGCGCCCGTCAGACCCCCGGCGCCCTCGTCGCCTCCGGCCTCGGCGCCGTCGCTGAGCGCCCGGTACGGCTGCGGAACGTCGCCCTCCCCGGCGCCTGCTCGGACGACCTCGACCGCCAGGTCAGCCTGCTGCTGGCCGACCCCGACCGCGTACCCGACGTGTGCGTGATCATGATCGGGGCCAACGACGTCACCGAACGGATGCCGCTCGGCCGCTCGGTGCGGTACCTCTCGGACGCCGTGACGCGGCTGTGCTCGGCGGGCTGCGAGGTCGTCGTCGGCACCTGCCCGGACCTGGGCTCGGTGGAGCCCATGGGCCAGCCGCTGCGCTGGCTGGCCCGGCGGCTGAGCCGGCAGCTCGCCGCCGCGCAGACCATCGCCGTCGTCGCCCGCGGCGGCCGCACCGTGTCCCTGGGCGACCTCCTCGGCCCGGAGTTCGCCGCCAATCCGCGCGAGCTCTTCGGGCCCGACCGCTACCACCCCTCCGCCGAGGGCTACGCCACGGCCGCCATGGCCGTCCTGCCCACCGTGTGCGGGGCGCTCGGGCTGTGGCCCGAGGCCGAGGAGCGGCCGGACGCCGCCCGCCGCGAGGCCCTGCTGCCCGTGGCCCACGCCGCGGCGCGGGCCGCCTCCGAGGGCGGCACCGAGGTCAGCGCCGCCCGGGGCCCCTGGGCCCTCCTGCGCCACCGCAGGCGCCGCCGCCTCCCCGCCGAGGACCCGGCCCCGGCCCCCGAGACCGCCGACGCGGACGCCGAGGCCCGGCCCCCGAACTGACCCGGCGTCACCTTCGTCTGCCCGCACAGAGATCCGTGGCCAAAACCCGACGCACGGTGTCACTGGGTGCCCCTACTCTGTAACCCATGACCTTCTCCTCCCCGTCTCCCGACCCGGCGCGTGCCGCCCCGGCCGACGACGTGAACGCCGCCATCCGGCGCCTGATGGAGCAGCCCGCCGACGCCCGTCGGGCCGAGGAGTACAGCCGCCTGCTCACCCTGTGGGCCCGCGCCGCGTCCGACACCTCCGCCTGGACGACCGCCGCCTGAGCCGGACGGTTCACAGCACGGCGATGCCCAGGAGCCACACCGCGGCAACGGCCACCCCTCCTTGACCGGGTCGATGAGCCCGGTGACCACGACGAGGAGGGTGCCGCCCCCCGGCCCCGCCCCCGGGCCCGCCCCCGGCGAGCGCCGCGCCGGGCGGCGGCGGGCCTGGACCTCAGGGCGTCGGCATGACCGGGCGGCCCGTCTCGTCGGCCGTGAGGGGCCAGCCCGAGTCGTGGGGCACATTGGGCTCGGCACCCGGGACGCAGTCGGGTGCGGTGCCGGGGGTGGGCCAAAGGGGGGGGACGCGCGCGGGCGGGGTGCTGGAAGCGACCCGTCCGGCGCTGGGGAGCGCCGGTGTGCCCGGAGCCGGACTCGAACCGGCACGGCCCACGAGGCCAACGAGGTTTAAGCTCGTCGTGTCTACATTCCACCATCCGGGCACCGACTTCCGGGCCTGCCAGGCGGCGGGGACCCGCTCCGAGGGTGCGCAACGAGAGTAACCGGATCCGTGCTTCCAACGTCGCGTTCGGTGAACGATGTTGTCTTATTTTATTGCCGTCTGACGCACCGTCAGACGTTGACCGGCACGATCAGGCTCCCCGGGCGGCATATGCCAGTGGATCAGGAATGTCGCAAAGTCGTCGGGTGGGCGCCGGGAGGGCACGGCCCGGGCCCGTACGGGGCCTGCCCAGGGGGCGCCGGAGACGGGTCGGGGTCGGGGTCATCCGAAGGTAGGACGGGGCCACCGGGGCGGGTACACCGGAAGGCGGCCCCAAGACGGGCGGCAGGGCTGATCCCCGGGGCCGGGCGCGGGCCCACGATGGAGTGGTACCCCTCCGCCTGACCGAACAGGAGCCCGTTCCCGTGACCACCAGCACCACCCAGCCAGGCGCGCCCGCCACCGTCCGTACCGGGGCGGCGGCCGCCAGCGCCGCCGACCTGTCCAAGGTCTACGGCACGGGCGAGACGAAGGTGATCGCCCTGGACCGGGTCTCCGTGGAGTTCCGCCGCGGGGAGTTCACCGCGATCATGGGCCCGTCCGGGTCCGGCAAGTCGACGCTCATGCACTGCATGGCCGGGCTCGACTCCGTCTCCAGCGGCTCCGCGCGCATCGGCGACGCCGAGCTGACGACGCTCAAGGAGAAGAAGCTGACCCGGCTGCGCCGGGACAAGATCGGCTTCATCTTCCAGGCGTTCAACCTCCTGCCCACCCTGAACGCGCTGGAGAACATCACGCTGCCCCTGGACATAGCGGGCCGCAAGGTGGACCGGGCCTGGCTGGACCAGGTCGTGGAGACGGTGGGCCTGAGCGGGCGGCTGAAGCACCGGCCCAGCCAGCTCTCCGGCGGGCAGCAGCAGCGGGTGGCCGTGGCCCGCGCCCTCGCCTCCCGTCCCGAGATCATCTTCGGTGACGAGCCCACCGGCAACCTGGACTCCCGCTCGGGCGCCGAGGTGCTCGGTTTCCTGCGGAACTCGGTGCGCGAGCTGGGCCAGACGGTCGTGATCGTCACCCACGACGCGGTGGCCGCCTCCTACGCGGACCGCGTGATCTTCCTCGCCGACGGCCGGATCGTGGACGACATGGCCGAGCCCACCGCCGACAGGGTGCTGGAGCGGATGAAGGGCTTCGACGCCAAGGGGCGCACGACCTGAGCCCGCCCCTCGCCGTCGCGCCCATACCCTCCCGCCCCCCTGAACCTCCCGTAGGACTCCACCATGTTCCGTACCGCTGTGCGCAACGTGCTCGCGCACAAGGCCCGGTTGCTGATGACCGTGCTCGCCGTCCTGCTCGGCGTGGCGTTCGTCGCCGGCACCCTGGTGTTCACCTCGACCGTCTCGACCGCGTTCCAGAAGAGCTCCGAGAAGGGCTTCGAACACGTCGACGTGGCCCTCCGGCCCGACGCCGACGCGTCCACCACCCCCGGTGACGCCCCGGCGCTGCGCCAGGAGCTGCTGGACGAGGCCGCCGGGCTGCCCGGGGTCGCGCGGGCCACCGGCACCGTGTCCGGGTTCGCCGCCCTGGCGGACCGGGACGGCGACCTCGTCGGCCAGGGCTGGTCCTCACGCGGCACCAACTACTCCCCAGGGGCCGACGGTTCGGACGACCGCTACCCGATGCGGAGTGGACGCGCGCCGCAGCGGCCCGGTGAGATCGCACTGGACGCGAAGACCGCCGAGCGCACCGGCTACGAGGTCGGTGACACCGTGCGGATGTCCGTGGACGGACCCGTGCGCACCGAGACGGTCACCGGCGTCTTCACCACGGACGACGGCAACGTGGCCGCCGGCGGCACGCTCGTCCTCTTCGACACCGCCACGGCCCAGCGCCTCTACGGGGAGCCGGGCCAGTACGACGAGATCACACTGACAGCGGCCGACGGCACCTCGCAGGCGGAGCTGAAGCGGACCGTGGAGGACATCCTCCCGGACACCGCCGAGGCCATCACGGGGGCCAGGCTCGCCGACGACCAGTCGCGGATGATCGAGTCGGAGATGAGCGGCATGCAGACCAGCATGCTCGTCTTCGCGGGCATCGCCCTCTTCGTGGGCGTCTTCATCATCGCCAACACCTTCACCATGCTCGTCGCCCAGCGCACCAAGGAGCTGGCGCTGCTGCGGGCCGTGGGGGCGAGCAGGCGGCAGGTGACGCGGTCGGTGCTGATCGAGGCCACCGTCGTCGGTCTGGTCGCCGGGGTCGCGGGCCTGGCCGCCGGGGTCGGCATCGGGGCCGGGCTGCGTTCGCTCATGGGCTCCCTCGGCGTCACCGTCCCGGACGGCCCCCTCCAGGTGGGCACGGGCGCGATCGTCACCTCGCTGCTCGTCGGCGTCGTGGTCACCGTGCTGGCGGCGTGGCTGCCCGCCCGCCGGGCCGCCAAGATCCCGCCGGTCGCCGCGATGAACAGCGTCCACGCGACGGCCACGGGCCGCGGGCTCCTCGTCCGCAACACGATCGGTTCGCTGCTGGCCGCCGGCGGTGCGGCGCTGGTGCTGGCCGGCACCGGCATGGACGCGGACGCGGCCAAGGGCCCGATGGGGCTCGGCGCCGCCCTCCTGGTGATCGGCGTCTTCGTCCTGACGCCGCTGCTGTCCCGGCCGCTGATCGCCGCCGCGTCCCCGCTGCTGCGCGTCTTCGGGATCTCCGGGAAGCTGGCCCGGCTGAACGCCGTCCGCAACCCGCGCCGCACGGCCGCCACCGCCTCCGCGCTGATGATCGGGCTGACCCTGATCACCGGGATGACGGTGCTGGCCGGGGGCGCCCAGAAGGGCATCGAGAAGATGGCCACGGACGCGCTGAAGGCCGACTACGCCGTCTCCATGGCGAGCTTCAACCCGCTGGCCCCCGAGGTGGCGAAGTCGCTGGCCGACGACGAGCGGGTGACGGCGGTCAGCCCGCTGCGCAGCTCGCCGGCCGAGATCGACGGGTCCACCGAGTACCTGACCGGCGTCAACGGACGGGACCTCGGCGAGCTGCTGTCGCTGGACTTCGCCTCCGGCTCCCTGGAGGGCCTCAGCGGCGACGCGGCCATCGTCGACGCCGACACGGCCGAGGCGTACGGCTGGACGCGGGGCTCCACCATCCCACTGACCTACGAGGACGGAGAGCGCGGGGAGCTGAGCATCACCGGCGTCTACGAGGGCAACGAGATGCTCAGCGGCATCATGCTCGACACCGCCACCCTGGACCCGCACATGGAGCGGGTGACGGACCTGCAGGTGCTGGTCAAGACCGAGGGCGGGGCGAGCGAGGCCACGCAGAACGCGCTGGAGCGGGCGCTGGGCGACAACCCGGCCATCCTGGTGCAGGACGAGGGCGACATCTCCGAGGAGATCGCCTCCATGTTCACCCTCATGCTCAACATGCTCTACGGGCTGCTGGCCATGGCGGTCGTCGTCGCGGTGCTCGGCGTCGTCAACACCCTGGCGATGTCCGTCTTCGAACGGTCGCCGGAGATCGGCATGCTGCGCGCGGTGGGCCTGGACCGCCGCTCGGTGAAGTCGATGGTCCGGCTGGAGTCCGTCGTCATCTCCCTCTTCGGCGGGGTGATGGGCCTCAGCCTCGGGGTCTTCTTCGGCTGGGCGGCCGGGGAGATCGTCGGCGGCGTCCTGCCGACGTACGAACTGGTCCTGCCCTGGGGCCGGATGGGCCTCTTCCTCCTCCTGGCGGCCCTGGTCGGCGTGCTGGCCGCCATGTGGCCCGCCCGGCGGGCCTCCCGCCTCAACATGCTCGCTGCCATCAAGGCCGAGTGAGGGCAGGCCGGGCGGAGCGGTGAGGGCGGGCGGGGCCCGGTGCTGGCGCACCGGGCCCCGCCCGCCGTCGCGAGCCCGTCACGGGCCGGCCGCGGCGCGGGTGCGGCGGGAACCGCTGGGGAGCGAAAGGGGATGGTGCCGTCGCACGCTTCACCGAAGCAATGCAAGCGCGTTCTGAGGAGGAACCCGGTGCCTGCTCTGCTCCACTCCCCCAACGCCAGGCCGAACGCGCGCACCGCTTCCGGCACATCGCGGGGGAACCCGTCCGGCTGGTCCCGGCTGCTGGGTCTGGCCGCCTGCCGGGGCACCCGCTTCCGGTTCCAGCCCGCCGCCTCCGAGGGCGTCGCCCGGTGCGTCGTCCTGCGGGTCAAGCGCGGCAAGCGGACGCTGCGGCACGTGCTGGCCGTCGTCCCAGAGGGCGGCGCCCTCGACCTCGTCGCGGTGGCCCGGCTCTACGGCGCCGGATCGGCGAGCTTCGTCACTCCGGAGACGGCCGCCTCCGTCACTGGCTTCAGCGGGCCTCTGGCGCCGTACTCGGCCGATCCGGCGGTGGAGTTGATCGTGGATCAGCGCCTGGGCGGGCTGCCGGAGATGGTCTTCAACGACATCCGGCCCGACGTGTCGATCGCCTTCGACACGGGCGACCTCCTCGCCCTCGCCCGCCCGCGGCTCGGCGCCATCACCGCCTGACCCCGGCCCTCTTCGTCTCCCGCTCTGCCGCTCTGCCGCTCTGCGGGGCGGGTCAACGGCGCCCGCGGCTCCGCATATGCCGGAAGAAACGGCCGAGGAAAACGCCGGTCGGCCCGTTGTACCGCGACGCAAGGAAAGGTGAATCGGCGGCTCCACACACTGGGAATGCGGCGGTAAGCTGGCAGTGACCGAGGGGGAACGACTCGGGAAGCCATGGTGCGACTCTCGTTGTGTCGAAAGAATCCACGACAGTCGAGAGGGGGCAAGGGAATGCGCATCAAGCTGAGCAACCTGGTCGGAATCCTCGCCGCAGCCGCGTTCTCATTGGGGGTTGCCATCACCGGGCCGAACGTCGCGGACACTGCGCCGGGTGTCGCCATCAGCGAGCAGGGCGGTGGAACCTTGGGCACGTTCGACGACAAGGGCACACCCTGACCGTCACCCGCTGACCGCAGCCACCGCGTCGGCTCTTCTGCGGAGGATCTCCCTCCTCAGAAGAGCCGACGCGCGTTTTCCGGCACGCCCATCTGCTCGAACAGCGCATCGGCCCGGCACCGATAATCGTGCGCCGCGTCCTCGTCTCCAACGCTATTGCTCGCATCGGCCAATCCGTCAAGAGCCTGCGCCATCTCATAACGGAATTTGATACTCATGGCCACGTCATAAGCGCGGCGCCCGCTGGCCAGTGCCAACTTCGGTTCGCCCAACGCCTGATAGACGCGGCCGGCGATGCTCTCCACCGTCGCGCGGCGGATCGTCACGTCCTTCATCGCGGGAATGTGCAGCGCCTGCTCGATGTACTCCCGCGCCTCCCGGTGGTGCCCGAGCATGATGTGGGCCCCGGCGTGCTGTGCCAGGATCAGCGCCGTCGTGGCGGGGCCGTCCAGCTCCTCGCACAGCCGCCTGGCCGCGCCGAGCTCCCTCAGGGCCTCCGCCGGACGGCGCAGCCCGAGCAGGGCGAAGGCGAGGCTGGAGCGCGCGACGATCGTGTGGCCCAGGTCCCCGATGTCCTGCCACAGCTCAATGGCCCGCTCCGCGGCGTCGGCGGCCTCCTCGAACTTGCCCAGCCGGGCGGTGACGGAGCTGAGCACGTTGAGCGTCCCGGCCTGTTCCCGCGTCGTGCCGAGCCTGCGCTCCATGAGGCTGGCGCCCTCCAGGCAGCCGAGCGCCTGATGGAACTCGCCCAGGCTGTTGTAGATCTGGCCGAGGCGCCCCATGCACCCCGCCTCGCTCTCCTCGTCGCCGAGCGAGCGGGCCAGTTCCAGGGCCTCCTCCAGGCAGACGATGCCCTTCTGGAAGGCCCCCACCATCCAGTGCTCCACGGCGAGGATGGTGAGCACGAGGCGCAGCATGTCCGGGTCACCCAGGCGGCGGGCGGCGGCGACGGCCAGCCCGCACACCCGGCGGGCGTCCTGCGGGTAGTTGCGGATCGCCGAGTGGAAGGACAGCGTCCGCGGCAGGTAGGCGGCGTGCCGGTCCATGCCGTGGCGGTAGGCCAGCTCGACGGCGGCGATCAGGTTGTCCCGATGCGCGTCGAGCCAGTCCAGCGCGGAGGCGCGGTCGGCGAAGGGCGGCGGCTCGGGGGCCCGCGTCGGCAACAGCTCGGCGTGCCGGGAGCGTTCGGGGAACAGGGCGTCGCAGGCGCGCTCGGCGTGCACCACGTAGTGGTCGAGCAGCCGCCGTACGGCCTTCTCCTCCCGTGCGGCGGTCGTCGCGCTGCGCAGCCCGAGCGCGAAACTGCGCACCAGGTCGTGGAAGCTGTAGTAGCCGGGCTCGGGTTCCTCGATCAGATGCGCGTCGAGCAGCACCTCCAGCGCGTCCTCGGCCTCCAGGGCGTCACGGCCGAGCAGCGCGGCGCCCTCGTCCGCCGTGATGGTCTGCCCCGGGTGCAGACCGAGCATCAGGAAGTCCGCCCGCTGGGCCTCGGTCATCGCCTGGTAGGACATCCGCAGGGCGACGGCGACGCTGCGGCCCGCGGAGTTGAGCTCGCTGAGCCTGCGCGTCTCGTCCCTCATGCGGTCGGCCAGCCGCTGGATCGTCCAGTGGGAGCGGTTGCGCAGCCGGGCGGCGGCGATGCGGACGGCCAGCGGGAGGCGTCCGCAGAGCCGGATGAGCTCGGCCGCGGCCTGTGGCTCCCGTTCCACGCGTTCGGCGCCGAGGGTGCGGCGCAGCAGGTCCAGCCCGTCGACGTCGGAGAGCGTGCCGAGGGAGAGCCAGTCGGCGCCGTCCAGGTCGACGAGGCGGGGACGGCTGGTGACGAGCGTGAGACAGCCGGAGGAGGCGGGGATCAGCGGCCGGACGTGGTCGGCGTCGGCGGCGTTGTCCAGCACGACGAGCAGCCGCAGCTGCTTGGTGATGGACCGCCACAGCGCGGTGCGGCCCGCGGGGGCGGTGGGCATCTCCTCGCTCTGCACCCCGGCCGCCGCGAGCAGGGCCTCCTGGGCCATGGACGCGCTCAGGGGCTCCTGGCCCGGGGTGTAGCCGCGCAGGTCCACGAAGAGCTGGCCGTCGGGATAGCCCTCGGCCAGCCGGTGCGCGGCCCGGATGGCCAGCGCCGTCTTGCCGCTGCCGCCCATGCCGTCGATGGCGATGATCCGCGCGCACTCGCCGGGGGACCGGCGGACGGCGGCGGTGATCCAACGCAGCTCGTCGGCCCGGCCGGAGAAGTCCCGCAGGTCGTAGGGAAGGGCGCTGGGCGCGGTGGTGGACACGGGCGACCGCTGCACGGGCGACGGCGTGCCCCCGGAGCCCGGTTCCGTGGACGGGGCTTCGCCGCCCGCCGGGTCCGAGCCGGCGGGCCCGGGCGGGCCGGTGCCGGGGCCACCGGTGCCGGAAGGGCCGGGGCCCGGGTGCGGCTCGGGTGCTGTGGGCGGCTCGGGCGCCGGGGCCGATAACGACGCCGTGGCCTCGCCGGACGCGGCGTCCGCCGTGGGCGGTGCGGCACCGGGCGCCGGGCCGGGCTCGACGCCCCCGGAGCCGGGCGGGGACGGCTCACCCGCACAGGACGCAGGGACCGCGGAGGCCGTGGGAGGCCCGGAGGCCGCGGGGGCCCCGGAGGCCGCGGGGGCGTCGGCACCCGCGGCAGCCCCCGCGACAGCCGAAGCACCCGACACCCCGGGGGCGCCGGGCCCGGCGTCAACGGACCCGGGGCCAAACGGGGCGGGAGCCGGGGCGGCGGAGGCGGCGGAGGCCGTGACGGCCTGGGCCGAGGAGGTGTCCGGTGCCTCAAGGGCCGGGCTGTGGCGCAGGATGCTCGCGTGGAGGCGGCTCAGTTCCACGCTGGGGTCGATGCCCAGCTCGTCCGAGAGCAGGGTGCGGACCCGGCTGTACTCCTCCAGGGCCTCCGCCTGCCGCCCCGTGCGGTAGAGCGCGAGCATGAGCTGGCCGCGCAGCGTCTCGCGCAGCGGGTACTGGTTGACCAGAGCGCGCAACTCCCCGATGACGGCGGGCGCCTGACCGGCCGCGAGCTGGAGGTCGAAAAGTTGTTCGCAGGCGCCGAGGCGCTGTTCCTCCAGCGCGGCCGAGGCCGAGTCGATCACGGGGCCGCCGAAGCCGGCCATCACGGGGCCGCGCCAGAGCTCCAGCGCCGACTGGAGCGCGGTGACGGCACCGGCGCGGTCTCCGTCGACGACGGCCTGCCGGGCCCGGCTCACCCCCGCACGGTACTGGGCGAGGTCGAGTTGCTCCTCGGCGATGACGGCGCGGTAGCCGGGGCCGTCGGTCTGGATCAGTTCGGCACCGTCGGGAATGCGCTGGCGCAGTTCGGCGACGGCCTTGCGGATCTGGTGGAAAGCGCTGCTGGGTGGCGAGCTGTCCCAGGCGGCCTCGACGAGCCGGGCGACCGGCACCACCCGGCCGGCCTCCAACAGCAGCATGACCAGAGTGCGTTCGCGCAGCGCGCCGCCGAGGCGCAGTGGCGCTCCGCCATACCAGCCTTCGAGCGTGCCGAGAATACGGAAACCGGGTCCATTCGTCGCCCGTGCAGCACCCAGCATCATGAGCTAGCCAGCCCCCCGTCGCTGTACACCGCCCTGCCTGAGTATCAGCGTTCGATTCTAAGCGCGCGGTCAAGGGCTCAGCAATGAACGGACAACGGTGAGCAACCGTGCGATCACGGGACTTTGAAAGGTGAACGGTAACCGATCGGAACCGGGGCGGTAAGGACGCAGGACGGGACGGAGCAACCCTCCAGGCAACCGTGGATGCACTGCATCCGGCAGGACGTCGGTTAGGGGGAACGATGGCTACAGGCCATGACCTGGTAGGGAATCTCTGTGAGGGGCTCTTCACCTCGCTGCTGCGCCGGGACCAGCGGCTGAAGGCGGAGAGCTACGTGCGGGCCCTGCTCGCGGCCCAGGGCCGCAAGACGCTGCGGAACATCGCCGAGCAGATGGGTGGTGAGGCGGCGCAGCAGAGCGTCCACCACTTCATCAGCTCCTCCTCCTGGGACTGGTCGGCCGTGCGCCGCTCCCTCGCCCAGCGCGTCGACGCGGTGCTGGCCCCGCGCGCCTGGGTGGTGCGCCCCCTCGTCATCCCCAAGGCCGGACCGCACACCGTGGGCGTGGACCAGCAGTTCGTGCCGCACCTGGGGCACACGGTCAACGCCCAACAGGCGTTCGGGGCCTGGCTCGCCTCCGAACGGGCGGCGGTGCCGTGCAACTGGCGTCTGGTGCTGCCCGCCAGCTGGCTGGAGGACCCGCTGCGGCGGCACCGCGCGTGCATCCCGGAGACGAGTCGCGCGGCGGGACTCGAGGAGTGTGCGAGCGACGCGGTGCGGCAGCTCGAGAGCACCCGGGCCGGGCGACGCCCCGTGGTCGTGGACGCCGAGGGGCTCGACGTGCGCCGCTGCGTCCGCCACTTCGGCGAACGCCGCTCGCCGCTGCTGGTGCGGATCGGCCCGCACACCCCGGTCCGGGTGGACAACACCCGGCTGCACGCCTACAGCGACAAGCCGGTGACGGCCGGGCAACTCGTCGCGACGATGAAGCAGTTCCGCCGCCAGGCCGCGAGCCCGGGCGGATACGGAGGGCACGGCGCGGACGTCGGCGTGGCGGCCGCCATCCCGGTGCTGCCGGGGGAGTTCGACGGGCCGGGCCCCCGGACCCCGATGCTGCTGCTCGCCGACTGGCCGAGCGCCCCGCACGGCGACGCCCGGATGTGGCTGGCACGGGGCGCGGGCACGCCGGTCCCTGGGCTGCTGCGGCTGGCCCGGCTCGCGGACACCGCCGAGCGGGACTGCGCCGCCGTCTCCGAACGCATCGGGATCCGGGACTTCGCCGGGCGCTCGTTCCAGGGCTGGCACCGCCACATCACCCTCGCCTCGGTGGCCCATCTGGCGGCTGTCCTGACCACGGCGGAACGGCACGCTCCGGCCCCCGCCCTCTCCCGGGTCGCCTGACGCCCGGCCGCCTGACGCCCGCCGCCCCGGGCGCGCCCGGGGCGGCGGCCCTTCAAGCACTGTGCGAGCCGCGTTCCAGACGCCCTGAGGACAGTGAGGCCCATGATGCGACTCCCGCCCACCGAAGACCGGGTGGCCGAGCTGGAGCGGCTGCTCGGAGACCCGCGAGAGACGACCCTCCCGCTCTCCGACGCGGCGGTGCTGGCGGCGGACCGACGCGGCGAACTGCCGCTGGGCGGCGAGCCGACGCTGGCCTCCTTCGGCCTGCACGAGGAGTTCGTCCCAGCTGACCTCGGCGGCCGGCTCACCGGTCTGGACACCGTGGCCCGCCTGCTGCGCGCCGTCTACCGGCGGGACAGCGCGCTCGGCGGCGGCTACGGCACCGCCACCCTGCTGCCCGCCCTGTCCGTGTGGCACTACGGCGACGCCGCTCAGCGCCGGGCCGCGGCCACCGTCGTGCTGGACGGCGGCCGACTCGTCGCCGCGCCCCGCGAGGCCCCGGCCGCGGCCCGGGCGGGCATCGGGCTCCGCGCCACCGTGGACGCGGGCGGACTGTCCCTGTCCGGGCACAGCGCGCCCCTCCTCAACGCACCCCGTGCCGACGCCTTCGTCGTCCTGGCCGAGCACGGGGACGGGCACGGCCACGGAGGCGGGCACGGGCCCGAGGGGAGGTCCGGGGCGGGACCGGGAGCGGGCGGTGGCGACACCGCGATGCTGCTCCCCCGCCAGGAGCTGCCGGCCTCCGCCGTGCGCGAGCTGCCGTCCCGGGAGCTGGCCGGTCTGCGGCGGCTGCCCGTGGGCGAACTGCGCTTCGACGGCTGGCCGGTGCGCGCGGGCCGGGTGCTGGGGACCTGCGGGCACGGCTCCGCCGCGCTCGTGCGGGCGCATCAGATGGCCCGTCCCCTGGTGCCGGCCATGGCGATCGGCTGTGCCGACACGGCCCTGCGCTCCGTGCTGTCCGTCGTCCTGGCCGGAGGAGACAACGGCCACTCCTTCGGTACCCGTTACTCGCAGGAGGTCATCGCCTCCGCCTTCGCGGACCTGCTGATCGCCGACTGTCTGTCCCTGGCCACCCTCCGGGCCCTGCACCTGCTGCCCGCACTCTCCAGCCTCTGGTCGGCCGCCAGCACCTACCTCGGGCACCGGCTGCTCCAGCAGAGCACCGGCGACCTGCTGCCCGTCCTCGCGCACGCCCGGCACGACGGCGTCGGCTACGGGACGTTCCGCAAGCATCTGATCGACCTCTCCGAACTGCCGCCGGGCCGGACCGGCGCGGTGGCGGCACTCTCCTCCCTGGTGCCCCAACTCGCCACCCTGGCCCGGCGGTCCTGGAAGCGTTCTCCGCACACGGCGCCAAAGGAGCTGTTCGCGCTGCACGACCCGCTGCCGCCGCTGGACGCCTCCCGGCTCAAGGTGGCGGCGGCCGACGACCCGTTGGCCTCGCTGCTCGCCGACGTCGACGGGCTCCTGGACGGCGGCCCCGCGCTCGGCTCCACCCACGGCGGGGTGGTGCGCGAGCGGGCCCGCGCCCTCGCCGGGCAGCTCGGCGTCCTGGCCGGGGAGTGCCGGGAGCTGCCCGAGCGGGACCCGGCGGTGCTGGCCAATCCGCGCGGCTACGCGCTGGCCGAGCGCTACACGCTCCTCACGGCGGGCGCCGCCTGTCTGGGCCTGTGGCGCTACGGCGTCCGGCGGTCCGGCTGCGGCTTCCTGTCGGAGCCCGCCTGGCTGGCCGCGGCGCTCGGCCGGATCTGTCTGCGGCTCGGCCTGCCGGGTTCGGAGGCCCGCCGGGAGGACACCGACGCCCTCGTGGCCCACGTGGTGACGCGGTACCACCAGGGCCGCTCCCTGGACCTGTACGGAACGGTGCTGGGCGGGGCCGCGGGCGACGGGCCGCCAGCCTCGGCGGCCGCCCCCGTCCCGTCGACATGGCAGGCGGTCGCACGGAGTTAGCGCCTCCCGGCCGGGCCGGACCGGGGAGGCGGAGACAACCAGGCGAAGGAGACGGTCATGGCGGTAGGCAGCGGACTGGTGGGCCCGCCCCCGGTTCGGGTGAGCGGCGAGGACGGCCCGTGGGACGGGCTCGACACCGCCCTGCACAGCGGCGCCGGCGGGTACGTCACGGCGTACGGGTTCCTCGCAGACTGGGAACCGGGGCGGCTGTCCGAGGGTGAGCTGACCCGGCTGCTGGGCAGCGAGGCCGGGCGCTACGAGCAGCTCGGCAGCCTCGAGGCGCGGCGGCGGTTCGCGGCCTCGCGGGTGCTGCTCAAGCGGGTGGCGGCGACGGTGCTGGACGCCCACCCCGGCCAGCTCGAGCTGGCCCGCAATCCCAACGGGCGCCCCTACATCCGGGGGTGCGGGCAACTGGAGATGTCCCTCAGCCACACCGGCGAGGTGATGGTCGTCGGGCTCAGCCGCCGGGGCGCGATCGGCGTCGACGTCGAACCCGCGAGCCGCTCGGTGTACGGGCGGGGGCTGGAGGACGACGTGTGCACCCAGCACGAGCGGGACGCCCTGGAGTGGCTCCCGGAGGAGGACCGCAACGCGGCGGTCATCCGGCTGTGGACGCTCAAGGAGGCCTACAGCAAGGCCCTCGGGCACGGGCTGCGGCTGCCGTTCCACTCCTTCGGCTTCACCACTCCGCTCACCCCGACCGCGGTGCCCAGGCTGCTGCGCGTGGACGGCTCGCCCGCGCCCGACACGGGCTGGCAGTTCGAGACGCACCCGCTGCCCGAGGGCTTCACGGTGAGCGTCGCGGTGGAGCCGGGCCCGGCCGGGGACCGTCCCCGGGCGCACGCCGCCGCGCTGCTCGACGGCCGCGTCACTTCAGCCGTTCTCGGCTGCTATCTCAAGGACGACGCGAAGCGCGGCGCCGAAGCTGGGGGAGGCGCGGGCCGCTGACCCGCCGGCCCGCGCCGAACCGACCGAATCCACCGAAGCGTCAGGCGGCCGGCGAGCCGCCGGCCATGTCCGTCCCGGCACCGCACCGGCGCGGGGACGGGCAGGAAAGGGGCACGCGTGAGCGTCGCACAGGACACCCCGCTGCGGAACACCGCCGAGCCCGAGCAGAGCACGCCGCCTCCGAACGGAACCCGGGCCCGTGCCGCTGAGCTGGCGGAGCTGCGGGAGCGCGTCGAGGCGGGGCCGGGTGAGAAGGCCACGGCCGCCCAGCGGGCCAAGGGGAAACTCACCGCGCGGGAGCGGATGGAACTCCTCTTCGACCCGGGGACGTTCGTCGAGACGGAGAGTCTGCGACGGCACCGGGCGACCGGTTTCGGGCTGGAGGCCAAGCGGCCGCACACCGACGGCGTCCTCACCGGCTGGGGGAAGGTGAACGGGCGGACGGTGTTCGCCTACGCGCACGACTTCCGCATCTTCGGCGGCGCGCTCGGCGAGGCGCACGCGCAGAAGATCCACAAGGTGATGGACCTGGCCGAGAAGGCCGGGGCGCCCATCGTCGGGCTCTGCGACGGTGCCGGGGCCCGCATCCAGGAGGGCGTGACGGCGCTCGCCGGATACGGCGGCATCTTCCAGCGCAACGTGCGCAACTCCGGGGTGATTCCGCAGATCAGCGTCATCATGGGGCCGTGCGCCGGCGGCGCCGCGTACTCCCCCGCCCTCACCGACTTCGTGTTCATGGTCAAGGGCACGGCGCAGATGTTCATCACCGGCCCCGACGTCGTCCAGGCGGTGACGGGCGAGCGCATCACCCACGAGGAGCTGGGCGGCGCCGACGTGCACGCGACCACGTCCGGCGTCGCGGGCTTCACGTACGACGACGAGCGGTGCTGTCTGAAGGACGTCCGGCACCTGTTGGCCTACCTGCCCTCCAACAACCGCGAGCTGCCGCCCGTCGAACCCGCCGGCGATCCGGCCGACCGGCGCACGGACGCGCTGCTCGACCTCGTCCCCGCGGACCCGAACCGCTCCTACGACGTCTCCCAGGTGCTCGCCGAGATCGTGGACCACGGCGAGTGGTTCGAGGTGCACGAGCGCTGGGCGCCCAACGTGGTGTGCGCGCTGGCCCGGATGGACGGCCACGTCGTCGGCATCGTCGCCAACCAGCCCTCGCGGCTGGCCGGCGTCCTGGACATCGAGTCCGCGGAGAAGGCCGCGCGCTTCGTCCAGATGTGCGACGCCTTCAACATCCCGCTCGTCACGCTGGTGGACGTGCCCGGCTTCCTGCCGGGCGTCGGCCAGGAGCACGGCGGCGTCATCCGGCACGGGGCGAAGCTGCTGTACGCGTACTGCAACGCGACGGTTCCGCGCGTCCAGCTCATCATGCGCAAGGCCTACGGGGGCGCGTACATCGTGATGGACTCGCGTTCCATCGGCACCGACGTCTCCCTGGCCTGGCCGATCAACGAGATCGCCGTCATGGGGGCGGAGGCGGCGGCGAACGTCGTCTTCCGACGGGAGATCGCCGCCGCGCCGGACCCGGACGCGGCCCGGAACGAACGCATCGCGGAGTACCGCCGGGAGCTGATGCACCCCTACTACGCGGCGGAACGCGGCCTCGTCGACGACGTGATCGACCCCGGCGAGACACGGACCGCCCTCGTCAAGGCGCTGGCCATGCTGCGCGACAAGCACGCGCCACTGCCCAGCCGCAAGCACGGAAACCAGCCGCAGTAGGCCGCCCGGCCGCACGGCCGGGCCGCCGTCCCCACCGGGAGGACCCATGGCACAGGTGACACAGGCGACGCCCCAGACCGACACGCCGCGGCCGGTGCCGCGCGCGGACGTCCGGCCCGGGCCGCCGTCCGCGGCCGCGCGGCCGACCCCACGGCGGTCCACGCATCCGCCGTCCGCGCCGGAGCACGCCGCCCCCGAGCCGTCCGCGGTTCCGCCGTCCCGGGTGCTCGGCGCGGCGTCCTGGCGCATCACCCGCGGCTCCCCCACCGCCGAGGAGCTGGCCGCGCTGGCCGTCGTGCTCAGCGCCCGGCTGCGGGCGCGGGCGGCCGAGGAGGAGGCCGAGGCCACGCGCAACACCGTGTACTGGGGGACGATGAGCCGCCCCGACCATCCGGCGGCCCGGTCGTGGGTGCACCAGCCGTTGCCCGGCTGGCGCAGCGCGGCCTGACTCCGTCCGCGCGGCCGGAGCGGCGGTCCGCACCGCCCGAACGGCCCCTGTCCGTCATGGCGTCGACGCACGCGGACCGATCCGGTTTGGCCCGATGTGACACTCTCGGCCATCCACGATGGGGAATTGCCCGCACCCCGCCTACCGTTTCGGAAGGCACCCTCGGAGAAGAACGCGGTATCGCATTCTTCACTCGTGAAGAGGAGCATGTGCAGTGCGATTCAATCTCATCGGCCCGTTCGAAATCGTCAGTGACGACGGCAGGACGCATCTGCCCAGTACCCCCAAGGTCTGCCAGACGCTCGCCCTGCTGCTGACCCGGCCCAACGAAATCGTGACCTCGGACTGCCTCATTCAGGAACTCTGGGGCGAACGGCCGCCCCGCAGCGCCATAACGACGCTTCAGACGTACATCTACCACGCCCGGCGCATGTTCGAGAGTGAGCAACTCATTCCCTCCGAACGGGCCCTGCTGGTGACCCACGCTCCGGGATATCTGATCGCGGTGGAGGACGACGAGGTCGACATCCGGATCTTCGAACGGCTGGTCGCCCGCGCCCACACCGAGCTGAGCCAGGGGCAGCCGGCCGCCGCGGCCGGGCACCTCAACCGCGCCCTGTCCCTGTGGCGGGGGCCCGCGCTGTCGAACATTCCCGCCGGCGACATGTTGGGCGGTCACATCGTCCACCTGGAGGAGGTGCGCATCCGGGCCCTGGAGCTGCGGATCGAGGCCGACAACCAGCTCGGGCGGCAGCGCGAGTCGATCCCGACGCTGCGCAAGCTGGTCAACGACTACCCGCTGAACGAGTGGTTCCACGGGCAGCTCATCGCGGCGCTCGGCGCGGCGGGGCGGCGCGCCGAGGCGCTGCAGGCCTACCAGAACCTGCGCCGCATCCTCCACGACGAGCTGGGGCTCGAGCCCAGCCCCGAGCTGCAGCGCCTGCAGCTCCAGGTCCTCAACCCCGCTCCGTCGGACAGCGCTTCGTCGACGCCGGTGGGCGTCGCCCAGCCGCGGGACCAGCTGCGCATCCCCACGTTCGCCTGACCCCACGGGCTGCCCGACGCGTCACCGCCCCGCTGAACAGGCCCAGCGGGGCGGTGACGTGTCCGGCTCCACCGGCGGCCCGCCAGAAACGCCACCGCGACGCCACCGCCAAGCCCTGCGAGGCGCCGCGCCGGACGGATCCACCGGGGTTCGAGTCGTACTCGAACCCCGGTGGAGACCATGCCGACGGACTTCCGAGGAGAGGCGAACCGATGGACCAGAGCAGAGTCGTCTACGACGAGGTGGACCTCTGGTTCGACCCCCTGTGCAGCCGTACGTGGATCACGTACCGCTGGCTGCGGGAGGTGGAGCGGGTGCGCCCGGTGCGGGTGCGGCCGCACTGCGCCGGAGTCGCCGTGATGCGTGCCGACGCCCTTCCCGGCGGCGCCCCGGAGGGCCCCGACCCGGCCCGCGGACCGGCCCGGGTGCTGGCCGCCGCCGGGGTGGAACGCGGTCGCTGCACGCTCGCCCCGCTCTACGAGGCGATGGCGCGGCGGCTGCACACCGAGGGCGGCGGGCTGGCGGGCTGGTGCGAGCGGTGGGACGGCACCGACCCGGGGCCGACGGTGGACGATCCGATCCGGGCGGCGCTCATGGAGGTCGGCCTCTGCCCCTCGCTGGCCCGCGAGATGGCGGTGAGCACGTGGGACGACGTCCTGCGCGCGGAGCACCGCAGGATACCCGGCGCCGGGGAGGGCCCCGGCGCGGCCGCGGTGACGGACGTGCCCGTGCTCTCCGTCAACGGCCACGTGGGCCGGTACGGCCCGGTGCTGAGCGCGATTCCGGCCGACGAGCGCGCCGGGCGGGTGTGGGACGGGTTCCGGGCCATCGCGAGCGAGGAGCTGATCGTCGAGGTGCGCCAGGTGACGTGGGGAGGGGAGCCCGCGCCGGACGCCGGGCCGTGACGCCGCGGCCCGGCCCCGGCTGCGCCCCGGCCCCGCCGGGACTCCGTCGTCCCGGCGGGGCCGGGGGAATGGGCGACGAGCCCGGGGCCCCGGGCTCGTCGCCGCTCACACGCGGGCCCGCTCCGCGTGGTCCTTGGCGAACTCCAGCGTGGTCCGGCTGGTGGCGCCCAGCACGGACCGCACGAAGTCCCCGGCCTCCCGGATCCCCGCCTCGGGGCCGAGCACCCCGGGGATCTGGCGCGGGTTGAGCACCACCGTGTGGTGGACGGTGGCGGTCGTGATCCCGGTGATGTCCTCGTCGAACTCCCAGCGGCCGGTGTGCAGCCGCAGCAGGGCCGGCAGCGTGGTCTGCTTGAACGCGACGAGCCGGTGCGGGAAGCGGACCCGCAGCGACTCGGTGGTCTGCGAGGAGCCGTCCCCGGTGAGGGTTTCCAGGCGCAGCCGCTGAAGCCCAAAGTCCGCCTCGCGCACGTCCACGTCGACGATGTGCGGCAGCCGGTCCCGCCAGTGCCGGGCCTCGGCGACGAAGTCGTAGACGTCTGAGACGGGGGCGTCGATCCGTACCGACTCCCGGAAGACGAGCGTCAGTTCCGGGGACCCGAGGACGAGTTCGAGGTTGGCGCGCAGGGCGTCGAGCTCCACGGGGCTGCCGTGGTCGACGGCGCTGTCGATGCGGGCGAGCAGCTCGGCGTCGTCGTCCTTCGCACGGTAGGTGAGCAGGAGCCGCACCCGGCACCGCCCCTCGCCGAGCGGCTCGACGATCCAGGTACCGCCCATGGCCGCGACCGGCGGGACGGGAACCTCCTGCCGGAACGTGATGCGTCCGGCCGCGGGCTGCAGGGTGCGCCGGGACGTCCAGTGGCGGACCTCGCCGTCCACGCTGGCCCAGACCCGGACGCGCTCCTGGTTCCCCGTCAGGTCCCGCTGGTCGACGTGGACGGCCGGAGGGAAGATCAGCGGCCAGTTCGCGACGTCGGCGATCACCCGGTACACGTCCGACGCCGACGCGTCGACCACTGTGTCGTGCTCGACCTCACGCACGGTCATCAGGCTGCTCCTTGAAGCGGAGGAACGGTCGCGCGGCGAGCCGACCGCCGGGCCGGGGCACCCACGCCGAAAGCTCACAGACCGGCCTGGAACACGGCTCGAAAGGATCTCGCGGCCCGGCGGACGCCGAGTCCGGGCCACGCGGCGTGCCCACGCGAGCACGCTTCGAATGCGGGTCGAGCACGCCCGGCCACGCTCGGCGCGAGCAGTACGCGGCGGACGACGCGCCGGCGGAAGCGGACGGCCCCCTGTCGGCCCGCCCGCCTTCCACCGCCGGTCGAGCGGTTCGCGCAACCCTGCGGCACATGGAGGATCAGATGGTCATCACACGCACACCGCGGACGCGCCGTGAACCCGGCACGTCCGACGCGCCGGTCGCCGCGGGGTGGCACGGGTGACCGCCGCCGCGATCTCCGACCCCGACGGCACCCTGGCCGACACCCCGCCCGTCAGCAACCGGCTGCTCGTCGCCCTCCTCGTCACCGAGGAGGCCGCGGCATGAGGGGCCTTGCCACCCGCGGGGCCGTGCTGCCCGCGCGGGAGCTGGAGTACGTCACGCGGAACGGCTGCCTGGTGGCCGAGGCCGTCGGACCGCGCCTGGGTGCCCGGATCGTGCGGCTCGACGTCGTCCGCGTCCCGGCGAACGGGCGCTGGAGGCCGGGCGGTTCGGCGGAGGAGGAGAACGTCGTCGTGGTGTTCGAGGGCGCCGGATCGGCCCGCGCCGGACGGGCCGAGCGGCTCGTCCGGCGCGCGGACACCGTCTACGCCCCCACCGGCGAACCGTACGGCCTCACGGCCGGGCAGGCCGGGCTGACCGCGTACGTGTGGCGCACCGTGCTGCGCCCCGGCCGCGCCCCCGGCCCCTCCCCGCGCCGCTTCTCGACGCTGTGGAACGGGGAGACGCAGCTCAGGGGCTTCACCGGCGTCGGCGCGGGGCCGGAGGCCTCACAGCGCACCGCGACGATGAACTTCCTCTTCTGGCCCGGCACCGGCTCCCCCCAGCTCTGTCTGCACTGCGGGGTCATGAACCCCGGCGAGTACTTCAACGTCCACGTGCACCCGGAGAGCGAGGAGGCGTTCATCGCGTTCGAGGGCGAGGGGCAGCTCCACCTGGACGGCCGGTGGTACGACGCCCGGCCCGGCGACGTGCTCTACGCGCCCCCGGGCGTGCCCCACGGCACCCGGCATCCCGTCGAGGACCCCGGCACGCCCCGGTTCGCCACCTGCGGCGGCCCGACCCCGTTCGATCCGGTCCTCTACGAGCGAGCCGGTGTATCGACCAAGGTTCGGTGATCTCTTCGATGTGCAGGATTCTCGGTCACTTCGACGCCCACTGCACGCGGGACGACCTGCGCGCGGTGGCCGAGGCCCAGCGCCACGGCGGCCCGGACGGACAGGCCCTGCGGTCCGGGGCCGGCTGGGCGCTCGGCAGCAACCGCCTGGCCGTCATGGACCCGGACGGCGGCGCCCAGCCCTACACGCTGACGACGGCCCCGGGAGAGATCGTCGCCGTCTTCAACGGGGAGCTGTACAACCACCGGGAGCTGCGGGAGAGGCTCGGCGCGCGGGGCCACGTCTTCACCGACGCCTGTGACGGCTCCGTCATCCCGGCCCTGTTCGCCGAGTTCGGACCGCGCTTCACCGAACTCCTCGACGGCATGTACGCGATCGCGCTGGTCGATCTGCGCGCCGAGCCCACGCTGTGGCTGTTCACCGACGAGGTCGGCATGAAACCGCTGTACCACCACTGGGACCCGGCGCGACGGCGGCTGCACTTCGCCTCCGAACTGCCCGCCCTGCTCACCTTCCCAGACGTGCCCGCAGCGCCGGTGCCCACCGGGCTCGACACCTACCTGGCCACCAAGACGCCCTTCGGCGAGCAGACCATGTTCGAGGGCGTCCGCGTCCTGCCCCCGGCCGCGACGGTCAGGGTCACCCGCTCGGGCGGGCTGACCCTCGTGCGGCGCCCGCCCGCCCCGGCCACCGAACCCCCGCACGGCACCGAACGGGAGGCCGCCGGCCGGGTGCGCGAGCTGCTGCGCACCCAGGTACACCGGCTCACCGAGGCGGACGTCCCCGTCGCCGCCATCACCAGCGGCGGGCTGGACTCCGGCCTGGTCACCGCGCTGGCGGCGGAGGCCGTGCCGGCGCTGCACACGTTCACCATCGCCTACACCGGCGACTGGCCCGCCGACGAACGGGCGTTCGCCCGCGCCGTCGCCGACCGGGCCGGGACCCGGCACCACCAGGTCGAGATCGACCCGGCGACGTTCCCCGCGCTGTCGGACACCGTCGTCCGCCACCTCGGCCAGCCCAACGCCGACCCCATCACCCTGAGCACGCACGCCCTGTTCGCCGCCGTGCGCCGCGCCGGGTTCCCCGTCGCGCTCACCGGCGACGCGGCCGACGAACTGTTCGGCGGCTACGACCGGCTCCACCGCGCCGTCCACGCCCCCGCCGGAACGGACTGGGTGCCCGGCTACGTGGAGGCGCTGGCCGCCGTTCCCGCCCCCCTGCGCGGCCGCCTCTACAGCTCCGACTACCGCGCCTTCATGGCCGACCACGGCTCGGTGAGCGAGGACATCACCGCCCGGCTGCGCCGGGACGGGAGCAGCCACCCCGACCGGCTGGCCGCACTCACCGCGTTCGAGGTCGGCGAGCGGCTGCCCGCCTACCACCTGCGCCGCGTCGACCATCTGAGCATGTCCTCCTCCGTGGAGGTCCGCCTGCCGTTCTGCCAGCCGGACGTCGTCCGCCACGCCCGCTCCCTGCCGTCCCGGCTCAAGCTCTCCGGCGGGCGGCGCAAGCGGGTGCTGTACGCGGCGGCCGGGGGCCTGCTGCCCGAGTCCGTCCTCACCCGGCCCAAGCAGCCGTTCACGCTGCCCGTGACGGCAATGCTCCGGCCGGGACAGCCGCTCATGGAGCACGCCCGCGAGCTGCTCGCCCCCGAACGGCTGCGCCGCCACGGGCTGCTCGACCCGCGGCAGGTCGAGGCGCTGTTCCGGGCGCAGTCCGCGGCACCGAGCGACCGGGCGGCCGCGGCGATCTGGGCGCTGACGGTGCACGAGCTGTGGCGGGAGCGGTTCTTCCCGGCCACGGCGCGGCGACGCGTGCTGGACCACAGAGTGCCGGAGGTGGCGGTGTGATCGGATACATCGCGCGGGCCATGGGGGCGCCGACCCCCACGCTCGTGCTGGACCAGCGGCAACTGCCCAAGGACGACGCACGGCTGCGCCCGGTCCTCAGCACGATCCGGGAGTGGCTGGAGGAGAACGGGCGCGGCGACATCCTCAAGTTCGCCCTCGTCGAACCCTCCGGACACCCCATGTTCGACCTGGACTACCGGTTCGTGCAGGGCCTGCCCACCGGCGTCGACCGGTTCGACTTCCACGGCAACTGCGGGCACTCCATCCTCGCCGCCGTCGTCGCGGCAGACGGCCAGGCGTGGCTGCCCCGGCTCGCGCCCGGCGGCCGGGTGCGGGTGCGCGTCGTCAACACCGGTGACCAGGTGGTGTGCGAGGTGGACGAGGCGCGGCGGCGCAGCGGCAGCTTCACGGTGCACTTCCTCCAGGACGCCGCCGCCCGCCTGGACGACCTCCTGCTGACCGGCAGCCCGGTGGACCAACTGCTCACGTCCACCGGTGTGCAGGCGGCCTCGCTGGTCTCCATCGGCAACCCGTACGTCTTCGTCGACGCCTCCGCCCTCGGCCTGCACAGCGCCCGGGAACTCTTCGAGGCGGGCGAGGAGACCTTCTCCCTGATGCTGGACATCCGCGCCGCCGCGGCCGAGCTGCTCCAGTGGCCCACCGACGGCATCTTCCCCAAGATCGCCGCCGTCGGCTGCTACGCCCCGGGACGGCTGGCCGTGCGGGCCATCTCCGTGCCCAAGTGGCACCCCAGCATCGCCCTTACCGGCACCACCTGCCTGGCCGGAGCCGCCAGCATCCCCGGCACCGTCCCCGAGCGGCTGGCCCGGCAGGCCGGGCTCCCCCGCGGCGTCATCGAGATCGACACACCGGGCGGCTCCACGGCCGCCACCGCCTCCGTCGCCGGGCGCGGGGACGGCGTCGACCTGCTGCACTGGGTCAGCGTCAGCCGCAAGCTCGCCCAGCTCGACGAGCCCGCCTGCATCGCTTCCCTGAAGAACTACGACTACAAGGAGGAGCCGGCATGGCAGCCGCTGACGGTCTGACCCGCCCGGGCGCCTCGGCCGCAGCGTCCGCCGTGGCGCCCGTCCGGGAGCAGCTGGCCGCCCGGTACGCGGAGTTCCTGGCCACCCTGCGGCACCTCGCGCCCGCGGCCGACGCGGCGGGCGCGCCGCCCGAGGGCACCCTCACCGCCCTGCGTGGCTCCGGCCTGCTCGGAGCCGCCGTTCCCGCCGCCCACGGCGGCGCGGGCGGGGACGCCGTGCTGACCAACCGGCTCGTCGAACTCGTGGCCACCGCCGACCCCTCGGTGGCCATCATCCTGTTCCAGCACTACGCCGTCAGCGCCCGCATCGCCGAGTGGGGCACCCCCGAGCAGCGGGCCCGCTGGCTGCCCCGGCTGGCCGACGGCTCCTGGCTCGCCGCCTCCGCCTGGAGCGAGTCCGGGGCTGGCGCGGACAAGCGGCACCTGGCCACCCGGGCCGTCCGCGCCGACGGCGGCTGGGTCCTGGACGGGGCCAAGACCTTCACCACCGGCGCCGGGATCGCCCAGCTCTACCTGGTGCTGGCCCAGTCCGCGCCGTCCGCCGAAGCCGCCCCGTCCGCCGAGCCCGCCGGGTCCGAGCGCGACGGATCCGGCTACGGCGGCGACGGGCAGACGTTCTACCTCGTCGAGGCGGACAACCCCGGACTCACCGCCGACACCGGCATGGACCTCGTCGGCATGCGCGCCTCGGCCACGGGCTTCGTCGAGCTGACGTCCTGCCGCGTCCCCGACTCGGCGGTGCTCGGCCCCGCCGGAGACGCGGTACGCGTCATCGCCGGGGTCCGGGAGTCCGGCGCCACCCTCGGGGCCGTCGCCGTCGGCATCGCCGAGGCGGCCTACCGGCTCGCCCTCGCGCACGCCGTACGGCGCGGACTCAAGGGCCAACAGGCCCTCCGTCACCGGCTGGTGGACCTGTCGGCCAAGGTGGCCGCCGCCCGCGCCCTGGTGGACAGCTCCGGCCGCCGCGACACGGCCGACCCGGGGGTCACCACGCTGCACAGCAAGCTCCTCGCCTCGCAGTGCTGCGAGGAGGTCACCGCGGAGGCGCAGCGCCTGCTGGGCGGCGCCGGCTACCTCCGCGAGCACCCGCTGAACCAACTGGCCCGGGACGCCCGCGCGGTGGGCCTCATGGGCCCGACCAACGACCTGTGCCGGGAGCTGGTGAGCACACCGTGGACCCACTGAACGGCAGGACCCTCCCGGCTCCCTCCCGGGGAGCGCCCCCGACCCGGCCGACCCGACCGGCCCGACCGGCCCGACCGGACCGACCGGCCCCGGCCACCCGACCCACCGACAGGACTCGCCCGAACCGCAGGACTCGACCGAGCCGCCCGTCCGGCCCGACCCGCCGGAGGGACGGCGCACGGCACACACCCAGTCAGCACGCGGCGCCCGCCCGGGGCGCCGTCCACGACAGGAGTCTCAGGTGAGCACCAACCACGATCTCGTCATCACCGGCGCGCGGGTGGTCACGCCCGACGGGGTGCACGACGGCGGCGTGGCGGTATCCGGAGAGCGGGTCGCCGCCATCTTCGCCGACGGCGCCGCCCCGCCCGCGGACCGCGTCATCGACGCCGCCGGACGCTACCTCCTGCCCGGACTCATCGACTCGCACGTCCACTTCCGCACCCCGGGCCTCACCCACAAGGAGGACTGGCCACACGGCAGCCGGGCGGCGGCCGCCGGCGGGGTGACCACCGTCATCGACATGCCCAACACCGAGCCCCCGCTCGTCGAACCCGAGCTGGCGGCGGAGAAGGCGGCGCTCGTCGCGGGGAACTCGCTGGTCGACTACCGCTTCCACATGGGCGTCACCGCGGACAGCGTCGAGAGCCTGCACCGGCTCCGGCCCCGGCAGGCCACGACGGTGAAGGTCTTCATGACCGGCCACCACACCGCCCCCCACATCATCCGCGACCCGGTCGTCCTCGACCGCATCTTCGCCGTCGCCGCCGAACGCGGCATCCGGCTCGTGCTGCACGCCGAGGACGACAGCGTCTTCGCCCTGCTGGACGAGTACCAGGACCCGCCGGCCGGGTACGACGCCTACGAGTCGGCGCACCCGCGCAGCGGCGGTATCGTCGCGGTCTCCCGGGTCATCGAGCTCGTCCGCAAGTACGGCACGGCGACGCACATCCTGCACGTCTCGTCCTCCGAAGAGTCGGACCTGCTCAAGGCGGCGGGCCGGGTCGGCCTGCCGATCACCTACGAGGTCACCCCGCACCACCTGTCCTTCTCCGCGCCCGACACCCAGCGGCTCGGCGCCCGTATCCGGCTGCGCCCGGCCATCCGCTGCCTCAAGGACCAGGGGCGCCTGTGGGAGGCCGTGATGGACGGCGGCGTGGCCACCATCGGCAGCGACCACGCGCCGCACACCAAGGAGGAGAAGGTCCTGGCCGTGGCCGACGCCCCGCCCGGACTGCCCGGCACCCAGGAGATGCTGATCGCCGTCCACACCGGCATGCGCCGCCGCTACCCGGACCTGGAGCAGGACGAGGTCATGACGCGCATCGCCCGGCTGTGCGCCGAGCGGCCCGCCGAGCTGTTCGGCCTCACCGCCCGCAAGGGCCGCATCGCCATCGGCCTCGACGCGGACCTCACCCTCTTCGACCCGGACGCGACGTGGATCATGTCCGCCGAGCACGCGGAGGCGAAGGTGGGCTGGTCCGCGTACGAGGGCTGGACGTTCACCGGGCGCACCGAACTGACCGTGCGGCGCGGTGAGGTCATCTTCGACGGCCGGCAGGAGAAGCCGCGTTTCGGCACTCCGACGGGCGTCTGGCTCGACGCGGAACCCTCCGTGCTCTCGGACTCCGCCCCCGCCCCCTCCCCCGACACCCCCCTCTCGCCCCTCCCGGCGGAGCCCCACCCGGCGCGCTTGGGAGGTCTGCGCTGAGTGCGGGGCTGGCCAGCGCAGCGCCGCACCCCGGCCCCGGGCGCCGACGCGCCCGGGGCCCCGCGGGCCCACGGCGTACCCGGGAAGCCCCGAAGCCGTGCGGCGTGACGACCGCAACCGAACCCCTGGAGCACCCATGCCCGCCGACACCGCACGCCGCGTCGTCGTCTACTCCGACATCGGCTGCCCCTGGGCCTCGCTCGCCCTGCACAACCTCCGCCGGGCCGCCCGCGCCCAGAACGTCGAACTCGCCGTCGAGCACCGGGCGTTCCCCCTGGAGCTGTTCAACTCCCGGCCCACACCCAAGCGCATCCTCGACCCCGAGATCGCCGTCGTCGCCGAGGTGGAGCCGGAGCTCGGCTGGCGGCCCTGGCAGCGGCCCGAGTCCGAGTACGCCGTGACCACGCTGCTGGCCATGGAAGCCGTCCAGGCGGCCCAGCACCTCGACGGCCTCGCCGCCGGCGACCAGCTCGACGCGGCGCTGCGGCACGCCTTCTACGCCGAGTCCCGCTGCGTCAGCGTGCACCCGGAGGTGATCGACGTCGCGACGGCCTGCCCGCTCGTCGACGCCGAGCGCCTCGACCACGCGCTGCGGCGCGGCACGCACCGGGCCGAGCTGTTCGGCCAGTGGGAGGAGGCCAAGGGCCCCTCGGTGCAGGGCAGCCCGCACTTCTTCCTCCCCGACGGCTCGGACGTCCACAACCCCGGCATCACCTTCACCTGGGCGAAGGGCACCCCCGCCCCCGTCGTCACCGACTACGACCCCACCGTGTTCGAGCGCATCACGAAGCGGTGAGCCGTCCGCGCGGGCACGCGAAGGGGCCGCCCTCCCCACGGATGGAGGGCGGCCCCTTTCGGCGTACCGGCTTCGGCGTACCGGCTACTTGGCGCCGGCCTTGGAGCGCTTCTCGGCCGAGGTCTCGGTCGGCACCGGGCGCGCGGCCTCGTAGAACTCCTCGCGCGGGTTCTCCATCGCCCCGAGGGAGACGACCTCGCGCTTGAGGAACATGCCGAGCGTCCAGTCGGCGAAGACGCGGATCTTGCGGTTCCAGGTCGGAACGGCCAGACCGTGGTACGTGCGGTGCATGTACCAGGCCAGGCGGCCGCGCAGCTTGATCTTGGCCTTGCCCATGACGATCATCGCGACGCCCTTGTGCAGGCCGAGGCCGGCCACCGCACCCTTGTTGGCGTGCTTGTAGTCGGCCTGCGGGAAGCCGCGCATGCCCGAGATGACGTTGTCACCGAGCACCTTGGCCTGGCGCAGCGCGTGCTGGGCGTTCGGCGGGCACCAGGCGTTCTCGTTGCCCGCCTCGCGCGCGGCGAGGTCGGGGATCTGCGCGTTGTCGCCCGCGGCCCAGATGTAGTCGCTCCCGGCCACCTGGAGCGTCGGCTGCGTGTCCACGTGACCGCGCGGGCCGAGCGGCAGGCCGTAGCGGGACAGCACCGGGTTCGGCTTGACGCCCGCGGTCCACACGATCGTGTTGGACTCGGCCTCCAGACCGTTGCTGAGCTTGACCAGGCCGTCCACGCAGGACTCCATGGACGTCTTCAGGTACACCTCGACGCCGCGCTTCTGGAGGTGCTCCTGGCCCCACTTGCCCAGCTCCGGGCCGACCTCGGGGAGGATCTTGTCGGCCACGTCGACGAGGACGAACCGCATGTCCTCGCGCTTGATGCTGGGGTAGTACTTGGCGGCGTCCCGCGCCAGGTCCTCGACCTCGCCGACCGTCTCGGCACCGGCGAAGCCACCACCGACGAAGACGAAGGTCAGCGCCTTGCGGCGGACGTCCTCGTCCGTCGTGGAGTCGGCCTTGTCGAGCTGCTCCAGAACGTGGTTGCGCAGGCCGATGGCCTCCTCGACACCCTTCATGCCGATGCCCTGCTCGGCCAGGCCGGGGATCGGGAAGGTGCGGGAGACGGCGCCGAGCGCGACGACGAGGTAGTCGAAGGGAAGCTCGTACGCCTCGCCGACCAGCGGGGTCACGGTGGCGACCTTGCGGTCCTGGTCGATGCTGCTCACGCGGCCGGTGAGGACCTCGGCCTTGGGCAGGACACGACGCAGCGGGACGACGACGTGACGAGGGGAGATGGAGCCGGCGGCGGCTTCGGGGAGGAAGGGCTGGTACGTCATGTAGGAGCGCGGGTCGACGACGGTGACCGTCGCCTCGCCGTACCGCATCTTCTTCAGTATGCGGCGCGCTGCGTACAGACCGACGTACCCACCACCTACGACGAGGATTCGAGGACGCTCCGTGGTGCTCATGCCATCGAGTATCCAGCACCCGATGGGACGGCGCTCGTGAGCCCCTTCACAAGGTTTCCCCACTCCTCTGCTACACTCCGCCGCCCCGTGATGGGAACCACATCCAGCACGGGAACTCGCCCCAGCTCACCGGGCCCTCCCACAAGGCTGTGAGCTGCGAGGTTTCGGCCGCACTCGGTGAACCCGACAGGAGCCGCAGGTTCCGCGCCCGCCTCGACGTCACCTCTGAAACGCAACCGAAACCCACCTCTCACCTCCGGAACGGATCTTCAGACCACCCAGAAGCAACGAATCGAGCCCCCCAGGGCACTTTTCCTTGTGAAGAACTTCACGAACTTTCTTGCCGAAGCCCGGGCCGGCCCCCTCGCCCCGGCGCTCAGGGGCCAGCCGCCAGCGCACGTCACGCTCCACGCTGAGCGTGACGGAGCCACCGCCGTCGAAGGCGGCGGTGGCTCCCACTCGTTGCAGGCGCCGCTGGTGTACCCCCGCGACGCCGGAGTGCCGTCGCGCATAACGGCACGGTACGGCCCGCCGCCATGCCTTCCGGATCGCCACGAGGGGCGGCGTCATGGCAGGTACCGGCGGCGCCCTGTTCCGGAACCTCTAGCGCCCCCGGCGCGGAACTGGTCCCGCGCCGGGGGCGCCGTCGTGTCTTCGCGGCTCAGACGGTGTCGTCGGGCACCAGGGACCAGCAGATGCCGTCGAGGATGTCGTGTTCCGAGACGACGACCTCGGTGGCGCCGGAGCGCTCCATGACGGCCTGGAGGATGACGGCACCGGCGGTGATGACGTCGACGCGGCCGGGGTGCATGACGGGGATCGCCTCGCGCTCGGCGTGGGTGGAGTGGACGAGGCGGTCGGTGACCTCGCGGACCTGGTCGAGCGAGACCCGGGCGTGGTGGATGGCGGCCGGGTCGTACTCGGGGAGGCCGAGGACGATGCCGGCGACCGTGGTGACGGAGCCGGCGAGGCCCACCAGGGTGCGGGCCGAGGCGAGGGGGACGCTTTCCTCGGCGAGGGTGAGGGCGGTGTCGACGTCGGCCCTTATGGCGGCGATCTGCTCGGCCGTGGGCGGGTCGGTGACGACGCCGTCCCGGACGAGGTGGCGCTCGGTCATGCGGACGCAGCCGATGTCCACGCTGCGGGCGGCGCTCACCTCGCCGGTGCCGATGACGAGTTCGGTGGAGCCGCCGCCGATGTCGGTGACGAGGTACGGGGTGTCGAGGCCGGAGGCGGTGAGCTCCCTCGTCGCGCCGGTGAAGGAGAAGGCGGCCTCCTGGTCACCGGTGACGACCTCGGGCTCGACGCCGAGGATGTCCACCACACCGCGCACGAACTCGTCCCGGTTCTCCGCGTCGCGGGAGGCGGAGGTGGCGACGAAGCGGACCCGGGAGGCGTCGAGGGAGCGGATGACGTCGGCGTACTCACGGCAGGCGGCGAAGGTGCGTTCCAAGGCCTCGGGGGCAAGGCGCCCGGTGCGGTCCACGCCCTGGCCGAGCCGGACGATCCGCATGCGGCGGTCCAGTTCCTTGAAGGCGCCGGTGGCCGGATCGAGGTCGGCGACGAGCAGGCGGATGGAGTTGGTGCCGCAGTCCACGGCGGCCACGCGGGTCATCGGTCGGTCTCCTCGGCGTCGGCGGCCCGGGTTCCGGTCTCGTCGGTGGTGACGCAGGGGCCCTTGCGCCACCACTCGGGGAGCAGCGCGATGGCCTCGTCGCCCAGGGGGTTGACGCCGGGTCCGGCGACGAGCGAGTGGGCGACGAGGACGTGCAGGCACTTGACGCGGTCGGGCATGCCGCCCGCGCTGGGGAAGCCCGCGAGGACCTCGATGGCGTCGCGCCGGGCGATGTAGTCCTCGTGCGCCGCACGGTACGCGGCGGCCAGCTCGGGGTCGGTGGCGAGCCGTTCCGTCATCTCCTTCATGACGCCCTCCGCCTCCAGGGTGCCGATGGCGGAGGCGGCCCGCGGGCAGGTCAGGTAGTACGTCGTGGGGAACGGAGTGCCGTCCTCCAGCCGTGGGGCCGTCTCGACGACGTCGGGCTGTCCGCACGGGCAGCGGTGGGCGATGGCCCGCAGACCGCGCGGCGGTCGGCCGAGCTGCGCCTTGAAGGCGGCGACGTCCGCGTCGGTGGGCGGCGTGGGGTCGGTCGGGGGCGGCGGAGTGTCCATGCGGGCGGTGGGTCTCTCGGGTCGGGATAGCAGGGGAAGGCGGGGCGGCTCAGCCCGCGTCCGCGCGGTCGAGGCCGTCGAAGAAGTTGGTGTACCAGGCGCGGTCGGCGGCGGCTTCCTCGCCGCGGCGGCGTGGCTCCTCTGTCTCGTCGCGGACGATGTAGCCGCGCTCGCCGACGCGGACGTAGTGCAGGTGTTCGCGGGCGAGCTGCTCGACGTAGGCCGGGTCCTGGAGGCGGGCCTTGAGCTCGCGCAGTTCGGCGACGCGCTCCTCCGTCTTCTTGAGCTTGCGGCGCTCCTCGGCGATGTCGGAGCGCTGGGAGACGTAGGTGCGCGTCGGGTAGGCGAGGGCGACGACGAGAGAGCACAGGACGAGCGCGAGGAGGGCGGCGCGCCCGGTGAGGCGGCTGCGGCGCGGCCCTGTGCGGAGCCGTCGGCTCTGCGCGCGGTAGACGCGCTCGGCGGCCTGTTCGCCCAGCGCCCTGAGCCGGGTCGCGGTGGAGAACCGGTCCCGTTCCGGGGCACCTCCCAAGGTTCTACCTCCCTGTTCCCTGTGCTCGCCGTGCCAGCGCTGCGGTCACGGTCCGCCGCCGGGCTCGTCCACCCGAACGGTCACGTCCCGGCCCACGGTACGCGGGACCGTGGGCCGGGACGCGGCGGCGTCCGGCGTCAGCCGACAACGTCAGCCCTTGACACGTCAGCCCTTGAAGCGCGGGAACGCGCTGCGGCCGGCGTAGACCGCGGCGTCGTCGAGGATCTCCTCGATGCGCAGGAGCTGGTTGTACTTGGCGACGCGCTCGGAGCGGGCCGGGGCACCGGTCTTGATCTGGCCGCAGTTGGTGGCGACGGCCAGGTCGGCGATGGTGACGTCCTCGGTCTCGCCGGAGCGGTGCGACATCATGCACTTGAAGCCGTTGCGCTGGGCCAGCTCGACGGCGTCGAGGGTCTCGGTCAGCGAGCCGATCTGGTTGACCTTGACCAGCAGGGCGTTGCCGGCCTTGTCGTCGATGCCGCGCTGCAGGCGCTCGGGGTTGGTGACGAACAGGTCGTCGCCGACAAGCTGGACCTTCTCACCGATCTGGGCGGTGATGGTCTGCCAGCCCTCCCAGTCGTCCTCGAACAGCGGGTCCTCGATGGAGACCAGCGGGTACGCCTCGGCCAGCTCGGCGTAGTAGGCGGTCATGTCGGCGGCGCTGCGGGACTGGCCCTCGAACTGGTAGGCGCCGTCCTTGTAGAACTCGGAGGCGGCGACGTCCAGGGCGAGCGCGATGTCGCGGCCGGGCGTGTAGCCGGCGGCCTTGACAGCCTCCAGGATGAGGTCGAGGGCCTCGCGGTTCGAGCCGAGGTTGGGCGCGAAGCCGCCCTCGTCGCCGAGGCCGGTGGACAGGCCGCGCTCCTTCAGGACGGCCTTGAGGGCGTGGTAGACCTCGGTGCCCCAGCGCAGCGCCTCGGAGAAGGACTCGGCGCCGATGGGCGCGATCATGAACTCCTGGATGTCCACGTTGGAGTCGGCGTGAGAGCCGCCGTTGAGGATGTTCATCATCGGGACGGGCAGCAGGTGCGCGTTGGGCCCGCCGAGGTACCGGAAGAGCGGCAGGTCGGAGGCCTCGGAGGCGGCGTGCGCGACGGCGAGTGAGACGCCGAGGATGGCGTTGGCGCCCAGCGAGGACTTGTCGGCGGTGGCGTCCAGGTCGAGCATGGCCTGGTCGATGAGGCGCTGCTCGGTGGCGTCGTAGCCCACCAGCTCGGGGCCGATCTGCTCGATGACGGCGAGGACCGCCTTCTCGACGCCCTTGCCGCCGTAGCGGGCCTTGTCGCCGTCGCGCAGCTCAAGGGCCTCGAAGGCGCCGGTCGAGGCGCCGGACGGCACGGCCGCGCGGCCGGTGCTGCTGTCGTCGAGGCCGACCTCTACCTCGACCGTGGGGTTGCCTCGCGAGTCGAGGATCTCGCGGGCTACGACGACGTCGATGGACGGCACGAGGTTCTCCTTCGTGTGGGTCGGTCTTCCTGAGGCAGGAGCCTAGCGGTCCGGTGGCCCGCGGTGGGCCCGCGGGCCGCGTCCGGGGCGAGGCGCCGCGGTGAATTCCCAGCTCAGAGGCGAACCAGGTTTTGTTCACTGACTGAAGATAATGCCGTCGTCTCGCTGTACGGACGGGTACGCCGACGGCGCGGCGGGCCCGCGGCGGGGAACCTGGCCGGCCCCGGGGCGGGGGGCCGCGGCGGGCCGACACGGAGGACACACCGGGCCCGGCACGGGGCGCGCGTCGGGCCCGGCGCAGGGGACGCGCGCCGGGCCCGACGACCGGGGTCACCGCCGGGGGGCAGCCCCCGGCGGTGACCCGCCCCGGTCACACCTTCAGGCGCTGACCGGGGAGGATCAGGTCCGGGTCGGCCCCGACGACGGCCTTGTTGCGGTCGTAGAGCTCCTGCCACGTCATGCCGTGGCGGTGGGCGATGGCGGCCAGCGTGTCACCGGGACGCACGACGTACGTGCCGCCCTTCCCCGACTGCCCCTTGGCGTCCTGCTGCGCGGGGGCGGCCTGCTGGGACTGCGGCGCCTGCCCCTGGCCCTGCTGCTGCGGCTGGGGGCGCGGCTGCCGCTGGGGGGCGGCGCCCCCACCCGGCGCCTGCGGGGCGACATCGGCGGGCGGGGCGCCGGCCGTGAGGCCGCCCTCCTCGGCGCAGGCCCAGGCCCCCGGGCCCTGCATCTCCAGGAGTCGCTCGGCGACGGCGATCTGCTGCTCCTTGGTGGCCAGATCGGCCCGCGGCGCGTACCGGAGTCCACCGGCCGCCTCCCAGCTCGACTGGGCGAACTGGAGCCCGCCGTAGTACCCGTTCCCCGTGTTGGTGCGCCAGTTCCCGCTCGACTCGCACTGGGCGACCTTCTCCCAGGTGTCGACGGAGGCGGCTTGCGCGCTGCTCGCCATCACCACCGGGCCGCCGACCGCGGCACCGGCGAATCCGGCGAGCGAGGCGGCGAGGCGGACGACGACGGGCTGACGGTTACGACTCTTGGCGGAGTCCTTGTCGGTGAACAGCATGGACGGTCTTCCTCACCGTACGCCTGCGAGGTGAGCTGTCGGGTTCGGACGCGTGAGTCGCCCGGTCCGGCGCGGCGTTTCCGCGCCGGGCTTCACCCCGAGCCGCCTGGGGCGGCACTCGCCTGGTTCCCCCGCTCCTGCCTGCGGTTCGCGGACGCGACGATGTTCCCGCCGACCGTCGGCAGGATTCGGCGTGACGGTCGGCGACCCCACGGGAGTGGGCGATGCGAACGTAGACCTACCGCAATAATCCGATCAAACACCCCTGAAACGGACACAAGGGGATGACTTGACGCCTCGTCATATCAATTCCGCAGGTCCCGGCACGTTTCACCGGGGCCCGCAACCCGGACACGCCCACGCGAGAATGTGACGATCGTCACATTGCACCCGAACGGGTGAGCCACGCGGTGCCCGGACCCGCCAACTAGTCCTGGATGGAGGGAAGTTGAAGCTCCTGTCCGGGCAGGATCAGGTCCGGATCGGCGCCGACGACGGACGCGTTGGCCGCGTACAACGCGGGCCAGCCGCCGTCCACACCCTGCTCCGCGGCGATCCCGGACAGCGAGTCCCCCGCGGCGACGAGGTACTCGACGGCCGGCTCCGCCGGAGCCGCGTGCCGCCCGGAACCGCGCTCGGAGCGGTCCGCCGCCTCCCGGCCGGACTCCCTCGGGTCACGGTCGCCGCGGTGACGCCCGGTGCCCTCCGTGCCGCCGTCGGAGTCCTCGTCGGGGGCGGAGGAGTCCACGTCGGGGGCGGACGGGCCGCCCGGGGTGGAGGAGTCCACGTCGGGGGCGGAGGAGTCGCCCGGCGCATCGCCCGGCACCCCGGTCGGCGTCTCGGTCGGCGTCTGACCCGGCGTCTGACCCGGCTGCCCGGTCGCCCCGTCGGAGGGCCCGTCGGACTCGGCGTCGGACCGCTCGCCGGGGCCCGGATTCCGCGCCCCCGGGGCCGCGTCCGTGCCCGCGTCGGGGGCCGGCGTCCCGGTGGCGTCGGGCGCGTCCGTCCCCGGCGCGCCCGGCTTCGGCGTGCCCTCGGCCGGGTGCTCGGCGTCACCCCTGCCATCCGGCCCGCCGGGGGCCGGGGGCGGCTGGGGTGCGGGCGTCTCCGTCACGCCGTTGACCGCGGCCGCCAGGCCGCTCGTCACGGCGCACGAGGGCCAGGCGTCCGGGCCCTCCGCCGCGAGGATGGCCTCGGCGACGGCGATCTGCTGCCCGCGGCTGGCGAGGTCCGGGCGGTCGGCGTGCACGGTGCCGCCGTACTGCTCCCAGGTTCGCTGGGTGAGTTGGAAGCCGCCGTAGTAGCCGCTGCCCTCGTTCGCGCTCCACGCGCCGCCGCTCTCGCACTCGGCGACGCGGTCCCACACGGCCCCGTCGGCGGCCTGGGCGCCGGAGGCCGCGAAGAGCGGCAGGGCCATCCCCGCGCCGGTCACCCCCGCGGCGACGACGACGGCAGGGGCCTGACGAGGGCGACGATGCCGCCCGCTCCCGGAACGCATGCGGTGACCTCTCCTGAGACGACGAGCGGTCCCGCGACGGGGTCCGCTGACGGCGGAAACCTAACGTCGAACACCCGTCCATCACAACCCAGTGTCGCAAGGATCACGCGATGGTCACGGGCTGTCGCCGACTGACTTCCCGTCAGGCGTGAACTCGACGGGCAGGCTGCGCAGACCGCGCATGATGAGCCCGCCGCGCCACCGCAGTTCCTCCGGTTCGGCGGCAAGTCGCAGGTCGGGGAGCCGACTCAGCAGCGTGGCCAGTGCCGTCTGCCCCTCCAGCCGGGCCAGCGGAGCGCCCAGACAGTAGTGGATGCCGTGCCCGTACCCCAGATGCTGGTTGTCGCGGCGGGCGAGGTCGAGCACGTCCGGGTGCGGGAACCTCGCCGGGTCCCGGTCGGCCGCCGCGAGCACCACCAGCACGGGGTCACCCGTCTCGACGCGCTGCCCGCCCAGCGTCAGCGGCTCGGTCGCGAACCGCCAGGTCGCCAGCTCCACCGGGCCGTCGTAGCGCAGCAGTTCCTCGACGCCGGTCTCCAACAACGCCGTGTCCCCTTCGGCCAGCGCGCCCTGGAGCCTACGGCGCTGCTCCGGGTGGCGCAGGAGTGCGTACGTGCCGTTGCCGATGAGGTTGACCGTCGTCTCGAAGCCCGCGAACAGGAGGATGAAGGCCATCGCGGCGGCTTCGTTCTCGGTGAGGTGCTCGCCGTGGTCGCTCGCGCGGATGAGCCCGGAGATGAGGTCGTCCCCGAGGTCGTCGCGCTTGCGGTGGATCAGCTCGGCCAGATAGCCGCGCATCTTCTTCACCGCGCGCCCCACGCCGCCGCGCGGTCCCCCGCCGTGGCGGAGCATCATGCCCGCCCAGTCCCGGAAGTCGTCCTGGTCCTCTGCCGGGACGCCGAGCAGGTCGCAGATGGCGTAGATCGGCAACGGGAAGGCGAACTCGTGGATGAGGTCGGCGCTGCCGCGGGCCGCGAAGCCGTCGATGAGGCCGTCCGTCAGCTCCTGCACGCGCGGGGCGAACGCGGCCACGCGCCGCGGGGTGAAGGCGCGCGACACGAGACGGCGCAGCCGGGTGTGGTCCGGCGGGTCGATGTTGAGAAGGTGCGTCATCAGGTTGGCGCTGCGCTCACCGGGGATGCCGACCTTCCCCCGGCCGTGCGCCCGCTCGCTGTGCGCACCCGGGTTCTTGCTGAGCCGCTGGTCGGCGAGGGCCTGGCGGGCGTCGTCGTACCGGGTGACCAGCCACGCCGAGACCCCGCTGGGCAGCTCCGCGCGGTGCACGGGCGCGTGCTCCCGCAGCCAGGCGTAGGCCGGGTACGGGTCGGCGGCGAACTCCCAGGTGAAGAGGTCGGGCATCGGGGGGCGGTCGTTCACGTTCACCAGGCGAAACCTACCCGCGGGCCCACAGCCCCCGCCCGCCCCCTCCACGGGGCCGCCGTGCGGGCCGGACGGGTTTCCTTATGCTGAGCCTGAGGAAGCCGGGGCTCCGGGTTCGCCGTCCCGCCGGGCGTCGGGCCACGCGGCCGTACGGGGCCGGGGTGCGCACTGGGCGTGACGGGCACGGGCGCGCGGGCGGAGTCATACGGTCCGAACCGACGAGGGCAGGACGAACCGGTGGGTTTTGGCAGGTGGGAAGAGCGGGCGCGTGCCACGCTCGCCGCCGCCGCGGCCGGACGTCCGGCGCTCGTCCTCGTCGAAGGCGAGGCCGGGAGCGGAAAGAGCAGCCTCGTGCGCCGGCTGGCCGGTCCGGGGCGCTCCGCCCGGGGCGTGCGGCAGATCCGCTTCTCCTCGTTCGAGACCGTGGTCCAGCCGGTCGGCCAGGGCGCGCCGGGTGCCTCCGCCGAACAGCCCCCGCCGGCCCCTGTCGGTGCGGCTCCCCCTGTCGGTGCCCCGCCCGCCACCAGGGAGACGCCCGCCGCCGGAGAGCCGCGCACCGCCGGGGACCCACCCGGCCGGGTGTACCCCCTCGGCTCGTTCGGCTTCGCTGAGCTGTCCGCGCTGACGCGCCGCCAGACCGGTGAGTCGCTGCTGCTCGTCGCCGAGGACGTCCACCGGGCGGACCCGCTGGCCCAGGAGGCGCTGCGCCGCCTCCTCACGCACCCGCCGGGGCCGCTGTGCACGGTGCTGACCTTCCGCCCCGAGGAGCTGGCGGTCCCGGGCGTGGTCCTGGGCGAGCGGGTGGACTACCCGGCCGACATGGTCATCACCCGCGTCCGGCTGGAACCGCTGGACGAGGACGAGGTCGCCGAACTGGCCCGGCAGGCCCTGGGCCGCCCGTGCTCCGAGGCGCTGGCCGAGCAGCTGCACCGGCGGTCGGGAGGCGTCCCGCAGGTCGTCCTCGACCTGCTCGCCGAGGCGGGCGCCGAGGCCGGACCCGACGGCCCCGGCGGCCGGGACGTGGAGCAGGCCGGGCCGCCCGCCCGGCTCACCGAGCTGGTCCTCGGCCGCGCCGCGGAGCTGGGCGAGGCCGAGCGCCTGGTGCTGGCCGCCGCGGCCGTTCTGGAGGAGGGCGCCGGCGTCGAGGAGCTGGCCACGATCGCCGTCCTGTCCGAGGCCACCGTCCGCGACGCCCTGACCACGCTGCTGCGGGTCCGCTTCGTCCGGCAGCTCGACGCCGACCGCTACGGCTTCCGCGTCCCCCTCGCCGCCGACGCCGTCAGCGCCTCCGTGCCCGGCCCGCTGCGGCAGCTGCTGCACCGGCGGGCGGCCGAGGTGCTGCCGCGCCGGCAGCCGGTGCCGCTGGCCCAGCTGGCCCGGCACCAGCTCGCCAGCGGACAGATGTCCGCCTGGGTGGACAGCGTCACCCGGGCAGCCGAGGAGGCCGCGGAGGCCGGAGCCCACCAGTGGGCCCTGGACCTCCTCCAGGAGGCGCTGGCTCAGCCCGCGCTGCCGGAGCCCGACCGCGGCAGGCTCGCCCTCCTCCTCGGCCGCAGCGCCGACCGCGCCCTCAGCACCCACGAGACCGCCCGGCTCCTGCGCCACGTGGTCGAGGACCTGGCCATGCCCACGGCGGCCCGCGGGGAGATCCGGCTCGAACTCGGCCTGCTCCTCCTCAACCAGCTCGACCGCACCGGCGAGGCGCGGGAGCAGCTGGCCACGGCCGCCGAGGAGCTGGACGACGCCCCCGCACTCGCGGTGCGTGCCATGGCCGCGCTCGGCGCGCCCATGATCGCCGACGTCCCGATCGCCGAGAGCCACGGCTGGATGGCCCGCGCGGAGGCCGCGGCCATCCGCGACGGCGGCCTGGCGACGCGGACCGCCGTGGCCGCCAACCGGATCGGTCTCCTCATGGCCGTCGGGGACGCCGAAGCCTGGCGCGAGCTGGAGCGGCTCCCCCGGGACAGCGGCGACCCCAAGGTCCTGCACCACTGCGCCCGCGCCCTGTGCAACGCCGCCCACGGCGCGCTCTGGCTCGGCGAGCACGCCAAGGTGCCCGGGCTGATGAACGAGGCCCTCCAGCTCGCGGTGAAGAGCGCGACGCCCTACGTCGACCAGCTCGCCAGGGCCAACACCGTCCACGCCGACTGGCTCGGCGGAGCCTGGGAAGGGCTCCCCGAACGCGTCCGCGCGGTGGTGCAGGACGCCGGAAGGATGCCGATGCAGCCCGGCGAGGTGGAACTCGTCGCCGCCATGATCGCCCTGGCCAGGGGTGAGTGGAGCCGCCTCGACACCTGGCTGGACAACATGGCCGCCCACGGCGCGAACGAGCTGTCCTCCCTCCTGCTCGCCATGGCGGGCGCCGCCCGCATCCGTCTGGCCCTGGCCCGCGACGACGTCCCCGAAGCGGCCAGGGAGGCCGCCGAGGTTTGGGGTCACCTGCGCACCAAGGGCGTGTGGGCCTGGGCGGCGGCACCCGCGCCCTGGGCGGTGGAGGCCACCGCCCGCTCCGGCCGGCCGGACGTGGCCCGGCAGATGGTCGCCCAGATGGCGGAGGGGCTGGAGGGCCTCAGCGCACCCTGGGCCCAGGCGTCCGTGACGTGGAGCCGGGGCGTCCTCGCCGAGGCCGAGGGCGAGCCTGGCGAGGCGGTCGGGCACTACCGCGGGGCCGCCGAGCAGTTCGAGCGGCTACCCCACCCCTACGAGGCCGCCCTGACCGCCGAGGCCGCCGGCCGTGTCGCGCTCGCCGCGCGAGCCTCCTCCGAGCGCCGCCCAGGCGAGGCGACGGGGGCGGCGGACGGCTCCGGGCGGGCCCGCGCCCTGGCCGACCTGCACGGGGCCCAGGACGGCTTCGAGCGGCTCCGCGCCACGTGGGACCTCGCCCGCGTGCGCACCCTGCTGCGCGAGCACCAGGGCGCCACGCCCCACACCCCGGGACGCCGGGCCTACGGCGACCGGCTCTCACCCCGGGAGCACGAGGTCGCCCGGCTCGCCGCCACCGGCCTCACCAACCGCGAGATCGCCGCGACCCTGCACCTCTCCCCCCGCACCGTCGAGCAGCACGTCGCCCGCGCCATGCGCAAGCTCGGCGCCCGCTCACGCGGCGAGCTCTCCCGCGCCACGGCCCCGGACCGCGACTGACCGCCCCGGCGTCACCCGGGCCGCTCGACGCCGGGCCGCGTGGCTCGGGCCAGGTCTCCTACCGGCGCGTCACTTCGGGACGTCGCCGCCGCGGCTGCCGAAGTCCCAGCGGCGCCGCCCGTCCGTCTTCCCCCGGTGCGTGCCCCAGTTCCCGATCTCGTACGGGTACCGGCGCCTGCCGTCGTGCGGCATCTCGTCCGGCTCGCGCAGCTCCCGCTCGTGCCCGGTACTCCCCGTCACCTCGGCACCGTGCCCGGTGGTGTCCCGGTGCCCCGGGTGCTGGAGCGGCGGCTGGGAGCGGCCGACGCTCCGGCGGATCTTGTGGACGCCCACCGTCACCGTGAGGACCAGCAGGACGGTGATGACGATGCCGATAAGCAGCGGGCCGAGACCGACCAGATGGTCTTCCGCCGCCAGCCCGGCGTCGGCCAGGCGTGTCGCAAGGCTCTCGTTCATGGCCGCCGAGTACCCCGGGGGCCGCACCTTACGCAGCCCCGCCGAGCCGGGCCCGCCTCAGCTCGACGACGCGTCCGTCCCCGTCGCCGCCTCCGCCGCCCCCGTCGCCGTCTCCGCCGCCCCCGTCGCCCCAGGAGCAGCCGCCGACCGCCGCTCCTCCGCGAGGATCGCGTCCCGGTACGCGCGGGCCGCCGCCCGCAGCGCCGTCTCCGGGTCGACGCCCTCCGCCTCGGCCCGCACGGCCAGGCCCAGCAGCTCGTAGCCGACGCCCACGCCCGCCGTGCGGACGTCGAGCCCCGCCGTACGGGCCCGGCCCGCCAGCTTCGCGGCCAGCGCCAGCGCCGGCTGTCCCAGCGGCACGCCCTCCGTCACCGACGTCCGGCGCTTCTCCACGGCCTTCGTCCGCCGCCAGTGCTCCTTGACGTCCTCCGCCGTCTCCGCCGTCTCCTCGCCGAACACGTGGGGGTGCCGGTGGACCAGCTTCGCCACGATCCCGGCCGCCACGTCGTCGATGGAGAACGGCTCGTCCGGGTCGTCCTGCGCGATCCGTGCGTGGAAGACCACCTGGAGCAGGACGTCGCCCAGTTCCTCGCGCAGCTCCTCCCGGTCACCCGCCTCGATGGCCTCGACGAGTTCGTACGCCTCCTCGATGCCGTACTTGACCAGGTCCTCGTGGGTGCGCGGGCCCGTCCAGGGGCACACCTCCCGGATCTGGTCCATGACCTCGACCAGGTCCAGCAGCCGGGCGCCGGGCAGGTCGTAGGAGCCCGGCAGCAGCTCCAGGTCCGGCATGGGCTCCCGGCCGCCGCCCGCGAGGCGGGCCAGGCCGTCGGTCAGCCGGGGCTCGCCCTCCGCACCGGCCACCACGACGACCGTCCGGCCGCCCGCGCACTGCGTCACCAGCTCCCGGGCCGTCGGCTCGGCCTCCTCCACCGCGACCCCGGCCTCGCGCAGGTACGGCAGCTGCGGGTGCTCGGCGTCGGAGCACACCACCCGGTCGGCGCTGCGCAGCGCCTGCCAGGCGGGCCAGGACAGCAGCCCGGGCGCCACCCGGTGACTGGTGGTGAGCAGCACGACGCGCCCGGTGTCCCGGTTCTCGCAGCCGGTCGTCTCGGGGGTCTCTTCGGGGGTTATGGCCTCTTCTCGGGACGTCACCCGTCGAATGTAACGCGCCCGGTCAGGCCGGTTCCTGCGGCGTCCGGGCGGGCTGGATCCACGGCTCCGTCCCGCCGGTGAGCGACACCAGGTCGACGTCCCACTCCCCGTAGCGGGGGTTGACGTCGATGTCGAGGGACCGCGCCGCCTCGACGAACTCCTTGTTCATCGCGTCGTCGGCGTTCGGCGTCTGCGGGCCGACGCCGATAGCCTTGGCGACCCCGTCGATCAGCAGCTGCATGCGCAGGGCGTCGTCGATGTGCTCCGGCGCGATCGACTGCTGGATCATGAACGCCTCCAGCCCCTTCGGGCCGCCGCGCAGCTTCTGCTGCGCCGCCCGGTGCTCCTGCACGTCCCGCCGCGTGATCTCCACCCCGTGGCGGCGCGCCGACTCCTCGACGACGCGCTCCCACAGCATGTAGTTCAGCGTGTAGCGCGGCAGCGGACCCGTCTGCTGGATGAGCTGCCCGCCGTTCGGGTCGGCGCGCTGGGCCTCCCGCACGGCCTCCGCCCGCGCCTGGACCGAGGACACCTCGATCCGGTCCCCGTCCACGACGGCCGCCGCACCCGGATGCGTCTCTCCGCCGCAGCCCGTCAGCAGCGGTACCCCGCCCAGCAGCAGCGCTGCGGCGGAGAGGGGAAGCGCGGACCTACGGCGATGCATGGGGGCCTCCTGGCTGGGCCGGAAACGACGGCGTTTCGTCCTGCCTGGTGATCGTAAGGAGTCAACCCCCCGATCCACCACCGTTTCGCCACGCCCGTCTCGTCGGCCCCGCCAGAAAGGCTCCCGCCCGCGCGTCACGCCTTGCGCAGGGCCTCCCAGTACTCCTCGAAGGACAGCTTCCCGTCCCCGTTGACGTCCTTCGCCGCGATGACCGCCTCCGCCACCGGACCGGTGACGAACGGGTCGCCCATCTCCGCCATGGCCCGCTTGAACTCCTCGGCGGTCACCAGACCGTCCTGGTCCGCGTCGAACCGGTCGAACGAAGCCCGCGCATCCTCCATGCTCGCCACGCCCGCACCCCCTTCACCTCGAAGCCTGTCCCGCGCCCCCAGCGGACGCGCTCTCTACAGTAACGACGTTGCCGGGACGTGTGGTTGCACATGGGGCGACCCCTGGCCGGTCTGGCAACGAGGTTTCCCTCCGTCACGTCGCGGTGGTTCAGCTTCCCCGTGCCACGCGGGGGCGTTCGCCGCCGGCCTGGTCCGCCGGGACGCCGCCGCCTGCGGCGAGCAGCCGCTTGCGGTGGCCGTGCCGGCGGAGGGCGGTGACGAGGACGATGACCACGCAGACGCCGATCCCGAGGGCGGGCAGGGAGGCGGCCAGGAGCAGCCAGCCCGCGAACGCGACCAGACCAGCGGAGTCCCCGACGGCGTACCGGGACAGCGCTTCGGACGAGCAGACGACCGCGAAGTCACCCGTGCGCGACACCTCGACGGCGTAGGCCGGCGTCCAGGTCTCGTCACGGGTGAGGAAGACGTCCGGCCCCGGATCGGTGAGGCGGGGGCGCCCCGGCCCGGTGATGTCGCACTCCGGACCGGGCGACCGGCCCGGGTACTTGACCCAGATCACCCTCTCGCTCTCCGGCCCGAGCCGCAGGGTGATCGTGTCGCCGTTGGCGAACTGCTCGCCGGTGTCCACCGCTTCGGCCGCCCTGCCGAGCCGGTAGACACCGAGGGCCACGCCCAACACGGTCAGCACGACGGCGATCGCGGCCGCCGTGGCGTACCAGTGACGGCCGGGACGGATCTCGCCCGCCGGTATCCGCGGCGGTGGGTCAGGCTGCACCGCCTCACCCTAGAACGCCCGCAACCCCCGGCCGACGGCGGGTCGGCACGCCAGCGCCGTGTCCCGGGCGCTCCTCGACAGTCGCGGCACAGCCCTGACGTCGCACTCCTCGGCGCGGAGGCGCCCGTCTCCGCGTCGTAGGGTGCCGTCATGACCAGCACACTCCGCCTGGAGAAGATCACCGCGGCCAACCTCGACACCGCGACCGAGCTCCGCGTGCGCCCGGACCAGGAACACCTGGTCGAACCCGTAGCGAAGTCCCTGGCCGAGGCGTACGTCCACCCCGACATAGCCTGGCCCCGCCTCATCCTCGACGGAGACCGCCCCGTCGGCTTCCTCATGGGCTTCTTCGACGTCGACTGGAAGGACGACGGCACCCGCACCGACCTCCGCTCCGGCCTCTGGCGCCTCAACATCGCCGCCGGGGAGCAGGGTCGGGGCTACGGCCGCTTCGCCGTCGAGGCCGTGGCCGAGGAGATCCGGCGCCGCGGCGGCGACCGGCTCACCGTCACCTGGCACCCGGGCGAGGACGGCCCCGAGAAGTTCTATCTCCGCCTCGGCTTCCGCCTCACCGGCGAAACGAGCGGCGGCCAGACCGTCGGCGAGCTGGACCTGGCCTGACCCCGCTCCCCGTCCCCGCCCGGCCCAGGGCCGTCGCCTTGACGTGAAGTCATGTTGAACTTCTAGCGTCATCGGCGACGAAGGGAGTTCGACGATGACGACACTGGTCACGGGGGCCACGGGGAACACCGGTCGGCACGTGGTGGCGGAGCTGGTCCGCAGGGGAGAGCGAGTCCGGGCCCTGACGCGGAACCCGGCCGCCGCCACGCAACACCTTCCCCCTGAGGTGGAACTCGCGGCGGGCACGCACACGGCGCCGGAGACGCTGGACGCGGCCCTCGACGGGGTCGGTCGCCTGCACATCACGCTGACAGCCGGACTCGCCGACGTCGGCCCCGAGCTCGTCCGGAGGGCGGTCGACGCGGGCGTGCGGCGCATCACCGTCCTGTGGGGCGGCTACGTGGGCCCGGTCGAGCAGGCCGTGGAGCAGTCGGGCGTGGAGTGGACCCGCCTGGAGGCGCAGGAGTTCATGTCCAACACGCTGACCTGGGCCGAGTCCGTGCGCAGCGAGGGCGTCGTGCGCGAGCCCTACGATCAGCCCAGCGCGGTCGTCCACGAGGCCGACATCGGGGCGGTGGCGGCGACGGCGCTGCTGGAGGACGGCCACGCGGGCCAGATCTACAACCTCACCGGCCCCCAACCGCTCACCCCACGCGAGCGGGTCGCCATCCTGTCCCGCGCCGTCGGCCGCGACATCGCCTTCGTCCCCATCACCCACGAACGGGCCGTCGACAGGCTGATGGCCACCGGGGCGTCCCGGGAGGAGGCCGAGTACGTCATCGGCTGGTACGCGAAACCCGACGAGAGCGCCACCACCGCCGACGCCACAGTCGAACGCGTGACGGGCCGTCCGGCACGCGCCTTCGAGGCATGGGTGGCCGAGAACGCGCACCGCTTCCGGGCCCAGCGCGTCACGGCCGACTAACCCCACGCCTTCGCCCCGGCCGAGGGGGTGGGAGGGACGCCCCCGCTCCCGACCCCTCGGTGTCCGCCGGTCACCACCGACGCCAAGCCTGACGCGCCGCGGTTCCACCGGCGGCGCGGCATGCGGATCACCGGTGTCGCACCGGTACCTGTCGCCCCGCCTGGTGGGGTCACCCGCCTCGACACGGCCGGGCAGGGCCGGGCGGCGCGTGGCACGCCCTGCCCACGGGCGTCCGTGTTCGCCGGGATGACGACGGAACAAAACCAGCCCGCATGCGGCGTTCACCCCAGTGTCACCCGGGCGGCCCATGGCGTTCCATGGGGAGAGCTCATGGTCGGAGAGCCTCGTTCCACTCACCGGCACCTAGCGAGGACCAGCACACCACCATGGCACGCAGATCCCTCTCCTCCGGCACCGGCGATGCCGTCGGCGCGACGGAGACAGCTCGCATCCGTCCTCCCGCGACCGAACCGAGAGCCGCTGGGCACCGCTTCGACGTCGACGTGCTGCGGCTGCTGGCCTCTTGCACGGTGATGCTCGGGCACGTCTCGGCCACGTTCATCCACGTCGTCGACGGCGAGAGGGGGAACGGGTCGGGTGCCTACTGGACCGGCCACGTCTTCGAAGCCGTCAACGCCTTCGCGGTACCGGTCTTCTTCGCCATCGCGGGCTGGGGTGTGCTGGTGGGCGCGGTGCCGCGGGACGAACGCCGAATGTGGACGCGCATCATCCGCACCGGCGTTCCGTTGTTCGTCTGGACCGGGATCTACCTCGTGTGGGCCTGGCTGCGGGACCGCAACGAGAAACCCGTGACCGAGCTGGCGGTGGACGGGCTGTTCGCATCCGTCCAGCCCGCCTACCACCTGTGGTTCCTCTACGCGTACCTGCCGATTGTCGCGGTGCTGGCCTTCGCCGTCCTGGTCAAGGACGGCCAGCGACCGTGGGGACTGGGCCTGGCGCTCCTCGCGATCGCGACGGGGCCCACCGCCCTGTCCACCGTGTCCGAGGTCACCGGCTGGGCCGTGCCGCGCATGGGCTGGGGCTTCGGCACCTACTCGATCGTGTACGCGATCGGTGGCGCCCTGCTGCTGGGGCTTCCGGCCTCGGCCCTGCGCGGTCGGCGTCGGATCTTCGCCGCCCTGTTGCCCGTGGCCATGGCCGGGGTCCTCTGGTACCACACACAGGTCCACTACGTGATCCCCAACGCCCACCTCCTCGTCGGCACGATGACCGTCTGCGTGCTGCTCCTCGTCAGCCGGACGAACGTGCCCGAGCGACTACGCCCCGCGCTGCGGCGGGGGGCCAACGCCGCCATGGGCGCCTACATGGTCCACGTCCTCTTCGTCGAGGAGCTGGTACGGCCACTCGTCTCCGCCGACATGAGCATCCCCACGGCCACCCTCACCGTCCTCGGCATGCTCACCGTCGTGATCGCCCTCTCCTACGGCTCCAGCCTCCTGTGGGGACGCCTCGGCCTCCGGCGTCTCCTCGGCTGAGGAAGAAGCACGCGGAGGAAGGGGGCTGGACCACGTGCGGTCCAGCCCCCTTCCTCCGCGTGACGCGCTATGCCGGCGGCTCCCCGAACGTCTTGCGCAGCTCGGCCATGTTGTCCTGGGTGACCTTCCACAGGAGGTCCTGGCGCCCGTGCACGTCGGCGACGACGGCGGCGTGGTCGTCGAGGATGCCGAGGGCGCGCTCGGTGAGCAGGGTGCCGAGGTCGCGCTCGTGGACGGAGACGCCCCACTCGGGGCGCTCGATGTCGGCGAGGAAGTACGCCATCTTCGGGTGTGAGATGAGGCTGATGATCGGCGTGCCGCAGCCGAACGGAATCATGCCGGCGTGGCCGCGCATGCCGATCACGAGCCTGGTGCGGGCGTACTCGGCGCGGATCGCGTCGCAGTCCCAGTCGTACATCGGGACGACGGGCAGCGAGATGCCGTGCTCGCGGCGCAGGTCGAAGGCTATGCGCTCGTCCTCCAGCGCGTGGGCGACGCAGCGCACCTCGGCGTGCTCGCCCAGGGCCCGGACGGCCCTCGCCATCTCGCCGAGGAAGTGGCCGTAGTCGTGGCCGAAGCGGAGTCCGGCGCGGTCGTAGGCACAGTTGAGCAGGATGGTGTCGGCCCGGTCGGCCGGGTCCTGCCAGCCGGGGACGAGCTGCCGGGTGACGGTCGTCGGGCAGGGCTGGTAGAGCACCCGGTCTCGCAGCTCGGCCGGGAGCAGGTCGCGCACCTTCCGCACGGAGCCGCTGTTGCGCAGCCCGAAGAAGGCCGACTTCTCCACCAGCAGGCGCAGGCTCTCGGTGAAGCGGTCCCTGCGGTAGGACTGGCCGTCGAAGGCGTTGTAGCCGACGGCGAAGACGGCCAGCGGTACGGTGATCCGCTCCAGGTTGCGGTCGGGGACGTTCCACTGCCAGGCGCTGTTGCCGTTGGGCGCGGTGTCGGGGATGAACAGCCCGCCGCCACCGACGACCAGGCCGCGGCTCGCGTTGACGCGGTCGAGGGCGGCCTCGTCGAAGAGCCGGTGGGCGTGCTGGGAGTGCCAGCGGGCGGGGCCGGTGTCGCTGTCGAAGCAGAGCCGGACGGACTCCGGGAGCAGCTTGTCGCCCGCGTTGCCCTGCCGGTCCATGTAGAAGGCGACGTGCGAGAGCAGGCCCGAGGGCTCGGCGGCGGGCTCGTCGGCGCCCGTGTCGGGGCGGGTGCGCTCGTGCAGGATGCGGCACATGCGGCTGATCGGTTCCACGGCGAGGCCCGCGGCGGCGTGCCGGTGTGCGGCGGCGTCGTCGTTCAGGGTCCAGGCGAGCTGGGCGAGCCGGCCGTACGACCGGGCGGCGTTCTTGGGCTCGGCGGTGGCCAGCAGCAGGTGCGCCTCGGCCTCCTCGTACCGGGAGAGCGCCATGAGGGCGGTGCCGAGCACCTCGTGCGGCCAGGCGGCACGGGCCGGGAGGGCGAGCCCTCCCAGGATGTCCACCGCCTCCTGGTAGCGCCCGGTGGCGATGCACGCCGACGCGACCTGTCGGGCGGCGGCGACGTCGCCGGTGCGCTCGACGTGCTGACGGCCGAAGTGCAGGAGGAGGTCTGGGTGCTTGGCCCCGGGCTGGGACATGTAGGCGGCGGCCAGCGCGCTCTCGCTCATGGTGTGGCGCTGCCAGGCCTCCTCGGCGAGCGTGTACCCCTCCTCTCCGCCGTTCCAGGGCTTGTGGCGGCCGGTGAAGTGGAGGACGGCGACGTCGTCGGGTACCGGCCTGTCGCCCGAGAGCCTGCGCTTGACGAAGTTGAAGCGGGGGTCGAGCCGGACGAAGTCCCCGTCCAGAACGGCGTTGAGGATGCCCTGGTCGTGCTTGTCCAGCTCGTACTTCCCCGAGCGGCCGGCCTCGTCGAGCCGGGCGCAGAACGCGTCGGTGAGGTACTCGCGCTGGATGACGAGCAGTCCGCTGTTGAGCTTGTGCTGGCCGTGGAAGAACTGGGGAACGGCGGCGAGGCCGTGGCGCAGTGTCAGCAGTTCGCCGATGTCGCCGAGGACGACCATGTCGGTGTCCAGGGTGATGACCGTGTCGTAGTCGCGGATCCGGAAGACGTCCAGGATGAAGTACGCCTTGCGGATCAGGTAGTTCTCCGGATCCCCCTTGACGAAGTCCTCGTAGCGCGTGTCGTCGACGCGGCGCAGCACGATGCGCGGGTGGAGGCGGCGGATCGCCGCGACGGACGCGGGTCGCAGGTCGTCGTAGAGGACGACGAAGTCCTCGCACACGCCCGGGTTCGACAGGGCCAGGCTGCGCAGCAGGGCGAGAAAGCCGGGCAGGTAGTTCTCGTCGACGTACGACGCGAACGCCACGCGGCGCTTGCCGGTCAGATCGGGGGCTGCGGCGCCGGCCGCCGGGGTTGGCGCGGTCATCGGAGCGAAATCCTCTTCTCGGTACGGCTGGTGGCCCGGTCCATGACCCACGCCTTCTCGCTCAGGTACTCGTGAACGGAGGTGATGGGCAGCTTCATCGCACCCGGGAGCCGATAGGCGCCGGAGTCGTAGAAGTCGAATCCGATCAGGTCGATCGTCGGATTGACGTCGAGGAAGTCGAGCAGCCACAGCATGTTGAAGCCGCTGGTGGGGATGGAGGGCCACTCCTCCTCGGAGACTCTCCCGAGGTTGCGCAGGGGCCAGCGCAGCGAAGCGTCGTTGAGGTAACGCTGCGCTCCGGGCACCAGGCGCTGGCGGATGGACTGCTTCCACTGCTCTTCCAGGCCGCCGAAGACGAGGCGGGTCTGCACCTTCTCGCCCCAGTTGAATCCGTGCTTGTGGATCGTGGCGTGGATGTCGGTGCGCGAGCCGGTGGCGGGCGCGTCGATGCGGAAGGAGTTGAAACGGACGACGAGGTCGTAGGAGTCGATCTCCTCGCCCATGGAGCTCGACCCGACGCGCTGGGAGTTGGCCACGAGGCAGATGCTCTTGCCCGCGATGAGGTTTCGGAAGTCCCCGACGGTGATGATCGACGCTCCGCCGTCCCAGTCCGCGACCGGCCCTCGGGAGCGCAGGCGCGCGTGGTCCGCGTACGCGCGGAGAACGGCGCCGCTGCCGACCACGCCGTCGGGGCGACGCGTGGTGTAGCGGTCCATGAAGCCCGCGAGCGCCTCGCCCATGTCGGTGCTCGACGCGCCCTGCTCGTGCATCGTGCTCAGGGCGGCCACCAAACGGGGGGCGGCCTGCGGCCACTCCCCCCGCTCGTCCAGGGCAAGACCCTCGGCCCACAGCTCCGCCGGTTCCCCGCCGACGAACCCGGAAGCCTTCGGGAACTCCTCCCGCAGCAGGCCCAGGAGCTCTGCCAGTCGGGTGGCACTCTGCCGCAGCCCCGTCACCCGCGCCGCGATGCCCAGGTCGTCGTCACGGCAGAGCGCGACGTAACGCTCGTGCGCCTCGGCCGCACCCGCGTCCTCACCCTGCTCCTCCAGCACGCGGGCGCGCAGCCGCCATCCCGCACGCGAGTTGGGCCGCTCGGTCAGCACGGCGTCGGTGATGGACAGTGCGAGCTCCAGCTCCGCGACGGACCAGCAGTACAGCGCCTTGTTGCCGGCCTCCAGCAATGCGTCGAGGAGCTCAGGACACTCCTTGGCCCAGCCCGAGCCACGCCCAGCACGGCTCGCCGACCCGGCTGCCGAGCGGGCATGGACGACCAGGAGCTGCCGTAGCGCCTCTCCCAGTTCGGCACGCTTACGGTCGCGGTTGTACACGAGCTTCCCGCTGTGTGCCGCACACGCGTCGATGCTCTGGTCGAGAGTCGTCGGGCGGATGGGGACCTCGGTGTTCGGTGCCGGAGCGGATCGCCGGTCCAGGCGGCGCTCCAACCATCCGGTACGGACCCGTTTCATGATGCTCCAAGCCTCAAGTACGCCCCGCTGACCGGGCGTTACGGAAGCACCGTACGGAGGTCGGGTGTACCGGTGATGAACGACGACCGTCTCGACGACGAACGGCGCGGCCGATTCACCCGGTGTTCAGCGCACCGTCGCGACGTTGCCTAACGATGTCCTCCACGGCGCCGGGAGGCCGCTCGCCTGACACGCCGGGCCACCCGCAGCGCCGCACCGCCGCCCGGGAAGCGTCCGCCCGCGGGGGCGAGACTGCCGGGAAGCTCCAGGCTGGTCAGCCGCCGCCGCTTGAAGTAACGCTGGGTTCGGGACCCGAAGTGCTCGTCCAACCATGCGAACGCCTCCGCCCGCAGCCCGGGGTACTGCCGCGGCTGCATGCAGTATCCGACGGTCCGGACCAGGGGGCCGACGTCCCCGGGCGCCTCGGCCGCGTTCGACGTCTCAAGGTCGGGCAGGAGTGCGTCGACGATGGTGAGCGGCACCCGGTTGCTGTTCTGGTAGGGCTTGAGCCGGTCGAGCAGGAGATCCGTGCCCACGCGCGCCGCGGGGACGCCGTAATACGTGGCCGCGGTGAACAGCGCCGTCGAGAAGCAGCCCACGACGAGGCGGGGCCGGCAGCGGCCGAAGACGGCCTCGGCCAGCAGCGGCGTCGTGGGGACGAGCAGCTCGACCCCGCAGTCGGCGGCGGCCTTCTCCAAGGCCCGCGAGTAGCGGCTCGGCGCGGTGGGGTGCGGCTTGAACAGCACCCTCTCGTGCCCGGCGGCGGCCGCCGCGCGCAGCATGCGGGCGTGCAGTTCCTCCTCTTCCCCGGTGCTGAGGATGCCGAGGTCGGCGAGGTACTGACCGAGGATCACGGCGCCGGGCGCGCGTTCGGGGTCCCGCGGAACCTCCGGATCGTCCGCGGCGACGGCCGTGAGCTCGTCCAGGACGGCGCGGAACGCCGCGTCCGGGACCGTCTCGGACCCGACCTCGTACTCGCTCAGGAGCAGGGGCCGCAGGCCGGGAACGAGGTCCAGGTGCAGCAGTCGCACGATGCGCGGGGCCGTGGCCGAGGGCAGCGCCTCGCGGGTCGGCCCGTAGCTCATCAGCCCGTCGGCGTAGACGTGCACGTCGGCGTCGGCGAAGATCCGCGCGAGGGCCGCGGCCGGGTTGGCGTGCACGGACTCCACCACCAGATCGGCGATACCCTCGCCAAGCCCCCAGGCCTCCCGGAAGACACGCTGCCACAGCGGGGCGTCCTGCTCCACGGGCGACCAGTCACTCGGGTGCAGAGGCCGGATCGTGGCGTTCCAGTCGACCACCAGGTCGAAGCGCGTGACGATGCCGTCCCAGCCGGCCATGTCGCCCAACGGCGTGGCGGTCTCCGGAACGGCCGCGTTGTTGGAGACGAGGAGAACGCGGCGGGCGGCGTCCGCCGGCCCGAAGAGCCCGGCGTCGAGCGCGGCGGAGAGGGTGGCGGCACCGTAGAGAGTGGACACCTCGAAGATCTGGGGACGGAGTTCGGCGTGCCGACCCGTCGGATTCGCGTGGATCGCTTCCTTGGCCATGCCGTCATGCCGCCTTTCCGGTGCCGCGCCCCCGCAGCCGTCGCAGTACCACGGCGCGTTTCTCGTCCAGCACGGAGAGCACCGCTTCGAGGACGTCGGAAGGCATTCTGCGGAGCGCCGCCGAAGCCTCGCCGCGCAACTTCCTCGTCGTCTCGGCGTCATAGCGGGTCGATCCGCTCATATGGAAGGCGATCATCGCGCAGTAGGTGCGCACGATCTTGGGTAGGAACCGGTCGGCCTCCGGATGCGCCGCGACCTCTTCCAGGATCCGGTCATGCGCCGGGATGAAGTCCAGTTGGCGCTCGTCCCCGATCTGGGTGAGCGAGGTCCCCACGCCGCGCCGGTAGAAGACGCCGTGCAGGCCGACGGTGGCGAACGTCTCGGCACGCAGGTGCAGTTGCCAGGTGAAGACACGGTCCTCGGCGGTGCGCAGCCGGGGCTCGAACCGGAACCCGTCGTCGAAGAGGCTCCGGCGGTAGACGCCGGCCCAGACGAACGGGTAGTCCACCATCGTCTTCATCGTCGCCGGTCCGATGGCGTCCCGAGGGGAGAGGACGACGCCCCGCCGCGGCGCCGGGGCACGCTGAACGGACCGCGTACGGCCACTCGCCTGCACGTGGTCAGTGCGCACGAAGTCGCAGTCCAGCCTCTGGGCCGCCGCGAGCAGCTCGTCGAGATAGCCCGGGGCGTACCAGTCGTCGCCGTCCAGGAAGGTCAGATAGTCGCCGCGAGCCGCGTCGATGCCGGTGTTGCGGGCCTGCGAGATTCCTCGGTTGACCTCGTGGCGGAGCACTCTCGACCGGGGAATGTCCGGAGCCGCGCGCTCCAGCAGGTCGCCGGTACCGTCCGTCGAGCGGTCGTCGACGAGGAGGAACTCCGTGTCCGGACCGGCGTTTCGGGAGAGGCTGCGGAGCGTGTCCGGCACGAATTCCTGCACATTGAAGCAGGGGACGATCACAGAAAGCTTGGGCACGTGGTTTCCCGGTGAGGCTGACAGGCCAGGCGGCCGCCAGGTCACGGCGCCGCCTTCTGCCGAGCCTAGACAGGGCGGGTGGTCCCCGGATGCCCGCTGGGCGGCCGTGGGGTGAACTTCACGCGTACGACGCGCGAAGGGGTGACGTGGACGCGCCACATCTGGCGAGCGGCGTCAGTGGCCGGTGAGGTTGTGGCGGCAGAGAGCCTCGTCCTGGAGGAGCTGGGTGACCACCGGGTCGTGCGGGCCGCGTTCGGCGGCGTACTCGGCGATCAGCCGGGTGATCTCGGGCAGGGCGCGGGCGTACTGGCCCGCCTCCATCAGGGTCACCGCGTACTGCTTGCGCAGGCTGCGGACGATCGGCGAGCCCTCGCCGTGCTCGGCCGCCGCGGTGGGCAGGGCGGCGCCCAGCAGGTCGGCCACCTGGGCGTACTGGCCGTAGGACAGCAGCCGCCGGACGTCCTCCAGGGTGGCCGCGAGGCCGGTCGCCGGCGGCGGGCCGAAGCCGGCGGCGGGAGCGGTGCGGGCCGGGCGCTGCGGCCAGGGCTCCAGGGGCCGGCGGAAGGGCCGGGACGGGTCCAGGGGCAGCGCGGGGCCGGGGGCTTTGGGGCTGGGCAGCAGCGGGGCCAGCGCCTCGTAGACCTCGTGCGCGTCGGCCGGGCGGCCCTGCGGGTCCTTGTGCAGGAGCCGGTGGACGAGGGCGGCCAGCGCGCTCGGCGTCTCCGGGCGGATCTCCCGGACGGGGACGGGCTCCTCGTGCAGCTTCCTGTACAGCAGGCCGGTGGCCTCGGGCGCCTCGAAGGGCACCTGGCCGGTGAGGAGTTCGTAGAGCATGACGCCCAGCGCGTACAGGTCGGCGGCGGGCCCGACGGGCGCGGTGCCGATGGCCTGCTCGGGCGCCATGTAGACGGGCGTGCCGATGAGGGTGCCGGTGCGGGTGAGGCGCGTGTCGGCGGCGGAGCCGACGGCCGCGATGCCCAGGTCGAGAACGACGACGCGGCCCTCGGGGCGGACGATCACGTTGCCGGGCTTGAGGTCGCGGTGGACGATGCCGACGGCGTGCACGGCGACCAGGGCCGCGCACAGCTGGGCGGCGACGGCCACGGCCCACTGCCACGGATAGGGGTCGTTCTCGGCGAGGTGGTCGGCCAGGTCGCTGCCGTCCAGCCGCTGCATGACGAGGAACAACTCGTCGTCGTCCCGCCCGGCGTCGAAGACGGTGACCAGGTTGGGGTGGTCGATCTGGGCGGTGACGCGGCACTCGCGCTCGAACCGCTCGCGCAGCTCCTCCGGGTCGGCGCTGCCCGACAGCGAGGCCATCTGGCCGGAGTGCATGAGCTTCACCGCCACCGGGCGTCCGCCCAGGCCCCGGTCGTGGCCGCCCCACACCTGGCCCATCGCGCCCTTGCCGAGGGGCTCGGTCAGCTCGTACCGGCCCGCGATGACGCGGCCGATCACCGGCCGTCCCGCTTGCGCAGCAACGCGTCGAGCTCGTCCAGCTCGGAGGCCACCTGCCGCATCCGCCCCTGCGGCTCCGGCCGACCCTGCGCGGCCGGGGCGGGCGCGGGCGGGGGCGGCGGCGTGTGCCGGTTCGCGGGCGGGGGCGTGCGGGCCGGAGCCGGGGCGGGCGGCGGGGCGGAGAGCGTCGGCTGCTGGTGGAGGGGCGCGGCGGGCGGCTGCGGGTAGCCGTAGCCGGGCGCGGGCGGGGGCGGCGCCCCCAAGCCGTACCCGGGCGGGACGGCGCCGGGGACGACGCCCGGAACGGCCCCGGGGTGGGGCCCGGGGTACGGCCCGGGGTGGTGCGGGTAGTGAGGGGGCAGGCGGGGGAAGCGGTCGCCGAGGACGGCGTGCACCGTCGCGCCGATGATCAGAACGAGGACGGAACCACCCACCGCGGCACTGAGGTTGGAGCCCTCGGGCTCGTCGTCGAGAGCGAGGGCGAGGACGACCTCCAGGACGCTCAGGGTCAGGAAGCCCACGAACACCGCCCAGTCCAGGGGACGGCGGCGCAGGACGGCGAACCGCAGGGACGGCACCCAGGCGAGGATGCCGAGCGACCAGACGGGGAACGACGCGAACAGCACCCGCACCACCAGCGCCCCGCCACCGGGCCCCTGGCGGTAGGGCGTTGGGGTCGCCGGTCTGACCGGGTCGTGCATGCTCATGCTCCCGCCATCTCTCCGTGCCGTACCTGACAGCTTGTAGGAGGAGCGTATCCGGGCTCCCGCTCACGGGGCACGGGGCGGGCACGCGGTGAGACGGCGGGCGGTCAGTCCGGAGTGAGGGTGCCGTCGGTGAGGGCGTCGAACATGCCCTGGGCGAGCTGGGTTCCCACGTCGGCGGCGAGGGCGAGGGCGGCCTCGAAGTCGGCGAGGCGGCGGAAGTGGAGGCCGTAGCGGCGCTGGGCCTCCAACGGGAGCCGCGGGAGCTGGAGGCGGCGCACGTCGAGGCGGGAGGCGGTGGAGGCGTAACTGCTGGCCTGCCGGGTGTTGGCGGTCGAGCGCAGGAAGCCGGCCACGAACCAGGGGTCGAGGGCGTTCGGGTCGGGGCGGAGCAGGTAGAGCGGCTTGGCCAGGGTCTCCCCCGCGCGGTCGGCGGCGACGACGTAGGCCGCGCCGCGGCCCTGGACCGGGATGACGACGTCGCCCTCACGCGTGACGGCCGGTTCTCCCTCGGAGCCTCCCGAGCCCCCGGAACCGCCCGAGCCGCCCGCCCGCAGCTCCAGGGCGCCGCCGCGGACGAGTTCGCCCACGGTGGTCACCGTCCAGCGCGGCCCGTCGTCGGTCACGGGGCCGGCGGCGGGGGCGAGTTCGAGGGTGCGGCGCAGGGTGCGGTCCAGCTTCCCGCGCATCCCGGTGAGCGCCTCGGCGTCCGCGGTGCCACCGGCCGGGGGCAGATGGCGGGCCGGGGCGAGGTCGACGTCGTCGTCGAGCAGGTCGATGACGGGCCGGGTGCCGCACACGCCGGGCTCCTCGGGGACCGGGCTTCCGGCGTCGAAGGCCCGCCACGCGGCGAGGACCGTGGCGCTCAGCTCCTCCCAGGGCAGCGGGTCCCGCCCGGTGGCCTGGTGCCGGGTGCTGGTGTCCAGCAGGAGGAGGTGCGGGTCGGGGGCGACGGGCCCGCCGGGGGCCCGCAGGACCCACAGGTGGAGCGGGAGGCTGTGCGGCGGGGCGGCCCCGGCGGGCAGCGCGACGACGGCGCGGAGGGCGCCCCGGCGCAGCAGCGCGGCACGGACGCGGCGGCCGGTGCGGCGGGACGCGGCGGCGGGCGGCATCAGCAGGACGGCGGTGCCGCCGGGCCGCAGCCGGGCCAGCGCGTGCTGCACCCAGGCCAGTTCGGACTCGGTACGGGCGGGCAGGCCGTACGACCAGCGGGGGTCGTAGGCCAGTTCGTCGTGGCCCCAGTTGCGCTCGTTGAACGGCGGGTGGCACAGCACGGCCTCGGTACCCGGCTGCTCGCCGAGGGGGGTGCGCAGGGCGTCCTCGGTGCGCACGTGGACGGCGGCGGGGCGCGGCGTCCCGTCGCACAGGGTGAGGCGGAGGGCGGCGAGCCGGGCGAGGGCGGGGTCACTCTCCTGGCCGTACAGCTCGACGGCGCCGCTGCCCTGGCGCAGGGCGGCGGCGAGCAGTTCGGCGGAGCCGCAGGCGGGGTCGAGGACGGTCGCGGCGGGGCCGGCGAGGCGGGCCATCAGGTCGGCGGCGGGCGGCGGGGTGAGCGTGTAGGCGCGGGGGTTGGCGTCGAAGTAGCGGCCCAGGAGGAAGGCGAAGGCCTCGCCGGGGCCCAGCTCGTCGGCCAGGGCGGGCAGCCCGGGGACGGCCTGGGCGGCGGACGCGGACGCGTGCACGGAAGCGGACTCCGGTGCGGAATCCGGTGCAGGCGCGGAGGCGGGCGCGGGCGCCGACGCGGTACCGCCGGTATGCCGCAGCAGGTACTCCCCGGCCCGCGCGAGGGCGCCCGGGACGCCCTCGGGGTCGGCTTCGAGGTGCTGCCACACCTTCTCCCGCAGGGGGACCTCGGCGAGCTTGCCGTGGGCGCGCAGCCACTCCTCGACCTCCCCGAGGTCGAACGTCGGGCTCGTCTCCGTGCCGCCGACGGGTTGCGGGAAGTGCGGGTAACGGCGACGCCAGTTGCTGACGGCGGCCCGTCCCACTCCGGCGAGGCGGGCGATCCCGGCCGCCGTCACCTCGGGCACGTCTGGCGAGCTCTGCGACACGTCACCGGCCTCTCTCGGGTGGCTGCTGGGGTTCGTTCGAGCATACCCGGAGAGCGGTTCACAGCACGGTTCACTCAGTGAACTCGAAGAAGACTGTGAATCGTGTTGACTCGATTCACAGTCTCTGCTGTTATTAACCCACCGGTTCACAGCGAGCCGCACTGACGAAGTCCGTCATGGAATCGAGGGGTACAGCCATGTCCGTGAACACCACCCGCACCCGTACGCTCATCGCCGCCGTGGCCACCGCCGTCCTCGCGGTAGGCGGACTGACCGCCTGCGGCACGGACGACGAGCCGACCAAGGAGAGCAAGCCCTCCAGCAGCGAGGAGAAGACCGGGGGCGACACGAAGGACGAGGACACGAAGGGCGAGGAGAAGTCCGACGAGAGCGGCGCCTACTCCGCCGGGGACACCGCCGTCTACGACAGCGGACTCAAGATCACCGTCTCCGCGGCCGAGGGCTACACCCCCGACGAGTACGCCGTCGGCCACACCGAGGGCAACAAGGCGCACCAGGTGACCGTCACGCTGGAGAACACCGGCGACGAGAACGTCTCCGCCGACCTCATCACCGTCAGCGCCCGCGCCGGCGAGGACGGCGTCGACGCCGAGGAGATCTTCGACAACACCGTCGGCTCCGGCTTCTCCGGCGAACTGCTGCCCGGCAAGAAGGCCACCGCCGTGTACGCCTTCGACGCCCCGGCCGACGCGAAGATCCTCGACCTGGAGGTGGAGCTGATCGACTTCACCACCGCCCCGGCCCAGTGGAGCCTGCAGCTCTGACCCACGGCCACGCCGGCCCCGACCGGTCCGCCCGAGGGCCCTTCCCGCAACTCCCGCCGGAAGGGCCCTCGTCTCCGTCGTCGCCCAGGGGCCGCGGCCCGCGCGGCTCCCCGCGCGTCTTCGGGGCGCGGGTCAGGAACCCAGCACCGTGGCCAGGAACTCGCCCGTCCAGGCCAGCAGATCCCGGCCCACCACCGGCTTGCCGCCGATGCCCCCGGCCTTGGGGCGCGGCACCAGCACCTGGCCGGCCGCCGCCTTCACCACCGAGCCCGGATAGACGCGCTTCAGCCGCAGCTCCTGCGACTCCCGCAGCTCCACCGGGCCGAAGCGGATCTTGTTCCCCTGCAGCGTGACGTCCGTGACCCCGCACGAGCGGGCCAGCATCCGCAGCCCGGCCACCAGGAGCAGGTTCTCCACCGGCTCCGGCAACGGGCCGTAGCGGTCCGCCAGCTCCTCGCGCACCGCCGCGATGTCCTCCTCCGAGGTGGCGGCGGCGATCGAGCGGTACGCCTGCAGCCGCAGCCGCTCGCCCGGCGCGTAGTCGTGCGGGACGTGCGCGTCCACCGGAAGCTCGATCTTCACCTCCAGCGGCGGCTCCTCCTCTTCCTTCCCCTCCAGCGAGGCCCGGAAGTCCGCCACGGCCTCGCCGACCATCCGCACGTACAGGTCGAAGCCGACCCCCGCGATGTGCCCCGACTGCTCGCCGCCCAGCAGGTTTCCGGCCCCGCGGATCTCCAGGTCCTTCATGGCCACGTACATGCCCGCGCCCATCTCGGTGTGCTGGGCGATCGTGGCCAGCCGCTCGTGCGCCGTCTCCGTCAGCGGCTTCTCCGGCGGGTACAGGAAGTACGCGTACCCGCGCTCCCGGCCCCGGCCGACCCGGCCACGCAGCTGGTGGAGCTGCGACAGGCCGAAGTTGTCGCCCCGCTCGACGATCAGGGTGTTCGCGTTGGAGATGTCGATCCCGGACTCCACGATCGTCGTCGACACCAGCACGTCGAACTTCTTCTCCCAGAAGTCCACCACGACCTGCTCCAGCGCCGACTCCGACATCTGCCCGTGCGCCGTCGCGATCCGCGCCTCCGGCACCGCCTCGCGCAGCCGCGCCGCCGCCCGGTCGATCGACTCCACCCGGTTGTGGATGTAGAAGACCTGGCCCTCGCGCAGCAGCTCCCGGCGGATCGCCGCCGCGATCTGCCGCTCCTCGTACGGGCCGACGAAGGTCAGCACCGGGTGCCGCTCCTCCGGGGGCGTCGTGATCGTCGACATCTCCCGGATGCCGGTCACCGCCATCTCCAGCGTGCGCGGGATCGGCGTCGCGGACATCGTCAGCACGTCCACGTTCGCCCGCAGCTTCTTCAACTGCTCCTTGTGCTCGACACCGAACCGCTGCTCCTCGTCCACGATCACCAGACCGAGGTCCTTGAACTTCGTCTCCGAGGAGAACAGCCGGTGCGTGCCGATGACGACGTCCACCGAGCCGTCCCGCAGCCCCTCCAGGACCGCCTTCGCCTCCGCGTCCGTCTGGAAGCGCGACAGCGCCCTCACCACGACCGGGAACTGCCCGTACCGCTCGGAGAACGTCCCGAAGTGCTGCTGCACCAGCAGCGTCGTCGGGACGAGGACGGCGACCTGCTTGCCGTCCTGCACCGCCTTGAACGCCGCGCGCACGGCGATCTCCGTCTTGCCGTAGCCCACGTCGCCGCAGATCAGCCGGTCCATCGGGGACGGCTTCTCCATGTCCGCCTTCACCTCACCGATCGTGGTGAGCTGATCCGGCGTCTCGGCGTACGGGAAGGCGTCCTCCAGCTCCCGCTGCCACGGCGTGTCGCCGCCGAACGCGTGCCCCGGCGCCGCCATCCGCGCCGAGTACAGCTTGATCAGGTCCGCGGCGATCTCCTTGACCGCCTTGCGCGCCCGCGCCTTCGTCTTCGTCCAGTCCGCGCCGCCGAGCCGGTGCAGCGACGGCGCCTCACCGCCCACGTACTTGGTGACCTGCTCCAGCTGGTCCGTCGGCACGAACAGCCGGTCCCCCGGCTGGCCGCGCTTGGCGGGCGCGTACTCGACGACCAGGTACTCGCGCGTCGCGCCCTGCACCGTGCGCTGCACCATCTCCACGTAGCGGCCCACACCGTGCTGCTCGTGCACGATGTAGTCGCCCGCCTCCAGCGTGAGCGGGTCGATCGTCTTCCGGCGCCGCGCCGGCATCCGGGCCGCCTCCCGGCCCGCCGCCTTCTGCCCCGTCAGATCCGTCTCCGTCAGCACCGCGAGCCTCAGCTCCGGCGCGACGAACCCGCGCTCCAGCGCACCGCACGACACCTGCACCAGCGAGGGCGCCAGTTCCGCCAGCTCCTCGTCCAGCCGCGCGGGCACCCCCTCGCCGCTCAGCACCTCCACCGTGCGGGCGGCCGGACCGTGCCCCTCGGTCAGGTACACACACCGCCAGCCGTCGGCCAGCCAGCCCTTGGTGTCCGCCAACGCCCGCGCCGTGTCACCCCGGTAGGACTCCGCGGCCCGCAGGCCCAGCCGCACCGTGTCGCCGTCGTCCAGCCCCAGCTCGGCGTCCGCCGTGAACGGCGACACCGACCACCACAGCATGCCCAGCTCCCGCGCCCGGTCCCGGACGTCGGCGATCGACCACAGCGAGGCCGCGCCCACGTCCACCGGCGCCTGACCGCCACCCGCCGTCGCCGCCCACGACGCCTCCAGGAACTCCCGGCTCGTCGCCACCAGGTCCGCCGCCCGGGCCCGCACCCGCTCCGGATCGCACACGACCGCCATGGCGCCCCGCGGCAGCACGTCGAGCAGCAGCTCCATCTCGTCCACCAGCACCGGGGCCAGCGACTCCATGCCCTCCACCGCGATGCCCTCGGCGATCTTGCCCAGCAGCTCGCCCAGCTCCGGATGCGCCTCGGCCAGAGCCGCCGCCCGCTCCCGCACCGCGTCCGTCAGCAGCAGCTCCCGGCACGGCGGCGCCCACAGCCCGTGCTCCGCCACCTCCAGCGACCGCTGGTCCGCCACCTTGAAGTAGCGGATCTCCTCGACGTCGTCACCCCAGAACTCGATCCGGACGGGGTGCTCCTCCGTCGGCGGGAAGACGTCGAGGATGCCGCCGCGCACCGCGAACTCGCCGCGCTTCTCCACCAGCTCCACCCGCGCGTACGCGGCGGCCGACAGGCCGTCCACGACCTCGCCCAGATCCGCCGACTCCCCGGTGCGCAGGCTCACCGGCACCAGCTCGCCCAGCCCCTTGACCTGCGGCTGCAACACCGAGCGGACCGGGGCCACCACCACCGACACCGGGCCCGTGCCCGCCTCGTCCGCGGCCTCCGGGTGCGCCAGCCGGCGCAGCACCGCCAACCGCCGGCCCACCGTGTCACTGCGCGGCGACAGCCGCTCGTGCGGCAGCGTCTCCCACGCCGGGAACTCCGCCACCCGCTCCGGCGGCAGCAGCGAGCGCAGCGCCGCCGCCAGATCCTCCGCCTCGCGCCCTGTGGCCGTCACGGCCAGCACCGGGCCCGGGCTGCGCCGCGCCAGCGCCGCCACCGCCAGGGGGCGCGCCGACGACGGCCCCACCAGATCCACCTCACGACGCCGCCCCGCGACGGCGGCCTCGACCGCCTCGCGCAGCCCCGCGTCGGCAACCACCGCATCAAGCAGACCGGACAGGCTCATGGCTTGGTGTTTTCTTCCGTCCTCGGACAACACGAAGGACCCGACACGCGTGCGGGCCGGGGCTGCCCAGCGTACGCGCTCAGGGCGACAACGGCCGACAGACGACCACGTCCGGGCAGCGTGGCCGCCCCCGCCCCGCCCGCGCCCGGCACGCCGAGGCCCCGGCACGGGAAACCCGTACCGGGGGCCTCGGCGTGTGCGGCCGCACGCCCTCCGGCGGCGGCGCGCCACCCGGCCGCCCAGTCGCCTAGTCGGTGGCGATCGCGTTGAGCACGTTCATCCGGCCGGCCCGGAAGGCGGGGACCAGCGCCGCCAGCAGACCCACGACCGCGGAGCCCAGGAACACCGTGACGATCGTCGGCCACGGGATCTCCAGCGTGCGCAGGCCCTCCAGAGCCAGCAGCTGCTGCCCCGCCACGCCCCAGGCCAGGCCCAGGCCCAGGCCCAGCAGCGCGCCGAACAGGGCGATCACGACCGCCTCCAGCCGCACCATCCGGCGCAGCTGGCGCCGCGACAGCCCGACGGCCCGCAGCAGCCCGATCTCCCGTGTCCGCTCGACCACCGACAGCGCGAGCGTGTTCACCACACCCAGCACGGCCACGATGATCGCCAGCGCCAGCAGCCCGTAGACCATGGTCAGCAGCTGGCCCACCTGGTCCTCCAGGAGCTGCTTGTACTCCGCCTGATCCCGCACCTCGTACTGCGGGTAGCTCTTGAGCTCCGCCTTCAGCGCCTCGTAGGCCGCGCTCTCGCTGCCCTCGACCGCCGTGCCGAGCATCATCATGTTCAGCGGCATCAGGTCCTGCGGAATGTGCGCCTCCGCCGTCGCCAGCGCCAGGTACATCTGGCCCTGGTCGATCATCGTCTCGGCCGACGTCACCGCACGGATCTCCAGCTCCGCGCCCTCCCCACCGGGGAACAGCACCTCCAGCCGATCCCCGACACCGAGCCCGTGCTCCGTGGCGAACTCCTCGCCCACCGACATGCCACCGGCCGTGACCGCGTCCGACAGCTCCCCCTCGACCGTCTCCGCGCGCACGTCCTGCGCGTACGTCGGCGAGACCGCGGAGACGTCCCCCGGCACCCGCTCGCCGTCCGGCAGCCGCAGCTCCGCGCCGGACAGATAGCGGTACTCCGTGACGTGCTCCAGCAGCGGCAACCCCTTGACGGACTCCGCCACCTGCGGCGTCACCGGCTGGCCCCCCGTGCTCGTGACGATGAAGTCCGCCCCGACCGAGCGGTCCACCTCGTCCCGGCCCGAGGCCACCAGCGAGGAACCCACCACCGACAGCCCCGCCACCAGGGCCAGGCCGATCATCAACGCGGCCGCCGTGGCCCCGGTCCGCCGCGGATTGCGCAGCGCGTTCCGCTCCGCGAGCCGGCCCACCGGACCCCACACCCGCAGCACGACCACCGACAGCGCCCGCACCACCACCCGGGCCAGCAGCGGACCCACCAGCACGAAGCCCAGCAGCGACAGCAGCACGCCCAGCGCCAGGTACATCGACCCCGGCCCGGCCTCGCTCGCCGTCCCCGCCGCGACGAGCGCGGCCGCTCCGGCCGCCGTCAGCACCGTGCCGGAGACCGCGCGCAGCTTCCCGGAACGACCGTCCGCGGACACCCCCGCGTCGCGCAGCGCCGCCATCGGCGAGACCCTGCCCGCCCGGCGCGCCGGCAGCCACGCCGCCAGCAGCGTCACGACCACGCCCAGCACCAGACCCACCACCGGCGTCGTCCAGGCGATCGTCAGGTCGTCCGTGCTGAGGTTCATCCCCATCAGGCCCATCAGCTCCATGAGCCCGACCGCGATCCCCACACCGGCCCCGATGCCGATCAGCGAGCCGACGACGCCCAGCAGCAGCGCCTCGATCACCACCGAGCGGCCCACCTGCCGCCGCTCCGCGCCGATCGCCCGCATCAGCCCCAGCTCACGCGTGCGCTGCGCCACCAGCATCGAGAACGTGTTGACGATCAGGAACACACCCACGAGCACCGCGATCCCCGCGAAGCCCAGCAGCGCGTACCGCATGACGTCCAGGAAGCCGCCCACGTCCTCCTGGTTCTCGGCGGCGTACTCCTCGGCCGTCTGCACCGACAGCCCGTCCTCGACGGCCGCCACCACGTGCTTCTTCAGCAGCTCGTCCGTGACGCCGTCCGCCGACAGCACGGCCACCGACGTGAACACCTCACCACCGCCCAGCAGCCGCTCCTGCACGACCTCCGTCGGGTAGTACAGCGCCGCGGCGCCGGGGTTCGTCATCTCCCACTCGGCGATGCCCGTCACCTTGGAGGTGAACTCGCCGAACACCGAGATCGTGCGCAGCTCGTCGCCGAGCCCGATGCCGTGCTTCTCGGCGGTGTCGGCGTCGACCATCACCTCGTCGGGCCCCCGCGGCGGATGGCCGGCCGACACCGTCATCGCCCGGCGGTCCAGCTCCGTCCAGTTGCTGGCGATCGTCGGGGCGCCCGTCGTCGGGCCGATGTTCTCGCCGTCCCCGTCCACCACGGTGACGGCCATGCTCATCGCGACACCGAAGGCCGTCTCGGCGCCCTCGACCTCCCCGGCCCGCTCGACCACCGAGGCCGGCAGCGTGTCGGGGCGGCCGTTCGACGGCAGCTCGTCGTCACCGCCGCCGCCCTCGCGCTCCTCCGGCGACACCATCACGTTCGGCGCCGTGTCACCGAACAGCTTGTCGAAGGTGGCGCCCATCGTGTCCGTGAACACGAGCGTCCCGCAGACGAACGCGACGGACAGCACCACCGCCATGCCGGACAGCACCATCCGGCCCTTGTGCGCGAAGAAGTTGCGCAACGACGTCCGTACGATCGTCATGACACCCGCCCGACCGTGTCGAAGGCCTTCATCCGGTCCAGCACCATCTCGGCCGTCGGCCGCCGCATCTCGTCCACGATCCGGCCGTCCGCCAGATACAGCACCCGGTCCGCGTACGCCGCCGCCACCGGGTCGTGCGTGACCATCACGATCGTCTGCCCCAGCTCGTCCACCGAACGGCGCAGGAAGCCCAACACCTCGGCGCCCGCACGCGAGTCCAGGTTGCCCGTCGGCTCGTCACCGAAGATGATGTCCGGCCGCGCCGCCAGCGCCCGCGCCACCGCGACCCGCTGCTGCTGACCGCCCGACAGCTCGTTCGGCCGGTGCCTCAGCCGCTGCCGCAGCCCCACCGTCTCCACCACCCGGTCCAGCCACGCCTTGTCCGGCTTCCGGCCTGCGATGTCCATGGGCAGCGTGATGTTCTCCAGCGCACTCAGCGTGGGGAGCAGGTTGAACGACTGGAAGACGAAGCCGATGTGGTCGCGGCGCAGCCGCGTCAGCTTCTTCTCCTTCAGCCCGGTGATCTCGGTGTCCCCCACCCAGATGCGCCCCGAGGAGACGGTGTCCAGCCCCGCCAGACAGTGCATCAGCGTCGACTTGCCGGAGCCGGACGGGCCCATGATCGCGGTGTACGCGCCGGCGGCGATGTCCACGTCGACCCGGTCGAGGGCGACCACTTCCGTCTCCCCCGAGCCGTACGCCTTGACGACCTGTCGCGCCTGCGCCGCGACGGCCGTAGGCCCCCCGGTCCCGCCGGACCCCCCGGACATGGCGTCCGCTACAGCCGTAGTCACGGTGTTCTCCCTCTGATCGTGTTCGTGTTGGTGACGTGCGTGGCTTGCCGAGTCGAGCCTCGTGCAGGAAGGGGGTGCGCCGCGATGGTGTCTGTCGGTCTGTCGACCGGGGGCTTTCCCCACCCCTCGACTACGCCCCAACCGTAGGAACGCGGGCCCCTCGTCCTCGTCGTACGCAGGGACGAACGGTGCCCGGGCGCGACCCTGCCCCGCCCCTTAGGGGAAGCCTCGCCCCTCCCCTGACGTCAGGGTCAAGCCGCAGGGCCCGGCGGGCGCCGGGCAACACGAAGGGCCCCGGCCGACAACTCGGCCAGGGCCCTTCCACGCTGCTCCCCCGCCAGGACTCGAACCTGGAATGATCGGACCAAAACCGACAGTGTTGCCAATTACACCACGGGGGACTGCATATAGGTCAATTCGGACACCCATCTCCGGCCGCCGAACTGACGCCCTCCACTATGCCGTACCACCAGCCCTCAATGCGACGGTAGAGATCAGCACCGCCGAGAACAACCACCCGTAGACACCCCCGGTGGCGTGGTCCAGCCGACAGACGCGTCGTCTTCGGGTTGTGCCGCTTGAGGCTCGCCTTCTGGAGACACGAGGCCGGAATGCCGATGTGTTGCGCCCAGAACCGCTCGGCCGCGGCCACATCCGCGGACTCGTGGATGTTCACAGCGAAGCGCAAGCGACTCCGGTCCACCGCGAGCAAGTCCAGCCAGCGCAGATAGACGCTGATGACGTCGGGGTCACTGTTGACGAAGACGACCCGCTCACTACGACGATGTGGCTTACTCTTGGCGCCCTCCGCCCAGTACAGGGCGACTCCCGCAATCAGCAACTCCCTCTCGGACAGCGCGCCCACCTCACTGGCAGCCTGGCTCCTCACCTCCCGTCGCTCCGCCTCCCGTCGGCGGAGCACGGGCCCCCAATAGGCACGACTCATCCGCGTCATCCGATCAGGATCGGGAACCCGGGGCGGCTTCGGCAGGTCGCGGACCCAGAGGGAGACGGAGCTCTTGGAGACGCCGAGCTCGGCGGCGATCTCGTCGTAGCGGCGGCCCTGGCGGCGCAGCTCACGGGCCCGCTCCCAGAGGTGGTCCTTGGCGTTCGGGTGGCGGCGTCGCCGGGCGGGCACGCCGCCGCGTCCGCGTTCTGACGTTCGGCTCATGCACACAGAGTGAGGGCTCGCGCACGTCGGCGGGTCGAATGCGCGGTCGATTCACCAGTTCGAGCGAGGAACGAGCGGCTCCGGTTCCCCGCGGCGCGCCGTGCGCGAATGCGCAGGTGATCCGCCTCGGGCGCCGCCGGGAAACGGCTGGCGCGGGGTCTTAGGGTGGTCGGTATGACCGAGTCGGGGGCTGAGGTGCCGCGGGGGCGGGCGGGACCGTTGTGGTGGAGACGCAGACGCGCTGCCGTGCTGGACGTCTCGCTGGGCGTCGTGTCCGCGGTGGAGTGCGCGGCCGAGGGGGTTCCGTTCGCCTCGCAGACCGGGCTGCCGGTCGTCGCCGCGATGCTGCTGGGGCTGTTGGCGGGCGGCTCGCTCGTCTTCCGTCGGCGCTATCCGATCGCCGTCGTGCTGGTGGCCATCGCGGTCATGCCCGCGCAGATGGGCTTCCTGCTGGCCACGGTGGCGCTGTACACGCTGTCGGCGACGGATGTGCCGCGCCGGATCATCGCCCTGCTGGCCGGGATGATGGTCGTCGGCTCGTTCGTCGTCACGTATCTGCAGTTCCTGCCGGGCGGGGCGGAGGCCGACGTCCCCGGGCCGCGGTGGTTCCTGTTGCTGCTGGCGGCGCTGCTGTCGGCGGTGACGGTGCTGCCACCGGTGCTGCTGGGGCTGTACGTGGGCGCGCGGCGGCGGCTGGTGGACGCGCTGCGGGAGCGGGCGGACGGCCTGGAGCGGGAGCTGTCGCTGCTGGCCGAGCGGGCGGAGGAGCGCGCGGAGTGGGCGCGCGGCGAGGAGCGGACGCGGATCGCCCGGGAGATGCACGACGTGGTGGCCCACCGGGTGAGCCTGATGGTGGTGCACGCGGCGGCGTTGCAGGCGGTGGCGCTGAAGGACCCGGCGAAGGCGGCGCGGAACGCGGCGCTCGTGGGGGACATGGGGCGGCAGGCCCTGTCGGAGCTGCGGGCGATGCTGGGGGTGCTGCGGGCGCACGAGGACGACGAGGCCGGCGGCGCGCGGGGGGCCGAGCCGACGCGTGAGGGGGAGCGTCCACTGGAGCGGGTCGCCCGGTTCGCGGCGGCGGCGGCCGAGCGGGACGCCCTGTTGCGGGCGGACGGAGAGGGCCCGCGCCTGGGCGAGTTGGAGCAGTTGGTGGGGCAGTCGCGGGCGGCCGGGATGACGGTGGAGCTGTCGGTCGAGGGCGAGGTGCGCTCGTACGGGCCTCAGGTGGAGCAGACGGCGTTCCGGGTTGTCCAGGAGGCGCTGACGAACGTGCACAAGCACGCGGCGGGGGCGGCGACCCGGGTGCGGCTGGCGCACCGGGGCGCGGAGGTGGCGGTGCAGGTGGAGAACGCGGCTCCGGGGGCGGGCGTGGCGGACGCGGGGCTGCCGAGCGGGGGCAACGGCCTGGTGGGGATGCGGGAGCGGGTGACGGCGCTGGGGGGCGTCTTCGTGTCGGGCCCGACGGATTCGGGGGGCTTCCGGGTGTCGGCGGTCATTCCGGAGGGCCGCCCGCGCTGACGGGCCCGCGCGACCGGCCCGCGCTGACCGCCCCGGGGCCCGCGCCTGCCGGGCGGCCGTCAGTGCTGGGGGTACTCCAGGCGCTGCGGCCGGGTTCCGGTGACGAGCGTGGCCAGTGCGGAGTCGACGTCGTACCCGAGGTACCAGTCGCCGCTGTGGTCGAGGCTGTAGACGCGGCCCTCCCGGTCGAGGACGAGGAGCGCGGCGGGTTCGCCGTGGTGGCCCTCCTCGGTGCCCAGCGGGGCGAGTTGGGTGTCGAGGGCGCGGCCGAGGTCGGCGAGGGTGCGGGCCCAGTGGAGCCCGGCTGAGGGGTCGATGACGGCCGGGGTGGGGGCGAGGTGGCGGCCGGGCGCGGTGCCGGCGATGCGGAGTCCGCCGAACTCGGCCCAGGCCTCGACGGCGGCGGGGAAGAGGGCGTGCCGGTGTCCGGCGGGCGAGGCGTGGGCGCGCAGGGCGTCGGCCCAGATCTCGGCCTGGCGCATGTCCCAGCGGCCGGGGCGCCAGCCGGCGTCGCGCAGGGCGGCGTCGACGGCGACGGGGAATCGGGTGGTCATCGGCTGGTGCGGGTGGGGTCGACGGCGCGGACGCCGAAGTGGGCGAGGAGGGCGTCGCAGGAGCGGCAGGGCGGGGCGTAGGTGCCGTGTTCGGGGTCGCCCTGTTCGCGGATGCGACGGGTGGTGATCTTGGCGTGCTTGAGGGCCCGGCGGGCGTCACCGCCGGTGAAGGGTTTTCGGGCCGCGCGTCTGGAGCGGGTGGCCTCGGCGCTGGTGAGGTAGCGGGAGATGAGGACGGCTTCGGGGCAGCGTCCGGTGTGACGTTCGCGACGCTCGGTTGTGAGGGTGTCGAGGAAGTCCTGTACGAGCGGGTGGTGCACGGGGGGCGGGCCGGACTTCCCGGCGGCACAGGTGAGGGTGGTGCCGCGGACGGAGAGGGCGGCGGCCGTCGTCGGCATGATGCCGTCGCGGCGGTGGCGCGGTATGGGCGCGGTGCCGGTCTCGGGGGCGTCTCCCCAGCCGAGCCGGGGGTCGGTGGTGGTGTGGTGCGTCGCCTGCATGGTGGTGCTCCCTCCCCGTTTCGTCCCCCGTCAGGTGGGGTCGACTTTGCCAAATGTTCGCGTGGCAGCGTAAGGCGGGTTCTGTGCCTGGTGTGTCCCGGATCTGTGACAGGCGCCGGGAGACGGGCGTCGGATGGGGCCTTGGAGGGAGCGCATACGCTGTGGGGCGAGCAGTCGCCACTCACAGGGAGCACCGCCAATGACGACAGGTCGGCTCGGGCAGGAGGCCGCGCCGCCGAATGCGGCGTACGCGGGTCAGGTCGTGCACTTTCCGGACCCGGTGCGCGGTGCGCGCTTCCCGCAGGGGGTGCGGGTGGACGCCTCGGGGTTCCCGTCGTTCACGCCGTACGCGCGGGCGGCGGCGGAGATCGCCGAGCCGCCGGAGGGCTTCGGCGTCGACGAGTTGCGGCTGACGGACTACGTGTCGGCGAACGTGGCCCAGCACGCGGAGGGGCACGAGCTGTGGGCGGATCTTCCGCCGGTGGCGACGCCGCACGGGTGGACGTGGCATCACGTTCCGCACAGCCGCCGGATGGAGTTGGTGCCGGTGGAGGTGAAGGCTCTGCTGCGGCATCACGGCGGTCTGTCCACCGCGGCGGTGGACCACGGCAAGCGGGGCACGCGTCCGCTGCAGGAGACGCGTCCGGCGCACTTCGAGGTGCCGCACGGGGTGGCGGTGCCGGAGGAGAAGGTCGTCCAGGTCGAGGAGTCGCTGGGGTACCGGCTGCCCGGTGCCTACCGGTCGTTCCTGAAGGCGGCGGGCGGCTGCGCGCCGGTCGGGGTCGCGCTGGACGCCGAGTTGGGGCTGCTGGTGGACCAGCCGTTCTTCACCGTGCGCGACGAGCCGGCGGTCAACGACCTGGCGTACGTGAACAAGTGTCTGCGGGATCACCTGACGAAGGACTTCCTGGGTGTGGGGTTCGTGCACGGTGGCCTGCTGGCGGTGAAGGTGCGCGGTGAGAGCGTGGGATCGGTGTGGTTCTGCGCGTACGACGACGCACGGGACCGGGACGGTCTCGGGGTGCAGGAGCGCATGGACGCGCTGCTGCTGCCGTGCGGGGCGGACTTCGACGCGTTTCTGTTGCGCCTGGCGGGGAATCCGCCGGAGCTGGAGACGGTGGCGAACCTGATGGTCGACGGTGGCTTCGCGCGTGCCGTCGCGGTGGAGGGGTGAGCGCGATGGTGACGTTCGCACAGGCGCAGGAGCGGGCGGAGCGCTGGATCAACGGCGGCGTCCCGGCGTACCAGCACCGCGAGGTGAGGGTGCGGGAGTTCGAGCTGGGCTTCGTGGCCTGGGCGGAGGACCGCGCGGACGGACCGCGGGGCGACGGCGGGCTGACGCGGCTGGTGATCGCGCGGGACAGCGGTGAGTCGACGTTGTGGCCGGGCCTGTCGGTGGGTGAGGTGATCCGCCGGTATCTGGAGGAGTACGGGACGCGGGCGGATGCCGCGCCCGAGCCGGCGCCCCCGCGGCGGACGGATCTGGAGGCGACGTCGTTCCTGCTGTCGCCGCCCGACTGGCTACAGGAGGCCGCGGACCGGATGGGCATTCCGGACCGCCGTGGCGGTGAGCGTCCGACGGAGCCGACGCCCGCGGCGCCCGCGCAGGGCGGTGCGACGCCGCCCGCACCGGAGCCGCAGGCGGCACAGGCGGCACAGGCGGCGCAGGCGCCCGCGGAGCCCGCGCGCCCGGTGGTGGGCGGCTGGGCGGACACCTCGGACTCGGGTGAGGGCGAGTCGATCGCCCTGCCGGACACGGTGTTCAGCCCGCCGCTCGGCAGAGGCGACGACGAGCCCGGTGCGGGCGCCGTGCCGGAGCCCCCGGCGCCGGTGGCCGAGGCGCGCACGGAGCTGATGCCCGAGGGCAGCGCACTGCCGCCGACGAAGCTGTCCCCGGCGCTGGAGCGTCCGGCTCCGCCGGAGGAGGGCGAGAGCATCGCCTACGCGGCGACGAGCAAGGTGAAGCCGACGCCGCGGCCCTCGCGTGGCCGGGGTCCGACGGTGCCGCCGCCCCCGGGCGCGCCGGGGGTTCCGGGCGCCGGGCGCAAGCCGCAGGGTTCCTCGGGCTCGGGGAGCTCCGGCGGGGTGGCCGGTGGCTACGTGCCGACGCAGATGGTGTCGGCGGACGACGTGGCCGCGCAGGGCGGTACGGGCGAGCCGGGTCCGGGCACGCCGCCGTCCGGCGAGGGCTCGTCGGACGGCGGTGTGCACCACGCCGCGACGATGCTGGCGGGCCCGCAGGGCGGGCCGGGCCAGGGCGGTCAGCCGCCGGCACCGCCCACTCCGCCGGGCGGTACCGGTGGTGACGTGCACCAGGCCGCGACGATGCTGGCGGGCCCGGGGCCGTCCGGTGCGAGCGCGCCGCCTCCGCCGCAGCCGCCCCCGGGGAGCCCGCAGCCTCCGCCGGGCGTGCCGCAGGGGCAGCCCGGTGGGCAGGCGTACGGCTATCCGCAGCAGCCGGGTGTGCCGATGGTCGGCCCCGGGTACATGGCGGTGCTGCGCTATCGCGCTCCGGACGGCTCGGAGCAGCAGCTCATCCGGCGTTCCGCACCGGGGACGCCGCACCCGGAGTGGCAGATCTTCTACGAGCTGCGGTCGATGAACGTGCCGCCGCAGGAGGTGCTGGAGCTCCACACGGAGCTGGAGTCCTGTGATCTGCCGGGCGGCTACTGCGCCCGCATGGTCCGCGAGACGTGGCCGCAGGTGCGGGTGAGCCACACCGCTCCCTACGGAACCGACCACGGGTCGCGGCAGCAGGGCATGCGGCATCTGCTGACGCATCAGGGCGAGCTGCACCAGGTGGCGGACGGCCCGGCGCGCCCGGCTCCGGTGCGGGCGCCGTTGCAGCCGGTGCCGCAGGCCGCGCCGATCCCGCCGGACGGGATCGGGCAGGAGCTGCAGCAGGCGTTCGGCCCGCAGGGCGTGTTCCGGTTCGACCAGCGGGCCGTCTCCCGGCAGGGCGTGCCCGACGTCGTCGCGCAGACGCTGATGTGGGCGGGGCTGCCCATGGAGTTCGGCCCGTTCTTCTGGGCGCAGGCCCAGCCGGGGCGGCCGGTGCCGACGCTGGCGGAGCTGGCGCAGGAGCGCGGCGTGCAGCCGGGGCCGGACGCCGGGACGTATCTGGTGATGGGCAGCGACTTCGGCCGCCAGCTGTGCGTGCAGTACGGCACCGCGCACATCGTCGCCATCCCGCTGGAGGCGGCGCCGGACGGGGCACCCGCGCCGGCGCAGTTCGTCAACACCGGGCTGCCGGAGTTCGCCCGCTGCCTGGCGATGGCGGGGCGGATGTGGCGGCTGCGCTACGGCCTGACGCCGGATCAGGCGGGCCGCTGGACGGTGGATTTCCAGCAGCAGCTCGCCGCGCTCGACCCGGCGGCGCTGAGCCACCCGGAGAACTGGTGGTCGGTGCTGGTGGAGCAGCTCTGGGACGGGTTGCTGTAGCCCGGGTTCCTTCGCACACGCCTGACGGGGTTCGTCCCGGGATGGGCTGCTATGCCGCATCCTGGGACGACGGACGCGCTCGAGTGGAAGAGGCCTACAGGGATGTCTCCGACGAAGTCACCGCACGGCTTCGACGTCGTACGGGGCCGTGGCTACCGGCCCGCGCAGGTGGACCGGCAGGTCGACGGCCTCCGGCGGGAGATCGAGGAGGCGCGCGGGTCGCTGGAGAGGCTGGAGGTCCTCGCCAGGGAGCTGGGCGAGGAGGCGGAGCGGCTGCACGCGGTGGTGGCGGCTCTGCCACCACCGACGTTCGAGTCGCTGGGAGCGCGCGCCCAGTCGCTGCTGGCCGAGGTGGAGGCCGAGGCGGCGGCGGTGCGGGGCGCCGGCGAGGAGGACGCGGCCCGGCTGCGGGCCGAGGCCGAGGAGGCGGGCCGGGCCCGGCGGGAGGCCGCGGCGGCGGAGGCCGCGCGAACCCGGTCGGCCGGGACGGAGGCCGCGGACGGGGTGCTGGCCGAGGCCCGGGCGCGGGCGGACGAGCTGCGCGAGGAGGCCCGGGAGGCCGCCGGCCGGGTGCGCGGGGAGGCCGAGGAGGCGCTGCGCGAGGTCTCGGAGCGGTGCACGGCGCTGCTGGAGGGCCAGGAGCGGGAGCACCGGGCACGGCGGGAGTCGGCCGAGGGTGAGCTGGCGGCGCGGGAGGCCGAGGTGGCGGCCCGGGTGACGGCGCTGGAGGAGCGCGGCCGGGAGGCGCTGGCGGCGGCGCGGCGCGAGCAGGCGGAGGCGGAGCGCGCGGCGCAGCTGGCCGAGGAGGAGGCACGGTCCGAGGCCGAGGGGCTGGTGGCCACGGCCCGCTCCGAGGAGGAGCGGGTCGAGGCGGAGACGGCGCGGCTGCTGCGGGAGCACGGCGAGGAGGCGGACGAGCTGCGCGAACACCTGGCGCGGGTGCGGGCCTCGCTGGCGGCCCTCACCGGCCGCGGCCACGTGGCCGACTGAGCTCCGGGCCCCGGCGCGCGGTCCGCCGTCCGCGTCCCCGCGCGCCGGGCTGGCACCCGGTCCGCGGGGACGCAGCGGTATCCTTCGGGTGACATTCACCCGAAGCCGAAGGGCATACCGTGAGCGCCAACCGCCCGGCAGCCGTCGTCGTTCTCGCAGCGGGTGAGGGCACCCGCATGAAGTCGTCGACGCCGAAGGTTCTGCACGAGATCTGCGGGCGGTCGCTCGTGGGTCACGTCGTCGCCGCAGCCAGGGAACTGGACCCGGAGCATCTCGTCGTGGTCGTGGGCCACGCCCGTGAGCAGGTCGGTTCGCACGTGACGGGGCTGGACGCGGGTGCCCGCACGGCCGTGCAACACGAGCAGAACGGCACCGGGCACGCGGTGCGCATGGGGCTGGAGGAGCTGGCCGCGGACGGTGTGACGCTGTCCGGGACGGTGCTCGTCACCTGCGGGGACACGCCGCTGCTGACCGGGGAGACGCTGGCCGCGCTGGCCGCGGCGCACGCGTCCGAGGGCAACGCGGTGACGGTACTGTCGGCCCGGGTGCCGGACGCGACGGGGTACGGGCGGATCGTGCGCGGGGCGGACGGTTCGGTCACCGCCATCGTCGAGCACAAGGACGCCACCGAGGAGCAGCTCGCCATCGGTGAGATCAACTCCGGGGTCTTCGCCTTCGACGCCGCGCTGCTGACCGAGGCGCTGGGCAAGGTGCGCACCGACAACAGCCAGGGCGAGGAGTACCTCACCGACGTGCTGGGCATCCTGCGCGGGGAGGGCCACCGGGTGGGAGCCGCCGTCGCCGCGGACCACCGGGAGATCGTCGGTATCAACAACCGGGTGCAGCTCGCCCAGGCCCGTCGGCTGCTGAACGACCGGCTGCTGGAGCGGGCGATGCTGGCCGGGGTGACGGTCGTGGACCCGGCGTCGACATGGGTGGACGTGACGGTGACGTTCGAGCCGGACGCCCTCGTCCACCCCGGTACGCAGCTGCTGGGCTCGACGCACCTGTCCGCGGGCTGCGAGGTCGGCCCGCAGGCGCGGCTGACGGACACGTTCGTCGGCGCGGAGGCCGAGGTCACGCACACCGTGGCGGTCGGCGCCCGGATCGGCGCGCAGGCGTCGGTGGGCCCGTACACGTATCTGCGGCCGGGCACCGAGCTGGGCCTGAAGTCCAAGGCGGGCACGTACGTGGAGATGAAGAACGCGCGGGTGGGCGAGGGCACGAAGGTCCCGCACCTGTCCTACGTGGGCGACGCCACGATCGGGGAGTACACGAACATCGGCGCGGCCAGCGTGTTCGTGAACTACGACGGCGAGACCAAGCACCACACGACCATCGGCTCCCACTGCAAGACGGGCTCGGACAACATGTTCGTCGCGCCGGTGACCGTCGGGGACGGCGCCTACACGGCGGCCGGCTCGGTGATCACCAAGGACGTACCGCCCGGCTCGCTGGCCGTGGCGCGCGGGCAGCAGCGCAACATCGAGGGCTGGGTGGCTCGCAAGCGGCCCGGCAGTGCCGCGGCGCAGGCGGCCCAGACGGCACGCCCGGCGCAGGACGCGGAGGATTCCGGCATCCGGAAGGCATGACCACCGTCACACCTGCAAAAGGACGGCCGATGACGAGGTGTGCCCACCGGGGCGTACCGTGATAGGCGCACAACCACCGCAGCCCAAGGAGACACCGCAGTGACCGGGATCAAGACGACCAGCGAGAAGAAGCTGATGCTCTTCTCCGGCCGCGCTCACCCCAAGCTGGCCGAGGAGGTGGCCAGCGAGCTCGGGGTGGACCTGGTCCCGACGAAGGCCATCGACTTCGCGAACGGTGAGATCTACGTCCGCTTCCAGGAGTCGGTGCGCGGCGCCGACTGCTTCCTGATCCAGAGCCACACGGCTCCGATCAACAAGTGGATCATGGAACAGCTCATCATGATCGACGCGCTGAAGCGGGCCTCCGCGCGCAGCATCTCGGTCGTGATCCCGTTCTACGGCTACGCCCGGCAGGACAAGAAGCACCGCGGCCGCGAGCCGATCTCGGCCCGCCTCATGGCCGACCTGCTGAAGACGGCCGGCGCCGACCGGGTGCTGAGCGTCGATCTCCACGCCGACCAGGTGCAGGGCTACTTCGACGGTCCCGTCGACCACCTGTTCGCGCTGCCGGTGCTCACCGACTACATCGCCAACCGGGTGGACCGGGACAAGCTGACGGTCGTGTCCCCCGACGCCGGCCGGGTGCGTGTCGCCGATCGCTGGGCGGACCGGCTGGGCGCCCCGCTGGCCATCGTGCACAAGCGCCGGGACCCGGACGTGGCGAACCAGGTCACCGTGCACGAGGTCGTCGGTGACGTGGAGGGCCGCGTCTGCGTGCTCGTCGACGACATGGTGGACACCGGCGGCACCATCTGCGCGGCGGCGGACGCCCTCTTCGCCAACGGCGCCGAGGACGTCATGGTCACCGCGACCCACGGCATCCTGTCCCACCCGGCTCCGGACCGGCTGAAGAACTCCCGGGTGAGCGAGTTCGTCTTCACGGACACGCTGCCCACCCCGGAGGCGCTGGACATGGACAAGATCACCGTCCTGTCGATCGCCCCGACCATCGCCCGCGCGGTGCGCGAGGTGTTCGAGGACGGCTCCGTCACCAGCCTCTTCGAGGAGGCCTGACCGCAGGGCCGGGCCCTGGGGCCGGTTGATCGATTTACGGTGCGGCCTCCCGGCCGGGTACCCTGAGCGGGTTGCTCGGCGAGGGAGGCCGCACCGTTCTCACGGCGCGGTGGTCCGTAATCGACGCGCTCTTCGTAGCAGGCCGTTCGTGGCCGGGTGACGTGTAGCGATTCACCCCCAGACGAGGAGCGAACGTCATGTCCGAAGTGAAGCTTTCCGCCACGATCCGCACCGAGTTCGGCAAGGGCGCGTCCCGGCGACTGCGGGCCAAGGAGCAGGTCCCCGGCGTGATCTACGGCCACGGTGCCGAGCCGGTGCACGTCGTCATCCCCGCCTACGACCTGATGATGGCCCTGAAGACCTCGAACGTCCTGATCAACCTGGACGTGGAGGGCAAGAAGGAGCTGTGCATCCCCAAGGCCGTGCAGCGTGAGGCCATCCGCGGCTTCCTCGTCCACATCGACCTGCTCACGGTCAAGAAGGGCGAGCAGGTCGACGTCGAGATCCCGCTGGTCACCGAGGGCGACCTGGCCCCGGGTCAGCACATCCTCGAGCACTCGCTCAACGCTCTGCCGGTCCACGCCGAGGCGACGCACATCCCGGAGTCGGTCACCGTCTCCATCGCCGGTCTGGCCGCCGGTGACAGCGTCCTGGCCAAGGACGTGAAGCTGCCCTCCGGCGTCACCCTGGCCGTCGACGGCGACACCACCGTCATCCAGGTGCTGGCGGCGCAGGCTGAGGCCGCCGAGGAGGGCGAGGGCGAGGCCGAGTCCGCCGAGTGACCCCAGGGGGTGTTTCCGAGACACCCCCCAGGGCCGGGCCGCGGTCTCCCGCGGCCCGGCCCGTAGTGTGTGCATCCCCCGGGGCCGCGTCGGCCCCCGGAACCAGCCGCAGGGAGAAGCAGGCATGAGCGAGTCCACCACCGGCCCCTGGCTGATCGCCGGGCTCGGCAACCCGGGCCCCGGGTACGCGGGGAACCGGCACAACGTGGGCTTCATGGTGGCCGACCTGCTGGCCGAGCGGATGGGCTCGGCGTTCAAGGCGCACAAGGCCCGGGCCCAGGTCGTCGAGGGCCGTATCGGCCCGCCCGGTCCGGGCAGCCGGCGCGTGGTCGTGGCCAAGCCCATGACGTACATGAACCTCTCCGGCGGCCCGGTGACCGCCCTGGCCGACTTCTACAAGGTGCCGGTCGAGCGGATCGTCGTCGTCCACGACGAGCTGGACATCGACTACGGAGCGCTCCGCCTCAAGCTGGGCGGCGGGGACAACGGCCACAACGGCCTGAAGTCCATCACCAAGTCCCTGGGGAACGGGTACCACCGGGTGCGCTTCGGCGTGGGCCGTCCGCCGGGCCGGATGGCCGTCGCGGACTTCGTCCTCAAGGACTTCGGCTCGGCCGAGCGCAAGGAGCTGGACTACTTCGTCGACCGTGCCGCCGACGCCGCCGAGTGCCTGGTCATCGACGGTCTGCCGCGCGCCCAGAACACCTACAACACCTAGCTCACGCCTTGCGGTGCCCGATGAGGCGGGGGTGCTGCTCCAGCCCGTCGAGGCCGTGCCACGCGAGGTTCACCAGGTGGGCGGCGACGTCGGCCTTCTTCGGCTTGCGGGCGTTCAGCCACCACTGGCCGGTGAGGGCCACCATGCCGACGAGCGCCTGGGCGTAGAGCGGGGCGAGCTTCTCGTCGAAGCCGCGGGCGCTGAACTCCCGGCCGAGGATGTCCTCGACCTGCGTGGCGATGTCGCTGATCAGGGAGGCGAAGGTGCCCGTGGTGGAGGCGACGGGCGAGTCGCGCACGAGGATGCGGAAGCCGTCGGTGTAGGTGTCGATGTAGTCCAGCAGGGCGAAGGCGGCCTGCTCCAGCAGCTCGCGCGGGTGACCGCCGGTGAGGGCACTGGTCACCATGTCCAGGAGCTGGCGCATCTCGCGGTCGACGACGACGGCGTACAGCCCTTCCTTGCCGCCGAAGTGTTCGTAGACGACCGGCTTGGAGACCCCGGCCTTGGCCGCGATCTCCTCCACCGAGGTGGCCTCGAAGCCGCGCTCGGCGAACAGCCTGCGCCCGATGTCGAGAAGCTGCTCCCGACGTTCCTTCCCGGTCATGCGGCGTCGCGCACGCCGGGAAGGAGCGTCGGGTTTGTGCTGCTGGATACTGCTGTCATCGGTCGCCACGGCGACCATCATGCCGCGTCGGCCGTGGCCTTCTCCCGGCGGGAGGCTCGGGGGTCCTCGGCGCGCTTGGCGTCCAGGCGGTGCTCCTGCGGCCAGCGGACGTCGTAGGCCCAGCCGGCCTTCTCGAACCAGCGGATGATGCGGGCGCTGGAGTCGATCTGGCCCCGCTGCACGCCGTGCCGGGCGCAGGTGGGGTCGGCGTGGTGCAGGTTGTGCCAGGACTCGCCGCAGGACAGCACGGCCAGCCACCACACGTTGCCGGAGCGGTCGCGGGACTTGAAGGGGCGCTTGCCGACGGCGTGGCAGATGGAGTTGATCGACCACGTGACGTGGTGCAGCAGCGCGACGCGGACCAGGGAGCCCCAGAAGAACGCGCTGAGCGCCCCCTCCCAGGACCAGGTGACCAGGCCGCCGACGAGGGCGGGGAACAGCAGGGAGACCGTCGTCCAGAGCACGAACTGACGGGAGACGGCCCGCAGGGCCGGGTCCTTGACGAGGTCGGGGGCGTACTTCTGCTGCGAGGTCTGCTCGGTGTCGAACATCCAGCCGATGTGGGCCCACCACAGGCCCTTCATCAGGGCCGGCACCGTCTCGCCGTAGCGCCACGGGGAGTGCGGGTCGCCCTCGGCGTCGGAGAACTTGTGGTGCTTGCGGTGGTCCGCGACCCAGCGCACGAGCGGACCCTCGACGGCCATGGAGCCGGCGATGGCGAGCGCGATGCGCAGGGGCCGCTTGGCCTTGAAGGAACCGTGGGTGAAGTAGCGGTGGAAGCCGATGGTGATGCCGTGGCACCCCAGGTAGTACATGAAGGCCATCAGGCCGAGGTCGAGCCAGCTGACTCCCCAGCCCCAGGCGAGCGGCACCGCGGCGACGAGGGCCACGAACGGCACCGCGATGAAGAGGAGCAGGGTGATCTGCTCCACCGAGCGGCGCTCCTCCCCGCCGAGGGTGGCGGAGGACACGGGCGGCTGGTCGTTCGCGGTGGTCAGGGCGGGTTCAGCGGTGGTGTCGACGGCGCCGTCGATCAGGTCTGGTGTCGTCGTCATATGTGTCCTCATCCGTCGGGGGGCGGCCCGGCCCACCTACGGGACCGTAACCTACGGTTTCGTAAGTATGGCAGCACTTCGCTCGACCATCACAGGGGCTGGCGACTGTGAGGTACTCGAGCACGGCGTGACATACCGCACCGCCGGCGCGCGGCGCGCGTGGTACGCGCCGCCGCCCGTGGGAGCCGACCGGTGCGTGGACACCCCGGCCGTGGGGTAGGCGATCGATCTATCCTGGGCACTCGGACAGCGCGGTCCGTGACCTGCCAAGAGCGAGAATGTCCTGACATCAGGTGTGCCCGCGCTGACGGCGACGCAACCGCAGCAGCCGCTGGCCGGGCGCACCACAGTGCCGCCAAGAGCTGCCGAAGAGCTGCAAGGAGCCGCCCCTCATGAGCAGTGCCGATCCCCGTCCGGAGGCCGTGGAGACCCCGGAGGGAACCAGCGCCCTGCGCACCGACATCCGCCGACTGGGCGATCTGCTGGGCGAGACGATCGTCCGGCAGGAAGGCCCGGAGCTGCTGGAGCTGGTCGAACGCGTCCGGGCGCTGACCCGCAGCGACGGAGAGGCCGCCGCCGCGCTGCTGGGTGAGACCGACCCGCAGACCGCCGCGAAGCTGGTGCGGGCCTTCTCCATCTACTTCCATCTGGCGAACGTCACCGAGCAGGTGCACCGCGGCCGGGAGATGCGGGAGACGCGCTCGGTCGAGGGCGGTCGGCTGTCGCGCACCGCCGACCTGCTGAAGGACGCCGACCCCGCCCACCTGCGGGAGACGGCCCGGCACCTGGGCGTGCGGCCGGTGTTCACCGCGCACCCGACCGAGGCGGCCCGCCGCTCGGTGCTGACGAAGCTGCGCAAGGTCGCCGAGCTGCTGGAGGTCACCGACTCCGCCGAGCGCCGCCGTACCGACCTGCGGTTGGCGGAGAACATCGACCTGATCTGGCAGACGGACGAGCTGCGCGTGGCCCGCCCCGAGCCGACGGACGAGGCCCGCAACGCGGTGTACTACCTGGACGAGCTGCACCGCGGCGCTGTCGGCGACGTCCTGGAGGACCTGGCCGCCGAGCTGGAGCGCGCCGGGGCGCCGCTGCCCGCCGGCTCGCGCCCGCTGACGTTCGGCACCTGGATCGGCGGCGACCGCGACGGCAACCCGAACGTCACCCCGCAGGTGACCTGGGACGTGCTGATGCTCCAGCACGAGCACGGCATCGAGCAGGCTCTGGAGCACGTGGACGAGCTGCGCGGCGCGCTGTCCAGCTCCATCCGGAACTGCGGGGCCACGCAGGAGATGCTGGACTCGCTGAGCGACGACCTGGAGCGGCTGCCGGAGATCAGCCCGCGCTACAAGCGGCTGAACGCCGAGGAGCCCTACCGGCTGAAGGTCACCTGCATCCGGCAGAAGCTGCTCAACACCCGGGACCGGCTCGCGCAGGACAAGCCGCACGTCCCGGGGCGCGACTACCTGGGCACGGGCGAGCTCCAGGCCGACCTCGAGCTCGTACAGTCCTCGCTGCGGCAGCACCGCGGCGAGCTGATCGCCGACGGGCGGCTGGAGCGGGTGCTGCGCACGCTGGGCGCTTTCGGGCTGCAGCTCGCGACGCTGGACGTGCGCGAGCACGCCGACGCGCACCACCGCGCGCTGGGCCAGCTCTTCGACCGCCTGGGTGAGGAGTCCTGGCGGTACGAGGACATGCCGCGCGACTACCGGCGCAGGCTGCTGGCGAAGGAGCTGCGTTCGCGGCGCCCGCTGGCCCCGACCCCGGCGCCGCTGGACGAGGCGGGCGCGAAGACCCTCGGCGTCTTCGACACCGTCCGCCGGGCGCTGGACACCTTCGGGCCCGAGGTCGTCGAGTCGTACATCATCTCGATGTGCCAGGGCGCCGACGACGTGTTCGCCGCCGCGATCCTCGCCCGCGAGGCCGGGCTGATCGACCTGCACGCGGGGTGGGCCCGCATCGGCATCGTCCCGCTGCTGGAGACGACCGACGAGCTGCGGATCGCGGACGAGCTGTTGGACGCCATGCTCTCCGACCCCTCCTACCGGAAGCTGGTGGCGCTGCGCGGCGACCTCCAGGAGGTCATGCTCGGCTACTCGGACTCCTCGAAGTTCGGCGGCATCACCACCTCGCAGTGGGAGATCCACCGCGCCCAGCGGCGGCTGCGCGACGTCGCGCACCGGCACGGGGTGCGGCTGCGGCTCTTCCACGGCCGCGGCGGCACCGTCGGGCGGGGCGGCGGCCCGACGCACGACGCCATCCTCGCCCAGCCGTACGGGACGCTGGAGGGCGAGATCAAGGTGACCGAGCAGGGCGAGGTCATCTCGGACAAGTACCTGGTGCCCTCCCTCGCGCGGGAGAACCTGGAGCTGACCGTCGCGGCCACCCTCCAGGCGTCCGCGCTGCACACGGCGCCGCGCCAGTCGGACGAGGCGCTGGCCCGCTGGGACGCGGCGATGGACACCGTCTCGGAGGCTGCGCACGGCGCCTACCGCGCCCTGGTGGAGGACCCGGACCTGCCCGCGTACTTCTTCGCCGCCACGCCGGTCGACCAGCTCGCCGAGCTGCACCTGGGCTCGCGTCCTGCCCGGCGCCCCGACTCGGGGGCCGGGCTCGACGGACTGCGGGCGATCCCGTGGGTGTTCGGCTGGACGCAGTCGCGGCAGATCGTGCCGGGCTGGTTCGGCGTGGGCACCGGGCTGAAGGCGGCCCGGGAGGCCGGGCTCGGCGACGTCCTGGCCGAGGCGCAGGAGCGCTGGCACTTCTTCCGCAACTTCCTGTCGAACGTCGAGATGACGCTGGCCAAGACGGACCTGCGGATCGCCCGGCACTACGTGGATACGCTGGTGCCGGCCGAGCTGCGGCACGTCTTCGACGTCATCGAGGCGGAGCACGCGCTGACGGTGCGGGAGGTGCTGCGCGTCACCGGGGAGAGCGAGCTGCTGGAGTCGAACCCCGTCCTGCGGCAGACGCTGAAGATCCGCGACGCCTATCTGGACCCGATCTCCTACCTCCAGGTGGCGCTGCTGGACCGGCAGCGGCGGGCCGCCGAGCGCGGCGAGGCGCCGGACCAGACGCTCTCCCGGGCGCTGCTGCTGACGGTCAACGGCGTGGCCGCGGGCCTGCGCAACACGGGCTGACCACGCCCCTGCCGCCGGAGGCGGCGCGCGGGGTGTCACGCCCCGCGCGCCGCCTCCCCGGCGCCCTCGGCCCGCACCCGCGGCAGCAGGCGGTCCAGCGCGCGCGGCATCCACCAGGCCGCGCGCCCGAGCAGGGTGAGCGCGGCCGGGACGAGCAGCAGGCGCACCACGGTGGCGTCGACGAGCACGCTGACGGCCAGCCCGAGGCCGAGCATCTTGACGACGATGACGTCGCTCAGCACGAACGCCCCGAACACGCTGACCATGATCAGCGCGGCGCAGGAGATGACGCGGGCGGTGACCTCCAGGGCGTGGGCGACGCTCGCGTGGCTGTCGCCCGTCCGCAGCCAGGCGGCGTGCACCCGGGAGAGCAGGAACACCTCGTAGTCCATGCTGAGCCCGAACACGATGGCGAACATCATCATCGGCACGTAGCTCTCGATGGGCACCGTTCCGTTGACGCCGAGGGCGGGGCCGCCCCAGCCCCACTGGAAGACGGCGACCAGCACCCCGTAGGCGGCGGCGATGGAGAGCAGGTTCAGCACGGCCGCCTTGACCGCGACGAGCACCCCCCGGAACACGGTGAGGATGATGAGGAAGGCCAGGCCGACGACGACGGCGATGATGACCGGCAGCCGGCCGGCGATGACGTCGCGGAAGTCGACCTGTGCGGCGGTGACGCCGGTGACGTAGCCGCTCGCCTCCGTGCCGCGGGTGACCTCGGGCAGCGTGTCGTCCGCCAGCCGGTGGACGAGGTCGGTGGTCGCCGCGTCCTGCGGGGCCTGGGCGGGGGTCACGGTCGACAGCAGCACGTCGCCGTCGCCGACGGCCTGGGGCGGCGTGGCCCCGGTGGCCCCGGGCAGGTTCTTCAGGGCGTCGCCGAGGGAGGACGCGAGGGCGTCGCGCTGGTCCTCGGGAACCCCGGCCTGGTCGACGACGACGGTGAGCTGGCCGTTGGTGCCCACGCCGAAACCGGAGGAGATGAGGTCGTAGGCCCTGCGGTCGGTGAAGGAGGCCGGGTCCGCGCCGTCGTCGATGTGCCCGAGCCGCAGCGACAGCAGCGGGATGGCCAGGATGAGCAGGACGACGACACCGGCGCCGAGGACGGGCCAGGGGTGCCGGCGGACGAAGCCGGCCCACCGGTGCCAGGTGCCGCCAGCGGCGGCCCCGGAGGCGGCCGGCGTCGTCTCGGCCACGGGGGTGCGCACATGCAGCCGGTCGATGCCGCGGCCCGCCATGCCCAGCAGCGCGGGCGCGAGGGTGAGGGCGCCGAGGAGCGCGGTCAGGACGGTGATCGCGGCGGCCATGCCGAGCCGCCCGATGAAGGTGAGCCCGGATGCGTAGAGGCCGCCGAGCGCGACGATGACCGTGCTGCCGGAGACGAGGACCGCGTGCCCGGCGCTCGCGACCGCGCGTCCCGCGCTGTCGGCGGCCTCGCCCCCGTCCAGGAGGAGCTGCCGGTGGCGGGTGATGAGGAAGAGGGCGTAGTCGATGCCGACGCCGATGCCGATCATCGTGGCGAGCGTCGGGGACACCGAAGCGAACGTCACCTGCGCCGCGACCAGGCCCAGCACCGCGACGCCCACGACGACCGCGGCGAGCGCGGACAGCAGTGGGACGGCCGCGGCCACGACACTGCCGAAGGTGAGCAGGAGGAGGACGACGGCGACGCCGTAGCCGATGCCCTCGCTCATGGTGTCGGCCGGGGCGGGGCGGGCCAGTTCCCCGAGTCCGGCGCCGTACTCGACCTGCACGCCCGCCGAGCGCAGCGGCTGGACGGCGGCGTCGACCTCGTCGATGTAGTCCTGGCCCAGGGTCTGCGGGTTGGTGTCGAAGCGGACCGTCAGATAGGCGGTGCGGCCGTCCTTCGAGACGGCCGACGGATCGCGGCCCGAGTCCGCGAACGGGTTGGTCACCGAGGTGACGTGCGGGAGCTTCCCGAGGGCGGTGGCGGTGTCGGCCGTCTGCCGCGTGTACCGGCTCAGCCCGTCCTCGTCGTGCAGGACGACGGGGGCGCTCGTGCCGCTCAGCTGCGGGGCGTGCTCGCTGAGGACGTCCGCGCCGCGCTGGGCGGAGGAGTCGGAGAGGGTGAAGTCGTCGGAGTAGTCGCCGCCCCAGACGGCGGCGGCCGTGTGCGCTCCGGCCAGGGCGACCACCCACGCGAGCAGGACCGTGACCCAGTGCCGGGCGCACCACCGGCCCAGCCGGTACAGGAGGGCACCGCGGCCGGAGGAGGGGGCGCCGGAGGAGGGGGCTCCGCGCCCCGCCGCGTTGGACGGCGGGCCGCCGGGCCCGCCGGAGGGTGCCGCCATGCCGCTCCCGTGCCTGCGAGAAGACGGTGCCGGACGCCGCCCCACGGGGTTGGTGTCCGGCACACGCGCGTGGCTCTCACCGTAGGTCCGGGCCGGGGACGCGGCATGCCCCTCGGGCCGTTCGGGGGACGCTCCGTCCGGGGGTCATGGGGGTGGCCCCGGACGGGCGGGGGTCAGGCGGGTTTGCGGGCCACCGCGAAGATCCGGCGGAACGGGAACACCGTGCCGTCCGGGCCCTCGGGGTAGGCGGCCCGCAGGAGGTCGCGGTACTCGGCGACGAACGCCTCCGCGGCCTCGGGGTCGTCGGCGAGGGTCGTCAGCACCGGGCGCAGGGCCGTGCCGCGCACCCAGTCGAGCACGGCGTCGCGGCCCTGGAGGAGCTGGACGTACGTCGTCTCCCACACGTCGGCCGTGCAGCCGAGGTCGGTGAGCCACCGAAGGTACTCGGCCGGTTCGAGGATGTGGACGTAGCGACGGCCCTGATCAGCCAGGCGTGCCCGCCAGCGGGGGGAGTCGCACAGCTCGCCGAGCAGCGCGTGGCTGGGCGAGGTGAAGTTGCCGGGCACCTGGAAGGCGAGGACGCCGCCGGGCGGCAGCGCCTCCAGCCAGGACTTGAAGCGTTCCGCGTGGCCGCGCACCCACTGGAGGGCGGCGTTGGAGACGATCAGGTCGTACTGCTCCTGGGGTTCCCAGTCCGCGATGTCGCCGCGGGCGAAGTGGAGGTGTCCGCCGCCCGGGGTGCCGCCTTCACGCGTCCGGGCGGCGGCGAGCATCTGGGGTGAGCTGTCGTAGCCGGTGATGCGCGCGTCCGGCCAGCGGCGGGCGAGCAGCTCCGTCACGTTGCCGGGGCCGCAGCCCAGGTCGGCTATGCGGGCCGGGCGCCCGGTCGCGGGCAGCTGGGGTATGCGTTCCAGCAGGTCGTGGAACGGGCGGGTGCGGTGGTCCGTGTGCTGAAGGTAGATCTGTGGGTCCCAGGTTGGAGCGGACGACATGTGTGGTGCCTCCTCGCGTGCGTCGGACCGGCCCTGCCTGACAGGCGGTCCCGGCCATCGGAGCCTTCCACCCTGGAAAGGTCGTCACCCCTCGAATTTATCTCGATATCAAGAAACTTTATGGCGACACAACTACTACACTGATCGCATGGAGGACGAGGTCGATCGACTGGTGGCAGCGTGGCGCCGTGAACGCCCCGATCTCGACGTGGAACCGCTCGAAGTGCTCAGCCGGGTCAGTCGGCTCGCCCGCCACCTCGACCGGGCCCGTCGGATCGCGTTCGCGGAGCACGGGCTGGAGCCCTGGGAGTTCGACGTCCTCACCTCCCTGCGGCGCGCCGGGGCGCCCTACCAGCTCTCCCCCGGCCAGCTCCTCACCCAGACGCTGGTGACCTCCGGCACCATGACGAACCGGATCGACCGGCTCGCCAAGAAGGGCCTCGTCGAGCGGCTGCCCGACCCCAGCGACCGCCGCGGCGTCCTCGTCCGCCTCACCGACGAGGGCCGCGACCGCGCGGACCAGGCCCTCGCCGGGCTGCTCGCCCAGGAGCGGGCCATCCTCGTCGAGCTGTCCACCGCCCAGCGCTCGGATCTCGCCGGGCTGCTGCGTCGGCTCACCGCCCCCTTCGACAACGTTCCCGTCGGTCCCTGACGTCAGGGACCGGGCTGTGCCGCCGGGCCACCCCCGCCCCGGGGTCCGCCCGGGGCCCCTCCCGCCGCGCCGATCCCCGCCCGGCGCGCCAGCGCCACCGCGGCGAGCGTCGAGTGGACGCCCAGCTTGCCCAGGACGTTCTGCATGTGCGTCCGCACCGTGTGCGGGGACAGGTACAGCCGCTCCGCGACCGCGTTCCGCCCGAGCCCCGCCACCATGCACCGCAGCACCTCGTGCTCCCGCGGGGTCAGCGAGGCCAGCAGCCGCTCCCCCTCGCTGCGCTGCCGCGCCCCCGCCGTCAGCTCCCGCAGCACGCCCGTCAACAGGGCGGGCGGCACGTGCGTCTCGTCCCGCAGCGCCCCCCGGACGACGAGCAGCAGCCGGGACAGCGACACCCCCTTGGCCACCCAGCCCGCGGCCCCCGCCTGGAACGCCGCGGCCGCGCGCCGCGAGTCGTCCCGCGCCGCCAGCACGACCGTCCGCAGCCCCGGATGCCCCCGCCGCAGCCGCGCCAGCAGCGGCGCCCCCTCCACCGAGCCGGGCCCCGGCTCCCCGCCCGAGCCGATCAGCTCGACGTCGACCAGCAGCACCGCGAAGGGCCGCCCGTCCGCCGCGCCCCGCTCCAGACAGCGCTCCACGGCCTCACCGCTCGACGTCGCCGCCGGCTCCATGTCCGGCTCGGCCGCGAGCGCCGCGGCCATCGACTCGGCGAACACCCGGTGGCCGTCCGCCACCAGTACCCGGATCCGTCGCACACACCCCACCCCTCGGCACACCCCCGGCACAGTGCGGACCAGGGTACGGACGCCGGGCCCCGGCGGAAGCCCCGCCGCGACATCCGTCCGGACCCCGGCCCGCAAAAGCGCTCCCGGCCCAGGCCCCCGGCGGCCTAGTGTGACGGCATGTACACCCTCGACACGACGGTCAGCGCAGCCCGCCGCGACCTGCTGGTCTCCCGGCTGCGGGAGACCAACACCCGGCGCTCCCCCGTCCTCGCCGCGATGCGCGACACCCCGCTGGACGCCGACGTCCCCGTGCACGTCCACGCCCTCGATCCCGGCGACGGCGACGCTCTCGTCGGCGGGCTCGTCGGGCACGTCTGGGGGCGGTGGCTGCACGTCGACTACCTGTGGGTCGACGAGCACCGGCGCGGCGCCGGGCTCGGCGGCCGTCTCCTCGCCCGCGCCGAGGAGACGGCCCGCCGAGAGCACGACTGCCTCTTCGCCCGAGTCGGCACGTGGGACTTCCAGGCCCCCGGCTTCTACCAACTGCACGGCTACACCATCGCGCTGGCGCTGCCCGACTACCCGCCCGGCGTCACCGACTACCTGCTCACCAAGCCGCTCACCTGAGCAGCCCCGTCCGCGCGGCCAGGGCCGCCGCCTCCAGCCGGGAACCCACCTCCAGCTTGGACAGCACCCGCTGCACATGCGTCCGCGCCGTGCTCGGCGCGATCCCCAGCGCCGCCGCGATCCCCCGGGTGTCCTCCCCCTCCGCCACCCGGGTCAGCACCTCGACCTCCCGGACCGTCAGCAGGGCCCGCAGCCGCGCGGCCTCCTCCTCCGGCTCCGGCGCCGGGTGCAGCAGCTCGGTGAACGCCTGCCGCAACAGCTCCGGCGTGACCGCCGCCTCCCCCGCCCGCACCCGGCACAGCGCCCGGTCCACCTGGGCCACCCGCTCCCCGCAGGGCACGTAGCCGCACGCCCCGGCGGCGAACGCGGCCGCCACGCCCCGCGGATGGGGCACCGGGCCGAGTACGACGACGGACGTCAGCGGCTGCCGCGCCCTGATCAGCGCCACGGACTCGAAGGCCTCCGGCGCCCCGGGCGCCCCCGTGCCCCACAGGCACACCTCGGGCCGCCTGCGCACGACCACCTCGACGGCCTCCGCGTCCGGGGTCAGGGCCGCCAGCACCCGGTGCCCGCGCAGTCGCAGCGCCGAGGCCAACGCCTCGGCCTGCAACCGGTACTCGTCGACGACCACGACCCGTACCCCC
>NZ_JABLSI010000030.1 GCF_019303475.1 Streptomyces sp. JJ38
GACGGCACCGGGTGGCCCGGCCCCGCAGGGTGGCGTCGGCCCGCGGGGCGGCGCGGCGCAGCCTCCGGCCGGTGGCGCGCCCGGTCAGCCGGCCGGGCCCACGACCGACGCCACCGGCGAGATGCCGCTGTTGCCCCCCGAGTTCCGGATGGACAACGAGTCGCCGCAGCCGCCCGGCCCGCCCTCCGTGCTGGCCCCGCCGCCCGGGGCCCAGTACGGGGGTCACTCCGAGCCCGGGCGGCCCGGCCCCGGCGCTCCGGTGTCCGGTGGCGGCCCGCGTTCCGGCATCGGCGACACCACACCCGGCGGCATCCCCGCCGTACCGCCGCGGTCGGGCTCCCCGGACGAGCCGTTGGGCGACCCGGAACCGCCCGCCCCGAGGGCGGAGTCGCCGGCGCCGAAGCCCGCGCCCAAGGCGCCCGCGAAGAAGGGGCGCTCGAAGCTCACTCTGCTCGGCGTCGCCGCCGCGGGTGTCATCGGCGTCGCGTACGGCGCCGGGCTGCTGATGAACCACGCCGACATCCCCAACGGCACCACGGTGCTCGGAGTCGACATCGGCGGCGCGACCCGGGAGGAGGCCGTCGCCGCGCTGGAGAAGGAGATCGGCGACCGGGCCACGGCACCGCTGACCGTGGAGATCGGCGGTACCGAGCACGCGTTGAAGCCGAGCGTCGCGGGGCTCTCGTTCGACACCGAGACGACGGTGGGCAACGCCTCCGGGCGGGAGTACAACCCGGTGTCCGTCATCGGCTCCCTCTTCGGGGGCGAGCACCCGGCGGAGCCGGTGTTCACCGTGGACGAGGAGAAGCTGCGGGCCGTGCTCGCGGACCTCGGCGGCGAGGGCGGGACGTCCCAGGACGGCATGATCACCTTCGAGGGCGGCAAGCCCGTCGTCGTCAAGGGTGAGCCGCGGCAGGCCGTGGACGCGGCCTCGGCGGCCAAGACCGTCGAGGCGGCCTACCGTGAGCGGGCGGCCGGCGGGACGGACCAGGTGATCAGCCTGCCGGTCGGGGAGCAGCAGCCCAAGGTCACGGACGCGGAGTTCGACCGGGCGCTGAAGGAGTTCGCCGAGCCCGCGATGTCCGGGCTCGTGACGGTCCGGGCGGGTGCCAAGGAGATCAGCTTCAGCCCGGAGCGTTCGCTGCCCAAGTTCCTGTCGATGCGGGCCAACCCGAGCGGCAAGCTCGTCGACCACTACGACCTGGAGGCCCTGGAGGAGCTGTACGGCGGCTTCTTCGACGGCGTCCTCGTCGCCCGGGGCGACGGCAGCCGGACGCCGGTGACGCCGCAGGACGTGGCCGGGGCGCTGCGCACCGCGCTGCTGGAGACGGACCCGGCCAAGCGGGTCGGCGTCATCGAGCTGAACGCGGAGTAGCCGGGGCCGGCGGTGCCGGCGGGGCGACGCGCCCGGGCGGGCTCAGTTGAGCCTGGCCCGGGCCGCGTGCGCCTCGCGGAGCACCTCCTGCGCCCGCTCCGGTTCGACCTCGGAGACCAGTGCGGCGTACTCCTCCAACGCGGCGGCGCCGCCGGGGAAGTCTCCGCGTTCGACCAGCAGTCGGGCCCGCTCGTGCCGCAGCTGGGCCGGATGGTGGGGCAGCAGGAGCGACAACTCCACGGCCCACAGCCGCACTCCGCTGCGCTCGGGCCGGGCGGCCGCCCAGACTCGGATGTTGCCCAGGATCCGCAGCACGATGTCCAGCGGGTCGGCCGGGCGCAGCATGGACGGCGACAGCGGTCCGCCGGTCGCCCCGGCGACCAGCGCCCCCGCGTCCTCGAGGGACAGCGGCTCGCCCCCGGCGAAGGGGTCGGCGAGGACCTGATCGCCGCTGTCGGGGGCGCCGAAGCCGACGACGAAGTGGCCCGGCAGCGCCACCCCGTGCACCGGTGCCCCGGCGCGGCGGGCCACCTCCAGCCACACCACCGACAGCAGGATCGGGAGCCCCCGCCGACGCCGCAGGACGTGCCCCAGCAGGGAGGACTCCAGCCGCTCGTAGTCGCGGTCGGTGCCGTGGTAGCCCTCCCGCGCGCCCAGCAGCCCGGCCAGGTCGCGGGCCCACTGCGCGGGCGTGCGCCGGGGGGCGTAGGGCAGCGCGCCGGCCAGCCTGTCGAGCTCGATCTGCCCGCCGTCCACGACGGCGTCCACCCGGCCCTCGGGCGTGGAGAGCAGCAGGCTCTCGCGCGCCTCGGAGGAGGCCGCGGTGGCCTCCGGCTCGGCCGCCGCGTCGACGAGGAGACACAGCGTCGCCAGGTCGGGGCGCTCGGAGCGGGCCGCCTCGGCGAACCGCTCCCGCACGATCGGGTCCATCGCGGCCGTCCCCTCAGCCCCGGGGGGCCCGGTAGTGGTGGTAGCCGTGGTGCCGGGCGAAGCCCAGCCGGTCGTAGAGCGTGAGGGCGGCGGCGTTGTCGCTCTCGACCTGGAGGTAGGCCGCCGAGGCGCCCTCGTCGAGCGCGCGCTGGGCGAGGGCGGCCATGACGGCGGTGGCCAGACCCTCGCGGCGGCGCTCCGGGGCCACCTCCACACAGGTGAAGCCGGCCCAGCGGCCGTCGACCGCGCAGCGGCCGATGGCGGCGGGGACGTCGTCCTCGCCCGCCACCGTCGCGAACCACACCGAGGGCCCGCCGGCCAGCACCTTGACGGCGTCCGGCACCGGGTCCCCGGCTCGCCCGTAGCGGCGCAGCCAGGCCGGGCCCGGTGCGCGGTCGAGCGTCACCGCGGCCGGGACGGCCGCCTGCTCGGCCGCGTCGGCGGCGGGGGCGAGCCCCGCGATCCACACCTCGGCCGACACCTCCCGGCGCCACCCCCGCTCGTCCAGGGCGGCGGCGAGCTGCTCGTCGGTGCCCTCGGCGCCCGTGGACACCTGCATGAAAGGGGGCAGCCCGCGGCGCGTGTACCAGTCGACGACGTGCTCCAGGGCGGCGTCGAGCGGCAGCCCGGGGTCGCCGAGGGGCAGGACGGAGTTGGCGCGGCGGGTGAAGCCGCCCGACGCGCGCAGCTCCCAGTCGCCCAGTCGGGCGCTCTCCACCGGCGGCCACCCGCGGGCGGCGGCCCGCGCCAGCTCGGTGAAACCGGCGGCCGGAAGCCCGCGACGGCGTGCGGGGGCGGCCGGCACGACTTTCGCCGCCACGATCCGCCCCTCCGGGATGCGGACGGTTTCGCCGTCGCGGCGTGTGATGTGTACCACTTCAGCCGTCCAGGAAGTGAGAACACCGACGGTGTCGGTCAGGGTTCCCGCCCGTTCCCCGGGGTCCGCCACGCTGCGCACCGAGACGCGTTTTCCCACGTCATCTGGTGTAATGCGCACTTCGAGACGTCCGCTCATGGTGAATTCCACTGCTCTCTCAGACCCTCTTGTTCGTCTCCTGCCCGGGAACGGCGATACTAGATGCGGGCATCGACGACGCCGCGCTCCCGCGCGATATGGCCCTATCGAGGAGGAACGACAGCGTGACCTACGTCATCGCGCAGCCTTGTGTCGACCTGAAGGACAAGGCGTGCATCGAGGAGTGCCCCGTCGACTGCATCTACGAGGGCAAGCGGTCCTTGTACATCCACCCGGACGAATGCGTCGACTGCGGGGCCTGTGAGCCGGTCTGCCCGGTGGAGGCGATCTTCTACGAGGACGACACCCCGGAGGAGTGGCAGGACTTCTACAAGGCGAACGTCGAGTTCTTCGACGAGCTCGGTTCGCCCGGCGGCGCCAGCAAGCTCGGCCTGATCGACCGGGACCACCCGGTCATCGCCGCCCTGCCGCCGCAGGAACACGACGAGTGAAACGACGGGGTGCGCCGGGCGCCCGCTCCGCGTGACGGGTGCCCCAGCGCGCCCGGGCGCGCCCCGCACGCCGCGGTCCCGTACGGCACCCGCCGTACGGGACCGCGGCGTGCGTCGTACCGGAGTGCCGGCGCGGCGCCCCGGTACGTGCCGTACCCGCCCGTAGAGAAAGAGAGCCCCGCACGTGCCCACCCTGTCGTCCCGGCTGCCGGTCTTCCCCTGGGACCGTCTGGAGCCCTACAAGGCCACAGCCGCCGCCCACCCCGGGGGGATCGTCGACCTGTCGGTCGGGACCCCCGTCGACCCCGTACCCCGGGTGATCCAGCGGGCCCTCGCCGACGCGAGCGACCGCCCCGGCTACCCGACGGTGTGGGGGACGGCCGCGCTGCGGGACGCGATCACCGGCTGGTGCGAGCGTCGGCTCGGGGCGCGCGGGCTCGGCCACGAGGGCGTGCTGCCGGTCGTCGGCTCCAAGGAGCTGGTGGCCTGGCTGCCCGTCCAGCTGGGCCTCGGGCCCGGGGACCGGGTGGCGTTCCCGCGGCTCGCCTACCCGACCTACGAGGTCGGCGCCCGGATGGCGGGCGCCGAACCGGTCGCCTACGACGACCCCCGCGAGCTCGATCCCGAGGGGCTCAGGCTGCTGTGGCTGAACTCGCCGTCCAACCCCACCGGACGGGTGCTGGACGCCGAGGAGCTGCGCGCGACCGTCGCCTGGGCCCGGGAGCACGGCGTGCTGGTGCTGAGCGACGAGTGCTACCTCGAGCTGGGCTGGGAGGCCGAGCCCGTCTCGGTCCTGCGCCCCGACGTCTGCGGTGACACGCACGCGGGCGTGGTCGCCGTGCACTCGCTCTCCAAGCGTTCGAACCTCGCCGGGTACCGGGCCGCGTTCCTCGCCGGGGACGCGGCGGTGCTGGGCGAGCTGCTCCAGATCCGCAAGCACGGGGGCATGATGGTGCCCGCTCCGGTGCAGGCCGCCACCGTGGCGGCGCTCGGCGACGACGCGCACGTGGCCGAGCAGCGGGAGCGGTACGCCGCCCGCCGGGCCGCCCTGCGCGGGGCTCTGGAGCGGTCCGGCTTCCGCGTCGAGCACAGCGAGGCGTCGCTGTACCTGTGGGCCACCCGCGACGAGCCCTGCTGGGACACGGTCGCGGCGCTGGCCGGGCGCGGCGTCCTCGTGGCCCCCGGCGCGTTCTACGGGCCGGCCGGGGAGCGGTTCGTGCGGGTGGCGTTCACCGCCACCGACGAACGGGTCGCCGAGGCCGTCCGCCGTCTCTCCTCCTGACATCCCGCGCGCCGCGGCGCCGGCCGGACGCGGCGAGGCCCGGGGGCCACGTGAACCTCGGGAGAGGTCCGTGGCCCCCGGGCCTTTCACCGGGGTGCGGGAGGAGCCTGAAGGGGGCTCAGAGGGGGAGGCCCGCCAGGGAGCCCTTGCCGAGCGGAAGCCCGCTGGTGAGCTGGTCGGTCGGCAGTCCGTCGGTCGGCAGCCCGCCCTCGGCGACGGAGGTGACGGAGCGGCCGACCGGGCCCTCGGTGGCCACGTCGTCGGCGGCCGGCAGCACCGACTTGCCGAGGGAGCCGACGGTGCGCCCGGCGGCCGGGACACCCTCCTCCACGGCCTCGCTGCCGGCGGCACCGGCCAGCTCGGTGACATTGCGCGCCGCCCCGTCGACTCCGCCGCCGAGGTCCTGGCCATCCAGGCTGTCGAGGTTGCTCAGCGTCCCGAGGTCGGGCGTGCCGGGCAGTGAGACGGCCTGGGCCGAGCCGGCGGCGGCACCGACGACGGAGGCCGCGCCCGCGGCCGTCAGCAGTGCGCTCTGGGCGATCCGGCGCGTGAGGGACATGATGCTCCTTTGACGGAGGTGATGGTCTTCGGGCTCGTGCTCAGTGGTCCGCCGGGCTGCCCCGGTGGACGCTGTGCCTATCGCCTCCGCCGCGCTTTTGGTTGCGGTCGGCCCGGGTAAAGGATTGGCAATGCGTCGCATCATATGGGTGGGGCAAACCGGGCAATACCCCTGCCGTGCCGACCCGTTGACACGCCCGACCCACGGAGATCACCGCCTGACGCCCGGGCTGCGCCGACCGCGAGCCCTCTGACGGCCGAGCCCGCCCGGCCGTCAGCCGACGTACTCCGTGGCTGACCCGTCCGGGTGAGCCCGTCGGGCGCTCAGCCCGCGTCCGCGGCGCCGGGGACGAGCGTGATACGGACCTCGTCCGCGTGGACGCCGGGGGCGTCAGTGCTCCGCCAGCCCTCGCCGGACTCCGCCACGTCCCACACCCGGCCCCCGTGGGCCACCCGCTCGACGCCGAGCTCCGCGGCGTTCGCGAGCGCCCAGTGCGCCAACTCCCAGCCGCGCCGCGAACCCTCCGGCACCGGCAGCACGACCTGCCCGGCCGGGGCGCTGCGGCCGCCGCCGGTGTCCACCGGGACCGCCGCGTCGGGGCCGAACTCCCTGAGGAGCTTGCTCCGCACCGCGCCCGCGTCCCCCGCCTTCGTCGCGGCGATGCCCGTGCAGTACAGGGCCGCCGCGCGCTTCCCGGTCAGCGCCTCCGTGAGCCGCCCGGCCCGCGGCTCGTGCTTGGCGTACGCGTCCGGGTAGGCGCTGCGCTGCACCCGCTGCGCGGCCACCGTGAGCGGCAGCTCGGTGTAGCCGGGCACCTCGACCAGGTGGTCGTAGAACTTCCCGGCCGCGTACACCGGGTCCATGATCTGCTCCGCGTCGCCCCAGCCCTGCGAGGGCCGCTGCTGGAACAGGCCGACCGAATCCCGGTCGCCGTAGTCGATGTTGCGCAGCCCGGACTCCTGCATGGCCGTGGCCAGCCCTATCGTCACCGCCCGCTCGGGCAGCCCGCGGGCCGTGGCCACCGCGGAGATCGTCGCCGCGTTGCGGGCCATCTCCGGGTCCAGCTCGAAGGACTCCTCGCCCTGCGCGCCGCGTACGACGCAGCGGGGCGCGCCCCCGCCCGTCGACACGTACTGCACGATCGCGTACCCCGCCACGGCGAGCAGCACCAGAGCGGCGGCGGCCGTCCGCGGCCACCGCCTGCCCTCACGTCGTCGAACCCCTCCGGCCTCGCCCATGGGCGTCAGCCTAACGGGCGTATCCGCGGCGCTCCCGGGCAACGGTAGGGTCGGGCCATGGCCGTATCGAAGCTGGACCTGCACCAGGACGCGGCGCGGCTGACCGCGCAACTCGTCGACTTCCCCTCCGTGAGCGGGGACGAGAAGGCGCTCGCCGACGCGATCGAGCAGGCCCTGTCCGGCCTCGGCCACCTCACGGTCGACCGTCACGGCAACAACATCGTGGCGCGCACGCACCTCGGCCGTCCCGAACGCGTCGTGCTGGCCGGGCACATCGACACCGTGCCCGTCGCGGACAACCTGCCCTCGCGGCGGGACGAGGACGGCTTCCTGTGGGGCTGCGGCACCTCCGACATGAAGTCCGGCGTGGCCGTCCAGCTCAGGATCGCCGCGACCGTGCCCGAACCCAACCGGGACCTCACCTTCGTCTTCTACGACAACGAGGAGGTCGCCGCCCACCTCAACGGCCTCGGGCACGTCGCCGAGGCCCACCCCGACTGGCTCGCGGGGGACTTCGCCGTCCTCCTCGAACCGTCCAGCGGCCAGGTCGAGGGCGGCTGCCAGGGCACGCTGCGGGTGAAACTGCGCACCTCCGGCACCCGCGCGCACTCGGCCCGCGGCTGGCTCGGCGACAACGCGATCCACCGCGCCGCCCCGATCCTCGCCCGGCTCGCCGCCTACGAGCCGCGGCGCGTCGAGATCGACGGACTGGAGTACCGCGAGGGGCTCAACGCCGTCGCCGTCGAGGGCGGGGTCGCGGGCAACGTGATCCCCGACGCGTGCACCGTCACCGTCAACTACCGTTACGCGCCCGACCTCACCGAGGAGGAGGCCCTCGCCCACGTGCGCGAGGTGTTCGAGGGCTGCGACATCGCCGAACTCCTCGTCGACGACCACTCCGGCGGCGCCCTCCCCGGGCTCTCCCACCCGGCCGCCGCGGCCTTCGTCGCGGCCGTGGGCGGCGCCCCGCGCCCCAAGTTCGGCTGGACGGACGTCTCGCGGTTCAGCGCCCTGGGCGTCCCGGCCGTCAACTACGGCCCGGGCGAGCCCAATCTGGCCCACAAGGTCGACGAACGCGTCGAGGAGGCCCTGATCCTGCGCTGCGAGGAGCGGCTGCGCGCCTGGCTCGCCTGAGCGCCCACACGTGGGGGCCCGTACGCCCGGTATTCCGGCGCACGTCATCTGCGCCTGCCTACTCTCACGTTCTTGAGCACACCCGGAGGGAGCACGACATGACGGAAGCGGCGGAGGAGCGCGGCCCGCAGCCCGGCGGAGCGGGGCAGCGGCGGTCGAACGGGCGCCCCGAAGCCCGCGAGCAGCACCTCGGCCCCGTGGTGCGCCGCCGTGGACAGACGCTCACCGGGACGACGGACCAGCGGCTCCTGGAGTCGGGCGGGCCCACCGACTTCATCCACCGCGACTCCTGGCGGGTCCTGCGGATCCAGTCGGAGTTCGTGGAGGGCTTCGGCGCGCTGGCCGAGATCGGTCCCGGCATCAGCGTCTTCGGCTCCGCCCGCACACACGAGGGATCGCCCGAGTACGCCGCCGGCCAGGCCATCGGCCGGGCCCTGGCCCAGGCCGGCTACGCGGTGATCACCGGCGGCGGCCCGGGCGCCATGGAGGCGGCCAACCGCGGCGCCTCCGAGGCGGGCGGCACCTCCGTCGGCCTCGGCATCGAACTGCCCTTCGAGCAGGGCCTCAACCCGTACGTGGACCTCGGCGTCAACTTCCGGTACTTCTTCGTCCGCAAGACCTGCTTCGTCAAGTACTCCCAGGGCTTCGTCGTCCTGCCCGGCGGCATGGGCACGCTGGACGAGCTGTTCGAGGCCCTCACCCTCGTCCAGACGCGCAAGGTGACGCGCTTCCCGATCGTGCTGTACGGCTCGGCGTACTGGGAGGGCCTGCTCGGCTGGCTGCGCGAACGCGTCGTCGGCGAGGGCAAGGTCTCGGCCGGGGACCTCGACCTGATCCACCTGACGGACGACGTCGAGGAAGTCGTCACCCTCGTCACGCAGTAGCCGCGCGGGAGCCCGCCGTGCCGGGGCCGGCCGACGATCTCGGGGGCGTCACGCCAGGCCGCGGCGGGCCACGGCGGGCTGACGGTGTCCGGCGATGGCGGCCACCATGTCCAGCACCTGCCGCGTCTCCGCCACCTCGTGCACGCGGTACACCCGGGCGCCGAGCCACGCCGACACCGCCGTCGTGGCCAGCGTGCCGAGGAGCCGCTCCTTCACCGGCCGGTCCAGCGTCTCGCCCACGAAGTCCTTGTTGGACAGCGACACCAGGACCGGCCAGCCCGTCGCCGCCATCTCGTCCAGCCGCCGGGTGGCCTCCAGCGAGTGCCGGGTGTTCTTCCCGAAGTCGTGGCCCGGGTCGATGAGGACGCCCTCCCGGGGGACGCCGAGCGAGACGGCCCGCTCGGCGAGGCCCACCGTGGTGCGGAGGATGTCGGCCATCACGTCCTCGTAGGCGACCCGGTGCGGCCGGGTCCGCGGCCGGGCTCCGCCCGCGTGCGTGCACACCAGCCCCGCGCCGTGGCGGGCGGCGACCTCGGCGAGGGCCGGGTCCACCCCGCCCCAGGCGTCGTTCAGGAGGTCGGCCCCCGCCTCGCACACGGCTTCGCCCACCTCGTGGCGCCAGGTGTCCACGCTGATCACCACGTCGGGATACCGCCTGCGGACCTCGGCGACGAAGGAGGCCGTACGCCGGATCTCCTCCTCGACCCCGACCTCCTCGCCCGGCCCGGCCTTGACCCCGCCGATGTCCACGATGGCGGCGCCCTCGGCCACGGCCTGCTCCACGCGGGCCAGAGCCGGTTCGTCGCGGAAGGTGGCCCCCTGGTCGTAGAACGAGTCGGGCGTCCGGTTGACGATCGCCATGATCACCGGTTCGCGCTCCCCGAACTCCCGCCGTCCCAGCCGCAGCATCCGGCCTCCCCTTTCCGAACTCTCCCGACCAGCGGGGCTTCCCCGATCACCGACGTCCACCCAGACCCTAGGCCACGGCGGCGCGGCCCGACGCCGCCTCCGGCCGACCGCTGGGGGCAGGTCACGCCGGGAAGCGCCCGGCCGGGATCTCCCCGCCGGGACCGGGGTGTCACACGGGCATGGCACGATCGGTCCCGAAGGCTTTCCGACGGTCCGGGAGATCGCGTGTTCTGGTTTCTGCTGCTCGCCATGCTCGTGGTCGTCGGCACGGTCACCCTCGCCGTCGTCGGGGGCGCGGACGGCACGGGGCACACGGTGCGCGGCGGGCTGACGGACCCGGCGCCGGACCGGCTGCCCGTGCCGCTGCCCCACGACCGTCCGCTGGGCCGGGCGGACGTGACGGGGCTGCGGCTGCCACTCGCGGTGCGCGGCTACCGCATGGCCGAGGTGGACGACGTCCTGGACCGCCTCGGGGCGGAGCTGGCCGAGCGGGACGCGCGGATCGCCGAGCTGGAGTCCGCGCTGGCCGGTACCCAGGCCACCGCGCTCAGCGGCACGGAGCTGTTCGACGGCCCCGGCGGGCCGGACGGGCTCGGCGGGCCGGACGCGGGGGCGGGCCTCGGCCAGGAGGCGGGAGGCCCGGGCGGCCCCGGCAAGCCGGGTGGCCCGGGCGGCGAGGGGGACGAGGGGGAGAGCCGATGACGGACGCGATCGCCGGGCCGGACGGCCGGCCGCGCTGCCCGTGGGGCGCGAAGCCGGAGGACTACACGGCCTACCACGACGAGGAGTGGGGCCGCCCGGTGCACGGGGACGACGCCCTGTTCGAGCGGCTGTGTCTGGAGGCCTTCCAGTCCGGGCTGTCCTGGCTGACGATCCTGCGCCGCCGGGAGGGCTTCCGTCAGGCCTTCGCCGGGTTCCGCATCGCCGAGGTGGCCCGGTTCACCGAGGCCGACCGGGAGCGGCTGCTCGCCGACGCCGGCATCATCCGCAACCGCGCCAAGATCGATGCCACGCTGGCCAACGCCCGGGTGCTGGCCGGCTGGGCGCCGGGTGAGCTGGACACGCTCCTGTGGTCCTTCGCCCCCGCGCCCCGCCCTGCCCCGGCCACCCTCGCCGACGTCCCGGCCAGCACCCCGCAGTCCACGGCGCTGGCCAGGGAGCTCAAGCGGCGCGGCCTGCGTTTCGTCGGTCCGACGACGGCGTACGCGGCCATGCAGGCCTGCGGCCTCGTCAACGACCACCTGCGGGGCTGCGCCTTCCGCAGGGACGGCTGAGGCGGGCCGGCAGGACGGCTCACGCGGGCCGGCGGAAGGCGCAGGCAGGCCGCCCCCGGCGTTCGGGTGGGGCGGCCTCCCGGCCCTTCCGGAGCGGGGGGGTCAGCGGCCCGTGAAGCGCGGCCGCTCCTTGTTCACGAACGCGTCGACGGCGATGCGGTGGTCCGCGGAGCCCCCGGCCCGGAGCTGGAGCTCCGCCTCCTTGTCGAGGGTCTCGGCCAGCGAGTGGGCCGCCCCGAAGGCCATGGCCTCCTTCATCGCCGCGTAGGCGAGGGTGGGCCCGTCCGCCAGCCGGCGGGCGACGGACGCGGCCTCGGCAGCGAGCTCGTCGGCCGGGACGACGCGGTGGGCGAGGCCGAGCTCCAGGGCCTCTTCGGCCTTCACGGTCCGGGGAAAGAGCAGCAGCTCGGTCGCGCGGCCGGGGCCCACGAGCCGGGGCAGTGTCCAGGCCATGCCCGAGTCGGTGGACAGCGCGACCCCGGCGAAGGAGGTGTTGAAGGCCGCGGTGTCGGCGAGCATCCGGTAGTCGCCGGCGAAGGCGAATCCGGCTCCGGCGCCCGCGGCCACGCCGTTGACGGCCACGACCACCGGCTTCGGCATGGACGCGATCGCCAGGGTGATCGGGTTGTAGTGCTCCTCGACCGTGGTGAGCGCCTCGCCGCCGTGCTCGTCGAGCGCGCTCACGTGCTCCTTGAGGTCCTGGCCCACACAGAAGGCCCGGCCCTCGCCGGTGAGCAGGACCGCCCGTACGTCGGCGTCGTCCGCGGCCTGGCGCAGCGCGTCCCGCAGGGCGTTCTTCAGTTCGGTATCGAGAGCGTTCATCGCGTCGGGGCGGTTCAGGGTGATCGTCGCGAGACCCTCGGACATGTCATAGAGCACGGTGTCGGCCATGCGCACAGCATGGCGGAGATCATCCGGCTCCGACATATGGACTCGGGTGTGACCTGCGTCAAACCGGCCGCCGGGGTCATGCGCGCGGGATTGCGGAGTGATCGCCACATTGGGGGGTTTTGCGCCGGGGCGATGCCGAGGAGTTGTTCACCGATGTTGGTCATCGGGTCCTGAGATGCGGGATAATGGCCGGGAAGCAATGTGTTCGATGCCGGTGACACGTGCCTATGCCGGGCCGTCGGCTGACGATGAGCTGGTTTCAGGAAGGGGAACGAGCATGGCGGCCATGAAGCCGCGGACGGGCGATGGCCCGCTCGAGGTGACCAAGGAGGGGCGGGGCATCATCATGCGCGTTCCGCTCGAGGGCGGTGGGCGACTCGTCGTCGAACTGACCCCGGACGAAGCGGTCGCTCTCGGCGAGGAACTGAAGAAGGTCTGCGACTGACCTCGGCTCCGGCACCGCTTGATCTTCCGCCGCCCCCTGCCACGCCGCCGCGTGGCAGGGGGCGGCGGCCGTCGCTGGGGGCTTCGCCCGGGGCCCGGCCGGCGCGGGTCGGCGGCTCACCGGCGCACGGCGCACAGGAGGCCGTCGCCCACCGGAAGCAGCGAGGGCAGCAGCGCGCTGCTGTCCCGCACGTCGCGGAGCAGCTCCCGTACGGCCAGCACCTCCTGCGGCTGAGCGCCGGAGTCGACGGTGCGGCCGTCGGCGAAGACGCCCTCGAAGCAGATCAGCCCACCGTGCCGCAGCAGCCGCAACGACTCGTCCAGATACCGGGGGTACTCGGTGCGGTCGCCGTCGCAGAAGACGAGGTCGTAGCCGCCGTCCGCCAGCCGGGGCAGGACGTCCAGGGCCCGCCCGGGGATGAAGCGGGCCCGGTTTCCCGCGAAGCCGGCCGCGCGGAACGCCTCGCGCGCGAACTGCTGCCGCTCCGGCTCGATGTCGACCGTCGTCAGCACGCCGTCGGGCCGCATGCCGTGCAGCAGGTGGATGCCGGAGACGCCGGTTCCGGTACCGATCTCCGCGACCGCCTTGGCGTCGGTCGCGGCAGCCAGTAGCCGCAGCGCCGCGCCCGTACCGTCGGATACCGGCCGCAGCCCGGCGTCCTCGGCCCGGTCCCGGGCCCAGGACAGCGCGACGTGCACCGTGCTGTCGGCGGGCTCACCGCCATACGCATCGGCGAACGCCCAGCTCATCAGCCGGTTGCCGGTAATTGCCGTCTCCTGTCCCCGTGAATCACCCAACGGCGACTGTATCCGTTGCTCCGGGAACCCGCTGATGGGACCACACGTTGAGGGGGATGACAGGGAGCGCCGGCGAGATAAGCCGGGCAAAGATGTTTATCCGGAGCTAACGGGCGAGGTGGCTATGGTAGGGGCTCCACTGGACACCACCAGAGCCACAAGGGGAGGTGCGGCTCATCGCCGTGACCGCGGGGTGCTGCGGTACTTCCGACGGTCCACCGCCGAGCCACCATCCGTGACCGACACCGCTGACCACCGCCAGGCTCCCGACTCCGCACCGGCCGCGGCGCCCGCCGCCCGGGCCACGTTCGCCACCGACGCGGACAGCCAGGCATGGGCTCCCCCTTCCTGGGAGGAGATCGTCAGCACCCACAGCGCACGGGTGTACCGCCTCGCCTACCGCCTCACCGGCAACCAGCACGACGCGGAGGACCTGACGCAGGAGGTCTTCGTCCGCGTCTTCCGCTCGCTGTCGACGTACACCCCGGGCACCTTCGAGGGCTGGCTGCACCGCATCACCACCAACCTGTTCCTGGACATGGTGCGGCGCAAGCAGCGCATCCGCTTCGACGCCCTGGCGGACGACGCCGCCGAGCGCCTCCCGAGCCGGGAGCCCTCACCCCAGCAGCACTTCAACGACACCCACTTCGACGCGGACGTGCAGCACGCGCTCGACACCCTGGCGCCCGAGTTCCGCGCCGCCGTCGTCCTGTGCGACATTGAGGGGTTGTCCTACGAGGAGATCGCCGCGACGCTCGGCGTGAAGCTCGGCACCGTGCGCAGCCGCATCCACCGGGGCCGCTCCCACCTGCGCAAGGCGCTGCACCACCGCTCGCCCACGCGGCGCGGCGCCCGCCGCGCGGCCGCGATCCCCGTCGGAGCGGAGGGGGGCGCCGGATGAGCGAAACCCCCGGGCCCACGCGGGCCGAACACCACCTCGGGGACAGCCTGGCGGCGCTCGTCGACGGCGAGCTGGGGCACGACGCCCGGGAGCGGGTCCTCGCGCACCTGGCCACGTGCCACGGCTGTAAGGCCGAGGCCGACGCCCAGCGGCAGCTGAAGAGCGTGTTCGCGGACACGGCTCCGCCGCCGCCCTCCGCCGGGCTGCTGGCCCGCCTCCAGGGGCTGCCCGTCAGCGTGGAGAGCGAAGCCGACGACGACCCCCCGCCCCCCGGTGGGGCGGGGGCGGCCTCCCCCTCCTTCTCCCTCCTGGCCGGAGGGAGCAACGCCGCCTCGCTGCTCGACCCGCGGGGCGGCTTCCCCGTGCACCGGCCCGTCCAGTCCGTTCGGGGTTCGGCCGGCCGTGGGCGTCGCCGGTTCGCGTTCGCCGCCGCCGGGGCCTTCTCGCTGGCAGCCGTGGCCCTGAGCGGCGCCTTCGCCTCGTCCGGGCCCTCCGGCGGGCCCACCGCCTCGTCCAGCGGCACCGGAACGGCCCCGCCGCGGCCGACGTCCGCCGTGGAGCGCCCGGCGGAACGCCGCAACGAGGAGGCGGGCCAGGCCGTCACGCCCATCCGGCAGGGCTTCCGGGGCCTGGCGGCCTCCGGTGAGCCCTCCGCCGCGGCGGCGGCACCGCGGCCGACGCCCACCGTGCGCAGCGGCGGTCTGCCCTCCCGCTCCCCGGAGACGCCGTGGGTGCACGCACCCGGCGTCCCCTACGTCGCCATGCCGCCGCCGTCGTTGCGCGCGCCGCACCTGGAGCGGCCCGCGCCCGTGCCCGCACCCGGTGCGGCGCCCCTGGCGGTCTCCGGGCGTTGACGGCGCCCCCCGGCCGGGAGCGCTCGCGTGGGCGCGCCCGGCCACGGGCGTCTGATCTTGTAGGATTTCCGGCCCGTCGGGGTCGAGCGTCGCCGTGACGACGTAGGGTGACCGCCGGAGTCGGTCCCGCCGGGCGGGACGAGGTGAGTGGGGATCAGATGGACGAGGCGAGGGAATCCCGGACGACGCCGCAGTGGTGGAGCCGCCCGAGCCCGGTGCCCGCTCCGCAGGCCCGCCGCACGGAGGGGGCCGGGCGGCAGGGCGGCCGGGGGACGGCCGAGGAGGCCGGGCCGGTGCCGCGGCACGGCGAGGACCCGTACTCAACCCCGCCCTACGGTGGCCCCGGCCCGTGGTCTCCCGCCCCGCTGGTCCAGCACCCGGGCGCGACACCGCCCGGCGGCACCCCGCTCGCGCCGTCGCAGCCCACAGCACCCTCGGCACCCACCCCACCCGCCGGCACGGCCGTGGCGAGCGCCCCGGCGGGCGCCACCCCCGCTGCGGGCACCCCCGCGCGTACCACTCCCGCGGCCGGGACCGCCATCGCCGGGACGGCCCCGGGCGGCACTCCGGCCGCCGGAACCCCGGTGCCGGCGGCAGCTGTGGCTCCCGCCCCGGCCGACGCCTACGCCGAGACCGGCGGGCACGCCCCCGCTCCGTCCACCGGTACGGCCGCACCCGCCACCGGCGCCGCTCCGGAGGTCGGCTGGCGCGGCTACGACCCGTGGTCGCAGCCTTCCCCGAGCGGCCCCGCTCAGCCCGAGCGGCCGAAGCCCGGGGGCGGGCGGCGCGGCCGGCTCCTCGCCGCCGTCCTCGCCTGTGTGCTGGTCGCCGCTGTGGCGGGCGGCTTCGCGGGCGCGTATCTGGAGCGCAACGGGGACTTCGGCTCGGTGACGCTGCCGCAGTCCCCGCCGGGCGGCCCCGAGCGTCCGGCGGACAGCGTCGCGGGGATCGCCGCGGCCACGCTGCCCGGGGTGGTGACCATCCACGTCCGCGGTGGCGGAGCCCAGGGCACCGGCACCGGCTTCGTCCTCGACGACCGCGGGCACATCCTCACCAACCACCACGTGGTCAGCCCCGCCGGGCAGGACGGCCGGATACAGGTGACGTTCAGCAGCGGGCACACGGCCAGCGCCCGGCTCGTCGGCGGCGACGGCGGCTACGACCTGGCCGTGGTGAAGGTCGACGGCGTTCAGAACCTCAGGCCACTGCCGCTCGGCAACTCCGACTCGGTGCAGGTGGGTGACCCGGTCGTGGCGATCGGCGCCCCGTTCGACCTGGCCGGGACGGTCACGTCGGGCATCATCAGCGCCAAGGAGCGGCCCATCACGGCCGGCGGCGAGGACGCGAGCGACATCAGCTACGTCGACGCCCTGCAGACCGACGCGCCCATCAACCCGGGCAACTCCGGCGGCCCACTGGTGGACGTCGAGGGCCGGGTGATCGGCGTCAACAGCGCCATCCGCTCCGCCGAGGGCGCGGTGGGGGAGAGCCAGGGCGGCTCGATCGGCCTCGGCTTCGCCATACCGATCAACCAGGCCAAGCGGGTCGCCGAGGAGCTGATCAACACCGGCCACGCCACGCACCCGGTGATCGGGGTGCGGGTGGACATGTCCTACAGCGGTGACGGCGCCCTGGTCGGGGTGGCCGAGGAGGGGCGCCCGGCGGTCGTCGAGGACGGTCCGGCCGACCGGGCGGGCATCCAGGAGGGCGACGTCATCACGGCCGTCGACGGTGACGTCGTCCGCACCGGCGAGGAGCTGATCGTGAAGATCCGCAGCCACCGCCCGGGCGACGAGTTGGAGCTGACGGTCCGACGGGACGGCGAGGAGGACACCGTCGTCGTGACCCTGGACACGGCCCGCGGCGACTGAGGTGCGTCCCGCGGGCCGAGCCGGACGCCGCCGTGAGCCGGGGAGCGGCCGCGGCGGTGCACGGCACGGGCGGCCCCTAACCGTGACGTGTCGGCGCCGACCGACTCCCGTCGCGTACCCCCGGGCGGGTACCGTGACCGAGGGACCGGAAGCCCGGACCGTCGCAGCCTTGGAGGAGTGGCACAGTGTTCATGGACATAGGGGCCCTCGAGTTCGCGGTGCTGTTCATCCTCGCGGTGCTGATCTTCGGTCCGGACAAGCTGCCCAGGCTGATCCAGGACGCCGCTGGTTTCATCCGCAAGGTCCGGCAGTTCTCCGACAGCGCCAGGGACGACATCCGCAAGGAACTGGGCCCCGAGTACCAGGACTTCGAGTTCCAGGACCTGCACCCCAAGCGCTTCGCCCAGAAGCATCTGATGAGTGACGACGACGCCTTGGGCCTGAAGGAGCTGCGCGAGAGCCTGGACGTGCGAGAGGACCTGCGTGCCCTGGACGTCCGCAAGGAACTCACGGAGACCACGGACCTGATCAACGGCCGCGGCACGCCGGGCCCGGTCCGGGCGACGGACGCGGGGGTCACCGCCCCGGCGGCCGGAGCGGCCGGTTCCGAATCCGCCTCCACCGTCCCTGACCTGCTGCGGAAGAAGGACGTGGGCTCCGGAGGGACACCGACGCCCTTCGACGCGGACGCCACGTGAAAGCAGTACACGTCGGATTCATCACCTGATCAACTGATCCCCTGATCGGACACGGCGCGTCCCGGTCGTTATCCTCCCTGTGTCCGGGGCAGTAAGCCCGGGTGTCACCGGCGAGGAGGCTTCGCGCAGATGGAGAGCACCAGACGGGCGGTCCAGTCATCCGTGTTCGCCCCGGCTCGGGCCGCGCACCGCAGCGTGGACGGATACCTGATGGCCGCGTTTCCCTGGTACGGGCTGGACGAGGCGTTCACCGGCCCGCGCTGGCTGATGCAGGTCGGGGCGGCGGCCGACGGCACCGTCGAGCACGGGTCCACCGGGCACGGCGACGAGCCGTCACTGCGGGTGGAGACCAGCCCGGACGAGCAGCGGTTCGCCGTCGTCGTCACCGTGGCGAGCCGTCCGCTGCGGCGCAGCGCGGACGGTACGGGGATGCTGGAGGCCACCTCCGTGTCCTCGGCCGCCTGGCTGGCCGGTTCGGGGCTGCTGTCGTGCACCTGGCCCACGCACATGGAGCGGGCGCTGCGGCAGGACTGGCTGGACCAGCAGACCGCCATCGCCTGGGACCTGGCCGACCACCTCGGCGGGGAGGGCTGGGCCACGCTCAACCTGCCCGTCGACGGTGTGCCCACGCCGTTCCACTACCGGGACTCCGAGTACGGCTGGGTGCTGGCCGGAACCGCGGGCAACGACGTCCACATCGGCGCCTACGGCCGCGGCATGAGCGCCTACGGCCTCGGCTTCAGCGTCATCCAGGACATCACCGGCTACCGGGCCGCCTCCGACGGCTCCTGAGTGCCGCGCGCGGCAACGCACAGGGCGGGCCCGGCAGCCGGACCCGCCCCTGTGTGCCGGTGCGTCTCAGAACTTGTTGCGGGGCGTGATGCCCAGCGACATCCCGGCCAGGCCGCGCTGCCGGCCGCCCAGCTTGCCCGCCACGGAGCGGATCGCCGCCCCGGCGGGGGAGTCCGGGTCGCTCAGCACCACGGGCCTGCCCTCGTCCCCGCCCTCGCGCAGCCGCACGTCGATGGGGATGGAGCCGAGCACCGGCACCGTCGTGCCCGTCGTCCGCGACAGGCCCTCGGCGACCCGCTCGCCGCCGCCGGTGCCGAAGACGTCCACCATCTCGTCGCAGTGCGGGCAGGGCAGCCCGGACATGTTCTCCACCACGCCGACGATCTTCTGGTGCGTCTGGACCGCGATCGACCCCGCCCGCTCGGCCACCTCGGCGGCGGCCTGCTGCGGGGTGGTGACGACGAGGATCTCCGCGTTCGGGACGAGCTGCGCGACCGAGATGGCGATGTCGCCGGTGCCCGGGGGCAGGTCCAGGAGCAGCACGTCCAGGTCGCCCCAGTAGACGTCGGCGAGGAACTGCTGCAGCGCGCGGTGCAGCATCGGCCCGCGCCAGACGACGGGGGCGTTGCCCGGGGTGAACATGCCGATCGAGATGACCTTCACGCCATGCGCCGCGGGCGGCATGATCATGTCCTCGACCTGGGTGGGACGCCCCTCGGCGCCGAGCATGCGCGGCACGGAGTGGCCGTAGATGTCCGCGTCCACGACGCCGACCTTCAGCCCGTCCGCGGCCATGGCGGCGGCGAGGTTCACCGTCACCGAGGACTTGCCGACGCCGCCCTTGCCGGAGGCCACGCAGTACACGCGGGTCAGCGAGTTCGGCTGGGCGAACGGCACCTCGCGCTCGGCCTTGCCGCCGCGCAGGTTCTCCGCCAGTTCGCGGCGCTGCTCGTCGCTCATCACGTCCAGCTCGACCTGGACGTCCGTGACGCCCGCGACGCCGCGCACCGCGTCGGTCACCCGCGCGATGATCGTCTCACGCATCGGACAGCCCGAGACGGTGAGATAGACGGCGACGGCCACCGAGCCGTCAGCGGCGATGTCGACGGACTTGACCATGCCCAGGTCGGTGATCGGACGGTTGATCTCCGGGTCGTTCACCGTGGCGAGGGCGGCGCGCACCGCCTCGTCGGTGGGAGCCGCTCCGTACGTGTCGGTAGCCATACGCCCGATGGTACGGCGCCCTCCGCCGGACCGTCACCGCCAGGTGGCGCCGATGCGGGTAGTGTGCGGTTCCCCACGCCGACGTCACCGGAGGAAGAGCCGCAGTGTCCGCAGCACGCCCCGCATGGTTCCGCATCGGCAGGAGGACACCGCGGGGGGCCGCCGGTCCCGGGCTGCGGGCGGTGCTCGCGATCGGCCTCGCTGCGGGGCTCGCCACCGGGCTCACGGGCTGCGCGGAGGAGAAGAAGGACCCGGACGCGGGCACCAACGGCGTCGGCAAGCTCACCGCCGAGCGCATCGAGAAGAAGGCCAGGGACGCGGCGGACGCGGCGGACGCCGTCCGGCTGACCGGCACGCTCGTGACCAAGGGCCGCACCTACCGGCTCGACATGCGGCTGAAGGACGACGGCGGGATCGGCGAGGTCTCCGCGCAGGGCGGCAACCGCTTCGAGCTGCTGCGCGTCGGCGAGCAGCTTTTCCTGAAGGCCGACGCGGAGTTCTGGGTCCACCAGGAGCACGGCGGTGAGGAGCCGACCGAGGCCGACCGCGAGGCCGCGGGGAAGCTCGACGGCAAGTACGTGAAGGTCCCGGCCGAGGACCCGGCCTACGACCAGCTCAGCGGCTTCACGACCATGGACGTCCTGCTGGACGGCGTTCTCGCCATGGACGGGAAGCGGGCCACCGGTGAGCGCGGCGAGGTGGACGGCGTCCGCACGATCCGGGTCACCGCGGCGGGCGGCGCGGGGGGTGTGATGGACGTCTCGCTCATCGACACCCCGTACCCGCTGCGGCTGGAGCGGGCCGGGGACGCGGGCGTGATCACGATGTCCGACTGGGACAAGCGGTTCTCGCTGCGCGCCCCCAAGGAGGAGCAGGTCCTGGACTACGGCAAGGACATCTTCGCCGAGCAGGAGGCCGGGTCGGACTCCGGATCCGAGGGGTGACGCCGGCTCCGCATCCCCGGCGTGAGCGGCCTGGCCGGGGCGGACGCCCGGCGCGGCGGCGTGGTGGGGGCCCGTGGCCCGCCCGGCGCCGGGACCTCAGCCGTCGCGGCGCCTGCGGAACATCAGCCGGGGCAGACCGGCCGGAACGGGGTGCCGCGTCGTGGCCGGGGACTCCACCGGGGGCGCGGCGGTCGTGCCCGAGGGCATCGCGCCCGGCTGCTCCACCGGCTCTCCGGCGGGCTCCAGCCGCAGCACCCGGCACTCACGCGCCCAGCGGTCCAGGAGGGTGTCGGCGTCGGGGGCGTTCAGGCGCTTGCCCTTGAGTTCCTCGGCCGTGGCCGGCCACGCCTCGCCGTCCGGCCGCAGCGTGACGACCCGGGCGGGCCAGACGACGAGCCGGCCGCCCTTGTCCTTGCTGCGGACGCTGACCGTGGTGGTGGCGCCGTCCGTCAGCCCGAGGCCCGCCAGGGGCTGTTCGCCGGGACCGTCGCCGACGACGCAGACCGCGCCCTCGTGCCACACGTGCCACAGCGCCCGCGCCGGGCCGCCCTGCGGACCGCGCACCCACACGAGGGCGGACTTCTTCGCGGCTTCCTCCACGAGGGCCCGTCCGAACAGGGCCCCAGCGCCGTCGGGGGCTGTGGTCTCGGTCATGCCCCGACCCTACCGTGCGTGCGGCGGGCGCCGTGGCGCCGCGGGGAGGCCGGGAGGACGGGCCCCACGCGGGGCGAGAACACGCGGCGCACGGCTACAACCAGCCGTTTCGCTTGAACCCGCGGTGCATGGCGAAGCAGATGCCGGTGATCAGGAGCATGACGGCCGGGTAGCCGTACTTCCAGTCGGTCTCGGGCATATAGGAGAAGTTCATGCCGTAGACACCGGCGATCATCGTCGGCACCGCGAAGATCGCCGCCCAGGAGGTGATCTTGCGCATGTCCTCGTTCTGCGCCACGGTGGCCTGCGCCAGATTGGCCTGAAGGATCGAGTTGAGCAGGTCGTCGAAGGCGAGCACCTGCTCGCTCACCCGGGCGAGGTGGTCGGCGACGTCCCGGAAGTACTTCTGGATGTCCGGGTCGATGACGCGCATCGGCCGCTCGCTGAGCTGCTGCATGGGGCGCAGCAGCGGGGACACCGCCCGCTTGAGGCCCAGCACCTCCCGCTTGAGCTGGTAGATGCGGCCCGCCTCGCCCCCGGCCCGCTGCTTGGCGCGGTTGCCGCCGGTCTGCTGCGAGAAGACGTCGATCTCCACGTCGTCGATCTCGACCTGCACCGCGTCCGAGACGGCCAGATAGCCGTCGACCGCCTGGTCGGCGATGGCGTGCAGGACGGCCGACGGCCCCTTGGCCAGCAGCTCCGGGTCGTCCTCCAGCCGGTGCCTCAGGGAGCGCAGCGAGCCCTCGGCGCCGTGCCGGACGGTGATGATGTAGTCGGCGCCGGTGAAGCACATGACCTCGCCGGTCTCCACGACCTGGCTGCCGGCGGAGCGCTCGGCGCGCGGGCGGTAGTGGATCGTCTTGATGACGGTGAACAGCGAGTCGTCGTAGCGCTCCAGCTTGGGGCGCTGGTGGGCGTGGACGGCGTCCTCCACCGCGAGCGGGTGCAGCCCGAAGACCTGTGCGAGCCCGGCGAACTCCTCCTCCGTCGGCTCGTGCAGCCCGATCCACACGAAGCCTCGGGCGCCGTCGGGCCGGACCCCGCCGCGGACGGCCGCGAGCGCCTCGGCGGGCGTCAGGCTGTCGGCGCGACGGCGGCCGTCCTGGTAGACGGCGCAGTCGATCACGGCGCTGGACGGCGCGGGCCCCGGGCCCGGCTCGTAGGAGCCGACCACCAGGCCGCGGCGGAAGGGGCGGCGGGCGGGCCGTACGGCGGCACGCAGGTCACGGATCATCGACATGCTGGGCTCCTTCGCGGGTGTCACGCGCAACGAGCCGTCAGCGGCGCTGTCGTCTTCGGCTGGCCACCACGGGCACGACGGTCCGGCCGGGAGGGCCGGGCAGCGGGTACGGCGGAGCGGGGAAGGCGGGGAGGGCGTTCCCAAAGCCGTGGAGTGCCTGGAGTGAGCGTCAGCAGGGCCGCTGGCGGAGGGGAGACGGGCTGCAACTGCACGGTCGACTGGGATCCACGTCCGCCCACCTCCTCCGGTCGGCCCCCTGGGGGGAATCGCTGGATGCCCCGGCCGCCGGGCCCTGAAGGGCGGAAACAGGCGGCGACGGGCGGCACAACGGTAGCATCCGGCGGGCCACTTCCCCGGTTCGAGAGGCTGAAAAGCGCCGCTTCTTTTCCCAATCAACACGCGCCCTAAACTCGCCGCATGACCGATCTTCTCGAACTGGTCGAGGCACGGCTGTGCTCGGCGCTCGGCGAACCGGACGCCCGCGCGGCGATCACCTTTCTCGGAACCGACCGGATCACGGTCCTGCGCTTCGTCGACCCGGTCGGCGGACCCACCCCGGACGACGGCCCGGCCACGGGCGACACCCGGGCGCCGGTGGTCCGCTACGCGACCCTCGGCATGTCGGCGGCGCCCATGAGCGACCCGACCGCCGCCCTCGCCGACCCCGAGCGCGGGCCGCGCGCCGAGCTGCTGCTCTCGGTCAGGGCCGGGATCGTCGACACCGACAAGGTGCTGCGCCCGCTCGCCGTGCTCGCCGCGTCCCCCCAGGTCGAGGGTGTCGTCGTGGCGCCCGGCGCCTCGCTCGACGTCGGCGAGCCGCTGTGGCCCGGCGCGCCCTTCAGCTCCGTGCTGGTGGCCGAGCCGGGCGGCCTCGTCGAGGACCTGGAGCTCGACGCGCCGCGCGAGCCCGTCCGCTTCCTGCCGCTGCTGCCCATGACGCCGACCGAGGCGGCCTGGAAGCGCGTGCACGGCGCCCAGGCCCTCCGGGAACGCTGGCTCGAGCACGGCACGGACCTGCGCGACCCGCTGCGCCGCGCGGTACCCCTGACCGGGTGATCGTCCTTGACGAAGCCCGTCGGGGGGAGCACCGTGGATGCCCATGAGGGGCGAACCCAGTTGCCCGAAGTGTGGTGGCCGCGTGAGGGCACCCGGTCTCTTCTCCGACTCCTGGCAGTGCGACGCGCACGGCGCCGTACAGCCGGTCCAGCCCGTGGTCCCACCCAGCGTCGAAGCGCTCAGCGTCGCGATCAAACGGGCCCAGGTCCCGGTGTGGATGCCCTGGCCGCTGCCGCTCGGCTGGTTGTTCACCGGCGTCGCCAGCGCCGGTGACGACCGCAGCGGCGGGCGGGCCACCGCCGTCGCCTGCACCGGCCCCGGCCCCGTGGGCGGGGTCGGCGAGATCGTCCTCGTCGCCGAGGATCTGGGGCTCGGCCTCGGCGCCCGCTACGCCAAAGTCCCCGGTCTCGATCCGGGGCTGGACGTCTCCGGGCCCCCGCAGGCCAAGGTCGTGGCCGCCGGGCGGCCCACCCCGCTGTGGCACGTCGCCCAGACCCCGGACGACCGCGCGGTGTTCGCCGGTGAGGCCCGCGGGCTGTGGCTGTGGGTCGTCGGCTGGCCGGAACAGGCGGGCATGCTCCTCTACGACGACCTCGTCCTCGCCGACATGCGGGACGTCGGAGCCGAGGTGGAGATGGTGCCCTGCGGGGCGCTCTCCCCGCGCCTCCTCGACTGACGCGCTCGACCGACCACGCTCGACCGACGCGGCGGCCCGGGCGCCGGCGGCACGCCGCTAGACTGGTGCCGACCCCGTCCCGTCGAGCGTTGGAGCGTGCCTGTGCGGATCGACCTGCACACCCACTCCACCGCGTCCGACGGCACGGACACCCCGGCCGAGCTGGTACGCAACGCCGCCCGGGCCGGGCTCGACGTCGTCGCCCTCACCGACCACGACACGGTCGCCGGGCACGCGGAGGCCACCGCGGCCCTGCCCGCCGGGCTGACCCTGGTCACCGGGGCCGAGCTGTCCTGCCGCCTCGACGGTGTGAGCCTGCACATGCTGGCCTACCTCTTCGACCCCCGCGAACCCGAGCTGGCCCGGGAGCGCGAACTGGTCCGCGACGACCGCGTGCCGCGCGCCCGGGCCATGGTCGCGAAGCTCCAGGAGCTGGGCGTCCCCGTCACCTGGGAGCAGGTCGGCCGGATCGCGGGCGACGGCGCCGTCGGCCGCCCGCACATCGCGTCGGCCCTCGTGGAACTCGGCGTCGTGCCCGACGTGTCGGCGGCCTTCACCTCCGACTGGCTCGCGAACGACGGCCGGGCCTACGTGGAGAAGCACGAGCTGGACCCCTTCGAGGCGATCCGCCTCGTCAAGGGAGCGGGCGGCGTCGCCGTCTTCGCCCACCCGCTCGCCCTCAAACGCGGCCAGTGCGTCCCGGAGAGCGCCATCGCCGAGCTCGCCGCCGCCGGTCTCGACGGGATCGAGGCCGACCACATGGACCACGACCCGGCCACCCGGGCCCGCCTGCACGGCCTCGCCGCCGATCTCGGTCTGCTCGCCACCGGCTCCAGCGACTACCACGGCAGCCGCAAGACCTGCCGCCTCGGTGAGCACCTGACGGCCCCCGACGTCTACGCCGAGATCGCCGACCGCGGCTCCGGAGCCCGGCCGGTCACGGCCTGACCCCTCGGCGTCGGCCGGCGGGGCGGCGCGCCCGGTCCGGCCGAGCCGGCTCCCGAGCTCCCGGGCAGACGGGCCCCTCTCCGCTTCCCTGACCTTCCCCTCCCCCCTCCCTCCCGTACGACCCGTTCCGAGGCACCCCCATGTTCGACGCCGCAGTCTTCGGCTCCCTCTTCCTCACCCTCTTCGTCATCATGGACCCGCCCGGCATCACGCCGATCTTCCTCGCGCTCACCTCCGGGCGCCCGGTCAAGGTCCAGCGCAGGATGGCCTGGCAGGCCGCGGCCGTCGCGCTCGCCGTCATCACCGTCTTCGGCCTCTGCGGCCGGCAGATCCTCGACTACCTGCACGTCTCCACGCCCGCGCTGATGATCGCGGGAGGGCTGCTGCTGCTCCTCGTCGCGCTGGATCTGCTGACCGGCAAGACGGACGAGCCGCAGCAGACGAAGGAGGTCAACGTCGCCCTCGTGCCGCTCGGGATGCCGCTGCTCGCCGGCCCCGGCGCCATCGTCGCCGTGATCATCGCCGTCCAGCGCGCGGACGGGCTCGGGGGCCAGGTGTCGGTGTGGAGCGCGATCGTGGCCATGCACGTGGTGCTCTGGCTGACCATGCGCTACTCGTTGGGGATCGTCCGGCTGATCCGGGAGGGCGGCGTCGTCCTCGTGACCCGGCTGTCCGGCATGCTGCTCTCCGCCATCGCCGTCCAGCAGATCATCAACGGCGTCCGCCAGGTGATCCAGGGCTGAGCGGTCCCGGCCCGGCCGCCTCGTCCGTGCACAGGACCGGCACCCGCTGCACCGCGTTGTTCGCGAAGCCGCCGAGGTTCCAGGGCTGGTGCAACGGCTGCGCGCCGCCCTCCGCGTCGCTCGCCCGCGCACCGAGCACGTGGCCGCCGGGCTCGGCGTGCCACGTGTACCGCCAGCGCCGCCAGGCCCAGCGGCCCGCCGCGTCGCCGGGTGCGGGGTCCAGCTCGGCCCGGCCCCAGGTCGCCCCGTCGTCCGTGCTGACCTAGACGCCCCGCACCGGTGCCCGCCCCGACCAGGCGCGGCCCTCCAGCCGCACCGGGCCAGGGCGGACGACCCGCGTGCGGGAGAGGAAGTCCGGGAAGCCGGGCGGGATCAGCAGGGCCCGCGGAGCGATCCGGGTGACGGGCTCGCCCTCCTCCTCGGCGTCCTGCCGCAGGCGGTAGGCGACCGTCTGCTGGAAGCCGGTGAACGCGGCGTCCACGACGGTGATGTCGCGCAGCCACTTCACCTGGGCCATCCCGTACCAGCCGGGCACGACCAGCCGCACCGGGTGGCCGTGCTGCGGCGGCAGCGGACCCCCGTTCATCGCGTAGGCCACCAGCACCTCGGGGTCCTCGCCCCGGGCCACCGCCAGGGGCAGGCCGCGCTGGTAGTCCTGCTCGACCCCGCGCTCGACGCCGTGGTCCGCACCGGTGAACACGACGTCCACGGCACCGGGTTCCACGCCCGCCTCGGCGAGCAGCGTCCGCAGCGGGACGCCCGTCCAGTCCGCGGTCCCGACGGCCTCGACGAGCCAGGGCTGGCTGACCGGTCGCGGGGTCAGCAGTGCCCGCCCGTTGCCCGCGCACTCCATCGTCACGCGCCGGGTGACGGCGGGACGGGAGCGGAGGCCGGCCACGGTCAGCCGCAGCGGGCGGCGCACCAGGCCGCCGACCGTCACCTCCCACCCGGCGTCGTCCGCCGCGGGGATGTCGTAGTGGACGAGCACGTAGTGCAGCCCGGGCGGGGTGACGTCGTAGCGCAGAGCCTCCAGCGGAAGCCCGTGGTTGCGCGTGGCCAGCCCGAGCTCCGCGTGGCTGATCCCCTCGCCCGCGTCCGCCAGCCGCGCCGGGGTGCTGATGTCCGCAAGTCGTCGCCCCATGGGCTCATGGTCCTGCGGGGCGGCCCGGCCCACCACCCGGGCGGGAGCGGGCCCCCGCCTCCCGCGCGGCGTGGGAGGCGGTGACCCGCTCGGCGAACTCGGCGACGTCCCGCGCCGCGCGCTCCGGGCTGTCCCAGTACACGACGTGCCCGGCCCCCTCGTACACGACCAGCCGGGCGTCCGGCACCGCGTCGACGATCGACTCCTGGTCCGCGCGGCTGAGGACGGTGTCGCGGTCCCCCCACACCACCAGCGTCGGCACCCGGACGTGCGGGAGCGTCGCCCGCAGGTCCGTGTCCAGCAGCCCGCGCAGGGTGTCCCGCCACACCCGGGCGGGGGCCTTGAGGTTCTCCCGCACCACGGTCCGCAGGAAGGCGGGGTCGAGGGGCGCCGCGGTCAATCCGCTGGCGAACCGCTCGACGAAGTCCGGGGCGATCGGGTCCCGCAGCTCCGCCACCGTCGCCCACAGCTCCTCGGCCCCCGGTTTGTCCGCGAGAGCGGCCGGGACGCCGAGCAGCACCAGCCCGGTCACCCGGTGGGGGAGCCGCGCCGCCGCCATCCGGGCCTGGACGCCGCCGCTGGAGCCGCCGACGAGCACGGCGTGCTCGAGCTCCAGGCGGTCCAGGAAGGCGGAGAGGTCCGCCGCGAAGTCCCGGGGTAGGTAGCCACCGGGCGGCTTGCCGGCGTCACCGTGGCCGCGCTGCGTGGGCGCGAACGCGTGCAGCGAGAGGGGAAGGCGGTGCAGCAGCGGCTCGAACGCCCGCCACGAGTCCACGTAGCCGTGCACGAGGACGACGGGTATCCCGTCGCGTCGCCCCCGCTCGGCGTACGGGAGGGTCAGACCCCCGGGGAGCGTCACGGTGCGCACGGTCACGGACATGGTCGTCCTCGCACTCACCAGCGTAGTGAGGTCCGGGTTCGGCGGCGCCTCGGCCGGGGGTGCGAAGACCGTCAGCGGGGCGTCAGTGGGCCGCCCAGAACCTCACGAGGGCGGCGGCCGTCTCCGTGGGCCGGTCGGCGTTGGGGGAGTGGTCGGCGCCGTCGATGACGGTGTGCGGGGCGTCGAGCCGACGGGCCATCTCGGCCATCAGCGGGACCGGCCAGGCGTAGTCGGTGGCGCCGGACACGACGTGCCGGGGCAGCGGGACGGCCGCCAGCTCCGCGACGCGGTCGGGCTCGCCGGTCAGGATGCGGCCGGTGGCGACGAGCTGGGCGGGGACGGTGGTGAGCCAGCGGTCGCGCAGGAACTCCTCCACCTCAGGCGGGGTGGCGGCGTCGGCGGCCTCCGGTGGGTCCAGGGCGCGCATGTGTTCCCAGACCTCCGCCATCGTGAACGTCCGCAGCGCCTCGGTCAGCATCCTGATCCGGTCCTGCTGGAGGGGCGAGGTGGCCTCGGGGCCGCTGCTCATGAGCGTGAGCGAGCGGAAGGGCGCGGCGTCGCGCAGCACGGCGGCCCGGGCGATGAGGCCGCCGAGCGAGTGGCCGAGGAGATGCAGGGGGCCGGCGCCGAGCGCCTCGGTCTGGGCCAGGACGTCCGCGGCCAGCTCCGACAGGGTGTAGGCGTCCTCGTCGTCCGGGCCGTCGGACTCGTACTGGCCCCGGCCGTCCACCGCGACGACCCGGAAGCCGGCGTCGGCGAGTGGGCCGAGCAGCGCGACGAAGTCCTCCTTGCTCCCGGTGAAGCCGGGCAGCAGCAGGGCGGTACCCAGCCGGGGCGTCCCCGCGTCGTGGACGGCGAACGCGCCCCGGGAGGTGTGGAGCCGGTACGCGCGGCCTCCGGGCGGCAGCTTCAGGAACGGCGGCTTGCTCATGCGCCGACGCTAGCGTCCGCCGTGGTGGACGCGGCGACCGGGGCAGACGACAGGAGCCGCGGACCGCGACAGCGGAGCCGGTGCTCCGGTGCCGTGGTCCGCGGCTCCTGGGGAGCGGGGGCGGACCCCCGCGCGTCACTCCGCCTTCGACTCCGCCGCGGACGAGCGCGTGCGACGGCGACGACGGCGCGGCTTGCGGGCCGCCGTGCCCTCCGTGGCGGCGGGAGCCGCCGCGTCACCCGACTCGGGCTTCCCGGCGGCCGAACCGGCGGCGGAGCCGGAGGTCGCGTCCGCGGTGGAGCCCTCCACGGAGACACCGCCGCGGGTGCGGCGACGGGTGCGGGTGCGGGTCCGGCGCGGGCGCTCCTCCGTGGGCGCGGCGGCCTTCGCCCCGCGACCGCGGCGTCCGCCCGGCTCGCCCAGGTCCTCGACCTCCTCGGCGGCCAGCCCGGCGCGCGTGCGCTCGGCCCGCGGCAGGACGCCCTTCGTGCCCTCCGGGATGCCCAGCGACTCGTAGAGGTGCGGCGACGTGGAGTACGTCTCCTGCGGGTCCGGGAAGCTCAGCTCCAGCGCCTTGTTGATCAGCTGCCAGCGCGGGATGTCGTCCCAGTCGACGAGGGTGACGGCCGTGCCGGAGGCGCCCGCGCGGCCGGTGCGGCCGATGCGGTGCAGGTAGGTCTTCTCGTCCTCGGGCGTCTGGTAGTTGATGACGTGCGTCACACCCTCGACATCGATGCCGCGCGCGGCCACGTCGGTGCAGACGAGCACGTCCACCTTGCCGTTGCGGAAGGCGCGCAGCGCCTGCTCGCGGGCGCCCTGGCCGAGGTCGCCGTGGACGGCTCCGGCGGCGAAGCCGCGGCGGGTGAGCTGCTCGGAGACGTCGGCCGCGGTGCGCTTCGTCCGGGTGAAGATCATCGCCAGCCCGCGGCCCTCGGCCTGGAGGATGCGGGCCACCATCTCCACCTTGTCCATGGAGTGGGCCCGGAAGACGTGCTGCGTGGTGTTCGCCACGGTGGCGCCCTCGTCGTCCGGCGCGGTGGCGCGGATGTGCGTGGGCTGCGACATGTAGCGGCGGGCCAGCGAGATGACCTGCCCCGGCATCGTGGCGGAGAAGAGCATGGTCTGCCGCTTCACCGGGAGCTGCTGGATGATCTTCTCGACGTCGGGCAGGAAGCCCAGGTCCAGCATCTCGTCGGCCTCGTCCAGGACGAGGGCCCGCACCTGCTTCAGGTCGAGCTTGCGCTGCCCGGCCAGGTCCAGCAGCCGGCCGGGGGTGCCGACCACGATGTCGACGCCCTTGCGCAGGGCCTCGACCTGAGGCTCGTAGGCCCGGCCGCCGTAGATGGACAGGACGCGCACGTTGCGCACCTTGCCGGCGGTGAGCAGGTCGTTGGTCACCTGCTGGCAGAGCTCGCGGGTCGGGACGACCACGAGCGCCTGCGGCGCGTCGGTGAGCTGCTCGGCCGTGGCCCGGCCCGCCTCGACGTCGGCGGGGACGGTGACGGTCTCCAGGAGCGGCAGACCGAAGCCCAGGGTCTTGCCGGTGCCGGTCTTGGCCTGGCCGATGACGTCACCGCCGGAGAGGGCGACGGGAAGGGTCATCTCCTGGATGGGGAAGGGATTGACGATGCCGACGGCCTCCAGGGCCTCGGCCGTCTCGGCCAGGATGCCGAGTTCGCGGAAAGTCGTGGTGGACAGGGTGTGCCTCTTCCATGAGACGCGACACAAGGCGGCGAGGCGGGTCGTACCGCGTGCACGTCGTTGATCGCGCGCGGCGCGGGACCACGAGCTCTCGCTCAAGCGCTCGTCTCGCGCGAGCGGTCCCTCACTGTGCGGAGGGCGGTCTGGTCGGAGCCGATCGTGCTACCGACCGGGCATCCGCTTTCCGGGAGCTTCCCGGATCATGCGTTGTTCACACATAAACGTTCACACGAGCTCTCACACGGACCGTCTCACAGGCCGTGGCCCACCGTCGGGCACGTGTGCGCTCATGCATGCGCCCGTCGAATACTCGGCGGGCTCCGTATCACTGTACAGCCAAACCGCGCATCCGCACCGGCCCGATCTCCGGGGACGGTCGTCCGGACCTCGGACGCGATGTGCCCTGGCCGCCTGCGCAGCAGGTCGGGAGGGCTATTGTGCCCCGCATGGGAACGTCTGAGACCTCTGCCACCTCTCCGCAACCCGAGACCGGTATCGCCGCGCAGGACTGGGCGCAGGCATCCGCCGATCCCCAGTACCGGGCGGCCGTCGTCGACCTGCTGGGGGCGCTGGCCTACGGCGAGCTGGCCGCCTTCGAGCGGCTCGCCGAGGACGCCAAGCTGGCTCCGACCCTTGAGGACAAAGGCAGGCTGGCCGCCATGGCCGCGGCCGAGTTCCACCACTTCGACACCCTGCGCGAGCGGCTGACCCACATCGACGCGGACCCGACGGAGGCCATGGCGCCGTTCGTCTCCTCCCTGGACGAGTTCCACCGCCTCACCGCGCCCTCGGACTGGCTGGAGGGCCTCATCAAGGCGTACGTCGGAGACTCGATCGCCTCCGACTTCTACCGGGAGGTCGCCGTCCGGCTGGACTCCGACACCCGGGCCCTCGTCCTCGGAGTGCTGGACGACACGGGCCACTCCAGCTTCGCCGTGGAGCGGGTGCGAGCCGCCATCGAGGCCGACCAGCGGGTGAGCGGCCGGCTGGCCCTGTGGGCGCGGCGGCTGATGGGCGAGGCGCTCTCGCAGGCCCAGCGGGTCGTGGCCGAGCGCGACTCGCTCTCGACCATGCTGGTCGGCGGGGTCGCCGAGGGCTTCGACCTGGCGGAGGTGGGCCGGATGTTCTCCCGGATCACGGAGGCGCACACGAAGCGGATGGCCGCTCTCGGCCTGGCCGCCTAGGGCCTTTCCGGCCGGTCAGCCGCACGCGCGGCCGGGGGTGGCCGGGGCTGTGGCCGGCTCTCGCCGCCGTGGTTCCGTGCCGTCGCGGCCGGACTCTCGCCTCTTCCGTGTGGCCGCTGGCAGGTTCCCCGGTGCCGTGCGCGGCCGCCGCTTTCGTCCGGCCGCCGGGGCGAGTCCGACCACGCACCAGGGCCCGGCCGCACGGCCCCCCGGCGTCGTTCGGTGTGCCCCGGCGGACCCCTTAGCGGTGGTGGCCCCAGGAGGGCCGGGAGTAGGCGCGGCGGCGGCCGTCGAGCAGCAGGGACACCAGCGCCGAGGCGACCGCGACCGCCAGCAGGAGCGAGACGCCCAGATGGCCCGGGCCGAGGACGGCGCGGGTGACGAGGCCGCCCAGGGCGGCGGCGATCGTGCCGGTCGCCAGGACGAGCGGTGGGTTCCCGAACCGGCTGGGGAACGACCACAGAGCCGCACAGGCGACGGCGAGACCGAGTAGAGCGGAGCCGAGCGCTTCCCCGAGCATGAGTACCTCCGAGCCGGTGGCGAACGGGACCGTCCGCTTCCTACCCGGGAGGCGGCACACGTCAAACGGCGGCCGGGAGGAACTCCCCCGACCGCCGCCGTATGCGTCCTACCCCGTGGGCGCCGTGCTCGGGGTTCACCCGAACGGCGCTCCGCGGTGGCTCAGACGGCGCCGAAGCCCACGCGACGGGCCGACGGGTCACCGATGTCCACGTACGCGAGCCGGTCGGACGGCACCAGCACCTTGCGGCCGTGCTCGTCCTCCAGGCTCAGCAGCCCCGACTTGCCGGCCAGCGCGTCCGCCACGGTGCTCTCGATCTCCTCCGCGCTCTGCCGGCTCTCCAGGGTGATCTCGCGAGGCGTGTGCAGCACGCCGATCCTGACCTCCACGCTATGTCCCTTCGACCCTTCCGACACGCTCACTGACTGCGCGGTCGACCGCGCACTGTGTCCTCACCCTAGCCCGGCCGGAGTGCCCCCATCCGCCCGCCCGCCACGCCCGTGGCGAACACGCGGGCCGCGTGGCGGGCGCGGGCGCGGCGCCCCCGACTCCGGGGGAGTGGCGTACCGGCTCGTCAGTCGTGCAGCGGGAAGCCGGCGATCCCGCGCCAGGCGAGGGAGGAGATCAGGGAGGCGGCCGCGTCCTTGGGGATGGGCTGGCCCGCTCCCAGCCAGTAGCGCGCGGTGATCTGGGCCAGGCCGCACAGCCCGACGGCCAGCAGCATCGACTGCTCCTGCGGCTGCTTGGTGTCCTCGGCGATGACGGCGCTGACCGCCTCCGCGCACTCCAGGCTCACCTTGTCCACCCGCTCACGGACAGCCGGCTCGTTCGTCAGATCCGACTCGAAGACGAGCCGGAAGGCGCCGCCCTCGTTCTCCACGAACCGGAAGTAGGCGTCCATCGTGGCCGCCACGCGCTGCTTGTTGTCGGTCGTCGTCTCCAGAGCCGTGCGCACGGCCTGGAGGAGCGCCTCGCAGTGCTGGTCGAGCAGGGCCATGTAGAGGTCGAGCTTCCCCGGGAAGTGCTGGTAGAGCACCGGCTTGCTGACGCCTGCCCGGTCGGCGATGTCGTCCATCGCCGCCGCGTGGTAGCCCTGGGCTACGAAGACCTCCTGCGCGGCTCCCAGCAACTGGTTGCGCCGCGCCCGCCGCGGCAGGCGCGTGCCCCGCGGACGTGCCTCGGTCTGCTCGATGGCTGTCACGCCGCCTCCCTGGTTCGTTCCGGGCGCGAAGGTGCGCCGCACCCGTCATCGTACTTTCGGGTAACCGGTACCCGCGCGCTCCGGCCGCAGTTTTTCACTTTCCGGACAGCGTGACGCCCGGCTCGTGGCGTTCTGTCCGGGCCCGGTGCCGGGTGTGCGGCGGGTATGCCGGACGCACCTCCGGTCGTCACCGGTACTCGTCCTCGTTCATCTCCACGACGCGCGCCTGGTCCGCCGCGTCGGCGGGGTCGACATCGTCCCGGGTCGGGCCGGGCAGGGCCTCCTCCTGCGGCTCCACGAGCTCGGTGTGCTGTTCCGCCACGTCGGCCTCGGGGGCCTCCGGCGTCTCTGTTCCCGGTTCCTCGGCGGCGGGGCGCCGCTTGTCGTCGTTCACGATCTCCTCGAAGGTGTCCGGATCGGTCTGATCTCCTGGCATGACGGGCATAACGCCACCCCTTACCCAGACGCCCGCCTCCTCACACGAGCCTATGGGCCGCCGCATCGGCGCGCGAGGTGGTGTGTGACCCCGAACACGCGAGCGCTCCCGTGATCGCCCGCGTGATCAAGCCGTAACATGCCAGGCATGGCTTCTACCGACCCTCCCCACGTGCGGACCGCAGCACAGCGCCGTGGGCCGTCGGAATCCGCGCCCGCGGCCGGTGGCAGCCCCCTGCTGCACCCCCCGCGCACGGTGTCCCTGCCCGGTCTCACCCTGGCCGTCCGCGACATGCCGGGGCGGGTGCCGGACGGTGCGCCGCCCGCGCTCTTCGTCCACGGCCTGGGCGGCTCCTCGCTGAACTGGACGGCCCTGATGGAGGAGCTGTCGGACGCGGTGGACGGCGAGGCGCTCGACCTCCCGGGCTTCGGCTGGTCGCCTCCCCCCGAGGACGGGCGGTACACGGTCGCCGCGCACGCCCGTGCCGTCATCCGGCACCTCGACTCCGCCCGGCGCGGTCCGGTGCACCTCTTCGGCAACTCCCTCGGCGGTGCCGTCACCACCCGGGTAGCCGCCGCCCGGCCCGACCTCGTGCGCACCCTGACGCTCGTCTCCCCGGCCCTGCCGGAACTGCTCCCGCAGCGCACCGCGCTGCCCACGGCCCTGCTCGCGGTTCCCGGCGTCGTCCAGGCGTACCGCAGGCTGGCCCGGGGTATGACGGGGGAGCAGCACACCCGCGCACTGCTGAAGCTCTGCTACGGCGACCCGAGCCGGGTCACGGAGGAGAGCCTGGCCGAGGCGGCTCTCGAATTCGAGCGGCGGCTGCGGCTGCCGCACTTCTGGGATAGCCTCGCCCGATCCGCGCGCGGGGTCGTCGACGCCTACACGCTCGGCGGGCAGCACTCGTTGTGGCGGCAGGCCGAACGCGTCCTCGCGCCGACACTGCTGATCTACGGCCGTCGTGACCAGCTCGTCTCCTACCGCATGTCGCGCAGGGCGAGCCGAGCCTTCCGCGACTCCCGGCTGGTGACCCTGCCCGAGGCCGGGCACGTGGCCATGATGGAGTATCCGCGGGAGGTGGCGGCGGCCTTCCGCCGGCTGCTGGCCGAGAGCGGGGAGCGCGCGCGGAGCGCCGGCGGAGACGCCGGGGAGAACGCAGTCGAGCCGAACGGGAGCTGAGGGGAACGTGGGACGTCACAGCCGACCCCGACGTGCCCCGCTCGGCGGGGCGACGTCCACCCCGCCGCCCGCCCGGCCGGACGTCCCGCAGCCGCGCTCCTCCGCCGACCAGCTTCCGACCGGTGCCGAGGGCCGGCCGTCTCAGGGCGGAGCCGACGGCCCGCCGCCGGGTTCCGTCCAGGGTCCGCCGCCGGGCCGTGCCGAGGGCCCGGCGCCCGCTCGTGGGCAGGGTCGGCCGCGCGGTCCCGTCCAGGGGGCACGCCCCGTTCCCGGGCAGGGGCAGCCCGCGCGGCCCGGCCAGGACCCGCGCCCGCGGCCCGGTCACGGCCAGCCCCCGCCGCCCGGTCACGGTCGGCCGCCGGGGTACGGCCAGGGGACGCCGAGGCCCGGACCTCCGGGCCCCGTGTCACCGGCGGCCGTACCGCGGCCCCGCACCCCCGACGCGCCCAACGGGCCGCACCCCGAGTACCTGAGCGCCTTCGACGGCCCGTCGGACCCGCCGGTCCCGCCGCCCGGGGGAACGCCTCAGGCGGCGCCGGACTCCGGCCCGGACGGAGGTGACGTCCCCGGCGACCGGGCTCCCGAGGCCGGGCCGGGCGGGGGACCGGGCGGGCGGCTGCGCCTCTTCACCGGGCTCTGCGCGGCGGCCGTCACCGCCGGACTGACGCTGCTGGTCGTCGGCCAGGGCGCCACGGTCGGCGGTGGCACCGAGGACCTGGCCGGGGCCGGCGAACAGCCCGGCGGCGAAGCCCCGTCCGGGGAGGAGCCGCCCGCGTCGGAGCTGTCGGAGAGTCCGCCGGACTCCGAGGAGCCGGAACCGACCTACGCGGAGTGGCTGGCGGCCGCCCAGGACGTCGACCCGGATCTGGACGGGCCCGGAACCTTCACCGTCGTCCCCGGCCGGCAGGGCGGAGGGGGCGAGGGCGCCACCCGCCTGACCTACCGGGTCGAGGTCGAGGACGAGGTCGGCGTGGACGCCGCGAAGTTCGCGCGGGCCGTCCACACCACCCTGAGTGACGAACGCAGTTGGAGTCACGACAACGCCTACAGCTTCGAGCGGGTCGACTCCGGGCCCGCCGACTTCGTGCTGACGCTGGCCAGCCCGGTGACGACGGCGGAGTGGTGCGCCAAGTCCGGCCTGGACACGACGGTCGACAACGTCTCGTGCGACTCGGCGGCGACGGAGCGCATCATGATCAACGCCTACCGCTGGGGCCACGGCTCCCCGACGTTCGGGCCCGATCTGATCCGCCAGTACCGGGAGATGCTGATCAACCACGAGGTCGGGCACCGCATCGGGCTCGGGCACGAGTTCTGCCCGGAGGACGGCGCGCTCGCCCCGGTCATGATGCAGCAGACGAAGACCCTCACCACGGGCGACCGCACCTGCCGTCCCAACGCCTGGCCGCACCCCGGGGCGTGAGCCGGGCGCCCGCCGGCCGCTCCCGCCCGTGTCCTACCCGAGCGGAACGCCGAAGGGAGCGGAAGGTCACGGTAGTTCACCCCTTCCGGTGGTAGAGCGGACAACCGTCCATCATCCCCCCGTATCCCCCGCATAGCGTCATCCCGTTGCGCCGGAACAGGAGAAGATCGGGGGTGACGCCGTGCGGATCGCACTCCTCACCGAGGGCGGATATCCGTACGTCCGGGGCGAGTCCGTCCACTGGTGCGAACGGCTGGTTCACGGGCTGGCCGGTCACGAGTTCACCGTGTACGCGCTCAGCCGCAGCCGTCGGCAGGCCGAGGGAGAGCGGCTCGCGCTGCCCCCACAGGTGCGCGGTGTGCGCACCGCCCGGCTGTGGGGGCCGCCGGACGGCGGCGGGCCGGGCGAACGCCGTGGCTACGGCCGCCGGGTCCGGGCGCTGTTCGAGGAGCACTTCGCCGAGTTGACGGGCGCGGTCTGCGCCGAGGCGCCACAGGCGGACCGTTTCGCCAACGGGCTCTACGGCCTCGCCGACCTCGCCGGGACCGAACCGGGGCGACTCTCCGCCGCTCTGTGCTCCGAGCGGGCCGTCCGCGTCCTGGAGGCCGCCTGCCGGGCGCCGGAAGCACTGCGGGCCGTCCGCTCGGCGAGCGTCGCCGACCTGCTCGCCGTCATGGAGCGCCTCGAACGTGCCCTGCGACCGCTGTCGTTCGACTGGTACGACGCGCCGGCCGACGGCGGCGAGGGCGACCCCGGCCTGTCCACCGCCGACCTGTGCCACGCCGTCGGCGGCGGTCCCGGCGTGCTGCCCGGACTCCTCGCCCGGCGACGCTTCGGCGTGCCGCTCCTGCTGACCGAGTACGGCGTCCGCGTGCGTGAGCAGTTCCTCGGCGGAGCCGCGCGCGCCGTGGCGCCCGCCGCTGCGGCGGCACCCGTGCGGGCCCTGCTCGCCTCCTTCCAGACCCGGCTGGCGGGCGAGGCCTACCGGTGTGCCGAGATCATCACCCCGGGCAACGCCCACGCCCGGCGTTGGCAGGAGCGCTGCGGCGCCGACCGTGACCGCCAGCGCACCGTCTACCCGGGCATGGACGCCCACCCCTTCGCCGCCGTCGACGAGGACGACGGCGCACCCGACCCGGACCCGACGCTCGTGTGGACCGGGCCCCTCGCACCGGCGAAGGACCTCGTGGCCCTGCTGCACGCGTTCGCGGAGGTCCGCCGCGCCGAACCGCGCGCCCGGCTGCTCCTCGTCGACACCGGCGGGCGGGCCGACGAGGGCTACGCCGCACACTGCCGGGCCCTGGCCGCTCAGCTCTTCCCCGACGAGGCCGCCGACCCGCGCAGCGTCGGCTCGAACCCCGTCACCTTCACGGAGGTGGGCAGCCCCGCCGTGCCCCGGCCGGCCGACGCCTACGCGGGGGCCACCGTCGTCGTCCTGTCCAGCGTGGTCGAGGGCTTCCCGGTCTCGCTCGTCGAGGCGATGTTCAGCGGTCGGGCCACCGTCTCCACGGACGCGGGCGCCGTCTGCGAGGTCATCGGCGGCACCGGTCTCATCGTCCCGCCGCGCAACCCGCGGGCCCTGGCCGAGGCGTGCCTGCAACTCCTGCGCGACCCCGCCCGCCGGGCCCGGCTCGGAGCGGCGGGCCGGGCCCGGGCGCTGGAGCTGTTCACCGTCGAACAGAACCTGCAGGCCTTCCACGGCATGTACCTGGAGCTGATCGCGGGCCGCCGCGCCGGGGAACCGCTCGCCGCCCCCTCGGCCCATCCCTTCGGGCGGACGGCGGAAGGGCAGGTGCCGGGCCGTTGGGCGGCGGGCCGCCGCGCTCCGGCACGTCCCGCGCCCCCGGCCTCCCCGACGTCCCCGACGTCCCCGACGTCCCCGGCCCACGCGCAGGTCCAGTCTCAGGGCCAGGCCCAGGTCCCGAGTTGGGCCCGCGCCGCGGGCGAGCCGGTGCCCGGCCGCGAGCCGGTGCCGGAGCGTGGCCCGGTGCCGGCGTGTACCGCGGTGCCCGTCGTGGCCGGTATCGCCGAGCCGGAGAACGGGGGGTGAGCGCCGTGGAGTACGAGCCGCGTGCCCCCCGCAGCCCCGGAGCCTGGGACGACCGCTCGTCGGCCGCCCTGCGCGGCACCGCGGCCGCCGCGCCGCAGCGGGACAGGAGCAGACCGGCCCCGGCCCGACACGGGCCCGCCGACCCGGTGCGAGCCCTGCTCCACCAGCACCGGAAACTGTGCGAACGGGCCGTCCACCCCCTGGAAATCGCCGCCGCTCTGGAGGCCCACGGCATCAACGACCGCGCGGCCGCCCGCTACCGGCACCGGGACGTCTTCGCGCTCGCGGAGGAGATGTTCGCCCGCGCCCCCGGGGCCGCCGGCCCGGACGGGGACGCGGACGGGGCGGCGGACGGCCGACGTCCTGCCGGTTCCCCGCCCGAGCGGACCCGCGCGGCTGTGCGCGGGCTGCCCTGGCTGCTGCCCGGCCTCCTGGCCGCCCTGGTCCTCACCGTGCCCGTGCCCGCGGCCCCGCGCTGGCTCGTCCTCCTCGCCGGGGCGCTGCTCTGCGCCGGTGCCCTGCGGCTGTGCCTGCGCCGCGTGCCGCTCGGGGCGCCCACCGTGCTGACCGGCTGCTGGCTCACCGGCTACGCCCTCTTCGGCGACGGGCTCCTGCGCGCCCTCCTCGAACCCGGCACCAGGCCGGGGCCGGCCCCGGCCTGGGTCGCGCTGTCCCTGGCCTGCGCCGTCGCCCCGGCGGCCGGGTGCGCCCAGCGGTTCGCCTCCTCGGCCCGGCGCCGGCTCGCCGCCAGCCGCAGCCTGGGCGACTTCGCGGCCCGCGTCCGCCCCGCCCTGGCCGCCTCCGTCGCCCTGTGCGCCCTCGCCCTCCTCGCCGTCCAGGCCGGAGCGCGGTCCGCCCTCACCGGCGTCCCCGTCGGCCCGGGCGCGCTGGACGCGCGGGTCGCGGCCGTCACCGCGCTCGGGCTGCTCTTCCTCGCCGTGCTGCTGCTGGCCGCGCACGGTTTCCCGCGCGTCGCCGCCCTGGGGCTCGGCGCCGCCTGCGCCGTCGAGTGCCTGACCCTCGGCATCGCCGCCGCAGCCCGACTGCCCGGGCTCGACGCGATGGCGGCACCGCTGCGGTGGGTCGTCGCAGGGCCCGGGCCCGCCACGGTCCCGGCGCTCGCCTGCGCCCTGGCCTGCCTGGCCCTGCTCGGCTATGCCGCCACCGCCCTGACCGGCGCCTCCGCTCACCGACCCGCCTCGGCGGGGGGCGCGCCCGGGTTCGTCGTCCCCGGGCCACCGGGCCACGCGCGGCCCGCCGCCGGCCGGATGCCGTCTCCGGGCCACCATCCGTCTGCTCCCGCCCACCACCCGCTCACCACCAGCACCAGCAAGGAGCCCAACCGATGACCGTGTCGTACGCCGCCGGCGTCTTCCGCCTCCCGGGGGAGGAAGCACGATGAGGGTGCTGCTGCTCGGGGCCAACGGCTTCCTCGGCCGTTTCGTGGCCGACCGACTCCTCGCCGACCCGGCCGTGCAGCTCACGGCGCTCGGCCGCCGGGACGACTCCGACGTCCGCTTCGACCTGTCCAACGGCAGCCCGGGCGCGCTCACCCGCTTCCTGGACGCCGTCCACCCCGGCGTCGTCATCAACTGCGCCGGAGCCATCCGGGGCACCGCCCGCGACCTGCTGCGCCACAACACCGTCGGCACCGCCACCGTGTGCGAGGCGCTGCGGCGCAGCGGCTGCACCGCCCGGCTGGTGCACGTGGGCTGTGCCGCCGAGTACGGGCCGTCCCCGTCCGGCTCGTCCACGGCCGAGGACGCCGTGCCGCGGCCGGGCGGCCACTACGGCGTCAGCAAGCTCGCCGCGACGGAACTGGTCCTCGGCTCGGGCCTGGACGCCATCGTGCTGCGCGTCTTCTCCCCGGCCGGACCGGGCACCCCGGCGGGCTCGCCGCTCGGCCGCCTGGCCGAGGCGATGCGCCGGGCCATGCAGCACGGCGACCACGAGTTCAAGCTGGCGGGGCTCGGCGTCCAGCGGGATTTCGTGGACGTCCGGGACGTCGCCCGGGCCGTGCACGCGGCCTCGCTGTCGGCCGCCCAGGGCATCGTCAACATCGGTACCGGGCGGGCGGTACGGCTGCGGGAGGCCGCCGGGACGCTCGTGCGGGTGGCCGGGTACACCGGCTCCGTCCTGGAGCTGGACGAGCCGCACCTGGGTCCCGGGCACGCGCAGCCCCCCTACCCCGACGGCTGCGGCGCGTGGCAGCAGGCCGACGTGCGCACCGCGCGGGACCGGCTCGGCTGGCGTCCCCGCATCGGGCTGGAGGAGTCGCTGGCCGACATCTGGATGGAGGCGGCGTGTCGGATCTGAGACCGGTCCCGGCGCCCCCGGGCCGCTGTGCGGGCCGGCTCGGCGTCGGGGTGCCGGGGTACGCGCACCCGATGGTCGCCCCGGTGGAGTGGGCGGAGTTGGCCCGGCCGGGCGCGCCGGTGCACTGGGCGGTCCTCAAGGTGCCGGTGACCGGCGGTGCCGGGGCGCGTCCCGACCCGTACTGCCTGACGGCGGCGGCGCGGCTGCGCTCGGCCGGGGTGCCGCTCCTGGGCCATCTCGACTTCCGGCGCGGCAGCCGTCCGGGCGCGGAGTTGCTGACGGAGGCGGGCCGGTTCCTGGACTGGTACGGGGTCGGCGGCTTCTACGTCGACCGCGCCCCGGCCGCCCTCGCCGCGCTCCCGGCGACCGCCGCCGCCGTCGGCGCGCTGCGCTCGGTCGCCGCCGAGCACGGCCACCCGCCGCTCCACGTGGTGCTGGGCACGGACGCCTATCCGCACCCTGGCTATCTGGACCTCGTCGAGCAGCTCGTCGCCTTCCGGGGGTCCTGGGCCGAATACCGCTGGTCCGAGGCGGCGGCGTGGACGGCGGACCACCCGCCGTCGCGCTTCTGCCATCTCGTCCACGGGGTGCCGCGCGGGCATCTGGAGGAGGCGCTGCGGATCGCGCGCTGGCAGGGCGCCGGGACCGTCTACGTGACGGACGCCACGGATCGGCCACGGCGTCCGATTCCCGGCGTATCGTCCGGATCCAGGAGCTCCGGCACTGACCCGTTCGAGACGCTGCCCGGCTACTGGGACGAAATCATCTCGCGGACCGGAACAGCCATCTCGGAATGAGATCGCGCGTGGCAGTGTTACGGACAGAACAACCGTACGTTCCGACCACCCAAGCTGAGGTCTCCGTGTCGCTGCCACCGCTGGTCGAGCCGGCTGCCGAGCTCACCGTCGACGAGGTCCGCCGGTACTCCCGCCATCTGATCATCCCGGACGTCGGGATGGAGGGGCAGAAGCGGCTGAAGAACGCCAAGGTGCTGTGCGTGGGCGCCGGCGGTCTCGGCTCGCCCGCCCTGATGTACCTCGCCGCCGCGGGCGTGGGCACGCTGGGCATCGTGGAGTTCGACGAGGTCGACGAGTCGAACCTCCAGCGCCAGATCATCCACAGCCAGGCCGACATCGGCCGCTCCAAGGCCGAGTCCGCCAAGGACACGGTGCTCGGGATCAACCCCCACGTGCAGGTCAACCTGCACAAGGAGCGGCTCGACTCGACGAACGTCATGGAGCTGTTCGCCCAGTACGACCTGATCGTCGACGGCACCGACAACTTCGCCACCCGCTACCTGGTCAACGACGCCTGCGTGCTGCTGAACAAGCCGTACGTGTGGGGCTCGATCTACCGCTTCGACGGCCAGGCGTCGGTGTTCTGGAGCGAGCACGGCCCGTGCTACCGCTGCCTCTACCCCGAGCCCCCGCCGCCGGGCATGGTCCCCTCCTGCGCCGAGGGCGGCGTGCTGGGCGTGCTGTGCGCCTCCATCGGTTCGATCCAGGTCAACGAGGCCATCAAGCTGCTCGCCGGCATCGGCGACCCGCTGGTCGGTCGGCTGATGATCTATGACGCCCTGGAGATGACCTACCGCCAGGTCAAGGTTCGCAAGGACCCGGACTGCGCGGTGTGCGGTGAGAACCCGACCGTCACCGAGCTGATCGACTACGAGGCGTTCTGCGGTGTCGTCTCCGACGAGGCCCAGGAGGCCGCGGCCGGTTCGACGATCACGCCGAAGCAGCTCAAGGCCTGGATCGACGAGGGCGAGAGCATCGACATCATCGACGTGCGCGAGCCGAACGAGTACGAGATCGTCTCGATCCCGGGCGCCCGGCTCGTCCCGAAGAACGACTTCCTCATGGGCAACGCCCTCCAGGACCTTCCGCAGGACAAGAAGATCGTCTTGCACTGCAAGACGGGTGTCCGGTCCGCGGAAGTCCTCGCGGTGCTGAAGAACGCCGGGTTCTCCGACGCCGTCCACGTCGGCAGCGGCGTCATCGGCTGGGTGAACCAGATCGAGCCGGAGAAGCCCGTCTACTGAGCACGGCGCTTGGCGGAACGCGCCCGTGCCGGACCGATCCGGCCCGGGCGCGCCCGTCCGTGCGGCCCCGTCCGTTCCGCCCCGCCCGGTGGCCGCCGGGCGGGGCGCGGGGCCCTCACGCCGCGCCTACTCCCCGCCGCACTCGGCGCCGTCCTCCGGCACCTTGCCCTCCAGCAGGTACTCGTTCACCCGCCGCTGCACACACGGGTCGCCGCTGTTGTAGGCGCCGTGCCCCTCGCCCCGGTAGGTCAGCACGACCGCGTCCCCGCCCAGCTGGTCGGCCATCCGCGCCGCGCCCTCGTACGGGGTCGCCGGGTCACCGGTGATGCCGACCAGCACGATGGGAGCCGCGTCCGGGGCGCTCACCGTCGGGTGCTCCCACGCGCCGTCCACCGGCCACTCGTGGCAGGAGACCAGCCCCCAGGCCGAGTAGGCACCGAACACCGGTGAGGCCTCCGTGAACTCCGGCAGCCGTTCGCGCACGTCCTCCAGGGTGTAGCGCGGCTTGGTGTCGGCGCAGCTGATGGCCGTCAGCGCCGCCTGGCTGTTGTCGTACGTGCCGTCCTCGCGGCGGCCGTTCAGCAGATCGCTCAGCCGCAGCAGCAGGGTTCCGTCGCCGTCGTTGAGCGCGTCCTCCAGCCCTTCGGTCAGGACGGGCCAGAACTCCTGCGAATACAGGGAGAGTGCGATCCCCGCCGAGGCGAGGGAGCTGTTCAGCGCGCGCCCGTCGGGGTCGTTGGTCGGCAACGGGTCCTTCTCCAGCTGGTCCAGCAGGTCCACGATCTCCTGCTCGCCCTGGGCGGGCGTCTCCCCGACCGGACACTCGCCGGTCTGGTCGCAGGCCTTGAGATAGTTGGTCAGGGCCAGCTGGAAGCCCTTCGTCTGGTTCAGCGCGGACTCGGCCGGGTCCAGCGTCGGGTCCACGACGGAGTCGAAGACGGCACGGCCCACGTTCCGCGGGTACAGGTGCGCGTAGACGCCGCCCAGCTCGGTGCCGTAGGAGATGCCGAAGTAGTACAGCCGGTCGTCCCCGAGGACCTGCCGCATCAGATCCAGGTCGCGGGCGGTGTCCGTCGTGCGCAGGTGGTCCAGGATCGGCCCGGAGTTCTTCTCGCAGGCTCGCGCGTAGTCCGCCTGCTGGTCGAGGTACGTCTCCTCCTCGGACGGGCCGGTGGGGAGCGTGGCCTCCTGGTGGTAGGCGTCCAGCTCCGCGTCCGACAGGCAGCGCACGCCGGCGGTGCGGGCGACGCCGCGCGGGTCGAAGCTCACCAGGTCGTAGCGCTCGTGGAGCCGTGCGAACTCCGCTCCGGAGACGGGCAGCGTGACCACGCCGGAGCCGCCCGGGCCTCCGAAGTTGAAGATCAGCGAGCCGATCCGGTCCTCACCCTCGGCCGCGGCGGCGGCCCGGACCAGGGCGACCTCGATCGTCTCCCCGTCGGGGTCGTCGTAGTCCAGCGGCGCCTTCATCGAAGCGCACCGCCACTCCGTGCCGTCGGGCAGCGGCTCGGGCTCCCGCGGTTCCGCACCGCCGCCGTACGCCGGGGCGGGCGGGCACGCCCGCCAGTCCAGATGCTGCCCGGTCAGGGAGGACGGCAGCTCCGGAGCCGGCGGCGGACTCGGCGACTGCCCGGCGGCCTGCGGCGTCGAACGCCCGTCGGGCGCCCCGGAGCCGCCCCCGCAGCCGGACGTGCCGGCCAGGCCGGCGGTGAGGAGGATGGCGGCGGCGACGGTCGATCCCCGGCGGACGCGTGCTGTCATGGCGGCTCCCTCGGTCGGGGATGCCATCGTCAGCGCGTCACCGCAGCTCCCGCCTGCTGTACGGGACCGTCCGGGTGAGCGGACGCGCCGCCGTACCCGGGGACGTCACAGCGCCTTGCGGGCCGTCAACCGGGTGAACGCCAGCCAGCCGGGCAGGACGGGCAGCCAGAACGTGAGCAGCCGGAAGAGGAGCACGGCGGAGATCGCCGTCCCCTCGCCCAGGCCGCCGAGCGTGGTGAGGCCGAAGATGAGCGCGCCCTCCACGGCCCCCAGACCGCCGGGGGTGGGGGCGGCCGAGCCGAGTGCGTTCCCCGCGAGGAACACCACGGCGACCATCGCGAAGCTCACCTCGCCGCCGAAGGCCCGCACCGAGGCGTCCAGGCACAGCACGAAGGCCACGGTCAGCAGGAGCATGCCGCCGATGCCGCTGGCCAGCTTCGTGGGCCGCTGGACGACGTCGAGCATGCGCGGCACCACGCCCGCGAACAGCACCCGCAGCCGGGTGACGACGAAGCGGCGCAGCGGCGGGATCGCCGAGACGACAAGCACCAGCACCGCCGCCGTCAGCAGACCGGCGATCACCGTGCGGGACGGCGGGATGGACGGCGCCTGCTCCTTGCCGGTGATGTAGCCGAAGCTCAGCAGCAGGAGGACGTGCACGCTGAGCGCGAACAGCTGCGACGCGCCGACGCTCGCCACCGCGTAGCCGGGGCGCACGCCCGCCCGCTGGAGGAAGCGAGTGTTGAGCGCGACACCGCCGATCGCCGCGGGCGCCACCAGCTTCACGAACGAGCCCGCGACCTGCGCGGCGACCGTGCGCGGGAACGGCACCTTCTCCGGTACGAAGCCGAGCAGGCTCAGCGCCGCGCCCACATAGCTCATGGCCGAGGCGGCGACGGCGAACGCCACCCAGCCCCAGTGAGCGTCGGAGACCAGATCGGTGAAGCTGCCGTGGGTGAGCTGCGTGAGCAGGAAGTAGGCCGCCAGCGCGCCCGCGATGAAGCTCACCAGGGTGCGGGGCCGGATGCGTTCGAGCTGGACGGGGACCACCGGGGCCTGCGGCCTTATGAGCAGGACCTCCTGCCGGATCTGGGAGAGGAGGTCCTCCTCCCGGGTCTCCTCCACCGCCCGGTCGACGGCTTCCGCCTCCGCTCGATCGTGCTCGGCGGCCTCCGAACGGGCCGCCTCCTCGGGCAGCTGCGGCTCGCCCGAGTCCTTCGACCGCGCCTCCCGGGCCTCGCGGTGCGCCTTCGCGACCTCCAGCACCCGCTCCCGCTCCCGCTCGGCCCGCTCCTTGGCGAGCCTGCGCAGGGTGTGCCGGGTGCTGCGGCTTAGGGCGAGCGGCTGGAGCAGCGGCAGGCTGTCGGCCACCGTGTCCGGCCCGAGGACGTTCACGGCGGCGCGGACGGCCCGCTGGGCCCCCACCCGCAGGCCGAAGGTGGTCAGCAGCTGGGACACGTCCATGCGGAGGCTGATGTCGCCCGCGGCGATCTCGCCGACCCGCAGGTCGGTCAGGAAGACGGCGCCGGAACGATCCACCAGCAGGGCGTCCCCGCTGAGCCGGCGGTGGGCGATGCGCCGGGACTGCAGCGCCCGCACCTGCCGCCAGGACGCCTCCATGAGGGTGTCGGTGACCTCGTCGTCCGGCAGCGCGTCGAGTGGACGGCCGCCGATGTGCTCGTAGACGAGCATGACGGCGTCCGGGCCCAGCTCCGAGGTCGCGATGAGCTTCGGCGCGTTGGCCCCGGCCGCGATCGCGGCGTACGCCAGCAGCGCCTCCTGCTCCAGAGCCTGCCGCAGCGACTGCAGGCTGCGGCGCTGGCCGATGCCGCGCAGGACCAGCCGCCGCCAGGCCCGGTAGAAGTAGCCGTGAGCCTGCTGCTCGCGATCCACGATGGTGACGTCGAGGGGCGGGCCCTCCTCCATCGTGACGACGTAGCGGCGGCCCCGGTCGTGGTCGCCGTACCCGTCCTCCGCGCGCAGCGCCGTGACCGGGCTGAAGCCGACCCGCCGCAGCCCCGCCAGCAGGTTCTGCCCGGTCGGACGCACGTTGGGGGAGCCGACGGCGTACACGGTGCCGTAGGCCACGCTCCAGCCGATCAGTACCGTCAGCACGATCGCCATCGACGTGGTGTAGCCGCTGATCAGCACGGACAGCGCGTCGGCCAGTAGCACCACCCACAGCAGCACCCGCCAGCGCGGCCTGCGGGCCATCCCGACCGCCGTCATGTAGGCGATGACCGGCCCCAGGTAGTTGTGCACCGGATCGGTCATCCCGCCGCCGGGCGCGGGCTTGGTGAAGGCCTCCTGGATCGGGAGGGGCGCCGCCTCGGCGATCCACAGCGCGGCGGTGAGCGAGACCCCGTGCGCGAGCACGGCGGCCAGCACACCGTCGGCGATCCGCAGCCCGTCGCGTTTGATCAGCCGTTCGATGGCGAAGGCCACCGGAACGATCAGCACCGCGATGCTGGAGACCACGCCCAGGATGCTGATGACCAGGGGGGGAGCCTGGCCCGCACCCTTGTCGATGTCCTGCTCGATCCCCGCCGTCGTCGCATGTGCGAAGTAGGCGATGGCCAGGACGACGGCGATGCCCACCGTGCCGAGCAGCAGCCGCATCAGGTCGGAGGGGCGGTGCACCCGCGCCGACAACAGCGGTTCGTCGCTCTCGAGCCGGTCGGAGCCGTCACCCTCGGGGTGCGGGGGCCAGCCCGCCGCCCGGCGCAGCAGATGCCGCAGCCCGGCCGCGGGGCCGGACTGCATCGCCCGGGCGGTGCCGTTGACGTGGCCGGTGCTGGTGCCGGTGCCGGTGCCGGTGCTGGTTTCGGTGCTGCTCGTGCTGCCGGTGCCGGTCGTGCGGGTCGTGGGGAGGGCGGGTTTCCGCCGCGGGGCGGGGGCTTCGGCCACGTCGTCCCGCGCGGGGGCCGCCGGCGGGTGTGCGACGTCAGCCCGGCCGCCCTCCTTCTCCGTGGAGGGCCCACCCGGCTGCTGCTGCTCCGACTGCTGGTCTCTGTCCCGTATCACGCGTCACCGCCCGGATGATGGTGGCATGCGCGGGCCTCGGCCGCGTGCATCAGGGCGCAGGTGCGGGCAGACCTGTGAGCTTCCCGACATCCGGGACCCGGGGAGTGTCCGAGGCGTACGGCACCATGACCCCCATGGGAGAGCTGCCTGAATACGCGGAACGGGTGCTGGAGGTCGCCGAGCTGATCCCGCCCGGGCGCGTCCTGACCTACGGGGACGTGGCGCGGTGGCTGCGCGAGGAGGACGCCGAGCTGGACGCCGAGGAGCCGGGCGCGGCGCGTGCCCGCCCGGCGGCCGAGCCGTGGGGCGGCGGCGCGGACCCCGGCTTCCGGGGCCCCGCGATATCCCGCCCCGCCCGTTCCCGGGGTACCGGCGGGCCCCGCCAGGTCGGCCGCGTGATGGCCCTGTACGGCGGCGGCGTCCCGTGGTGGCGTGTCGTGCGAGCGGACGGCGCCCTGCTGCCGGGCCACGAGCAGCGCGCCCTCGCGCACTACAGGGCGGAGGGAACGCCGCTGCGGGAGCCCGCCACCGGCGGGCCGCCCCGGCTGGACCTCTCCCGTGCCCGCTGGGACGGCTCGGGGGGCGACGGCCCGGGAGCCGACGCCGGGCACGGCACCGCACGCGGCACCGGGCACGGCAGCGCGGGCGTCCATCCGGAGGACTCCGGGGCGCCAGCGCGCGTCCCCCATCCGGGCGCTTCCCGCTAGCGGGGCGCTGCGGGCGCCGTACCAAGCCGTTCCGCGGTTGCGGTGCTCCAGGCCGTTCACACTTACCAGCTTCCGTCATCGTTCGCCGTCTCCAGAGGCGAGCGCGCCGTCCGGGGTACCGCTGAGACGCCCTGCGGCCCGGCAGGCCCGTCGCGTACCGTCTGCACCACCCAGCACAGACCCCAGGACCGGCGATCCACGTGAGTTCCCCCCAGATGTCCGATGGCTACCGGTTGGTGCGCACGCCGCCGGATCGGGCGAGTCTCCCTGCCTTGGACGCAGGGCAGCGGGCTGTGGTTGACCATGTCCGGGGCCCCCTGCTCGTCCTCGCCGGGCCTGGCACCGGTAAGACGACGACGCTGGTCGAGGCCGTCGCCGAGAGGGTGCGCCGGGGCGCGGACCCGGAGCGCGTCCTCGTCGTGACCTTCAGCCGTAAGGCGGCCGTCGAGCTGCGGGACCGCATGGCCGCCAGAATGGGCGGGGCCGCCCCCCAGGCGACCACGTTCCACTCGTACTGCTACGCACTCGTGCGCGCCCACCAGGATGCCGAACTCTTCGCCCGGCCCATCCGGCTGCTCTCCGGTCCCGAACAGGACCTTCACATCCGTGACCTCCTGCGGGGACATGCGGAAGGCGCCGCTCCGAACCTCGACTGGCCCCACGAGCTGCGCGCCTGTCTCACCACCCGCGGCTTCGCCGACGAACTGCGCGCCGTGCTCGCCCGCACCCGGGAGCTCGGGCTCGCCCCCGAGGAGCTGGCCTCCTTCGCCGCCCGCACCGGGCGCCCCGACTGGTCGGCCGCCGCCGCGTTCCTCGCCGAGTACCTCGACGTCCTGGACCTCCAGGGCGTGCTCGACTACGCCGAGCTCGTCCACCGCGCCGTCCTCCTCGCCGAGCGCCCCGGGCCCGAGGGCGCCGCCGAGTTCCTGGCCGGGGCCTACGACGCCGTCTACATCGACGAGTACCAGGACACCGACCCGGCCCAGGTGCGCCTCCTGCGGGCCCTCGCCGGGCCGCCCGCCGCCCGGCGGACCATGGTGGCCTTCGGCGACCCCGACCAGTCCATCTACGCCTTCCGGGGCGCCGACGTGAACGGCATCCTCGACTTCCCCGAGATCTTCCCGGGCGCGCGCACCGCCGTCCTGCGCGCCAACCGCCGCTCCGGCGCCGCCCTGCTCACCGCCACCCGCCTGCTCACCCGCCGGATGCCGCTGCCCAAGCTGCCCGCGGACGCCGTCCGGGCCCACCGCGAACCGACGGCCGAGCGCCCCGGAGGGCGCGTCGAGGCGTACACGTATCCCACGGCCGGGGCCGAGACCGACAACATCGCCGACCTGCTGCGCCGCGCCCATCTGGAGGACGGCGTGCCCTGGACGGAGATGGCGGTCCTCGTCCGCGCGGGCGCCTCGCTGCCCGTGCTGCGCCGGGCCCTCACCTCGGCCGGGGTCCCCGTCGACGTCTCCGGCGACGACCTGCCGCTGCGCCGCGAACCGGCCGTCACGCCCCTGCTCACCGCCCTGCGCGCGGTCGCGGGCAGCGCGGCCGAGGCGCCCGCGGAGGACGCCTCGGACGCCTCGGACGCCTCGGACGCCTCGGACGCCGGCCCCGAAGGCGCCGGGGAGTCCGGGGCGGATGGCGCCGGGGAGTCCGTAGCCCCCGCCTGGCTGGACACCGAGACCGCCCTGACCCTCCTCGCCTCCCCGCTCGGCGGCCTGGACAGCGCCGACCTGCGCCGCCTCGGCCGAGCCCTGCGCGAGGAGGAGCGTGCCGCGGGACATGCCGTCCCCCGCTCCTCCGACGAACTCCTCGCCCTGGCCCTCGCCGAACCCGAACGCCTCGTCGCCCACGACCCCGCCTACGCGTCCGGCGCCCAGAACCTCGGCCTGCTGCTCCGCAAGGCGCGTGAACTGCTGGCCGGAGGCGGCACCGCCGAAGAAGCCCTCTGGGAGCTCTGGAACGGCACCACCTGGCCCGCACGGCTCGAACGCGCCGCCCGCCGCGGCGGTGCCGCGGGCCGCAACGCCGACCGCGACCTCGACGCCGTGTGCGCCCTCTTCGCAGCCGCCGCCCGTGCCGAGGAGCGCACCGGCGGCCGCGGCGCGCTCAACTTCCTCGCCGAGCTGGACGCCCAGGACATCGCCGCCGACACGCTCGCCCGGCGGGCTGCCCGCCCCGAGGCCGTCAGCCTCATGACCGCCCACCGCAGCAAGGGGCTGGAGTGGCGGCTCGTCGTCGTCGCCGGTGTCCAGGAAGGGCTCTGGCCCGACCTGCGCCGGCGCGGCTCCCTCCTGGAGGCCGACCGCATCGGCCGGGACGGCCTCGCCGAACCCCTCCCGCCCGGCGCCCTCCTGGCCGAGGAGAGGCGGCTCTTCTACGTCGCCGCGACCCGGGCGAAGGACCGCCTCGTCGTCACCGCCGTCAAGGGCGCCACCGACGAGGCCGACCAGCCCTCCCGGCTTCTCGCCGAACTGGGCGTCGAACCGCGCGACGTCGGCGGACGGCCACCGCGCCCGCTGTCCGTGGCCGGACTCGTCGCGGAACTGCGCGCCACCACCGTCGACCCCGCCGCGAGCCCCGCCCTGCGCGAGGCGGCCGCCCGGCGGCTCGCCCGGCTGGCAGCCCTCCGCGACGACGACGGCCACGCCCTGGTTCCGGCGGCCCACCCCCAGCGCTGGTGGGGCCTGGCCGAACCCACCCGCTCCGCCGTGCCGCTGCGCGATCCGGAACTGCCCGTCGCCCTGTCCGGCAGCGCGCTCGGCCAGCTCACCTCGCAGTGCTCCCTCCAGTGGTTCCTGGGCCGGGAGGTGAAGGCCGACGCCCCGCCCTCCACCGCCCAGGGCTTCGGGAACGTGCTGCACGTCCTGGCCGACGAGGTCGCCTCCGGCACCACGCCGGCGGACCTGGGCGTGCTGCTCGAACGCCTCGACTCCGTCTGGGACGCCCTCGCCTTCGAGGCGCCCTGGAAGTCCCGCCAGGAGAAGGAGAACGCCCGGGCGGCCCTAGAACGCTTCCTTCGCTGGCACGTGCTGGACCGCTCCGGCCGCCGGACCATCGGCACCGAACACCCGTTCGACGTGACCCTCACCGCCGGGGAGGTCCGGGTCCGGGTCCGGGGGAGTGTCGACCGGCTGGAGCAGGACGCCGAAGGCCGCGTCTACGTCGTCGACTTCAAGACCGGCCAGGCCAAGCCCACGGCCGCCGACGTCGAGCGGCATCCCCAGCTCGCCGTCTACCAGCTCGCCGTCCGGGAGGGCGACCCGGCGCTGGAGGCGGGCGGCGCCGAACTCGTCCACCTCCGCCTCCCCGCGGCCAAGCGGGACGGCGGCGACGCGCTCCCGGCCGTCCAGCGCCAGGAGCCCCTGCCCCCACGGCCGGAGGGCGAGTGGGTCGGCGAGCTCCTCGCCACCGCCGCCGGTCGCGTCCTCGACGAGCGCTTCACGCCCAACCCCGGCCGCCAGTGCGCCAACTGCTCCTTCCGCTCCTCCTGCAGCGCCCGCCCCGAGGGCCGCCACGTCGTGGAGTGAGGCCGGGCGGTGGCCCGCCCGCCGGGCGGCCACCTCGCTGTGATGGGATACCGCTTCGCGCCGTCCAGGCGCGGCAACCAGGGAGGGGAACGAACACGTGAAGACCACCATCCGTGCCACGGCGGCCGTCGCCGCACTCGTGCTGGGTCTCGCCGGCTGCGGGTCGGAGGGCGACGACACCAGTGCCGGGGGCGCGCAGACGCCCGCGTCGTCGCCACAGCCGGAGCCGACCGTCGAGAAGTCCGTCGGCACGGAGCTGGAGCGCAAGACCGCCCAGGAGATCATGAGACTCTCCGAGGAGGCCATGACGCAGTCGGAGAGCATGCGCGTCAAGGGCACCGTCGACCTCGACGGTGTGGAGACGGAGATGGAGATCGCCCTGGACAAGGGCGGCTCCTGCGAGGGCAGCATGTCCCAGCCCACCGGCGGTTTCGAGTTCATCGGCGTCGAGGGGCACGGCTACATGAAGGCCGACGAGAAGTTCTGGCGCGCCAACTCCGAGGAGCCGCAGGAGGTCGAGGACATCATGGTCGACCTCCTCGCCGACCGCTGGGTGGACATGGGCAAGGACGAGGACATCTCCGGGTTCTGCGACCTCGGCGAGCTGATGGGCGACGCCTCGGACGCCGGCTCCGACCCCTCGGCGACCAAGGGCGAGAAGACTCAGCACCAGGGCGTCGAGGTCATCCCGATCACCACGAAGGAAGAGGGCGAGACGACGACGGGCCTGGTCGCCAACGACGACGACGCGCCCTACATCCTCGAGATGACCAACGAGACCCAGGACGGGACGGTCGAGAAGATGACCTTCTCCGACTTCGACAAGCCGATCGAGGTCACCGCCCCCGCCGACGCCGTCGACCTGAACGCCCTGGCCGAGGGTGCCGAGGCGTAACCTCCGGGCTCTCCCCGGCCGACGGGCCCGTGATGGGATACCGCTTCGTGCCGAACCCGGCGCGAAGCGGTACCAGGCTGGTGGAGCTGCTCGCGGACGGGGTGTGACGCGGGCCTCGTGGGTGGGGGCGTCGTCCGGTGTCGGCGGGGCGCGTTAGCGTCTTGCCCCGTGACGGCACGGCTCAGCGACCCGGAGCAGCTCAAGGAGCTGCTCGGCATCCCCTTCACCGGGGAGCAGCTGGCGTGCATCACGGCGCCGCCCGCCCCGCAGGTCATCGTCGCGGGCGCCGGGTCGGGCAAGACGACGGTGATGGCGGCCCGGGTCGTGTGGCTGGTCGGCACCGGCCAGGTGGCGCCCGACCGGGTGCTGGGGCTCACGTTCACCAACAAGGCGGCCGGCGAGCTGGCGGAGCGGGTGCGCCGGGCGCTGGTGGCCGCCGGTGTGCTGGACACCGCTCCGGCCGAGCCCGAGGAGGAACCGGGCGAGCCGGACATCTCCACCTATCACGCCTTCGCCGGGCGGCTGTTGACGGAGCACGGGCTGCGCCTCGGCGTCGAGCCCACCGTACGGCTGCTGGCGGACGCCACCCGGTTCCAGCTGGCGGCCTCGGTGCTGCGGGCGGCGCCGGGACCCTTCACCGCGTTGACCAAGAACCTCGGCGCGCTCGTCGAGGACCTGCTGGCGCTGGACGGCGAGCTGGCCGAGCATCTCGTGGAGCCGGAACGGCTGAGGGCGTACGACACCGAGCTGACGGCCCACCTTGAGGGCGGCGCCGTCAAGCTGACCAACGCCGCTCTGCGCAAGGTGCCGCACACGGCCCGGGGGCGGCTGGAGCTGCTCGGCCTCGTCGAGGAATACCGGGCCCGCAAGCGCGAGCGCGACCTCGTCGACTTCGGGGACCAGATCGCGCTCGCCGCCCGGCTGGCCCGGGACGTCCCGGAGGTCGGGCGGCTGCTGCGGGAGCAGTACGCCGTCGTCCTGCTGGACGAGTACCAGGACACCTCCGTCGCCCAGCGGGTGCTGCTCGCCGGGCTGTTCGGCTCCGGCACCGGCCATCCCGTGACCGCCGTGGGCGACCCCTGCCAGGCCATCTACGGCTGGCGCGGCGCCTCGGTGGCGAACCTGGACGAGTTCCCGCGGCACTTCGCCGGCCCCGGCGGGACGCCCGCCGCCCGGTACGCGCTCAGCGAGAACCGGCGCAGCGGCGGCCGTCTCCTGGCGCTCGCGAACACCCTCGCCGCTCCGCTGCGCGCCCGGCACGCAGGGGTGGAGGCGTTGCGTGCCGCACCGGGCGAGGAGCGGGCCGGGCGGGTGCGGTGCGCGCTGCTGGAGACGCACGCCCAGGAGCTGGAGTGGCTGGCCGACTCCCTCGCCCACCTCGTCCGCACCGGCACCCCACCGGGCGAGATCGCGGTGCTGTGCCGGGGCGCGGCCGACTTCGCCGAGATCCACGCCGCCCTCGTCGCCCGCGACCTGCCCGTCGAGGTCGTGGGCCTGTCCGGGCTGCTGCACCTGCCGGAGATCGCCGACCTCGTCGCCACCTGCGAGGTCCTCCAGGACCCGACGGCCAACGCGGCCCTCGTCCGGCTCCTGACGGGGCCCCGCTGGCGCATCGGTCCCCGGGACCTCGCGCTGCTCGGCCGCCGCGCCCGGCTGCTGGCCGCGCCCCCACCCCTCGACCAGGCCGACGCCGACGCCCGGCTCGCCGCCGCCGTGGAAGGCACCGACCCGGCCGAGGTCGTCTCGCTGGCCGACGCCCTGGACACCTTCCTGGAATCCGGCGGGCACGAGGACGAGCTGCCGTTCTCCGCCGCGGCGCGGGTGCGGTTCGCCCGGCTGGCGGCCGAGATCCGGGAGCTGCGCCGTTCCCTGGCCGACCCGCTGATGGACGTGCTGCACCGTGTCCTCGCCGTCACCGGCCTTGAGGTGGAGCTGGCCGCGTCCCCCGAGGCACTGGCCGCCCGCCGCCGGGAGACGCTGGGCACCTTCCTCGACCTGGCCGCCGGCTTCGCCTCGCTCGACGGCGAGACGACGCTGCTCGCCTTCCTCGGCTTCCTGCGCACCGCCGTCCGCTACGAGAAGGGGCTGGACAGCTCCCTGCCGGGCGGCGAGAACACCGTGAAGGTGCTGACGGCCCACAAGTCGAAGGGCCTGGAGTGGGACGTCGTCGCCGTCCCCGGGCTCGTCGCCGGCCAGTTCCCCAGCGAGCGCGGCCAGGACTCCTGGCTCACCCAGCCCAGGGTGCTTCCGCACCCCCTGCGCGGCGACGCCGCCACCCTGCCCGAACTGGGCGGCTGGACGGCCAGGGCGCGCACCGCCTACGAGGCCGCCGCCAAGGAGCACCAGGCCACCGAGGAGCTGCGGCTCGGCTACGTCACCTTCACGCGCCCCCGCGGTCTGCTGCTCGCCTCCGGGCACTGGTGGGGACCCAGCCAGAAGAAGCCCCGCGGCCCCTCGCTCTTCCTGGACGCCGTCCGTGCCCACGTCGAGGCGGACCCGGCCCACGGCGAGGTGGAGTCCTGGGCCGAGGCGCCGCCCGAGGGCGCCGAGAACCCGGCACTGGCCGCGCCCGAGGAGGAACGGGCCTGGCCGCTGCCGCTCGACGAGGAGTCCCTCGCCCGGCGTCGCGCCGCCGCCGAGGCCGTACAGGCGCACCTGGATTCCCTGGGCGGGCCCGAGGCACCCGTCCCCGCCCAGCAGCCGGCGCCGGAGGAGGAGTCCCTGCTCACCCCCGAGGAGGAGCGGCTGGCCGCCTCCTGGGACCGGGACCTGACGGCCCTGGCCGGCGAGCTGCGCCGGGCCCGCCGCACCCGGCGCGAAGTGACGCTGCCCGCCAGCCTGACCGCCTCGGAGCTGATGCGCCTCGCCGCGGACCCGGAGCAGTTCGCCCGTGACCTCGCCCGTCCGATGCCGCGCCCGCCCCGCCCGGCCGCGGCCCGCAGGGGCACGCTCTTCCACGCCTGGGTCGAGTCGCGCTTCGAGGAGCTGGCCCTGCCCATGCTCGGCCCGGACGAGCTGCCCGGCGCCGAGGACGACGAGGGCCCGCTCGGCGGGCTGGAAGGGGGCCCGGAAGGCGCGGCCGAGCGTGCCGACGAACGGGAGCTGGAGGTCCTCAAGGCCGCCTTCTCCCGCACCCCCTACGCCGAGCGCACCCCGTACCGCGTCGAAGCGCCCTTCCAGCTGGAACTGGGCGGGCGCATCGTCCGGGGCCGGATCGACGCCGTCTACCGGGACGAGGACGGCTTCGAGATCATCGACTGGAAGACCGGCCGCGGGCAGGCCGCCGACCCGCTGCAGCTGGCGCTCTACCGGCTGGCCTGGGCCGAGCAGCACGGCCTGGACCCCCAGGCGGTGCGGGCGGCGTTCCTGCACGTGCGCAGCGGCCGCGTGGTCCGGCCCGCGGCCCTGCCGGGGCGGGCCGAGCTGGAGCGGCTGCTCCTGGACGGCACCCCGCCGGGAGCGGACGGCTCCGCAAGGGGGACACAGCCGCACGACGGCACCGATAAGCTCGCAGGCACGCCCGAGCGCCCGAACCTGTCGACGTCGACAAGGAGCACCGAACCGCCGTGACGACCTGGACCGAGGAGTACACCGAGCGCCCGCTCACGCTGGCCGGCACCGGAGGCATAGACCGGGCGGCCGGACACCGGCTCGACGAGGCGTGGCTGGCGGCGGCCTGGAGTCACCCCACCACCCGCTGCTTCGTGGTCTCCGGCGGCCAGGCCCTGATCGTGGACACCGAGGACGGCGGCACCGAGCTGGTGACCATGCCGTCCTTCGACGCGCCGTTCACCGAGTCACACCGCTACTTCCTGGGCGTGGACGCCGAGGGGGTGCGCTATTTCGCCCTGCAGAAGGACGCGCTGCCCGGCCGCATGGACGACCTGGCCCGCCCGGCCGGGCTGCGGGAGGCGGGCGCCCTGCTCGGCGAGCGCGACACGGCCCTGCTCGTGCACGCGGTGGCCCTGGAGAACTGGCAGCGCCTCCACCGCTTCTGCTCCCGCTGCGGCGAGCGCACCGTCATCGCCGCCGCCGGACACGTGCGCCGCTGCCCGGCCTGCGGCGCCGAGCACTACCCGCGCACCGACCCGGCCGTGATCATGCTCGTCACCGACGAGAAGGACCGGGCGCTCCTCGGCCGCCAGGTGCACTGGCCCGAGGGCCGCTTCTCCACCCTGGCCGGTTTCGTCGAGCCGGGGGAGTCGCTGGAGAACGCGGTGATCCGCGAGGTCGCGGAGGAGGCCGGGGTCACCGTCGGCTCCGTGGAGTACGTCGCCAGCCAGCCGTGGCCTTTCCCCACCAGCCTCATGCTGGGCTTCTTGGCCCGTGCCGTGGACCCGGCGATCACGGTGGACGGCGAGGAGATCGAGGAGGCCCGCTGGTTCTCCCGGGAGGAGCTGCGCGCCGCGATCCTGGCCGGCGAGGTGAAGTCGCCCTCAGGCATCTCGATCGCCGCCCGGCTGGTGGAGCACTGGTACGGGGGCCCGCTGCCCACCGTGTCCGCGGCCTGATGCAGCCCACCGGCCGGGCCCGGGCCCGGGCCGCTTTCCCCCGTTCCCGGGCCCCGGGAATCCCGGCGGGCCGGTCCGCGTTCCCCCTGTGCCGAGCGCACGACCCCCAACGACGCGAAGGAGCTCAAGCCCCATGCAGGGAACCGTGACGATGTACAGCACCACCTGGTGCGGCTACTGCCGCCGCCTGAAGGGCCAGATGGACCGCGAAGGCATCCCGTACACCGAGGTCAACATCGAGATGGACCCGGATTCGGCGGCGTTCGTGGAGAAGGCCAACGGCGGTAACCAGACGGTGCCCACGTTGCTCTTCGCAGACGGCTCGACGCTGACCAACCCGTCGTTGGCGCAGGTCAAGGAGAAGGTCGGCGCCTGATCCGGCGTCGGCCGAGCGCGGGGCCCCGGGCCGCTGAGGCCCGGGGGCGCCCCTCTGGTGCCCCCATGCGGTGACGTGGAGACGCCGTCCGGCTCGGGACGAGGCGACGTCGTCCGGTGGGGCGGGTCGCGTCGGTACGACGAACTGCTCGCGCCTGTGGACAACCGGCACGGGCCCCGGCGCGGAGCTGGCAGCATGGCGGGGTGACAGCAGCAACGCAGACCTCAGCCTTCCCGCGCGTACCGGAGTCGGCCGACGCGGTGCTCGCCGGGCTCGACCCGGAGCAGCGCGAGGTCGCGACGGCCCTGCACGGTCCGGTGTGCGTGCTGGCCGGAGCCGGTACCGGCAAGACGCGTGCCATCACCCACCGGATCGCCTACGGCGTGCGCGCGGGCGTGCTGCCGCCCGCCGGTGTGCTCGCCGTCACCTTCACCAACCGCGCCGCCGGGGAGCTGCGCGGCCGGCTGCGCCAGCTCGGCGCGGAGGGAGTCCAGGCGCGCACCTTCCACTCGGCGGCCCTGCGCCAGCTCCAGTACTTCTGGCCGCGTGCCGTCGGCGGTGAGCTGCCCCACCTGCTCGACCGCAAGGCCGCGCTCGTCGGGGAGGCAGGCGTCCGCACCCGGCTGCGGCTGGACCGCACGGAGCTGCGGGACGTGACGAGCGAGATCGAGTGGGCCAAGGTCACCCAGACCGTCCCCGACGACTACCCGGGGGCAGCCGCCCGCGCCGGGCGCGCCGTCCCGCGGGACGCGGCGGAGATCGCCGCCCTCTTCACCGCCTACGAGGAGCTCAAGCGGGAGCGCGGAGTCATCGACTTCGAGGACGTCCTGTTGCTGACGGTGGCCATCCTGCAGGATCGCGCGGACATCGCCGAGCAGGTCCGCCGCCAGTACCAGCACTTCGTGGTGGACGAGTACCAGGACGTCAGCCCGCTCCAGCAGCGCCTGCTGGAGCTGTGGCTCGGCGAGCGGAACGACCTGTGCGTCGTCGGGGACGCCTCGCAGACGATCTACTCCTTCACCGGTGCGACCCCCGACCACCTGCTGGACTTCCGCACCCGCCACCCCTCGGCCACCGTGGTCCGCCTCGTGCGGGACTACCGCTCGACACCACAGGTCGTCCACCTGGCCAACGGGCTGCTGGCGCAGGCCGCCGGGCGGGCCGCCCGGCACCGGCTGGAGCTGCGCTCCCAGCGCGAGGCCGGCCCCGAGCCCGGCTACGCGGAACACGCCGACGAACCGGCGGAGGCCGCGGACACCGCGCGCCGCGTCCGGGATCTCATCGAGTCGGGGGTGCCCGCCAGCGAGATCGCCGTGCTGTACCGGATCAACGCGCAGTCGGAGGTGTACGAGCAGGCCCTGGCGGACGCCGGGGTGCCCTACCGGCTGCGCGGCGCGGAGCGCTTCTTCGACCGCCCCGAGGTGCGCGAGGCGGGCATCTCCCTGCGCGGAGCCGCGCGTGCCGGGGACAACGACCCCGTGCTCGCCGGCGTCCGCGGGCTGAGCGCCCGCGTGCGGGCCGTGCTCCGGGCCGGTGGGTGGCCGGCGGAGCCGCCCGCCGGATCGGGCGCCGTACGGGAGCGTTGGGAGTCCCTCGCCGCCCTCGTGCGCCTCGCCGAGGATCTGGAGCGGGCCCGGCCCGAGGCCACCCTCTCGGCCTTCGTCGAGGAACTCGCCCAGCGGGCCAACGCCCAGCACGCCCCCACGGTGGAGGGTGTGACGCTGGCCTCACTGCACGCGGCCAAGGGCCTGGAGTGGGACGCCGTCTTCCTGGTCGGCCTCTGCGAGGGCGTCCTGCCCATCAGCTACGCCCGCACCCCCGAGCAGCTGGAGGAGGAGCGCCGGCTGCTCTACGTCGGTGTGACGCGGGCCAGGCGGCATCTGCGGCTTTCCTGGTCGCTGTCCCGGACGCCCGGGGGCCGCCCGTCCCGCCGGCCGACGCGCTTTCTCGACGGCCTGCGCCCGGGCTCCGGCGGTGGCCCCGCGGTCACGGCACGGGGCCGGGCTACGGCGGCGCCGGGGGGCGGTGCCGAGCCCGGCTGCGGCCCGGCCCGCCCCGCGCGGCGGCGGGCGCTCGTGCGCTGCCGCGTCTGCGGCCGCACCCTGACCGACGCCGGCGAGGTCAAGCTCATGCGCTGCGAGGAGTGCCCCTCGGAGCTGGACGAGGAGCTGTACGAGCGGCTGCGCGAATGGCGGGCCGAGCAGGCGAGCAGGATCGGCCAGCCCGACTTCTGCGTCTTCACGGACAAGACGCTCATGGCCATCGCCGAGCGCATGCCGGACGACGAGTCCGAGCTGCGCTCCATCGCCGGCGTCACGGCACGCAAGGCGCGCTCCTTCGGCGCCGCCGTCCTGGCGCTGTGCGCGGGTGAGGAGCCCGTTGCGGAGGACGCCGACGGCTGAACGGAACATCAGGTTCCGTGCTCGTCACGACGGGGCGCCGACGACCTGGGAAAAAACCGTGGGAAAAATAGTTTGCGCGGGCCGCCACCGTCCCCATAGCCTTCCGGATGTGGAGAGGGCGGCAGGCTTTCCGGCTTCTTCCCTTCCACGCTGTACTTATCCCTGAACACGTTCGGGGCCGGCTTCGGCCGGTTCCCGCCGAGACGCCGAGAGGAGGCGAGACCAGTGAACGGCATCTTCGAGATCACCCCGGGCAACACCAACGCCCTGACGACCGCTCGCTCGGTCGTTGCCACCTGCTCGCTCGGCGGCAGCCTCCTGGCCACCGGTCTGTCCGGTGTCCGGGTGGGCGATGAGCGACCGACGAAGGCATCCGCCGCAGTGGCGGGGGCGCGGGCCACGGCCCACGCCTTTACCGCAGCGGTGGCGGGTGCCGGCGAACGTCGCCAGAAGACGCTGTACATCAAGCACCACACGATGTGGGCCTTCCGTGGGCCTGAACCCTGGAGAGATCCAGCCTGATCGGCGATCAGGTCGGCACCTTCCAGGGCCGCGGAACCCACATCGGGTACCGCGGCCCTTCTGTTTGCCCGAGCAGCCCGGTTCACCCACCGGACCGACAACGACAGACGAGGAAGTCACCAGTGCAGACGCACGCACCGTCACCGCAAACCGACCTGAACCCGCCTGATCCCACGGAGGACTCCTTGACCCCCCTGACCACGCTCACCGAGCTGGACGACGCCATCGACCGGCTCGGCGTGGCCGTTCCCTGCCGCAGCTACGACCCCGAGGTCTTCTTCGCCGAGGCTCCCGCCGACGTGGAGTACGCCAAGTCGCTGTGCAAGACCTGCCCGCTGCGTGAGGCCTGCCTCGCCGGCGCCAAGGACCGTCGCGAGCCCTGGGGCGTCTGGGGCGGCGAGCTGTTCGTCCAGGGCGTCGTGGTGCCCCGGAAGCGGCCGCGTGGCCGCCCGCGCAAGAACCCGGTCGCGGCATGAACGCGCCCGGCACGATCGACAGCCCGGCCGCGCACGGGCCGACGCAGCAGGACCCGATGAACGACACCGACTTCACCGCACGTGGGCGAAGCCGCGACGAGTGGCCCGCCATCACGCAGAACAGGACCCGCAAGATGCAACTCATGCCCGAAACACTGAGCCGAGCACGAATACAGCAGTACCGGAGCGAGGCCCGCGAAGAGCAGCTCGCGTACCAGATCGTGCTGGCCCGGCGGATGCAGCGCAAGGCGGAACGCGCCTCGCTGAAGGCCCGCCGGGCTCTCGCCCGGACTGTCATGTACTAGAGCCCGTCCGGCGGTACCAGCCGACCGGCTCGGCATGGCTCCCGGGCGCGGCCCGCCGAAACACCGGCGGGCCGCGTCCGGGAGCCGGCCGCAGCCTCTCTCGGCCGGCTCCCGGACGCGGCGATGACGCCAGGGAGGCGACGACCGTGATCCGGCACCGTGGCAACAACGACCACCACACCACCTGAACCGACCGCAGCCCCCGTGTGGGCAGACCGCGGTCGTCGACGGTACCCGGAGCCGGGGCGCGAACCAGCGCCCCGGCTCCGGCTGTTGGGCCCGGGAGCCCGGGAGCCCAGGAGCCCGGGAGCCCGGGAGTCCAGGAGCCCGGGAGCCCGGTGGTCTCAGGCCACCGTCCCGGCCACGGCGTTCGGACCCTCCGGGTCGGGCTCCTGCGTGTGCTTTTCCAAAGCCACCCGTGAGACGCCGTCCCGGCCCGCCCGGCCCTTGGCCGCCGCCGAGTCCTCTCCGGCGCCTTCCTCGGCGTCTTCCCCGGCGCACTCCTCCGCGCGCTCCTCGCCGGTCTCGTCAGAGGCTTCCTCGGCGGAGGCCTCCCCGGTGAGCTCCTCGGCCGCCTCCTCCGGGCAGAAACCGGGCAGCCAGTTCTCCAGCTCATCGCGCAGCCGCACCCGGGCGCCGAGTTGGCACAGCACCCCGATCGTGCTCAGGGACACCCGGTGGATCAGCAGGTAGGACGGGGGGAGGTTGAGCTGCTTGCCCAACTGGTGTGCCGGGGAGCGGGGGTCGGCTATGCGCGCTCCCTGGTCACGCATCCAGTCGCGGGCGAAGGGGAACTCCTCGGCCGCGGCGGGCTCGATGATGGGGCGCAGGTACTCGTAGACCGCCTCCGGGTCCAACTCGATGTCCGGCTTGATGAACCCCTCGCCCCGCAGCAGTTCGTAGACCTCCTCGGTCCGCCCCTCCAGCGTCATCCGCAGCGTGACGCCGATGGGTTCGGGCAGCCCCTCCGGCAGCCGGTTGACCGTGCCGAAGTCCATGACGCCGAGCCGCCCGTCAGCCAGCAGCCGGAAGTTGCCCGGGTGCGGGTCGGCGTGCAGCAGGCCGGTCCGCGCGGTACCGCTGAACAGGAAGCGGGCGAGCAGCTGGCCAACCCGGTCCCGCTCCTCCTGGCTGCCCTCGCGGATCACCAGGGCGAGCGGGGTGCCGTCCATCCACTCGGTGACCAGCACCTGTTCGCACTGGTGGACCACCTCGGGCACGCGCACGTCCGGGTCCCCGGCGAACTCCGCGGCGTAGGCGCGCTGCGCCTCCGCCTCCAGCCCGTAGTCCAGCTCCTCGGCGATCCGCTCCCGCAGTTCCGAGATCAGCGGCTTGACCTCCATGCCCGGTATGAGCGGGCCCAGCAGCCGGGCGAACCGGCTCAGCTGGGAGAGATCCGAGAGCAGGGCCTCCCCGGCGCCCGGGTACTGCACCTTGACGGCGACCTCCCGGCCGTCGTGCCAGACCGCTCGGTGTACCTGGCCGATGGAGGCCGCGGCCGCCGGCTTGTCGGTGAACTCGCTGAACAGCTCCCGCCAGTCCGGCCCGAGGCGCTGGGCGAGCACCGAGTGCACCGTCGCCGCCGGCATCGGAGGAGCGGCGTCCTGAAGCTTGGTCAGGGCGGCCCGGTACGGGCCGGCCACCTCCTCGGGGAGGGCCGACTCGAAGACCGACAGCGCCTGGCCGAACTTCATCGCCCCTCCCTTCAGCGACCCCAGCGTCGAGAAGAGCTGTTCGGCGGTGCGCTGTTGAAGCTCCGCGGCGATGGCCTCGGCCGGACGGCCGCCGAGGCGCTTGCCGATACCGAGTGCCGTGCGGCCCGCGAATCCGAGTGGTAGCGCGGCCAGCTTGGCGGTCCGGGTCACGGCCTTACGGGGAAGATCTGACATGCGACGCCCCTCCAACTCGCGGACTGGCTCCAGGAGCTCCCGTGCCGTCCGGCCCGGTCGCCATGGTCACCTGTGGCATGCCCGAGGCGGGGGCCGCTTCGGTGAGCCCCTCGGGCTCCTCTTCGGCGGCACCGCACGGGCACTCGCTATACGGTCGCACAGCCTCCTCCTCGCGCCGCAGCCCGGGCAGGACGAACGAGCCGCGCACCCCGGGCGGGGCCGCGCCGTCCCCGTCCAGGAAGCTCAGGACGAAGGAGGCGGCCGCACCCGCCGTCACCGCGGCGAGCGCCACATCGCAGGCCGGGACCGTGGTGCGCCGGGACTGCCGCCACTGGCCGACCATGAGCGGCCAGGCCGGTTCCCGGGCCGCCCGCCGTTCCCACATGCACCGCGCACAGGCCGACTCGCCGGGCAGGACGAGCGGGCCGACGAAGCCGGTGGCCTCCAACACCCCCGTGTACAGGTGTGGGCGGCCGGCCGCGAGGGCTTCCCGCGCCGACTCGGGATCCGGCGCGTAGGCCGCGAGCCCGTCCCGCGGAGCGAAGACCACCAGATCCAGGCCGCTCCCCGCGCGGCCCGGCTCGCCCCGGGGCCGCCGGGACCAGGGCGCCGCCCGCGTGACCACCCGGCGCAGGGCCGCCGATCTGCGCCGCCCCTCCTGCTCGGGGCCGACACCGCCGGGGGCGGTGTCCCAGGCCGTGACACAGCCGCCGTCCACCACCTCCACCCGCCCCACCCCGGCGGCGGCCAGGAGCGCGGCCAGGGTGCCGCCCACCCGGCCGCCACCGCGCACCTGCACCTGGGCGGACCGCCGCGCGGCCAGCAGCCGGGGGGCCGTGCCCGGACGCGGGTGCAGGACCGACAGCGAGGCCAGATCCGGACGCAGCCGCTCGCCCGCGGCTCCGGGAACGGCGGCTCCCCGGACCGCCGCCGCGTCCTCCAGCAGGCCCGCGCCCGTCAGCCGGTCCACCACCCGCTCCGCCGTCCCGCGGGCGAGCCCCATCCCGGCCGCGGCCTCCCGCAGCCGGGCCATGCTCCGGGTGCCGTCCAGCAGGTCGAGGAAGCTGCCCGTGGCCGTGTCGACCGGACCCAGCACGACCGCGTGCGCGGGCGTGACCCCGTATTGCACCGTCTGCCGGTCCCGCCAGCAGCGTCGCAGCGCCGGCTTGATCATCGGATGCATCTGTGACCCCTCCAAGGTGCCCGCCCACGGCGGACGTACCGTGCGAACCGCGGGAAACGGCTCAAGTCCCGCCAACTTTCGACAGCATGGACCTCTCGGCCGGATCGTGCGTCGAGTTGTCCACAGGGGGTGGGTGACAGTCGTACTAGTCCTGCGCAGGAGTCATGTGACCTCGGCAGCCGACCTCCGGCCCGGTACCGTCGAGGCGTGACCGCCGAACCTCTGGACAGCCCCGCACCGCTCGACGGCCGCCCGCCCGCGCATGCCGCGCACCCCCGGGAGGGCGCGCTCGTGGTGACCGAGCACGGCCCGGTCGAGGTCCGGCGCAGCGCCCGTCGGCGGCGCACCGTGTCGGCCTACCGGGAGGACGGCCGCACCGTCGTGCTCATCCCCGCCCGCATGTCCGCGGCCGACGAGCGGCGCTGGGTCGGCGTCATGCTGGACAAGCTGGCCGCGCAGGAGAGCCGGCGGACCCCGGCGGCCGGGGAACTGGCCGAGCGTGCCGCGCGGCTCTCCGAGCAGTACCTGGACGGCCGGGCCCAACCCACGTCGGTGCGCTGGGTCACCAACCAGAACAACCGCTGGGGCTCCTGTACCCCGGCGGAGGGGACGATCCGGCTCTCGCACCGGCTGCAGGGCATGCCGGAGTACGTTCTCGACTACGTCCTGCTCCACGAGCTCGCCCACCTGCTCGTCCCCGGGCACGGGCCAGGCTTCTGGCGGCTGCTGGAGGCCTACCCCCGCACCGAGCGGGCCCGCGGCTACCTGGAGGGCGTGGCGTCGGCCGGGCGGCTCCCGCACGCCCGTGAACCCCGCGAGTCCGCGCCCCGCGAGGGTCGCGCTCCGGGGGCGACCGGTTAGCCTGGCGCGCAGCAGGTTCCGGCACGGATGGGGGACGGTCGTTACGCATGGCGAGGCAATTCCAGCGGGGCCACAAGGCCAAGCTCAGTGACCTGACGGCGGGGACCGATCTGTACGTCGGCGTGCAGATCGGCGGCCCGGGGCTGACGTTCGACATCAGCTGCTTCGGCCTCGACGGCGACGAACAGCTCTCGGACGACCGCTACTTCATCTTCTACAACCAGCCGAAGTCCCCCGAGGAGGCCATCCAGCAGCTCGGGCCCCAGGCCGGGGACACCGAGTCCTTCCGGGTGACGCTCGACAAGATCCCGGACGCGGTACGCCGCCTGTCGTTCACCGCCACCCTCGACGGCGAGGGCCAGCTGTCGAACGTGTCCCCGGGCTATCTGCGGATCGTGGCGGGGGGCGAGGAAGTCGCCCGTTACTCCTTCGACGGCACGGAGTTCAGTACCGAGCGGGCGGTCATGCTCGGTGACTTCTACGTCAAGGACGTCTGGCGGTTCGCCGCCGTCGGTCAGGGTTTCGACGGTGGGCTGGCGGCCCTGCTCCAGCACTTCGGCGGTGAGGTCGCGGACGAGCAGGAGGAGCCCCCGGCGGCCTCCGCCGCGGCCCCCGGCTTCGCCCCGCCGCCTGGCCCCGCGGCGCCGGCTCCCGCCCCCGCGCCCGGCTTCGCCCC
>NZ_JABLSI010000031.1 GCF_019303475.1 Streptomyces sp. JJ38
CCGGCCCCCACGGCCTGCGCACGGCGGCGGCCGCCGGAGCGCTGCGCCGCGCGCCGGGCCTCGGCCCGGCCGCCCTGCGCCTGCCCGGGCATGCCGTAGGAGCTGGTGGTGGGACCAGTGGGCGGCGCCGCGGCCCGACGTCCGGACGTCGACGGCTGCGCTGCGCGTCGGCCGCGTTGCTGCGGCGGCTTGCGGCGGTGCTCGCTCATGGGAACAGCTACTCCTCGGTCAGGCACCCGCGCCTGAAGGCGGCAGTGTACTTCCGGTCCCCCCACGTGCGTCCCGTTGGCCTCATGGGCGCACTGCATCCAGGACGAAGACGCGCTCGCGCGTCCTGTGGTTCCTGGAGGACTCCTGCACAGCGTCAGCGTACGGAAGACCAAAACCTGTTTTTCCAGACATTCACCTGAAAGCGGACGGAAGAACACCGGCGAATCACGGAAGTGACCGCGAACACCCCCATCCCGGCCTTGCCGCATGCCTCGGGCCGTTCTATCGTCGGGATGTATCGAAGCGATACATCACAGCGGTACATCACTCCGGCACACGACTCCGGGACGCCGCTCTGGCACATCGCGGCGGTACATCGAACGGTCAGCGCACGGAGCGGTGGGACGAGAAGGGGAGGGGCGTCCATGAGCAGACGGTCCGGCATCCTCGAGTTCGCCGTTCTGGGGCTGCTGCGCGAGGCCCCGATGCACGGTTACGAGCTGCGCAAGCGGCTCAACACCTCACTCGGGGTCTTCCGGGCCTTCAGCTACGGATCGCTCTACCCCTGCCTCAAGACGCTCGTCCAGCAGGGATGGATCACCGAGGAAGAGGCCCAGCTCGCGAACGACGCCCGTGGGGCAGCGTTGACCGGCCGGCGGGCCAAGATCGTCTACCGGCTCACCGCGGAAGGCAAGGAGCACTTCGAGGAGCTGCTCGCGCAGACCGGACCCGACGCCTGGGAGGACGAGCACTTCGGCGTGCGTTTCGCCTTCTTCGGCCAGACCTCCCGGGATGTGCGCATGCGGGTGCTGGAAGGGCGCCGCAGCCGCCTCGAGGAGCGCCTCGACAAAATGCGGGCCTCCCTGGCCCGCACCCGCGAACGGCTGGACGACTACACCCTCGAACTGCAGCGCCACGGCATGGAGTCCGTGGAGCGCGAGGTCCGCTGGCTCAACGAGTTGATCGAGAGCGAACGCGCGGGGCGCGATCGACGCGATCAACGACAGTCAGGAGATACGGGCGATCTGCCCCGGCATCGGGGCGGTACCCGACCGGATTCGTCCGACGACACCACCTGAGTTCCGCACCGTGCGGGATTCTTCGAGTACACAAGGGGAGCAACCGGAATGGGTTCGGTTCGCGTAGCCATCGTCGGTGTGGGTAACTGCGCCGCCTCGCTGGTGCAGGGCGTCGAGTACTACAAGGACGCCGACCCGGACAGTCGCGTCCCGGGTCTGATGCACGTCCAGTTCGGCGACTACCACATCTCGGACATCGAGTTCGTGGCGGCCTTCGACGTGGACGCCAAGAAGGTCGGCCTTGACCTGGCCGACGCCATCGGCGCCAGCGAGAACAACACCATCAAGATCTGCGACGTGCCCAGCACCGGAGTCACGGTGCAGCGCGGCCACACCTACGACGGTCTGGGCAAGTACTACCGCCAGACCATCGAGGAGTCGGCCGAGGAGCCGGTCGACATGGTCAAGGCGCTCAAGGACGCGCAGGCCGACGTCCTCGTCTGCTACCTGCCCGTGGGCTCCCAGAGCGCCGTCGAGTACTACGCCCAGGTGGCCATCGACGCAAAGGTCGCGTTCGTCAACGCCCTCCCGGTGTTCATCGCCGGCACCAAGGAGTGGGCGGACAAGTTCACCGAGGCCGGTGTGCCGATCGTCGGCGACGACATCAAGTCCCAGGTGGGCGCCACCATCACGCACCGCGTGATGGCCAAGCTCTTCGAGGACCGCGGCGTCATCCTGGACCGCACGATGCAGCTCAACGTCGGCGGCAACATGGACTTCAAGAACATGCTGGAGCGCGAGCGGCTGGAGTCGAAGAAGATCTCCAAGACGCAGGCGGTCACCTCCCAGATCCCCGACCGCGAACTGGGCGAGCACAACGTGCACATCGGCCCGTCGGACTTCGTGGCCTGGCTGGACGACCGCAAGTGGGCCTACGTCCGTCTGGAGGGCCGTGCCTTCGGTGATGTTCCGCTGAACCTGGAGTACAAGCTCGAGGTCTGGGACTCCCCGAACTCCGCCGGCGTCATCATCGACGCGCTGCGCGCGGCGAAGATCGCCAAGGACCGGGGCATCGGTGGCCCGATCCTCTCGGCCTCCTCGTACTTCATGAAGTCCCCGCCCGTGCAGTACTTCGACGACGTGGCCCGCGAGAACGTCGAGAAGTTCATCAAGGGTGAAGTCGAGCGCTGAACCGCGCCCGGCTGAGCCGAACGGCGAAGGGTCGTGTTTCACGTGAAACACGACCCTTCGCCGTTTCTCATGCCTGCCGCTCGCGCTCGTCCGACGTTCCCCGTGCGGAACGCCCGGGGCGTGCCTCCGCGCAGTCCGCCGGAGGCGGCTTAGCGCTCGACCAGCCGGTCGTACTGCGTCGTGGTGTGGCGCAGGTGGGCCACCAACTCATCGCCGACGCGCGGCTCGGCCGCCTCGGCGGGGATGAAGAGGATGGAGACCTGCATGTGCGGGGGCTCGGCGAACCAGCGCTGCTTGCCGTCCCAGACGAACGGCGACAGGTTGCGGTTCACCGTCGCCAGCCCCGCCCGGGCGACCCCCTTGGCCCGGGAGGTCATTCCGTGCAGCGCCTTGGGGGCCTCCAGCCCCACACCGTGCGAGGTGCCACCGGCCACCACGGCAAGCCAGCCGTCCCCCGGGGCCTTCTGCTGCCGATAGCCGAACCGGTCGCCCCGCGTCACCCGCGTCACGTCGAGGATCGAGCCCTTGTACTCGGTGGCCGTGTGGTCCCCGAGCCACAGCTTCGTCCCGATCCGCGCCCGGAAGCGGGTCTGCGGGAACTGCTGCTGGAGCCGACGGAACTCCTCGGACCGCAGATGGCTCACGAACATGGTGTCCAGCGGCAGCCGGGCGGCGCGCAGCCGGTCCATCCAGCCGATGACCTCCTCCACCGCGTCGGAACCGTCCGTCCGGTCGAGCGGCAGGTGGATCGCGAAGCCCTCCAGGCGAACGTCCTCGATGGACGACCGGAGCTTGCCGAGTTCCTCCTCACGCACCCCGTGCCGCTTCATCGAGCTCATGACCTCGATGACGACGCGGGCACCGACGAGCGCCCCGACACCGTCCACCGAGGACACCGAACGGATCACCCGGTCGGGCAGCGGCACCGGCTCCTCGCCCCGCCGGAAGGGCGTCAGCACCAGCAGATCGCCGCTGAACCAGTCCTTCATCCGGGCGGCCTCGTAAGTGGTGCCCACGGCCAGGATGTCGGAGCCGAAACGGGTGACCTCCTCGGCCAGACGCTCGTGTCCGAAGCCGTAGCCGTTGCCCTTGCAGACGGGCACGATACCCGGGAACTGCTGCAACACCGTTTGCTGGTGCGCTCGCCAGCCGGAGGTGTTGACGTAGAGGGAGAGCGCCATGCCGGTGGGGGTCCTTTCTCGTGGGCGGTGACCGGACCGTGGGCGGAAAAGGGTCAGCGCCGGGACATGTAGATGTCGAGCGCCTTGTGCAGCAGCTTATTCAGCGGGAAGTCCCATTCGCCCAGGTACTCGGCCGCCTCACCGCCGGTGCCCACCTTGAACTGGATCAGGCCGAACAGGTGGTCGCTGTCGTCGAGCGAGTCCGAGATGCCCCGCAGGTCGTAGACGCTCGCGCCGAGCGCGTAGGCGTCCTGGAGCATGCGCCACTGCATCGCGTTCGACGGGCGCACCTCGCGCTTGTGGTTGGCGGACGCGCCGTAGGAGTACCAGACGTGGCCACCGACGACGAGCATCGTGGCCGCGGCCACCGGCTCCCCCTCGTGCACCGCGAAGTACAGCCGCATCCGGTTGGGGTCCTCGTTGTTGAGGGCCTTCCACATCTGCTGGAAGTAGCCGAGCGGGCGCGGCCGGAACTGGTCGCGCTCGGCCGTCACCTCGTACAGCTGCTGCCACTGCTGCAGATCGTCGAAGCCGCCCTGTACGACCTCGACCCCGGCCTTCTCGGCCTTCTTGATGTTGCGTCGCCACAGCTGGTTGAAGCCCTTGTGCACGTCCTCCAGGCTGCGCTGTTCCAACGGCACCTGGAAGACGTAGCGCGGCTGGACGTCCCCGAAACCGGCGCCGCCGTCCTCGCCCTGCTGCCAGCCCATCCGGCGCAGCTTGTCCGCCACCTCGAACGCCCGGGGCTCGATGAACGTGGCCTCGACGTCCCGCAGCCGTTTGACCTCCGGGTCCTGGATGCCCTTCTTGATGGCGGGGGCGTTCCAGCGCCGGATGACGACCGGCGGGCCCATCTTCACCGAGAAGGCGCCCTGGCGCTTGAGGTGCGCCAGCATCGGCTTGAGCCACTCCTCCAGGTTGGGCGCGTACCAGTTGATGACGGGGCCCTCGGGCAGATACGCGAGATAGCGCTTGACCTTGGGCAGCTGCCGGTAGAGCACCAGCCCGGCGCCGACCTGCTCCCCCGTGCGCTCGTCGAACCAGCCCAGGTTCTCCGCGCGCCACTCGGTCTTCACGTCGGCCCACGCCGGGATCTGGCAGTGGCTGGCCGAGGGCAGGCTCCGGATGTACGCCAGATGCTCTTCGCGGCTGATGGTCCTCAGGGTCAGGCTCATTCGGGGGCGCTCCTCCGGCGTACTTCGCAGGGTCTGGCGCGAAGCCTACTGCGCGGAGCAGCACCCCGTACGGGCACAGTCACCCTCACCAGGACCGTCGGCCCCCGGCGCCTACACCCTGTGCGGCGGATCAGCCCACCACCCTGCTCGGCGGGGCCGTTCCGGGTGAGGCCCTAGTCGAAGAGCCCGACGAAGAAGCCGCCGTTGGCCATCCCCAGGTAGAGCCCGAAGGCCGCCGCACCGAGGCCGATGATCAGCACGAAACGCTCGGCCGTCGTCGCGGAGATCATCTGCCCCCGCAGCCCGGTGAGGACGCCCACGAGGCCGACCCAGGACGCGAGCACATGGAGCCCGCTGAAGAAGGACGTCACGAACGCGACAAGCCCCAGGACCAGCGTCGCCGCGGTGAAGGCGTTCTCCACGGGATGGGGCCTGCCGTCGGTGTTGAGGAGGTCGAAGAGGCCGTGTCTGTGGCCCTGAGGTCGTACTGCCTGTGCCATGTGGCACCTCCCAGCGGAAGGCGGCGAGCTGTGGCGCCGCTCACACCCGTTGTGTCCAGATTGCGGGGTACTCGGGCCGGATTTCAACCGGAAGGGCGAGCACGGGTACGCTGTACCGTCTGCACCGGTGCCTGCCCGGCCACCCCTGATCCGCTCCGGCGAAGTCCGGCGCTGTCAGAGGCGGCCTGTACAACGGCAGGGACCGTGGCTGACACGCATACGACCCTCCTGCCACGGAACGACCGTGGCCGCTGAGTCCAGAGGAGGTGGGTTCCACATGCGTCACTACGAGGTGATGGTGATCCTCGACCCCGATCTCGAGGAGCGCTCCGTCGCACCGCTGATCGAGAACTTCCTTTCCGTTGTCCGTGAGGGCAAGGGGAAGGTCGAGAAGGTCGACACCTGGGGCCGTCGTCGTCTCTCCTACGAGATCAACAAGAAGCCCGAGGGCATCTACTCGGTCATCGACCTGCAGGCCGAGCCTGCGGTCGTGAAGGAGCTCGACCGCCAGATGAACCTGAACGAGTCGGTCCTCCGGACCAAGGTGCTCCGTCCCTCCGCTCGCTGAGCCCCGGCCGGCGAACGAAGGTTCCGAGTAGCGCCACGCAGCCCAAGCAGCCAGCAGCAGCACGCCGAGAGGTACCCCCATGGCAGGCGAGACCGTCATCACGGTCGTCGGCAATCTGGTCGACGACCCCGAGCTGCGCTTCACCCCTTCCGGTGCGGCGGTCGCGAAGTTCCGCGTCGCGTCCACCCCGCGCACCTTCGACCGGCAGACCAACGAGTGGAAGGACGGCGACAGCCTGTTCCTCACCTGCTCGGTCTGGCGCCAGGCGGCGGAGAACGTCGCCGAGTCCCTCACCCGGGGCACCCGGGTCATCGTGCAGGGCCGGTTGAAGCAGCGGTCGTACGAGGACCGTGAAGGGATCAAGCGCACGGTCTACGAGCTGGACGTCGACGAGGTCGGCGCCAGCCTGCGCAACGCGACCGCGAAGGTCACCAAGACCAGCGGCCGCGGCAGCCAGCAGGGTGGCGGTGGCTGGGGCGGCGGCCCCGGCGGCCCCGGTGGTCAGCAGGGCGGGGGCGGCGCCCCCGCGGGCGACCCGTGGGCGACCGGCGCCCCGGCTGGCGGTGGCCAGCAGGGCGGTGGCAACGGCTGGGGCGGCGGCTCCGGCGGCTACTCGGACGAGCCTCCCTTCTGACCGGTCCGTGACCGGTTCGAGGGCGGGCTCTCCCGCAACTTCTTGAACTCACTGGAGAGAGACCATGGCGAAGCCGCCTGCTCGCAAGCCGAAGAAGAAGGTTTGCGTGTTCTGCAAGGAGAAGATCTCCTACGTCGACTACAAGGACACGAACCTGCTGCGGAAGTTCATTTCCGACCGCGGCAAGATCCGTGCCCGCCGGGTCACCGGCAACTGCACCCAGCACCAGCGTGACGTCGCCACGGCTGTGAAGAACAGCCGTGAGATGGCGCTGCTGCCCTACACGTCGACCGCTCGCTGAGGAAGGGTGACCGCATCATGAAGATCATCCTTACCAACGAGGTTTCCGGTCTCGGCATCGCCGGCGACGTCGTGGACGTGCGTGACGGGTACGCCCGCAACTACCTGCTCCCCCGTGGTTTCGCGATCCGCTGGACCCGCGGTGGCGAGAAGGACGTCGAGCAGATCCGCCGCGCCCGCAAGATCCGCGAGATCGCCACGATCGAGCAGGCCAACGACGTCAAGGCGCAGCTCGAGGGCACCAAGGTGCGCCTCAAGGTCCGCGCGGGTGAGGGCGGCCGTCTCTTCGGCTCCGTCACCCCCGCCGACATCGCCACCGCGGTGAAGTCGGCCGGCGGTCCGGACGTGGACAAGCGCCGCGTCGAGCTGGGCTCGCCGATCAAGACCCTCGGCTCGCACGAGGTCTCGGTCCGGCTGCACACCGACGTCGTCGCCAAGGTCGGCGTCGAGGTCCAGGCCGCGTAAGGAATACGCTGCCAACGGCTCGGGAGCGGGCCGCACCCTGCACGGGGTGCGGCCCGCTTTCCGTGTCCGTTGCGCCCCGCACGAGCCCCGGGGTCTCAGCCGCGGACGGCGCCGGTGACGAGCCAGCGCCCGGAGCGGGCCCGCCACCACAGGGTGGCCAGCCGCGTCGTCATCATCAGCCCGGCGATCGTCCACCACAGGGCCGTCAGCCCGCCGCCGAGCGTCGGCACGGCGAGGGCAACCGGAGCGAAGACGGCCAGGACCGCGAGCATCGCCCCGGCGAGGTAGGGCCCGTCGCCGGCGCCCATGAGTACGCCGTCCAGCACGAAGACGACGCCCGCGACGGGCTGGGTGACGGCGACGACGAGCAGCGCCGGGAACAGGGCGTCGTGCACGGCCGGGTCGCCGGTGAACAGCGGCAGGATCAGGGGGCGGGCCAGCAGGACCAGTACCCCGAGCACGACGCCGGAGAGCACGCCCCACTGCACCATCCGACGGCAGGCCGCCCTGGCCCCGGCGGCGTCGTCGGCGCCCAGGTAGCGGCCGATGATCGCCTGGCCCGCGATGGCGATGGCGTCCAGCGCGAACGCGAGGAGGGCCCACAGGGTGAGGGTGATCTGGTGGGCGGCGACGGAGGCGTCGCCCAGCCTGGCGGCGACGGAGGTGCCGATCAGCAGCACCGCGCGCAGGGACAACGTGCGGACGAGCAGGGGAGCGCCGGCCTGGGCGCAGGCCCGGATCCCCGACGGATCGGGGCGGAGCGAGGCGCCGTGCCGACGGGCACCGCGGACGACGACGGTGAGATAGACGGTGGCCATGCCCCACTGGGCGAGTACCGTGCCCCAGGCGGACCCGGCGATCCCGAGGCCCGCCCCGTACACGAGCAGCACGTTGAGTCCCGCGTTCGCCGTGAAGCCGCCGACGGCCACGTAGAGCGGCGTGCGGGTGTCCTGGAGGCCGCGCAGAACGCCGGTGGCGGCGAGCACGGTGAGCATCGCGGGGATACCGAAGAGACTGATCCGCAGATAGGTCACCGCGTGCGGGGCGGCGGTGGCGGAGGCCCCGAAGAAGTCCACGAGCGCCGGGGCGAACGGGTATCCGGCGGCGAGGACGGACAGCCCGAGGAGGAGGGCGAGCCAGATGCCGTCCATGCCCTGCCGGATCGCCGCGGGGAGCTCGTTCGCTCCGACCCGGCGCGCCACGGCGGCGGTGGTGGCATAGGCGAGGAAGACGAAGACGTTGACCCCGGTGGTGAGGATCGCCGCCGCGATGCCGAGCCCGGCGAGCTGCGGGGTGCCGAGGTGCCCCACGATCGCGCTGTCCGCCAGCCGGAAGAGCGGCTCGGCGACAAGGGCGCCGAAGGCCGGTACGGCCAGGGCGAGGATCTCCCGGTCGTGGCGGCGCATCGCCGAACGCCGCGTGCCGGCGGCTACCGGCTCCGGGCGTTCCTCGGCGGCGCTGCGGTCGGTTGCGGGGCGCGAGGAGGGCATGCGGTGATTGAAGCATCCACAGGTAATATCCGCAACCGATAAGCGGTCCTTACATTCCGTGCCCTTCGCATCGCCCCGACCGCCGTCGTCCACGGATCTCCCCGGTTGTCGGCGACTTTTTCTCCTGCACAGCCGGTGGACGGAGAATCCGCAGGTGAACGCATGATTCCCAGAGGCGGTGCGGGCTTCTCCACAGCACTGTCCCCCGGGTCGTACACAGGAAGCCCCGGGTTCTCCACAGGATGTGCCCCATCACCCACAGAGCCCTGTGGATAACCGAATTGGCCCTGCCCGCCCCCGGCTCTACCGTTGTCCGGCGCCCGCCTTCCGTTCCCCCTTTCTTCGCCGCGCGACCGATGCGCCGTAACCGGAGTAGGGCGCCTCAGTTGTCAGAGCTGTGCCGTAGAAAGCCAGAGGAGCTGTGCACTGCGGCTCGCACGGGAGGAGGTGGCAGGGTGACCCAGCCCGAGCACCTGGAGGACCCCTGGGCCGCCACGCCGGCGGCCCGCCCGGCCGAGCACCTCCCCGTCTCCCGGCAGCGCCGTGGCGAGGAGCCCGGGAGCGAACAGCACGACCGCGGCCAGGACACCTTCTCCGGCAACACCTTCGAGCGCGTCCCCCCGCAGGACCTCACCGCCGAGCAGTCCGTCCTCGGCGGCATGCTCCTGTCGAAGGAGGCCATCGCCGACGTCGTGGAGGTCCTCCAAGGGCAGGACTTCTACCGGCCGGCCCACGAGACCGTCTACCAGGCCATCCTCGACCTCTACGCCAAGGGCGAGCCGGCCGACCCGATCACCGTCGCCGCGGAGCTCACCCGGCGCGGCGAGCTGGCCAAGGTCGGCGGCAACGGCTACCTGCACTCCCTCGTCCAGACGGTCCCCACTGCCGCCAACGCGGAGTACTACGCGGAGATCGTGCACGAACGTGCCGTTCTCCGCCGTCTCGTCGAGGCCGGCACCCGCATCACCCAGATGGGATACGCCGCCGACGGCGACGTGGACGAGATCGTCAACTCGGCACAGGCCGAGATCTACGCCGTCACCGAGCAGCGCACCTCCGAGGACTACCTGCCCCTCAACGCGATCATGGAGGGCGCGCTCGACGAGATCGAGGCCATCGGCTCGCGCAGCGGCCAGATGACCGGCGTCCCCACCGGTTTCACCGATCTGGACTCCCTGACGAACGGTCTCCACCCCGGCCAGATGATCGTCATCGCGGCCCGTCCCGCCATGGGTAAGTCCACCCTGGCGCTCGACTTCGCCCGGGCCTGTTCCATCCGCAACAACCTGCCGAGCGTCATCTTCTCCCTGGAGATGGGCCGCAACGAGATCGCGATGCGCCTGCTGTCGGCCGAGGCCCGCGTCGCCCTCCACCACATGCGCTCCGGCAGCATGACCGACGAGGACTGGAACAAGATCGCCCGGCAGATGCCGCAGGTCACCGAAGCGCCGCTCTACATCGACGACTCGCCCAACCTGACGATGATGGAGATCCGGGCCAAGTGCAGGCGCCTCAAGCAGCGCAACGACCTCCAGCTCATCGTCATCGACTACCTCCAGCTCATGCAGTCCGGTGGCGCCCGGCGCCCCGAGTCCCGCCAGCAGGAGGTCTCGGAGATGTCCCGGAACCTCAAGCTGCTGGCCAAGGAGCTGGAGGTTCCGGTGATCGCCCTCTCCCAGCTCAACCGAGGCCCCGAGCAGCGCACCGACAAGAAGCCGATGGTCTCCGATCTGCGTGAGTCCGGCTCCATCGAGCAGGACGCCGACATGGTGATCCTCCTGCACCGCGAGGACGCCTACGAGAAGGAGTCGCCCCGCGCCGGCGAGGCGGACCTCATCGTGGCCAAGCACCGCAACGGCCCCACCGCCACCATCACCGTCGCCTTCCAGGGCCACTACTCGCGCTTCGTCGACATGGCCCAGACCTGACCGCGGGCTGCCGGAGACACCTTTCGGGGCCCGGGGAGCGGCACGCGCCATGGGATGGGTCGATGATGTCGATCAAGAAGATCCACGTCGCCTTCGCCTGCGCGGAACCCGAACGCCTCCCTCGCTTATGGTGCCTCGGCTGAGGGCCCGCGAACGGGGCCTGGTTCTGTCCCCGTCGGCGACGGGCCTGGACATCCCCGCACCCCCTTCGGCGACACCGTGTGCGACCCGAGCCGAACACGGTGACCGGAATCGTGGTGGAGGACCGGGAAGGCGGCGCGGGGCGTAGGGCAGGATGTGGGGCATGACGAGCGTGCGTGACGACGAGGTCGTGCGACCCACCGTCGAGGACGAGGTCGCCGCCGCGGGCAGCGAGGCGATCGGCGGACCTCTCGGCAAGCGGGCGCTGGTCGGACACCACTGGTGGTCGCCGGTGCGGATCATCGTGCTGTGCGCCCTCGGTCTCTTCGCCCTGGGCATGGTGCAGAAGCTCCCCTGCTACGAGGGCGGCTGGTTCTTCGGCCGGGGTGCGCAGTACACCCACGCGTGCTACTCCGATATCCCGCACCTCTACACCGGCCGTGGATTCGAGGCGGGGGTGACCCCCTACGTCGACCGCATCACCCAGTTCTCCGGCGGGATGGAGTTCCTGGAGTACCCCGTGCTCACCGGGGCCTTCATGCAGGTCGCGTCCTGGCTGACCCCGGACTTCGCCCATACGATGCAGGAGCAGCAGGCGTACTGGCTGGTCAACGCCGGGATGCTGATGATCTGCACCGCCGTCCTCGTCGTGTGCGTGGCCCGCACCCATCGTCGTCGCCCCTGGGACGCTCTGCTGGTGGCGCTGGCTCCGGCGTTCGCGCTGACGGCCACGATCAACTGGGACCTGCTGGCGGTGAGCCTGACGGCGGCCGCCATGCTCATGTGGTCGCGCAGTCGCCCCCTCGCCTTCGGCGTGCTGTTGGGGCTGGCCACCGCGGCCAAGCTCTATCCGGTCCTGCTGCTCGGCCCCCTGCTCGTGCTCTGCTGGCGGGCCGACCGCTGGCGGGCCTTCGGGGCGGCCCTCGGCGGGACCGTGGGCACCTGGCTCCTGGTCAATCTGCCGGTGATGCTCTTCGCCACCGAGGGCTGGGCGAAGTTCTACACCTTCTCCCGGGAACGGCCGGTGGACTTCGGCTCACTCTGGCTCATCATCGCCCAGCGCACGAGCTTCCCCACGGAGACCGCGAACATCGCCGGCATCGTCCTGATGCTGCTGGGCTGCGCGGGCATCGCGATGTTGATCCTGTTCGCGCCGCGGCGTCCACGCTTCGCGCAGGTCGCCTTCCTCGTCGTCGCCCTGTTCATCCTCACGAACAAGGTCTACTCCCCGCAGTATGTGCTGTGGCTCATCCCGCTGGCCGCCCTCGCCAGACCCCGGTGGCGGGACATGCTGATCTGGCAGTTCTGCGAGGTCGCCTACTTCCTCGGCATCTGGATGTATCTCGCGTACACGACCAGCGAGAACAACCAGGGGCTGCCGCAGGAGGGCTACCACCTCGCCATCGCGGTGCACCTGCTGGGAACGCTGTACCTGTGCGGCATGGTGGTGCGTGACGCGCTCAGGCCCGAGCACGATCGTGTGCGCCGGGACGGCTCCGACGATCCGTCCGGCGGTGTACTCGACGGCGCTCCGGACGCGTTCACGTCACATGGACTGCAGCCCGCCTTTCCAGATCCACCGATCACCCCTGAAGGCGGCACCGTACGCTGGGGTACCCCGAGACGCTGACTGATCACTGTCGACCGCTGTTTCACGTGAAACATGACGGGCGACGGGAACCGAGGCCCGATGCCTGCCGGACGTGGTGGACTGATCCACGACGCGCGAGTGCTGATCCGTTTCAGGGATTTCCGCCGCCTGCTGGCCGTCCGCCTGCTCTCCCAGCTGGCCGACGGAGTCTTTCAGGTGGCGCTGGCCACCTACGTCGTCTTCTCACCCGAGCGACAGGCCTCAGCGGGCGCCATCGCCGGTGCGCTCGCCGTGCTTCTGCTCCCCTACTCGCTCCTCGGGCCTTTCGCCGGCGTCCTGTTGGACCGGTGGCGGCGCCGTCAGGTCCTGCTGTACGGCAACCTCCTGCGCTCCCTGCTCTCGCTGGGCACCTGCGCTCTGGTGCTGGTGTCCGTACCGACCTGGCTCTTCTACCTCTCCGCCCTCTCCGTCACCGCCGTCAACCGCTTCATCCTCGCCGGCCTCTCCGCCGCCCTCCCCCGGGTCGTGGACGGCGAGCGGCTGGTCATGGCCAACTCCGTGTCCCCGACCGCCGGCACTCTCGCCGCCACCCTCGGCGGCGGCCTCGCCCTGGGGCTGCGGGCCGTCCTTCCCAACGGCACAAGCGTCGACGCCTGGGTGGTCCTCTGTGCTGCCGCGGTGTACGCCACGGCCGGGCTCTCGGCACTGCGGATGGGCCGCGAACTCCTCGGCCCCGAGCCCGGCCAGCGACAACCCCACATCCTCGCAGCGATCGTCAGCACCGCTCGCGGCCTGCTGGACGGCCTCCGGCACCTCGCCCACCGTCGCACAGCCGCCCAGGCGCTCATCGCCATCGGGGTGCTGCGCTTCTGCTACGGCGCGCTGACGGTCATGCTGCTGATACTGGCCCGCTATGCCTGGAGCGAGGATGTCGACCACGGGGTGGCTCTTCTCGGGCTGGCCCTGGCCGTCTCCGGTCTCGGATTCTTCACCGCCGCGGTGATCACCCCCTGGGGCGCCCGACGCCTGGGCCGGCTGGGCTGGATGGCCTGGTGTGCCACTTCGGCGGCCGTGCTCCTCCCGGTGCTCGGCCTGTGGTTCCGGCCCGGGCCCATGCTCGTCGCTGCGTTCCTGCTGGGCGCGGCGTCCCAGGGGGCGAAGATCATCACGGACACGGTGGTCCAGGCGACGGTGGACGACGGCTACCGCGGTCGGGTGTTCTCCCTCTACGACATGCAGTACAACGTCGCCTTCGTCGCCGCTGCCGCGGTCGCGGCTCTCGCCCTGCCTCCCGATGGCCGCTCCGCCCCGCTCGTGGTGGCCGTCGCTCTGCTCTACGGCCTCACCGCGCTGGGGGTGTTCCGCCTCCGCTCCTCGGCGTCGCCATCGCTCTGAGCCGCGGCTCTCGGGAAGGACGACGGAGACGCGTCCAAGGAGGGGCGAGAAGCTGGGATGCGGGGCATGTTTCACGTGAAACACGCCCCGCGCTCGGCTCGGGCTCAGCGGCTCGGCCGACGCTCAGTCCTCGCGGGACGCCCACCACTTCTTCAGCGCGGCCACCGCGGCCTCTCGCTCCATGGGACCGTGCTCAAGCCGCTGGTCCAGCAGGAACCGGTAGGCCGCACCGATCTCCGGGCCAGGCTTCAGCCCCAGCACCTCCATGATCTCGTTGCCGTTGAGATCGGGACGGATGGCGTCCAGCTCCTCCTGTTCCTGGAGTTGGGCGATGCGGTCCTCCAGGCCGTCATAGGCCCGTGCCAGCGCGTTGGCCTTGCGCTTGTTCCGGGTGGTGCAGTCGGAACGGGTCAGTTTGTGCAACCGGTCCAGCAGGGGCCCGGCATCGCGCACGTAGCGCCGTACGGCCGAGTCCGTCCACTCGCCGGATCCGTAGCCGTGAAAGCGCAGATGCAGCTCCACCAGCCGTGAGACGTCCTTCACCAGCTCGTTGGAGTACTTCAGCGCGGTCATCCGCTTGCGGGTCATCTTGGCGCCCACGACCTCGTGGTGGTGGAAGGAGACGCGGCCGTCCTTCTCGAAACGGCGCGTCCGCGGCTTGCCGATGTCGTGCAGCAGGGCGGCGAGGCGCAGGGTGAGGTCGGGCCCGTCCTGCTCCAGGTCCATGGCCTGCTCCAGCACCGTCAACGAGTGCTCGTAGACATCCTTGTGCCGGTGGTGCTCGTCCCGCTCCAGCCGCAGGGCCGGGAGCTCCGGCACCACCCGCTCGGCGAGCCCCGTCTCCACCAGGATCTCCAGCCCCTGCCGGGGGTGGTCGGAGAGCACCAGCTTGTTCAGCTCGTCCCGCACCCGCTCGGCGGACACGATGTCGATGCGCTCCGCCATGTCCCGCATGGCCGCACGCACGGGCGCGTCCAGGGCGAAGTCCAGCTGGGCGGCGAACCGGGCAGCCCGCATCATCCGCAGCGGGTCGTCCGAGAAGGAGGCCTCGGGTGTGCCCGGGGTGCGCAACACACGGCGCGCGAGATCCTCCAGCCCCTGGTGAGGGTCGATGAACTCCTTCTCCGGCAGAGCGACCGCCATGGCGTTCACCGTGAAGTCGCGCCGGATCAGGTCTTCCTCGATGGAATCCCCATAGGAGACCTCGGGCTTGCGGGAGGTGCGGTCGTAGATCTCGGACCGGTACGTCGTGATCTCGATCTGGTACTCCTCGGGCCCCGCCTGCTCCGCCTCGGTGCCCTCCGCGGCCTTGATGCAGCCGACGGTGCCGAAGGCGATGCCCACCTCCCAGACGGCGTCTGCCCAGGGGCGGACGATCTTCAGCACATCCTGGGGACGCGCGTCCGTGGTGAAGTCGAGATCGTTGCCGAGCCGCCCCAGCAGAGCGTCCCGCACCGAGCCGCCGACGAGCGCGAGTGAGAAGCCCGCCTCCCGAAAGCGGCGGGCCAAGTCGTCGGCCACGGGAGACACCCTCAGCAGCTCACTCACCGCACGGCGCTGCGCGGTGCTGAGCTCCTGGTTCGGCTGCTGGACGTTGCTGTCAGTCTTGGCGTTCGGCACAACAGCACAGGGTACGTGCCGTCTCCCCACTCGCGCTCACCCGTTCCACCGGCTCCCCGCCGCAGGGAGCCGGTGGCGGGCGCTGTCGGGCGCACACCGCGGCACCCACGACGCGCGGGGCTCGTTAGCATCGGGGACAGCGGCAGAGCACCAGCGGCAGACCTGCAGCGGCAGGGCGACCAGACGGGACGGACCATCGCGTGGCCGAAGCGCCGAAGAACCAGGGGAGCCACACCCCGGCTGTGCCCGGACGCCGACTCCGCCGTGCCGCCGCGGCCCTGATCATGCCCCTGTCGCTGCTGCTCGCGGGCTCTCCCCACGCCGGTGCCACCACGGTCGCCCCGCACACCGCCGCGCCCGGCGTGGGCCCCGTCAGCGGTACGAGCGACGTGGCCGCCCTGGAGCCCGCCACCAGTGAGTCCGCCACCGGCTCCCGCACGGCGGAGGTCGCGATCACCGGAGTGACACCCGTGACCCCCGGCGAGGAGGACACCCTCACGATCAAGGGCTCCGTGACCAATCGGTCCCAGGAGACGATCACCGGTCTGGAGGTGAACCTGCGCGCCGGCCCACGGCTGACGACCCGCAGTTCGATCGACCGGGCCGCCGGTCGTGAGGGCTTCTCCTACGCGCAGGACGGCAGAGAGGTCACCGACGAGGACTCGGCCTTCGCCCTCGACGACGTCGCCCCAGGCGGCACGCGTCCCTTCACCCTCAAGGTCCCGGTGGAGGAGCTGGAGCTGGACGCGAGCGGCGTGTACCAGCTCGGCGTGGCCGTCTCCGGCCGCGGCGGCGGCTCCGGGGAACAGGTTCTCGGTATGGGGCGGACTTTCCTGACCTGGCAGACCGAACCCGCGTCGGACCGTACCGACGTCACCTTCCTCTGGCCCCTCGTCTCCACTCCGCACCTCACCGCCCGCACTGCCTCGGACGAGCAGCAGACCCCGGTGTTCCGGGACGACGACCTCGTGAACGAGATCTCCCCGGGCGGTCGGCTCTACGAGCTCGTCCGCCACGGCGCCGATCTCCCGGTCACCTGGGTCGTGGACCCTGACCTGCTGGCGTCGGTCAACGCCATGACCGAGCCGTACCAGGTACAGACCCCCGAAGGCCCGGTCGCCGGGACCGGCCGCGACGCGGCGAACCGATGGCTCAACGAGCTCCAGCGGGCCGTCGAGGACGAGGAAGTCGTCGCCCTGCCCTTCGGCGACCCCGACGTGGCCTCGCTCGCGCACCGCGGGCGCGACGTCTCCGGCGCACTGGGCCATCTGCAGTCGGCGACGGAGGCCGCCCAGGTCACGGTCGAGACCATCCTCAACACGCCACCGAGCACGGACTTCGCCTGGCCGGTGGAGGGGGCCATCGACCCGTCGGTCGTCTCCGTTGCCACCTCGGCCGGAGCCCGCAACGTCATCGCCCGCAGCGACAGCCTGCGGGAGGACCGCAGCCTCCCGTACACCCCGAACGCCGCCCGTCCCATCGGCGGTGGCATCACGGCGGTGTCGGCGGACGCCACCCTGTCCACCCTGTTCCAGGGCGATATGACGCGGGCCGACAACTCCACCTCAGCCGTCCAGCGCTTCCTCTCCCACACCCTGGCGATCACCGAGCAGAACCCCACGAAGCAGCGCAGCATCCTCGTCGCTCCCCAGCGCATGCCGACGGCCAGCCAGGCCGCCACCATGGCCACGGCCATCGAGGCCGTGACCGACAGCGGCGGCTGGGCGCGCTTCGTGGACCTCGGCGAGACGGCGAAGGCCAAGCCCGATCCGCAGGCGAAGCGCCAGGTGCCCGGCCGCTCCGCCTACCCCAAGCACCTGCGCGAGCAGGAGCTGCCGACCGCCGCGTTCGAGGCGATGCGCGGGACGCAGAGCACGCTCAACGACTTCACGGTCATCCTCAGCCAGGAGGACCGGGTCGTGACGCCGTTCGGCAACGCCATTCGCCGGGAGATGTCCACGTCGTGGCGCGGCCGGGCGGAGGACGCCGCGGACTACCGCGACTCCGTGCAGGACTACCTCGTCGGACTCACCGACCAGGTGCGTCTCGTGCCAAAGTCCCCCATGACACTCTCCGGCCGCAGCGCGACCATCCCGGTCACGGTGCAGAACAACCTGGTCCAGGAGGTCGACGGGCTGGAACTGCGGCTGACCTCCGGGCGCCGGATCGGCCTGACGGTCGACGACGACGTGAAGCCGGTGGTGGTCGAGGGGGGGCACAGCCAGTCGATCACGTTCGACACGACGGCCAACGCCAACGGACGGACCTTCCTGACCGCACGGCTCTACACGAAGGACGGCGACCCCTACGGTGAGCCGATGACCTTCCAGGTGGACGTCACCGAGATCACGTCCACCGTGCTGCTGGTCATCGCCGGCGGTGTCCTGCTCGTCGTCCTGGCCGGGGTGCGGATGTACACACAGCGCAAGCGCCGCGGCCCGCAGCCCGACCCCGACGCTCCGCTGGCCTCCCAGCGGGACGAGGCCGAGGCCGAGCCGGAAGCCGCGGCGGAGGACGGCGCGGAGAACGGTGCCCGGAACAACGCGACGGCGGACACGGAGACCGAAGCCTCCCCACGCCCGGCCCGTGAGGCTCACGATGACACCCGGCCCGAAAGCGGGGAGTCCTCGGGGCCAGGTGAGAAAGTGGACTGTTGAGCGAGGCAGCGGGCCGAACGCCGGCGCGAATGATGAGGTGGGGTACGCAGTGAATGTGCCGTACGACCGCGACCGCGGCGAGCGGGGTCCGTCCACGCCCGAGGAGGAGGGGCAGGACGCGCATCCGCGGAGCGCCCACGGCGGCGCCCCCCACGGCTACCCGGACCCGGCCGCGCAGCCCTCGGTGGACGAGGCGGGGTACGGGCGTACCCCGTATCCGCCCCCGGGCCCGCAGCCGCCGCACCAGCAGCCGCCCGCGTCTCGCCATTCCTCCGAGCCCCACCACTGGCCCGGCCCGCCCGCCGCCGGGCACCACACACCGTCTCCGCAGGCCCCGCATACCGCCTACGGCGCCGAGCCCGCGCACGCGTCGCACCCAGGCGTCCACGGGCTGGCCGCTCGGGGCCCCGAACACGACGGACGTCCCTCCGCCGTTCCCCCCACACAGCCCGACGACGCCTTCGAGTACCTCTTCCGGGACCAGCAGCAGATCCCTCAGCAGCAGCCGCAGCCGAGGCTCGACGCCGCGGGGCCGCCCCCGCCCCCGCAGGACGGCACGTACCCGCAGCCCGGCCCGCACTACCAACAGCCCCACCCCCAGCAGCCTCACCCGTACCCGCAGCAGCCCCCGTCCGCCCGCTACGAAGCGCCGACACCCGCACCGCAGTCGTATCCACAGCAGCCGTCGGCCTCCCCCGAGCAGCCACCGGCGCCACCGCTCGCCCCCGAGGCCGGGCCCGCCGGTGCGGCGGGCCCGCCGCAGGGCCCGGGCGGCACCCCGCAGGCCCCCGCCGCGGAGCAGCCCGGCGGGCGGGGCGGCGGGCTGCTGCGGTCCAGCGCCGTGATGGCGGCCGGGACGCTGGTCTCCCGCGTCACCGGTTTCGTCCGCAGCCTGGTGATCGCCGCAGCGCTCGGCGTCGCCGTCCTCGGTGACGCCTACACCGTCGCGTACACGCTGCCCACCATGGTCTACATGCTGTCGATCGGCGGCGGTCTCAACTCCGTCTTCGTACCGCAGCTCGTGCGGGCGATGAAGAACGACGAGGACGGCGGCGAGGCCTACGCCAACCGGCTCCTGACCCTGGTGATGGTCATCCTCGGCGCTCTGACGCTGCTCACCGTGGTCGCCGCCCCGCTGCTCGTGCGGATGCTCTCGGTGTCCATCGCGGACGATCCGGACGCCAACAACGTGGCCGTGACCTTCGCGCGCTACTGCCTGCCCACGATCTTCTTCATGGGCGTGCACGTCGTGATGGGACAGATCCTCAACGCCCGCGGCCGCTTCGGCGCGATGATGTGGACGCCCGTCCTCAACAACCTCGTCATCATCTTCGCGTTCGGCTCGTTCATCTGGGTCTACGGCACCTCGGCCAGCTCCGACCTGGGAGTCGCGACGATCCCCCCCGAAGGTGTCCGGCTGCTCGGCGTGGGCACCCTGCTCGGCCTCGTGGTCCAGGCGCTGGCCATGCTCCCCTTCCTCCGGGCCGCCGGCTTCCACTTCCGGCCCCGGTTCGACTGGAAGGGCCACGGGCTGGGCAAGGCTGCCAAGCTCGCCAAGTGGACGTTCCTGTTCGTGCTCGCCAACCAGGCCGGCCTGCTCGTCGTCACCCAGCTCGCCACCGCGGCGGGTGCGGACGCGGCTGCTGAGGACATCGAGGGCGCGGGCATCCTCGGCTACCAGAACGCCCTGCTGATCTGGCAGATGCCGCAGGCCATCATCACCGTCTCCGTCATGGCGGCCCTGCTGCCCCGGCTCTCGCGTTCCGCGCACGACGAGGACAGCGACGCCGTCCGTGAGGACCTCTCCCACGGACTGCGCACCTCGGCGGTCGCCATCGTGCCGATCTCGTTCTCGTTCCTCGCGCTCGGCGTGCCGATGTGTCTGATGCTCTACGCCTCCGCCGGAGCGGACGCCGCCGCCTCCATGGGCTTCATCCTCATGGCCTTCGGGATCGGTCTCATCCCGTACTCGGTGCAGTACGTCGTCCTGCGCGCCTTCTACGCCTACGAGGACACCCGGACGCCCTTCTACAACACCGTGATCGTCGCCATCGGCAACGCAGCGGGTGCCGGGCTCTGCTACCTGCTGCTGCCCAGCCGGTACGCGGTCGCCGGAATGGCGGCGGCCTACGGTGCTGCCTACGCCGTGGGCGTCGGTGTGGCGTGGCGTCGGCTGCGCAGAAAGCTCGACGGCGATCTGGACGGTTCGCGTATCGCCCGTACCTACGCCCGACTGTGCCTCGCCAGCGTGCCCGGCGCCCTGCTGGCCGGCGCCGCCGCCTACGGTGTGATCCGCGCCCTCGGTGACGGCTTCACCGGGGGACTCACGGCGCTGGTCGTCGGTTCGCTGGTGCTGGGCGCGATGTTCGTGGTCACCGCGAAGCGGCTGCGCATCCAGGAGATGACGGCCATGATCGGCATGGTCCGGGCGAAGCTCGGCCGCTGAGACCACCCGTACCGCCGACTCGTGTCGTGCACCACAGCGAGCTGCGGGCACAATTGACGGTGGCCGGTCCCACGGCCGGCCACCGTGTCGGCTGAGTGCACCGGTCGAGGGGATGCGACAACGGGGAGGCAGGAGCGACGGTGGCGGAACGGAGCACTACCGTCGACGTGGCGTACTCGGGCGGCAAGGGCGGCGGGGCCGACAAGCCCCGGTCGGCCGGGTCCGGCGGAGCCGCGGCCGACGGCACCACGTCCCAGGAGGGCCGCGAGGGCGCGGACGGCGCCTCCGGCGAGAACACCGGCGCCGAGTCCGCGCCCGAGCACCGCCCGCGCCGCGGCGTGCGGGACCCCGCGGCGACGGCCGGGGCCGAGCGAGGACGAGCCGGCCCGCCCGACGACGCAGACGACGACGCCCAGGACGGCGGCGGAGACTCTCACGAAGCGCGCAACGAGGGTGAGGACGCCACGGAGGACGACAGGACCGCGGAGCGATCCGAACCCGCGCCGGAGCTTCACAGCGGACACAAGCTCGCACGCCGCTACCGGCTGGAGGAGTGTGTCACCCGGCTGGACGGGTTCAGCAGCTGGCGTGCCGTGGACGAGAAGCTCCGCCGGGCCGTGGGCGTCCATGTCCTTCCGGCGAACCACCGCCGTGTGCGCCCCGTGCTGGCCGCGGCCCGCTCCGCCGCCCTGCTGGGCGACCCCCGCTTCGTGCAGGTGCTGGACGCCGTCGAGGACGGCGAGCTGGTCTACGTCGTCCACGAGTGGCTTCCGGACGCCACCCCGCTCACCACGCTCCTGGCGGCCGGACCGCTGCCCGCGCACGAGGCGTACGAGCTGGTGCGCCATCTCTCCCAAGCCATGGCCGCCGCCCACCGCGAGGGGCTGGCCCATCTGCGGCTCACCCCCGGGGCCGTGCTGCGCACCGGGACGGGCCAGTACCGCATTCGCGGCCTGGCCGTGAACGCGGCGCTGCGCGGGATCACGTCGCACACCCCGCAGCGCACCGACACCGAGGCGATCGGTGCACTGCTCTACGCGGCGCTCACCCAGCGTTGGCCCTACGAGGACGACGCCTACGGGCTCAGCGGTGTCGCGCGGCTCTCCGGCGGTACCGTCATGCCGCCCGACCAGGTCCGGGCCGGCGTCCACCGGGGCCTTTCCGAGCTGGCCATGCGGGCGCTGGTCAACGCCGGCGCCACCGCGTCCGGTGAGAACTCCCCGTGCACCACTCCGGAGGAACTGACCCGCGCGGTGTCCGAGCTGCCGCGCATCCGTCCTCCGGAGCACGGCTTCCTGAATCCGGCACCGTACGAGCGCACCACCTACCAGCAGGGCGTCCTCTCCCCCGATGTCGCGCCGCCCGGCGTCCGGGCGCGCCCGGGCACCGTGGGCGACGCACCGCCCACGCTGCCGGGCCGGACGGGCAAGGTCCTCAAGTGGGGGGTCTCCGCTCTGCTGGTCGCCGCGCTCGGCCTGGGGAGCTGGCAGATCGCCGATGCCCTGCTGCGCGGGGAGCGTCAGACGGACTCGGCCTCCCAGGGGCAGGGCGGCACGGAGAAGCAGAGCGAGGAGTCGCCCGCGGCCAAGCCGGAGACCGGCAAGCCGGTCGACATCGCCTCGGCCCGCATCCTCGACCCCGGCGGTACGGGACGGGAGAGTGCTCAGCACGCCGAGCGGGCCTTCGACGGTGACCCCGACAGTTACTGGCAGACCCTCTACTACGCGAACGCCACCTTCGGAAACCTCAAGCCGGGTGTGGGACTCATCCTGGATCTCGGGTCGGTGCAGCAGGTCAGCACGCTCGACCTCCGCTTCCGTGGCGACACCTCGGTCGACTTCCTCGCCGCCCCGGCCTCAGCCGGGACGGAGCCGGATTCCCTGGGCGACTTCAGCAGGGTCGACAGCGGGAGCGGCAGCGAGGTGTCCCTCCAGACCAAGAAGCCGATCATGACCCGCTACGTTCTGGTGTGGCTCACGGAACTACCGCGCACCGAGGACGACGAATACCGTGGCCGCATCACGGAGATCGGCATCAAGAGCTGATCGGCAGACGGCCAAGGGAGGGCCTTGCGGTGGGCGACGACGCCATGAGGCGCACCCCGGACGGCGACGACGTGGCCCCGGTCGAGGACGGCGAGCTGCTCGCCCGGCATGTCGCGGGGGACCCCGAGGCCTTCGGGGAGCTCGTCCGCCGGCACCGGGATCGGCTGTGGGCCGTGGCGCTGCGCACCTTGGGGGATCGTGAGGAGGCGGCGGATGCCGTGCAGGACGCCCTCGTGTCCGCCTACCGCCGCGCCGAGACCTTTCGCGGGCAGTCGGCGGTGACCACCTGGTTGCACCGCATCACCGTGAACGCCTGTCTCGACCGGGTCCGGAAGGCGGCGTCCCGTCGGACAGCGCTCACCGACGACACCGAGCGCCTCGACCGTCTGCTGGAGCCCGAGGAGTCCGCTTCGGCACCTGCCGAACGGGCCGACCTCCATCGTCAGGTTCTCGAGGCGCTGGCCCGGCTCCCCGCCGAGCAACGGGCCGCCCTGATCCTCGTGGACATGCAGGGCTACCCCGTGGCGGAGGCGGCCGAAGTGCTCGACGTCGCGGTCGGCACCGTGAAGAGCCGCTGTGCCCGGGGCCGGGCCCGACTGCTGCCCCTGCTCAGCCATCTACGGGCGGACAGCGCGTCCCCGGGTGGCTCGGCCGCGAGCAGCTCCCCCGCAGCCCGTGGTGCATCAGGCGACGGAAGACGGAACCGGACGTCGAGGGCATCCGTCCCACCGAGGCAGGGCATCGAGGGAACCGGAGCCATGAAGGGCGGAGGTGGAGCAGCATGACCGCGTCTTTCGCGACATCCGGCGACGGACATCCCGAGGTCGAGGAGATCGCCGACCTGGCAGAGGAGCTGCTTGCTCCGCGTGACGCCGAGCGGCTCCGCGCCCACCTCGCGGAGTGCGGTCCGTGCCGAGACATCCGGGTGGCCCTGGACGAGGTCCACGGCGCCCTCAGCACGCTGCCCGACCCCGGGCCGATGCCCGGGGAGGTGGCGGACCGGATCGACGCGGCGCTCGCCGCCGAGGCTGCGCAGCGCTCCACCCCACCGAGCCCGACCTCCACGACGCCGACGGGTCCACGCTCTGTTTCACGTGAAACACGGCGACCACCCTCCGCAGGGTCGGGGGGGACGACGGGTCCCGGCCGGTCCCCTCGCCCCGGAGGACGCAGGCGGTCTCGACGCCACGCCGTCCTGCTGGGGGCGGCGGGGATCGCGGCCGTCGCCATCGGTGGGCTCTTCGCCGCCGGGATGTTCACCGACAACGGGACCGGCAGCACCAACCAGGTCGCTGGAAAGCAGCAGGAAGCCTCTGCCGACCGGCTGGAAGAGCAGGTTCACGCCCTGCTGGCACCCGCCTCGAAGGCTCCAGAGGACGATACCGCTCGGCCGGAGAAGGTGCCCGAGGGTCCGGGGCCGCAGCAGCAGCCCCAGCACCCCTTCACGGTGGAGACGGCCGACCCTGCCCTGCCGCAGTGCATCGCCCGGGGCGTCGACCGCGAGGAAGTGCCGATCGCGGTGGGCCAGGAGGACTACCAGGGGACGGCTTCCTTTCTGGTGGTCCTGCCCCACCCCGGCGACACCAGCCGCATCGACGCCTACGTCATCGACGCGGCGTGCGTCACACAGGCCCCCGAGTCCCAGGGCGAACGGCTCGCCTTCCGCACGCTCGACCGCCCCTGAGCCAACGCCCCGATGAGGCGCCAGGCCCCGACAGGGCGCGGGCAGGGCGCCGTCGGGGCTCAGCGCACGGAAGAACACGGCGGCGGCCCGCACCACCCGTCCGTGGGGAGCAGCCTCGGGGCGCGGACCCTCGGGAATGCCCGGCCCGTAGTATCCGTTGGGCGGGGTGTGAGCCTCGTCAGAGGAACCGGAAACCGTCGGCAGACAAGGAAGACATCCGTGAGTGACGTCCGCAATGTGATCATCATCGGTTCCGGGCCTGCGGGCTACACCGCTGCCCTCTACACCGCGCGTGCCTCGCTGCGTCCGCTGATCTTCGAGGGCTCGGTCACGGCGGGCGGCGCCCTGATGAACACCACCGAGGTCGAGAACTTCCCGGGCTTCCGCGACGGCATCATGGGTCCGGAGCTGATGGACCAGATGCGCGCCCAGGCCGAGCGCTTCGGCGCGGAGCTGATCCCGGACGACGTCACCGCCGTCGAGCTGACCGGCGACATCAAGACCGTCACCGACTCCACCGGCACCGTCCACCGTGCCCGGACCGTCATCGTCGCCACCGGCTCGCAGCACCGCAAGCTCGGCCTGCCGGGCGAGGACGAGCTCTCCGGCCGTGGCGTGTCCTACTGCGCCACCTGCGACGGCTTCTTCTTCCGCGACCAGGACATCGCCGTCGTCGGCGGTGGTGACACGGCTATGGAAGAGGCCACCTTCCTCTCCCGCTTCGCCAAGTCCGTCACCATCGTCCACCGCCGCGACGCCTTGCGGGCCTCCAAGGCGATGCAGGACCGCGCCTTCGCCGACCCCAAGATCCGTTTCGCCTGGGACAGCGAGGTCGCCGAGATCCACGCCACCGACGGCAAGCTGTCCTCGCTCACCCTGCGCTCGACCAAGAACGCGGAGACCTCGGAACTCCCCGTCACCGGGCTGTTCGTCGCCATCGGCCACGACCCGCGCACCGAGCTCTTCCGGGACACGCTCGACCTGGACGACGAGGGCTACCTCCGCGTGGACGCCCCCTCGACCCGGACCAACGTCCCCGGCGTCTTCGCCGCCGGCGACGTCGTCGACCACACCTACCGCCAGGCGATCACCGCCGCCGGCACCGGTTGCTCCGCGGCGCTGGACGCCGAGCGCTTCCTCGCCGCCCTGTCGGACGGCGAGCCGGCCGAGCCCGAGAAGACGGCGGAGGCCACTCCGGCCGCCGCCACCGCCTGAGCCGCGGCATCGAAGCTTCCCCACACAGACAACCTGAGGAGACCCCATGGCCACCCTGACCGTTACCGACGCCGACTTCGAGCAGGTCGTGCTGAAGAGCGACAAGCCTGTGCTCGTCGACTTCTGGGCGGCGTGGTGCGGCCCGTGCCGTCAGATCGCCCCCTCGCTGGAGGCGATCTCCGAGGAGCACGCTGAGAAGATCACCGTCGTGAAGCTGAACATCGACGAGAACCCGGAGACGGCCGCCAAGTACGGGATCATGTCCATCCCGACGATGAACGTCTACCAGGGTGGCGCGGTCGCGCAGACGATCGTCGGTGCGAAGCCGAAGGCCGCGCTCGAGCGCGAGCTGGCCAACTTCCTCGCCTGACCCTGACGCCGAGGGCTTCTCGGCTCGTCGCCCGGCGTTTCACGTGAAACGGCCCAGCCCGATCAAGGGCTGGGCCGTTTCCTTGTCTTCCACACCGTCCCCGCTGTGCGTCCTGACCGCATGCGTCGCCCGAGTCATGGACCACCACTTCACGCGCCGGGTTCATGGGCTGGCCCGTGGCACGCACGGCCTACAGCGGTCGCGGCACCGGGTCCTTGTGAACGGCCCCGAGAAGCTGGTCGAGTGCCCGCTCGACATCTGCCTTCCAGGACAACGTCGTGCGCAGCTCCAGCCGGAGGCGGGGATAGCGCTGGTGCTGTCGCACCGTCTTGAACCCCACCGCCCGCAGCGGCTCGGCCGGGAGCATGCAGCGCGGTTCCTTTCCCCGAGCATCCGCGATCACCTCAAGCGCGCGGAATCGGCGCTGAAGAGCGTCCTTCGCCACGGTCTGCACCATCACCCGGCCGAGTCCCTGTCCCCGGAACTCCGGCAGCAGGGCGGCCGTCATGAGCTGCACCGCGTCCGGGGACACGGGGCCGGTGGGAAAGGCCGTGGCCCGGGGCACGAAGGCGGGCGGGGCGTACAGCGCGAATCCCACGGGCCTCCCGTCCACCAGGACGACCCGGCCACAAGAGCCCCACTCCAGGAGCACGGCGGAGACCCAGGCCTCCTTCTCCGCCTCGGATTCCCCGGCACGTTCCGCTCGTCCGCCGCGTACCGGATCCAGCTCCCAGAACACACAGCGACGGCACGTCGGTGGCAGATCGGACAGACGGTCCAGGGTCAGCGGAACGAGTTGACGCCCCATGGATCCATCGTATCCATGGGGCGTCGACGGGGATCGCTCAGCCGCTGCTTCCCGGCGGAACGCCCGGCCCAGCGGCTCCTTCTACCTGGCGGTGTCCTCGTCCTCCTCGGCTGCGAGCCGCTGCTCCAGCACGCGCCCCTCGCCGGGCGCGAGGGAGCCCAGAATCCGCTCCAGATCCTCTATCGAGGCGAACTCGACGACGATCTTTCCCTTCTTCTGCCCGAGGTCGACCTTCACCCGGGTCTCGAAGCGGTCGGAGAGCCGGTGGGCCAGATGGTCCAGGGCGGGGGAGAGCCGCTTGCCGGCTCTTGGCGCCTTGGCCTTGGTGGGCCGGCCCGGCTTGTCGTTCATCAGGGTGACGATCTCTTCGACGGCCCGCACCGAGAGCCCCTCGGCCACGATGCGATGGGCCAGGCGGTCCTGCTCCTCCGAGTCGTCGACGGAGAGCAGAGCCCGCGCGTGGCCCGCCGAGAGCACCCCGGCGGCCACTCGACGCTGCACGGGAGGCGACAGACGCAGCAGCCGGAGGGTGTTGGACACCTGAGGCCGCGAACGGCCGATCCGGTCGGCAAGCTGGTCATGCGTGCACTCGAAGTCCTTCAGCAGCTGGTCGTAGGCCGCTGCCTCTTCCAGCGGATTGAGCTGCGCCCGGTGCAGGTTCTCCAGCAGGGCATCCAGGAGGAGTTGGTCATCGCCCGTGGCGCGGACGATGGCCGGGATCGCCTCCAGACCGGCTTCACGGCAAGCGCGCCAGCGGCGCTCACCCATGATGAGTTCGTAGCGCTCCGCTCCGAGTTGCCGCACGACGACGGGCTGGAGCAGACCCACCTCCTTGATGGAGGTGACCAGCTCGGCCAAGGCGTCCTCGTCGAAGACCTCACGAGGCTGACGCGGGTTGGGCGTAATCGCGTCGAGCGGGACCTCGGCGAAGTGTGCGCCCGCCACCTCCGCGAGCTCCGGCCCGCTCGGAGCCTCCGAGGCCTGGGCCGTTGCCCCGCTGCGCCCCGCGACGGGCTGGCCCTCCTCGGCCATATCCGGAAGGGCGGTCACGGCAGCGGCGGCGACGCCTCGCTCGGAGTTGATCACCGGGACCGCTGAGGGCGAGGTGGCACCGTTGATTCCGATCGTCGGAACCGGGGCGTTGTCGTCCTGACTCTTGGGGGCCTCGGGAATCAGCGCGGCGAGCCCGCGGCCCAGTCCCCTACGTCGTTCGCTCACTGGATCCCCTCCGCCGTACTGTGCTGGTGGTTCTGATGCGCCTCGGTGTTGCGCAGAGCGATTTCCCGGGCGGCTTCCAGGTAGGAGAGCGCACCGCTGGAGCCCGGGTCGTAGGTGAGTACTGTCTGCCCATAGCTGGGTGCCTCGGAGATCCGTACAGAGCGCGGGATGTTGGTGCGCAGGACCTCGTTCTGGAAGTGTCCTCGGACTTCGTCGGCCACCTGGGAGGCCAGCCGGGTCCGCCCGTCGTACATCGTGAGCAGAATGGTGGAGACATGGAGCGCGGGGTTGAGGTGCCCCTTGACCAGGTCCACATTCCGCAGCAACTGCCCGAGTCCTTCCAGCGCGTAGTACTCGCACTGAATCGGGATGATGACTTCGGTGCTCGCCACGAGCGCGTTGACGGTCAGCAGACCCAGCGATGGCGGGCAGTCGATGAGGATGTAGTCCAGCGGCTGTTCATAGGCGGAGACCGCGCGCTGTAGCCTGCTTTCCCGCGCGACCAGTGACACGAGTTCGATCTCCGCACCGGCGAGATCGATCGTGGCAGGCGCGCAGAAGAGGCCCTCCACGTCCCGGACGGGCTGGACCACCTCGGACAGCGGCTTGCTTTCCACGAGGACGTCGTAGATCGAAGGCACTTCCGCGTGGTGATCGATGCCCAGCGCGGTGGACGCGTTGCCCTGTGGGTCCAGGTCGACCACGAGAACACGGGCACCGTGCAACGCCAGCGAGGCTGCGAGGTTCACCGTCGTCGTGGTCTTCCCCACGCCACCCTTCTGGTTGGCGACGACCATCACGCGGGTCTGAGCGGGCCTGGGAAGCCCCTCACCGGCGCGGTGCATCGCCTCAACGGCCTGCTGGGCGGCACGGCCGATGGGAGTGTCGTCCATGGGAGGCAGCGTCTCACGCGTTTCACGTGAAACATCCGCCAGTTCAGCGCGGGGACCAGGGACCGGGTCGGCCATCGGTCCCGCGGTATCAGCGTCGGACCGCAACGGTTCACTCTCCTCGGAAGGCACCTTCGCAGAGTCAAAGACTGCCATGCTTTCCGAACGGTGAACCACTGAGCCCCGCTGTTCTGTGGACAACTCGCCAGTTGTGGACAAGTTCTCCGGGCGGGAAGGACGCTTGGTACGGGCCTGCGGCTCGGCGGCAGCACGACCCCGACTGATGATTCCATGCAGAAGGGAGCGGCGTTTCACGTGAAACACGATGCCCCCGCGGCGCGCACCACCTCGGCCGACACTCCGCAATTGGGCATTTTTGCCGCTTTTATGGAGTAGGCGGGTCCGGGGCGGTGCCGGCTCCCCCGCCCTGACGGGAGGCCAGGCCCGCACCGAGGAGAATCCCGGCGGACCCAGCCTGGCAGGCCCAGAAACCTAACGTCGCCGGCGTCCGGAACGGCCCGCCCGCGCCGCCTTGGCGCGTTTGGCCGCGAAGCGCACACCCCCGGGGCTCTCACCCACCTCGGCGCGCACCACGGTCGACAGAGGATCGACCACGCCAGCCCCCACCTGGACGACCGAGGCCTTCACCACGCCGAGCTTCTGCAGCGCCGAGCGGGCGCCCTTCAGCTCCTCCTCCGCGGTGTCGCCCTTCAGCGCGAGCATCTCGCCGTACGGCCGCAGCAGGGGCACACCCCAGCCGGCGAGCCGATCCAGCGGAGCCACCGCCCGCGCCGTGACGACGTGTACCGGGGCCAGGGTGCCCAGGACCTCCTCGGCCCGGCCCCGCACCACGGTGACATGGTCCAGGCCGAGCAGCTCCACGGCCTCCTGGAGGAACGTCGTCCGCCGCAGCAGCGGTTCCAGCAGCGTGATCCGCAGATCCGGGCGTACGAGCGCGAGCGGAATCCCGGGCAGGCCGGCGCCGGACCCCACGTCGCAGACGGTCACGCCGTCCGGAACGACCTCGGACAGCACCGCACAGTTCAGCAGGTGCCGGCCCCACAACCTGGGGACCTCACGCGGGCCGATCAGCCCGCGGCGCACTCCCGCGTCCGCCAGCAGTTCGGCGTAGCGGATCGCGTCGGGCAGGCGGTCCCCGAAGACCGCCTCCGCATTCTCCGGGGGAGGAGCGAGTTCCTGCGAGACAGGGGCCTCGCCGTTCTCGCCCTCACCCCTGACGCCGCCCTCCGCTGTCACGGCAGGACGACCACACAGCGCTGCGGCTCCTCACCCTCCGACTCGCTCCGCAGCCCCGCCGCCTTGACGGCGTCGTGGACGACCTTGCGCTCGAAGGGTGACATCGGCTTGAGCTTCACGGCCTCGCCGCTGCTCTGCGCCTGCTCCGCGGCCTCGGTGGCGAGCTTGGTGAGCTCCTCGCGCTTACGTGCGCGGAACCCGGCGATGTCGAGCATGAGCCGACTGCGGTCGCCGGTCTCCCGATGCACGGCGAGCCGGGTCAGCTCCTGCAGGGCCTCCAGCACCTCGCCATCCCGGCCGACGAGCTTCTGCAGGTCGCGGCTGCCGGCGTCGCTGATGATCGAGACGGCGGCACGGTCGCCCTCGACGTCCATGTCGATGTCGCCGTCCAGGTCCGCGATGTCGAGCAGACCCTCCAGGTAGTCGGCCGCGATCTCCCCTTCCTGCTCCAGGCGGGAAAGGGTGTCGGTGCCCTCAGCGGCTTCGGTGGTGTCCGTCACTGATGGACTCCCTCTCACTTCTTCGACTTCGCGGACTGCGGCTTCTTCTTGCCCTGCTGGGGCTTCTTGCCCTGCTGCGGACGGTTCGGCTTGGCCTGCTCCGTCGTCGGCTGTGCGGGCTTGCCCGGGGCCTGCTTGGTGCCGCCATGGGCGGCGGCCGTCTGGCGCTGGGACTTGGACTGTCGCTTGGGCTGGGTGCGGTTGGCCCGCGCCTGCTCCACGGCCTCCTTGGCCGCGACCTCGACCGGGTCCTCCTTGATCTTGCCCTTCGCACGCAGCTTCTCCTGCCGCTGCTTGAAGGCCAGGGACCCCGGCGTCGGGTTGCGCTTGATCACGTACATCTGCTGGCCCAGCGTCCACACGTTGGTGGTCAGCCAGTAGACGAGGACACCGACCGGGAAGTTGATGCCGAAGACGGCGAACATGATCGGGAAGATGTACATCAGCAGCTTCTGCTGCTGCATGAACGGCGTCTTGACCGTCAGGTCGACGTTCTTCGTCATCAGCTGGCGCTGCGTGTAGAACTGCGACAGCGACATCAGGACGATCATGATGACGGTGACGACCCGCACGTCCATCAGCGTGGCTTGCAGCGCCTCAACGGTGCTGGCGCTGTCCATGAACTTCGCCGCGATCGGGGCACCGAAGATCTGGGCGTTCCGGGCGCTGTCGACCATCTCCTGGTTGTCGATCACGCCGACCGTCTGGTCGTTGGCGATCTTGTTCAGCACCTGGAAGAGCGCCAGGAAGAACGGGGACTGCGCCAGGATGGGAAGGCAGCTGGAGAGCGGGTTGGTACCCGTCTCCTTGTACAGCTTCATCATCTCTTCGGACTGACGCTGCTTGTCGCTCTTGTAGCGCTCCTGGATCGCCTTCATCTTCGGCTGGAGCGCCTGCATGTTCCGCGTGGCCTTGATCTGCTTGACGAACAGCGGGATCAGGGCGATCCGGATGACCACCACCAGGCAGACGATGGACAGACCCCAGGCCCAACCGCTGTCCTCGTCGAAGACCAGGCTGAACAGCGAGTGGAACTGGACGATGATCCAGGAAACTGCGGTATAGAGAGGACCGAGGATCGTGTCCACGAATCAGGCTCCTTGGGCGTGGGACTGGGTCCGATGCTGCCAGCGGCTCCGCAGCCGCTGATGCCAGACCGGGTGCTTCCGGGCAGGAACATGGTCGACGCCACCGGGCGACCAGGGGTTGCAGCGCAGGATGCGCCAGGCGGTCAGTGCCGTGCCCTTCACCGCGCCGTGCAGGCGAATGGCCTCATAGCCGTAGTGCGAGCACGACGGGTAGTACCGGCACACCGGCCCGAGCATCGGGCTGATGGTCCACTGATACAGCTTGATCAGCCACAGGAGCGGGTACTTCACGTCGGCGGCCCTCCAAGCAGCCGCTGCAGCGCGGAGTCGAGATCACGGGCGAGCGAGTCATGACCCGCGTCTCCCGCGCCGGGCAGCGCCCGTACGACAACCAGGCTACCGGGGGCCAGCAGCCTCAGCCGCTCACGCATGAGATGCCGCAGGCGCCGCTTCACCCGATTCCGGACAACGGCGTTCCCCACGGCCCGGCTCACGACGAAACCCGCACGCGGCGGGGGAGCGTTCTCCCCCGTCCCGTGCGGGTCCGTTCCGCTGCGCAGATGGACGACGAGTAGCGGGCGGCCGGCCCGCCTCCCTCGCCGTACCGCGGCCGAGAAGTCCTCGCGCCGCCTCAGCCGGTGCTCGGTAGGCAGCACGTCATGGACCTGAGGCCGAGGCTCAGGCCGACAGGCGGGCGCGGCCCTTGCTGCGCCGGTTCGCGACGATGGCGCGGCCGGCGCGGGTCCGCATGCGCAGCCGGAAGCCGTGGGTCTTCGCGCGGCGGCGGTTGTTCGGCTGGAAGGTGCGCTTGCTCACTCGGGGGCTCCAGAAATGCTTGTGTCTCACTGAGACGATGTGGGGCGCCGACTGGCTGTCACCGTGCGCCCACGAGTAGCTCGCAACGCCCGAGTGCACCGCTTCTTCTTCCCGATCTCCGGCTGACCGGAGCGTCGGGATCGTGCCCATCGGAGGCAGGCGGCAGCAGCCATCGACAACTCGACCTGGTTACGGTACGCGCGGCTGAGCCATCCGGTCAAACCGGGGTTGTTCGGGGGACATGATCACGCCCCTCCACAGACTGACACAGCCATTCCGCACCCGACCGGACGGGCGCGGGGAGGAGCAGCCGCCGACGCATGGCACAGTTGTGCACACCCTGTGGACAACAACTTGAGCAGCGCCAGCCGGGCCGACTACCGTAGCCGGACTCCGATTCCTTCCCAGCCGTCCCAAGAGCCACACTTTCGCGGAAAGTGTCCCCCAGCGAGTGAGAGAGCGTGCCCTGTGGCTGACGTACCTGCCGATCTTGCCGCAGTGTGGCCACACGTTCTCGAGCACCTCCTGGGTGACGGACAGGGCATCGAGGCGAAGGACCAGCGCTGGCTGCGCGACTGCCAGCCCCTCGTCCTCGTCTCCGGCACGGCTCTGCTCGGGGTGCCGAACGAGTACGCCAAGGGCGTCCTCGAAGGCCGCCTCGCCCCCATGATCAGCGAGGCCCTGAGCCGCGAGTGCCAGCAGCCGATCCGGCTGGCGATCACCGTCACGGGCCCGGCGCCCGACCCCGGCCCACCGCCCGCCCCGGGCCCGCCCACGGCGGGGCAGCCGGCCCCCGGACAGGCCCCGGCCCCCGTCCCCGAGCAGCGCACGCCGCAGCACCGCTATGACGAGCAGCCGCGCTATGAGGACGGCCGCTACGACGACAGCCGCTACGAGGACGCCTCCCGGTACGACAAGCGGCCCTACGAAGAGGCCCGCTACGAGGAACCGGCCCGGTACGACGAGGCGCGCTACGAGGAACCGCGGTACGAGGAGCCCCCGCGCTACGACGACACGCGGTACGAGGAGCCCCGCTACGAGGAGCCCCCGCGCTACGACGACACGCGCGAGCTGCCCACCGTCCGACCGGCGTACCCGAACTACCCACACGCCCCGCAACCCGGGCGGCAGCACCAGCCCGGGGCCTGGCCGCGCCAGGCGGAGGCCGAGAGCTGGGCACCGCCGCGGGACCCGTACCCGCCTCCGCAGCAGCACGGCTACGGCGGGCGGCCGGGCCAGTCCGCGTACGACCCGCAGCACCAGCCGCCCCCGAAGCGGTTCGACGAGCCTCCGCAGCTGCCGGCTCCCAGCGGCGCTCCCGGTCCGCTGGCCGCGCAGCCCGCGCCGGCGGCGGGCCCGGGCGAGCCCACGGCCCGCCTCAACCCCAAGTACCTCTTCGACACCTTCGTGATCGGCGCGTCGAACCGGTTCGCCCACGCCGCGGCGGTCGCGGTGGCCGAGGCCCCGGCCAAGGCGTACAACCCGCTCTTCATCTACGGCGAGTCCGGTCTGGGCAAGACGCACCTGCTGCACGCCATCGGCCACTACGCCCGCAGCCTCTATCCCGGCACGCGGGTGCGCTACGTGAGCTCCGAGGAGTTCACGAACGAGTTCATCAACTCCATCCGGGACGGCAAGGCGGACGCCTTCCGCAAGCGCTACCGGGACATGGACATCCTGCTCGTGGACGACATCCAGTTCCTCGCGAGCAAGGAGTCCACGCAGGAGGAGTTCTTCCACACCTTCAACACGCTGCACAACGCGAACAAGCAGATCGTGCTGTCCAGCGACCGGCCGCCCAAGCAGCTCGTCACGCTGGAGGACCGCCTCCGCAACCGCTTCGAGTGGGGCCTGATCACCGACGTCCAGCCCCCCGAGCTGGAGACGCGCATCGCGATTCTGCGGAAGAAGGCGGTCCAGGAGCAGCTCAACGCGCCGCCGGAGGTCCTGGAGTTCATCGCCTCGCGCATCTCGCGGAACATCCGCGAGCTGGAGGGCGCGCTCATCAGGGTCACGGCCTTCGCGAGCCTGAACCGTCAGCCGGTGGACCTGGGGTTGACGGAGATCGTCCTGAAGGACCTCATCCCGGGCGGCGAGGACGCCTCTCCGGAGATCACGGCCGCCAACATCATGGCCTCGACCGCGGACTACTTCGGGCTGACGGTGGACGACCTGTGTGGCTCCTCGCGCAGCCGTGTCCTCGTGACCGCGCGGCAGATCGCGATGTACCTGTGCCGTGAGCTGACGGATCTGTCGCTGCCGAAGATCGGCGCGCAGTTCGGCGGCCGGGACCACACGACCGTCATGCACGCCGACCGGAAGATCCGGGCGCTCATGGCCGAGCGGCGGTCCATCTACAACCAGGTGACGGAGCTGACGAACCGGATCAAGAACGGCTGAGCCCTCCGCGGGCCCGCGCCGCCGCTTCTCCCTCCCTCTCCCCTTCCAGACTCCCTCGGGTTCTCCTGGCTCTCGCGACCGGGCGGGCAGTCGGCCCATCCGGTCTCCCGGCCTCCGTCATGCCGCCCCGCTGCCGCGCCACGTCGCCGCGCGCCCCCGCCGTGTGATCCCGCGCTGACCGGGAGGCGGGCGGGGGTCCATCGCTGTTCGAATGAGCCCCGAGCGTCCACAGCTACGGCTGTCTTTCCACGTCCACAGCCTGGGGACCGGTGAGTTGTCCCGACTGTGTCCACAGCGGAAGCAGGATGGACGGCATCATGGCAGGTCGGACGGCTGGGGACATGTGCACTCGCGGCCTCCACAGGCTGTGGACGGAAAATCGCACGTCAACACCTGTCCAGAGTTGTCCACGCACCGCCCACAGCCGAGCGGCCGTTGTCCCCAGGACGAAGGGGGTTCTCCACACCACTGTCCACTGTTCGACAACGCGACGCGGCCGCTCACCGCTCGGAGTGAAAGCGGTCACATGGGCGGGGTGGATTGGGCTGTTGAGAACCTGGGTAAATCTGGGGACGCCGCTGTGGGCAAGTAGCCGTCTCCTGTGAACCGCGTGTGCACAGAGCTCTCCCATCCACAGCACCCCCCTGTTCGTCCACCGCCGCGCCCACAGGGCCCGTGGACAAAAAATGGTGCCTGACCTGCGGGGATCGAGTTATCCCCGGAATCCACAGCACCTACTACTGAGACCACAGAGATAAGCCGGGAAACTCGTGTCGAAGCGGGTCCTGTGCACAACTCGGCTCTCCGCCTCGTCCCGGCCACCCCGCCGAGTTGACCCGAGCGCTCACGGCTGTCAGCGACGTGCGTCAGACTGGTGCCCGGCAACCAGCAACAGCAGGAGGCGGCTGAAGGTGAAGATCCGGGTAGAGCGCGATGTCCTGGCGGAGGCGGTGGCATGGGCGGCCAAGAGCCTTCCGGCCCGTCCGCCGGTGCCGGTCCTCGCCGGCCTGCTGCTGAAGGCGGAGGAAGGTCTGCTCAGCCTCTCCGGGTTCGACTACGAGGTGTCCGCGCGGGTCTCGGTGGACGCCGAGGTCGAGGAGGAGGGCACGGTCCTCGTCTCCGGCAAGCTGCTGGCGGACATCAGCCGTGCGCTCCCCAACCGCCCCGTGGAGATCTCCACAGACGGTGTACGGGTCACCGTGGTCTGCGGATCCTCGCGGTTCACGCTCCACACCCTGCCGGTGGAGGAGTACCCCGCGCTGCCGGAGATGCCGTCGGCCACCGGCACCGTGCCGGGTGAGGTCTTCGCCTCCGCCGTCTCCCAGGTGGCCATCGCCGCCGGCCGTGACGACACGCTGCCGGTGCTCACCGGTGTGCGCATCGAGATCGAGGGCGACACCGTCACCCTCGCCTCGACGGACCGCTACCGCTTCGCCGTCCGCGAGTTCCTGTGGAAGCCGGAGACGCCGGACGCGTCCGCTGTCGCTCTGGTCCCCGCGAAGACGCTGCTGGACACCGCGAAGTCGCTGAGCGGCGGCGAGCAGGTGACGCTGGCGCTGTCGGGTTCTGGCGCGGGCGAGGGCCTGATCGGTTTCGAGGGCGCCGGCCGACGGACGACGACACGGCTGCTGGAGGGTGACCTGCCGAAGTACCGCACCCTGTTCCCCACGGAGTTCAACTCGCTCGCGACGATCGAGACGGCGCCGTTCGTCGAAGCCGTGAAGCGTGTGGCGCTGGTGGCCGAGCGGAACACCCCGGTGCGGCTCAGCTTCGAGCAGGGCGTGCTCACGCTGGAGGCCGGTTCGAGCGACGACGCACAGGCCGTGGAGCGGGTGGACTGCACGCTGGAGGGCGACGACATCTCCATCGCGTTCAACCCGGGCTTCCTGCTGGAGGGGCTGAGCGCGATCGACTCCCAGGTCGCCCAGCTCTCCTTCACCACCTCCACCAAGCCGGCGCTGCTGCGGGGCAAGCCCGCGGTCGACGCCGAGGTGGACGACGCCTACAAGTACCTGATCATGCCGGTCCGGCTCAGCGGCTGATCCGGGGCCGAGGTCGAAGCCGGGCGTGGCTCCGGGCGTAGGCTCGGAGCCGGGCGGGGCGCGCTGGTGCGCGCCCGGACCTGGAATCCGCGCCCACACGCACTGCGAGAAACGTCAAGGAGAGCCCACAGATGGAGCTCGGTCTCATCGGCCTCGGCAAGATGGGCGGCAACATGCGCGAGCGCATCCGCCGCGCAGGCCACACCGTCATCGGCTACGACCGCAACCCGGAGCTCGCCGACGTCCACAGCCTGAGGGAACTGGTGGACGCGCTGCCGAGCCCGCGTGTGGTGTGGGTGATGGTGCCGGCCGGCGAGCCGACCCAGGCGACGATCGACGAGCTCGCCGGGCTGCTCTCCCCCGGTGACGTCGTCGTGGACGGCGGGAACTCCCGCTGGACGGAGGACGAGAAGCACGCCGCGGAGCTGGCGGAGCGTGGTATCGGCTTCGTCGACTGCGGCGTCTCCGGCGGGGTGTGGGGGCTGGAGAACGGCTACGCCCTGATGTACGGCGGTGCGGCCGAGCACGTGGCGCGGGTGCAGCCGGTCTTCGACGCGCTGAAGCCGGAGGGCGAGTTCGGTTCGGTGCACGCGGGCGACGTCGGCGCCGGGCACTTCGCGAAGATGGTCCACAACGGCATCGAGTACGCCATGATGCAGGCCTTCGCCGAGGGCTGGGAGCTGCTGGAGGCCGTCGACTCGGTGACGGACGTGCGGGAGATCTTCCGCTCCTGGCAGCAGGGCACCGTGATCCGCTCCTGGCTGCTGGACCTCGCGGTGAACGCGTTGGACGACGACCAGCACCTGGAGAAGCTGCGCGGCTACGCACAGGACTCGGGCGAGGGCCGGTGGACGGTGGAGGCCGCGATCGACCACGCGGTGCCGCTGCCCGCGATCACGGCGTCGCTGTTCGCGCGGTTCGCCTCGCGGCAGGAGGACTCTCCGCAGATGAAGATGATCGCCGCGCTGCGCAACCAGTTCGGCGGGCACGCCGTCACCGCGAAGAGTGACGCACTCGGTGCCGACGCCCCGGGCGCCGACGTCGAGCCGCCGGTCGGTGGCTGACGGGGCTGGCGGTCACGGTCACGGATGCACGTCGCGCACCTTTCCCTAGCCGACTTCCGGTCGTACGCCCGGGCCGAGGTTCCGCTCGGCCCGGGCCCGACGGCGTTCGTCGGGCCCAACGGCCAGGGCAAGACGAACCTCGTCGAGGCGATCGGCTATCTGGCGACCCTCGGCAGCCATCGGGTGGCGTCGGACGCCCCGCTGGTGCGGATGGGGGCCGACCGGGCGGTGGTGCGGGCCGCGGTGGTGCAGGGGGAGCGCCAGCAGCTCGTCGAGCTGGAGATCAATCCGGGGCGGGCGAACCGGGCGAGGATCAACCGGTCCTCCCAGGTCCGACCGCGGGACGTGCTCGGCATCCTGCGCACCGTGCTGTTCGCTCCGGAGGATCTGAGCCTGGTCAAGGGCGATCCGGGTGAGCGGCGGCGGTTTCTGGACGAGCTGGTCACCGCCCGCTCGCCGCGGATGGCGGGGGTGCGCTCGGACTACGAGCGGGTACTCAAGCAGCGCAACACGCTGCTGAAGTCGGCCGCGATGGCACGGCGGCACGGCGGCAGGTCGCTGGACCTGTCGACGCTGGACGTGTGGGACCAGCATCTGGCCCGGGCGGGGGCGGAGCTGCTGGCGCAGCGCTTCGCGCTGGTGGCTGATCTGGAACCGCTGGCGAATCGATCGTATGAGCAACTCGCCCCGGGCGGTGGCCCGTTGGCGCTCTCCTACCGTAGCCCGGTGGAGGGCGGCGGACGCGAGGAGCTGTACGCCCAGCTCCTCGCCGCTCTGGGGGAGGCCCGGCGGCAGGAGATCGAGCGCGGGGTGACGCTGGTGGGTCCGCACCGGGACGATCTGCTGCTGAACCTCGGGGGGATGCCCGCGAAGGGCTACGCCAGCCATGGGGAGTCGTGGTCGTACGCGCTGGCCCTGCGCCTGGCCTCGTACGAGCTGCTGCGGGCCGAGGGCAACGAGCCGGTGTTGATCCTGGACGACGTGTTCGCCGAGCTGGACGCCCGACGGCGGGAGCGGCTGGCGGCCTCGGTGGCGTCGGCCGAGCAGGTACTGGTGACGGCCGCGGTCGAGGAGGACGTGCCGAAGACGCTCGCGGGGGCACGGTTCTCCGTCGCGGACGGGGAGGTCACGGCGGTATGAGCGATCAGGAGCTGCCGGAGGGCGACGTCCCGTCGGACGGGCGGACGGAGGCCCCGGCCCCGCCGGTGTCGGGTGTCGATCTGGCCCGTGTCGCGCTGCGGGCAGCCAAGGAGCAGGCCCGGGCGCGCGGCGAGGCGACGCGGCAGAAGCAGCAGGCGCGACGCGGCGGGCTGCGCTCGGGGGCACGGCGGGACGGCCGTGACCCGATGCCGCTGGGGGCCGCGCTGGAGCGGCTGAAGACGGAGCGGGGCTGGGAGATGCCGATCGCGGTCGGCGGGGTCATGGGGCGCTGGCCGCTCATCGTGGGAGAGAAGAACGCCGAGCACTGTCGTCCGGAGCGGTACGACGAGGAGCGCCGGGTTCTCCATGTCCGCTGTGACTCGACGGCGTGGGCCACGGAGCTGCGCCGCCTGGCGCCCCAGCTGGTGCGGCGTCTCAACGAGGATCTGGGGCACGGCACCGTCTCCGTCATCAAGGTGCTGGGCCCCGGAGGGCCGCCGCCGCGCTACGGCCGGCTGCGTGTGCGCTGATCCGGCCTCGGGCGCCCTTCCGAGGTCCGGACGTTTCACGTGAAACAGACACCCCGACGTGATCCCGGTCACGGTAACGGTAGGTTGACAGTCCGAAGCGCTGAGGGCGCCCGTGAGCCTCCTGAAGCCCCCAGTCGCATATGGGGAGTCGGTGGTCGCTCCCTGAGGGCGCCACATGGGGACTCAGGCGGCGGCAAACCCCCATTCATGTCGGCGCTACCGGTAGACTGAACTACAGCCGCCGTACCGCGGATCAAGTCGAACGACGCAGTCGCTCCCGTCGGATCGGGAGACGCTGTGTGCTGTGCCAGAAAGGGCGCTTCGTGGCCGACTCCGGCAATTCCATCGAGAATCCCCTGTCCCCCGTCGAGGACGCCGCCGCTGCCTCCGTACCCCTGGGTGAGCCGTCGTATGACGCCAGTGCGATCACCGTCCTGGAGGGGCTGGACGCGGTCCGCAAGCGTCCCGGCATGTACATCGGTTCGACCGGTGAGCGGGGCCTGCACCACCTGGTGCAGGAGGTCGTGGACAACTCCGTCGACGAGGCGCTCGCCGGCTTCGCGGACCGGGTCGACGTGACCCTGCTCGCCGACGGCGGTGTGCGAGTGGTGGACAACGGCCGAGGCATCCCGGTGGGCATCGTCCCCTCGGAGGGCAAGCCGGCCGTCGAGGTCGTCCTCACCGTGCTGCACGCGGGCGGCAAGTTCGGCGGTGGCGGCTACGCCGTCTCCGGCGGTCTGCACGGCGTCGGCGTCTCCGTGGTGAACGCCCTGTCGCAGCGGGTGTCCGTCGAGGTCAAGACGGACGGCTACCGCTGGACGCAGGACTACAAGCTGGGCGTCCCCACGGCTCCGCTGCAGCAGAACGAGGCCACCGAGGAGACGGGCACCAGCGTCACCTTCTGGGCCGACGGCGACATCTTCGACACCACGGACTACTCCTTCGAGACGCTGTCGCGCCGCTTCCAGGAGATGGCCTTCCTCAACCGGGGCCTGACGATCTCGCTCACGGACGAACGTGCGGCGGCCAAGCAGACGGCCGGCGCCGACACCACCGACTCCGCCGACGACGACCAGGCCCGCTCGGTCACGTACCACTACGACGGCGGCATCTCGGACTTCGTCCGGCACCTGAACTCCCGCAAGGGCGATCCGGTGCACCCGACGATCGTCTACTTCGACGCTGAGGACTCGGAGCGCAGCCTCTCGGCGGAGATCGCGATGCAGTGGAACACCCAGTACAGCGAGGGTGTCTACAGCTTCGCCAACATCATCCACACCCATGAGGGCGGTACCCACGAGGAGGGGTTCCGGGCGGCGCTGACGGGCCTGGTCAACCGCTACGCGCGGGACAGGAAGCTGCTGCGGGAGAAGGACGACAACCTCACCGGCGAGGACATCCGCGAGGGCCTGACGGCGATCATCTCCGTCAAACTGGGCGAGCCGCAGTTCGAGGGCCAGACGAAGACGAAGCTGGGCAACACGGAGGTGAAGACCTTCATCCAGAAGATCGTCCACGAGCACGTCACCGACTGGTTCGACCGCAACCCCAACGAGGCCGCGGACATCGTCCGCAAGGGCATCCAGGCGGCCACGGCACGGGTCGCCGCCCGCAAGGCCCGCGACCTCACCCGCCGCAAGGGCCTGCTGGAGACGGCCTCGCTGCCGGGCAAGCTGTCCGACTGCCAGTCCAACGACGCCAGCAAGTGCGAGATCTTCATCGTCGAGGGTGACTCCGCGGGCGGCTCGGCCAAGTCCGGCCGTGACCCGCAGTACCAGGCCATCCTGCCGATCCGCGGCAAGATCCTGAACGTGGAGAAGGCGCGCATCGACAAGGTGCTGCAGAACGCCGAGGTGCAGGCGCTGATCTCCGCCTTCGGCACGGGCATCCACGAGGACTTCGACATCGACAAGCTCCGCTACCACAAGATCATCTTGATGGCGGACGCCGACGTCGACGGTCAGCACATCAACACGCTGCTGCTGACGCTCCTCTTCCGCTTCATGCGTCCCCTGGTGGAAGCCGGGCACGTGTACCTCTCCCAGCCGCCGCTCTACAAGATCAAGTGGGGCCGCGACGATCACCAGTACGCCTACTCCGACCGCGAGCGCGACCAGCTCATCGCCCTCGGCCGGGAGCAGGGCAAGCGCATCCGGGACGACTCGGTGCAGCGCTTCAAGGGTCTGGGCGAGATGAACGCCGAGGAGCTGCGCGTCACGACGATGGACACCGAGCACCGGGTGCTGCGCCAGGTGACCATCGACGACGCCGCGGCCGCCGACGACCTGTTCTCCATCCTCATGGGGGAGGACGTGGAGTCGCGGCGCTCCTTCATCCAGCGCAACGCCAAGGACGTCCGTTTCCTCGACATCTGAGTCGGCCCGCCGTAGGCACGATGGCCGCCAGAAAGGGACTTTGAACAGCAATGGCCGACGATATGACCGTGGGAAACCCGGACCAGCCGGACGATGTTCCGGTGACGGCGCCGCCTGTCGACGAGGAGGGCGCCCTGCGCATCGAGCCGGTGACGCTCGAGACCGAGATGCAGCGCTCGTATCTCGACTACGCGATGAGCGTCATCGTCTCCCGCGCCCTGCCCGACGTCAGGGACGGTCTCAAGCCGGTGCACCGGCGCGTGCTGTACGCCATGTACGACGGCGGGTACCGACCGGAGCGGGGCTTCTACAAGTGCGCCCGCGTCGTCGGCGACGTCATGGGCACGTACCACCCGCACGGTGACTCCTCCATCTACGACGCGCTGGTGCGCCTCGCCCAGTCGTGGTCGATGCGGATGCCGCTGGTCGACTCGAACGGCAACTTCGGCTCACCGGGCAACGACCCGGCCGCGGCCATGCGGTACACCGAGTGCAAGATGGCCCCGCTGGCCATGGAGATGCTCCGGGACATCGACGAGGAGACCGTCGACTTCCAGGACAACTACGACGGCCGCAACCAGGAGCCGACGGTCCTGCCGGCGCGCTTCCCGAACCTGCTGGTCAACGGCTCGGCGGGGATCGCCGTCGGGATGGCGACGAACATCCCGCCGCACAACCTGCGCGAGGTCGCGGCCGGCGCCCAGTGGTACCTGGAGAACCCCGAGGCCTCCAACGAGGAGCTGCTGGAGGCCCTGCTGGAGCGGATCAAGGGGCCGGACTTCCCGTCCGGCGCGCTGGTCGTCGGCCGCCGGGGCATCGAGGACGCCTACCGCACCGGCCGCGGCTCCATCACCATGCGGGCCGTGGTCGAGGTCGAGGAGATCCAGGGCCGGCAGTGCCTGGTCGTCACCGAGCTGCCCTACCAGGTGAACCCCGACAACCTGGCGCTGAAAATCGCGGAGCTGGTGAAGGACGGCCGGATCGGCGGCATCGCCGACGTCCGGGACGAGACGAGCTCCCGTACCGGCCAGCGGCTCGTCGTCGTCCTCAAGCGGGACGCGGTGGCCAAGGTCGTCCTCAACAACCTCTACAAGCACACCGATCTGCAGACGAACTTCGGCGCGAACATGCTCGCGCTGGTCGACGGCGTGCCGCGCACCCTGTCGCTGGACGCGTTCATCCGCAACTGGGTCACGCACCAGATCGACGTCGTGGTCCGCCGCACCCGCTTCCGGCTGCGCAAGGCCGAGGAGCGTGCCCACATCCTGCGCGGTCTGCTCAAGGCGCTGGACGCGATCGACGAGGTCATCGCGCTGATCCGGCGCAGCGAGACGGTCGACGTCGCGCGCACCGGCCTGATGGGGCTCCTGGAGATCGATGAGATCCAGGCCAACGCCATCCTGGAGATGCAGCTGCGCCGGCTGGCCGCCCTGGAGCGGCAGAAGATCACCGCCGAGCACGACGACCTCCAGGCCAAGATCGACGAGTACAACGCGATCCTCGCCTCGCCGGTGCGCCAGCGCGGCATCATCAGCGAGGAGCTGGCGGCGCTGGTCGAGAAGTTCGGCGACGACCGGCGCAGCAAGCTGGTGCCCTTCGAGGGCGACATGTCCATCGAGGACCTGATCGCCGAGGAGGACATCGTCGTCACGATCACCCGTGGCGGCTACGTCAAGCGCACCAAGACCGTCGACTACCGGGCGCAGAAGCGCGGCGGCAAGGGCGTGCGCGGCACGAAGCTGAAGGAAGACGACATCGTCGACCACTTCTTCGTGTCGACGACGCACCACTGGCTGCTGTTCTTCACCAACAAGGGCCGGGTCTACCGGGCGAAGGCCTACGAGCTGCCGGACGCGGGCCGCGAGGCGCGCGGCCAGCACGTGGCGAACCTGCTGGCCTTCCAACCGGACGAGCAGATCGCCGAGATCCTCGCCATCCGCGACTACGAGGCGACGCCGTATCTGGTGCTGGCCACGAAGTCGGGCCTGGTGAAGAAGACGCCGCTGAAGGACTACGACTCGCCGCGCTCCGGCGGCGTCATCGCGATCAACCTCCGGCAGATGGAGGACGGCCGGGACGACGAGCTGATCGGCGCGGAGCTGGCCTCGGCCGAGGACGACCTGCTGCTGATCAGCAAGAAGGCCCAGTCGATCCGGTTCACCGCCACCGACGAGGCGCTGCGGCCGATGGGCCGCGCGACCTCCGGCGTGAAGGGCATGAGCTTCCGCGAGGGCGACGAGCTGCTCTCGATGAACGTCGTCCGGCCCGGCACGTTCGTCTTCACCGCGACGGACGGCGGCTACGCCAAGCGCACCGCCGTGGACGACTACCGCGTGCAGGGACGCGGCGGTCTCGGGATCAAGGCGGCCAAGATCGTCGAGGATCGCGGCGAGCTCGTCGGCGCGCTCGTGGTGGAGGAGACGGACGAGATTCTGGCCATCACGCTGGGCGGCGGCGTGATCCGCACGCGGGTCAGCGGTGTGCGGGAGACGGGCCGTGACACCATGGGCGTCCAACTGATCAACCTGGGCAAGCGGGACGCCGTCGTCGGTATCGCCCGGAACGCCGAGGCCGGCCGCGAGGCGGAAGAGGTCGAGGCGGTGGTCGACGAGGCGGTGGCCGGGCAGGACGCCGCCGAGCCGGGCGCCGTGTCCGACACCGAGGCCGGTTCCGTGGCGGGTGAGCCGGTGGCCGGGCAGGCCACGGACAGCGAGGAGTGAGGCGTGAGCGGTACCTCGGGCGGGGCGGGCCAGGGCCCGGTCCCCGGCGGTAGCCCCGGGCCCTCGGCCGGTCGGGCGCATTATCCGGGTCAGCCCGGCGACGTCCTGGCCGACGGCGGGACGACGATGACGAGCGCGGCCGAGCCGCACCACCCGCCGCACGCCTACCCGGCGCCCGGTCACGGTCCGGGCGCCCCCCGTTCGTCCTCGGAGCCGTCCGCCGTGCGGCTGCCCCGCACCGGGGCACGCACGGTGCCGCGCACCCGCAAGGCGCGGCTGCGGGTGGCCAAGGCGGACCCGTGGTCGGTGATGAAGGTCAGCTTCCTGCTGTCCATCGCCCTGGGCATCTGCACGATCGTGGCCGTGGCGGTGCTGTGGATGGTCATGGACGCCATGGGCGTCTTCGCCACCATCGGCGACACGGTCACCGACGCCACGGCCTCGCCGGAGGGCTCGGGCTTCGACGTGGAGGCGTTTCTGTCGCTTCCGAGGGTGCTGATGTTCACCAGCCTCATCGCGGTGATCGACGTCGTGCTGGCGACGGCGCTCGCGACGCTGGGTGCCTTCGTCTACAACCTGTCGGCCGGTTTCGTCGGCGGTGTCGAGCTCACCCTCGCGGAGGACGAGTAAGCCCAGGCCGGGGGCTCGCACGTGCGGCGGGCCCCCGGCGGGGAACCGATTTTGGGCCAGCGCGGGAATGCGCTAATCTTTCGGTGCAGCGCGGGGCTATAGCTCAGACGGTTAGAGCGCTTCCCTGATAAGGAAGAGGCCACAGGTTCAAGTCCTGTTAGCCCCACAGAAGCAGAACGCGGAACGCCCGGATCCTCCTCGAAGGGGCCGGGCGTTCCGCGTTTCCGGGCGTGGTTCTTCGCGGGGCACGGTCTCCGCCCCGGAGTGGGGCCGTCCGGCAGGCGACAGGCCCCCTGCGGAAGCTCCCTGCGCTCGGGCTGGGGGCCCGAGGACGTCGCGGATGTGGTTCTCGGCGAGACCGGGCGGCCAGGGTCTCGGGCCTGGGCTGCGAAGGGTTCCTCGAAGCGTGGGTCCGACCTCCGTACGAGGGCGTCCCCCAGCGGGCCGTTCTCCCGCCCCGGCCGGGATCCCCGGCGGCACCGCTGCCCTCGCACACCACGTGGGGGATGAACACGGGGGCGCTTCCGCCGTGTGGTCCTCCAGCTCCCAGAGCTGTGTGCGGCTGAGCCGCGGCGGCTCGCCGGTCGTGTACCGCTCGGCGGGCACGGTGTTCACGTCGGCGTCCGGCGGCTCCGCCCGCGTGTGCAGCTCGTCCTGACCGGCACGTGGGAACTCCGCCTCGGCGGTGTCGTAGGACGACATGGCTCCCTCTGGGCTCCGGAGAGTTCTCTGACTAGAGTCAGAGGATGGACGTGACAGAGATCGAGCAGGTGCGACGGTTCCAACGTGCCGTGACCGAGCGCGTGGGTGTGCTCCACGACCACTTCCTGGGCCGCGACCGGCCCTTCGGCGAGGCCCGGCTGCTCTGGGAGATCGGCGAGCGCGGGCGGGACGTGCGGGAGCTGCGCGAGCGGCTCGGGCTCGACTCCGGGTACGTCAGCAGGCTGCTGCGCTCCCTGGCGGACGACGGCCTGGTGACCGTCGAGCCGCATCCCGGGGACCGGCGGGTGCGGACCGTCCGGCTCACCGAGGCGGGGCGGGCGGAGCGCGCGGTGCTCGACGGCCGCAGCGACGAGCTGGCCGCATCGCTGCTGGAGCCGCTGAGCGGTGTTCAGCGGGCCCGGCTGGTCGGGGCCATGGCCGAGGTCGAGCGGCTGCTGACGGCGGCCACCGTCGCGCTGGACGTCGTCGACCCGGATCACCCGGACGCCGAGCACTGCCTGCGCGCGTACTTCACCGAACTGCAGGAGCGCTTCGAGACGGGCTTCGACCCGGAGCGGAGCCTGTTGCCCGACGCGGGGGAACTCCGCCCGCCGCGTGGAGAGTTCCTCGTGGCCCGGCTGCACGGTGAGCCCGTCGGCTGCGCGGGGCTGAAGCTGCCGGCGGGGGCTCCGGCCGAGATCAAGCGCATGTGGGTCGCCCCGCGGGCGCGGGGCCTCGGGCTGGGCCGCCGGTTTCTGGCCGAGCTGGAGGCGCGGGCTGCCCGGCACGGCCGCGAGCTGCTGCGCCTGGACACCAACAGGGCCCTCGAGGCCGCGATCGGGCTGTATCACGCGTACGGCTTCCGGGAGGTGCCCGCGTTCAACGACGAGCCGTACGCCCATCACTGGTTCGAGAAGCGGATCGCCGTGCCGTGACGGCACGGGTCCGAGTCCGGCCCGACCGCTTTCCTACTGGGGGGTTGTATCATCGGGCGCCAGTAGGGTCTGACGTCGTTGAAGGACGAGGTAACGCCGTGAAGAAGCTTCTCCTGTTCGCGCTTGCCGCCATCGGCGGACTCCTCGTGTACCGCCAGATTCAGGCGGACCGTGCGGAGCAGGACCTGTGGACGGAGGCCACCGACTCCGTGCCCGCGGGCACCGGAGTGTGAGCAGCTCCGCAGTCCGACGCGAGCTCGGTGAAAGCCCCGGCCACGAGGCCGGGGCTTTCACCATTCCCGGGGCGTGACCACTCGCGAATCTGTGCGACAGCAAATGCTTCGAGGGTGCCTCTGGTCGGCCCGGCGGCCCGTCGGCCGAGCTGACGGTGCGTCAGATCAGCGGAATGATCAACGTATCGGTGGTGCCGGACCGTTCCCCGCGCCGGTACCGGGGGTTAGCGAAGGCGACGCGGCGCGGGCGGTGCGGCGGGCGGGTGTCGGGCGGCCCACGGGGGCGGGGCAGGATGGTCGGCGTCGGCCGGCGCACCGCGCGGGGCGCCGGGTGGCACGTCCGACACGGAGGAGGGGCGACGCATGGTGAAACGGCGTGGGACGAGGGCGGGGATCGCCGCCGCTGCGGCGGCGCTCTGCGTGGCCGGGAGCGTCCCGGAGACGGCGGTGGCGGCGGAGCTGCCCGAGTACGCCATGGCCGTGGACGCCGAGCCGGTGAAGGGCGCGGAGAGCAGCGCGGGCGGTCCGGAGCTGGCCCCCGGCCGGTACACGGACAGCATCGGCCCGGGTGAGGAGAAGTTCTACAGCGTCACCCTCGACGCCTCCTCCACCGTCTACCTCGCCGCCACGGCGGCCCCCAGGCCCGGCGCCGAGGTGAAGGGCTACGGCGACGGCCTGTCCATGCGCCTGCTGACGACGGACGGCGAGGAGTGCGAGACGCGCGGCCGGACGAGGTTCGACGCCGCGGGCTCGGCCTACCCCGTCAGCGACTACGCGGCCCGGCGCGTCGGCGGCGGCATCGAGGAGTGCCAGCAGGCCGGCCCGTACCTGTTCGAGGTGGTGCGCGAGAGCCCGGAGGACTCCGACCAGTCCCGGTGGCCCATCGAGATCAGCCACCTGGTCGAGCCCGGGCTGAAGGGCACGGTCCCCGGGCCGCCGTCCACCCTCCCCGAGGAGGACGAGGAAGCGCCCACGCTGCCGGCGGGCACGCCGAAGAAGGCCCGGGGCGGGACGGGCTTCAACGACGCCGGAGGCGTCGGGGCCGGGGTGTGGCAGGACCGGCTGCGGCCGGGGGAGTCGCGGTTCTACCGGGTGCCGGTCGACTGGGGGCAGCGGCTCTTCGCCCGCCTGGAGATGCCCAACGCCCCGGAGGACGGGGGCGCTTCGCCCGGCTTCCTCGCGGACGCCTTCGCCCTCCAGGTGTACAACCCGGCGAGGGCCGGTCTGTACGACAACACCTTCGAGTCCTACACCGGCGAGCATGCCTCCGGGGAGCTGTCCACCGGCGTCGTCCAGTACGGCAGCCGGTTCGCGGACAAGAGCCGGGGCACGAGCATGGCCGGCTGGTACTACCTCCAGGTGACCCTGCACAAGGAGCTGGCCGCATACTTCCCGGACGGCACCGACGTCACGCTGCGCGTGGTGCTGACCGGGGAGCCGAAGGAGGCGCCCGAGTACGACGGGGACGCCGTCGAGGCCGGGTTCGGCGTCACGGACGAGGACCGTGAGGCTGCGGCGGACGGGTTGACGGCGGCGGAGGTGGCCGATGCCGCGGCCGACGGCGAGACCATGCGGCTCGTCGCCTACACGGGCTTCGGCACGGGCACCCTGCTGCTGGCGGGCCTCGCCGTGTGGTGGCTGGTGGCCCGGCGGCGCCCGGCGGGGCCTCCCGGGCCGCCGGCGGGCGCCGTGCCGACGGGATACGGCTACCCCCAGCAGGGCCACGGCGCGCCGTACCGGTGAGCCGTCAGGGCCCCGGGGCGGCCGTCAGGACTGCGTGAGGGCCCAGGCGCCCACGACGTAGCACAGCAGCGCGAGCGCGATCATCGGGACGGCGACGGCCGCGCTCGGCCCCGCCCGTCGGCCCGGAGCCGGGGCCACGGGCGCCGTCGGGGCCGGGGCGCCCGTCCCGTACCCCTGGGACGCCTGGGCGCCCGGCAGGGGCTGGAGCGGCGTGGGGCTGGGCGTCCCCGGCCCCATCGGCACCCCGGCGGGGGCGGGCCCCGGCGGCGGGCCGGGCGGCGCCAGGTGGAAGCTCCCGGTGGCCGAGGCCGAGGCCGAGGCCGCAGCGGCGGAGCCGTCGGCCGGCGCCGCCTCCGTGCCGCGCGCGGGGCCGCCGGGGTCGTGCCCCGTGCCGAGGGGGCCGTCGGGCCCGAAGCCCTGCGGCAGCGGCCCGAGCTGGTCGAAGACCTCCACCGTCTCCGCCGCCCTCAGGGCCACCGTGGCGCCGTCGTCCAGCAGCTCCAGGGCCCCGCTCAGCGCCTTGCGGACCCCGGTGGCGGTGCGGAACCGGGCGTGCGGATCGGGCTGGAGCAGCCCGCCGAGAACCTGCCACAGCGGCTCGGGCACGCCGTCGGGGGCGGGCGGCACACCGTGCTCGTACGCCTCGACGAGCGCCTGGGAGTCGGGCTTGCGCCCGGTGAGCAGGTAGAGCCCGAGGAGGCCGACGGCGTAGAGGTCGGCGGGGAAGTCCGGCTCGGCGCCGAGCATCTGCTCGGGGGCGAAGTAGCCGGGGGTGCCGACGACGTAGGCCGTCTCGGTGAGCCGGGGCTCGCCCTTGCGCATGGCGATGCCGAAGTCGGACAGCCGCAGGTGCGGGCGGCCGCGCCCGGTGGCGTCGAGGAGGATGTTGGCGGGCTTGATGTCCCGGTGGACGACGTCCTCGGCGTGCACGGCGGTGAGGCCCGCCAGCAGCTGGTCGAGCAGGACGCACACGAGGCGGGGCGGCAGGGCGCCGTAGTCCCCGATGAGGTGGGCGAGGGAGCCGCCGCGGACGAGGTCCATGGCGAACATGACCTTGTCGTCGTCGGCGGCCCAGCTCGTCGGGGCCAGCACGTGCGGGTGGTCGATCCGCAGTGCCTGCTCGCGGACGAACCGCAGCAGGGAGTGGGCGTCGCTCTGCTGGAGGACCTTCGCCGCCACGTACCGCTTCCTGCGGTGGTCCCAGGCCCGCCAGACGGCGCCGGCGCCGCCTCGGCCTATGGGGTCGACCAGCTCGTACCGGCCCGCGAAGACCTCGCCCATCCCGGACTCCCGCCCCTCTCCGCTCCCGCGGCTCAGCTCTGGTGGGCCTCGTAGTGCTTGACGGCGTCCGCCGTCTTGCCCGCCCCGTAGACGCGCAGGAACTCCGCGAGCTCCGGGTGGCTCGTGGCGAGCGCCGCGGAGGCGTCCAGGATCTCCTGCGCGTCCGAGACCGCCCGCAGCAGGGACTGGATCTCGCGCACGACGCGCTTGACGGTGTTCTGCTGCCCGGAGGCGGTGTGGTTCGTGCCGCCCCCCAGCACGCTCTGTCCGGCCGAGCGGCGGATCTCCTCCATGCGCCGGGTGGCGTCGGCGGCGCTGACCTGCCCGTCCGCCACCTCACCGGCCAGCTCCTGGAGCGCCTGCACGCGCTGGACGACGGCCGGGTTGCCGATCTTGGCCCGCTGCCCGCTCATGAGCTGCGACAGCATCGGGGCCGACAGGCCGAGCACGGAGGCCAGCCGTGCCTGGTTGAGTCCCAGGTCGTCGATGAGCCGCCGGAACAGCGTGCCCAACGGCTCGCCGTACCAAGCGCTCTGCAGCTCCCGGGCCTTGGCCGTGGGGTCCTGCTGTGCTGCGTCCATGTGTCTCCCCTGAGTCTCCCCTGTTCGCTTCGCGCCAGCGAACTTGCCGTGCATCCTACGGAGCCGGGCCCTCCGGTGCGATACCCGGTCGGAATGGAGCTGCCGGAGCGGGTACTCTTGTGGCCGACGGGGCCTTAGCTCAGTTGGTAGAGCGCTGTCTTTGCATGGCAGATGTCAGGGGTTCGACTCCCCTAGGCTCCACGTGACAGGACCTCTCTGACCTGCCGAAACGCGGTCAGAGGGGTCTTTTTCGCGCCAGCGCGGCGCCGTGCCTCGGGTGAGCCAGCGCGGTGTGCGTGCCCGCCGCGCGCGGGGCGGCTCGCGGCGGCCCGTGACCCCGCATGGCCGGGGTTTCAGAGGTAAGGGGTCGGCGCAGGGAACCTTCCAGGCCCGAGGCACGCTGTGACTGTAGTAGTCCAAGGACGGAGATGCGCACGCATGATTACGCTCACCAAGGAAGACGGCCCGGCCGATCTGGACGGCGTGACCCACATGTCCATTGGCGTGTCCTGGGATCCGACGGCCGGGAGCAGCGGCGGGGTGCTCGGTCAGCTCCGCCGTAAGAAGGGCACCGACCTCGACCTGATCGCCATCGCGATGCACGGGGAGGACCCGGTGCGCCTGGCGGGCATCGACTCTCTCGACCCCATGGGCAACGGCTCCCTGCTGCACAGCGGCGACAACCAGACCGGCCACGGGGACGGCGACGACGAGACCGTGACCGTCGAGTTCGCGCAGATCCCGGCCCACATCACGTCGATCGTGTTCATCGCCGCCGCGTACAAGAAGGGCAGCTCCTTCCAGAAGGCACGCAACGTCAGCTTCAAGGTGTACGACGCGACGGGCGGCAGCACGCAGCAGGTCGCGGACATCTGGCCCAGCATGCTCACCCAGGACAACGGCTGCGCCGTGGCCAAGGCCATGCGGTCCGGCAACAGTTGGAAGCTTCAGGTGATCAACGAGACCGGGAAGATCAAGCAGGGCGACGAGCACTCCCTGATGCGCTTCGCGGTCAGCAAGTAGGACGAACCGGGCCCGGGCCGCGGGCCGCGAGCGGTGCCCTTCGAGACGGCCCGCCGCCGGTTCGGCTCCGCGTCCGGCGCCGTCAGTCCCAGCGGAAGGCCCAGGTGCGTCGGGTGCGTACCGCCTCGGCCGCGTACGTGTGCAGGTTCGTGCGGTGATGCCGGGTCACCCCGTCGGGGCAGAAGGCGAGATGCTCGGCGGCCACGGCTTCCGCCTCGGCCGGGGTGGTGGGCGGGGCGGCGACGGAGAGGGTGAGCTGGTCGGCGGTCAGGGCCACGACCCGCGTGCCGAAGCGGGTCTCCCAGGAGCGCAGGACGGCGGAGAGGACCCCGGGGTCGTCCTCGTGGTTCAGCGAGCCGGTCCAGCCGATGGCCGCGAGGACGTCGGCGTTGCGCTCCGCCGGGACGAGGGCGAGGTGCGGCTCTCGCAGCAGGGTGTCGCCGTCCAGCAGGGTGTCGGCGGTCTCGGCGGCGAGGGCGTCCGGGTCGGCGTCGGGCCGCCGTGCCGGGGCGAGCCCGGGCCAGGCCCGGCCGGAGGGGGCGGTGGGGCCGCCCTGGGGCAGGGCGTTCCAGTAGTCGGCGAGTATGTCCTCGGCTTCGAAGTCCTCGGGGTAGGACAGGTTTCCGCACATCAGGTCCCAGCCCTCCGGGCCGCCCCGGTGCCCGCCGACGTCCACCAGCACCGGGAGGAGGCCGACCGCCCGGCACCCGGCTTCCAGGGCGGACCACTGGCCCCGGGTCGCGGGGGCGTCGGCCTGCCAGAGCAGCGGGTAGGGCCACGTGCCCTGGTCGGTCTCGTCGATGAGCCTGCCCGGGGGCAACACGAGGCCGAGGGAGCGTCCGCCCGGGTCGTCCGCGAGCTGGGTCAGGGGTTCCGGCGCCATGTGGGGCACGGTAGCGGCGGCGGTGGCCGAATGGCGGGGCCGCCCCCAGGAACCCGGCACGTTGCGCCGGGTCGGGGCGGTTACGGGGTACCGGGGGTGCCCGTCGGCGGCGGTGGGGCGGGGCAGTCGACGGCGCCGCGCCGCACGCTGAGGTCGAGCTGGGGCGTCGTCAGCAGGCCGGGGATCTGGATGTCCTGGACGGTTCCGGTGATCTTGTCGAACTTGGCGTAGCGGGCCTGGATGCCGAAGCGGTGTTCCGGGGCGCCGAGGGGGTTGTCCACGGGGTTGCCGGCGTCGTCCTCGATGGTCTTGACGTCGGCGCCGTTGACGTTGAGGTCGACGATGCCGTCCATGTCGAGGACGCCGGTGGCGTCGCGCACGTCGAGCACGGTGTTCTCGGTCCTGATCTCCCACGAGCCGGGGTCCTCGTCGCCGAGGGTGAACAGGAGGGTGTAGGTGACGCCCATGATGTCCTGCCGCTGGCTGAGGCAGAGCCCGTTGATGACGCCGTCGGCGAAGCCCATGCGCAGGACGCGGACGGTGCCGGTGGTGCCGTCGGGGCGGGTGTAGGGGACGTCGACGACGGCGGCGCCGTACTTGGTGCCGTAGACGCTGCTGGTGGCGAGGGAGAGCGGACGGTCCTGGATCCGCAGGTCGAGGGCGAGCGCGCCGGCGGACAGGGCGGCGCCGAGGCCGCCGGCCGTCAGCAGGGCGGGGAGGGCGACGAGGGCTCCGCGCCGCCAGTGGGTGCGGCCTTCCGTCAGTGGCTCGGTCAGCGGCTCGGTCAGAGGCTCGGTCCGCGGCTCGGACGTGGCCGGCCGGACGGCGGCGCGGAGTAGGTCTCGGAGGCTCATGGCGAGGTCACCGTGATCGTTCCGGGGAGGTGGACGGGGTTGTTCGTGGAGTCGAGGGCGGCGTGGTCGTCCGTTGTGCGGATGGCGTAGACGGTGGCGTCGAAGTCCTCGGCCCCGGCGGTGAGCGGGATGATCGAGCCGAAGAAGTCCAGCAGCCCCTGGACGCCGCAGATCTTGATCAGGACGCGGACGCAGATGTTGTCGATGTCGCCCCACATCTCGGTGGTCTCGGGGTTGCCCTGGGTGTCGTAGCCGCCGAGGGAGCCGGTGTCGGGGACGTCGAGGACGACGGTGTGGCCGTCCGCGCGCTGCGTCATGTTGAGGTGCTCGCGGATCTTGAGCTTGGTGAAGGTGTACTTGTTCGTGGTGCGGGTCGTGCCGTCGGACAGCCGGATGGTGACGCCGGTGTCCACGGTCAGCGAGACGGCGACGAGGCTGTCGATGGTGACGTGCATCGGGTCGGCCGAGGGCAGGAACGGCATGCCCAGCGGGGTCGTCTCGGCGGCGACGGGCCCGGCGGCGGAGCTGTCCCGCTGGGGCAGGACGGCGGTGGCGACGGCGAGCAGCAGGACGGCGGTGACGGCCAGGGCCCGGCGCCAGGGGCGGCGGAGGGTGCGGTGTGCCGGTTCCATCACTCGGCCTCCGCGAGCGCGGGTTCGGCGAGGGCCGGCCGGGAGTGGGCCGCGGCGGCCCGGCGCTCCCGGCGGCGTGGCCGTTTGGGGCCCCAGCCGACCATCATCGAGGAGCCCAGGACGCCGAGGAGCATGCCGACGACGAAGCCGCCGAGGTTGGAGACGACCAGGGACACGACGGCGAGGACGGCGCCGATCAGCCCGAAGGTGTAGCGCTGCCGGGGGGCGGCGAGCGGGATGAGCCCGCACAGGATCATGCCGCCGCCGGTGAGGTAGCCGGCCACGGCGCCGAAGCCCGTCTCGACGACCAACTGGAGTGAGCCGAGGGAGAACTTGAGGACGGTCCAGCCGCCCAGGACGAGCCACACGGCGCCCCAGAACGGGCGGGTGCGGCGGAAGGCGCGGAACCACAGCCAGGCGGCGCGGCCGAGGGCCGGGGCGCGGCTCAGCATGACGTGGCCGTTCCCGCGACGACGCGGAGGTTGAGCTTGGGCAGCACCAGGGAGCCGGCGATCTCGGCGTCGTAGGCGGTGGCGTCGAGGCCGTACAGCTTGATGGAGCTGCCACCGTTCTCGCCGGTGGAGCCGAGCCCGAAGGCCCCGGGGACGGCGCCGGTCAGGGGCCTGCCGTCGACGAGGACCTGGTCGGCGGACTGGCCGATGACGGCGTTCTCCAGGGTCGTCGTCCCCGCGGACTTGATGTCGGTGGCCTGGAGGAAGAGGTTCGAGGCGTCGATGTCGGTGGTGAACTCCGCGGGCGGCTCGGCCGTCACCTCCTGCCCGGCCGTCAGCAGGAGCGAGTAGGGGACACCGGCGATGGACTGGTGGACGATGCCGCACAGCCCGGCGAGGTCGGCGCTGGCGAAGCCCATGCGGGTCATGCCGACGTCCGTGCTGGTGCTGCCGTCGCCGTGGCCGACCGACGGCGTGTTGACGATGGCGCCGAAGCCCAGCCCGTCGATGCCGTTGGAGGTCAGGGTGAAGGGCTTGTCGGTGACGTTGAAGCTCGCGGCGAGCGCGCCCTGGGAGATGGCGGTGCCGAGCGCTCCGACGGCGAGTGCGGTGGGGACGAGGGCGAGGGCGCCGCGCCCCCACCGGGTGCCGCGCCGGGTGTCGTCGGCGGCCTCGTCCAGCATGCGCCGGTTCCAGGAGGTCACGCCGTCGAGGGAGGCGTCCCGGAGCCGGCGGAGGGCCCGCAGGGCCTGGCGGGGGGCCCGCAGGGCCTGGCGGGGGTGAGCTGGAATCTTCATGCCCGGGTTCTCCCTACGCGTGGGGCGGGTCTCAGACGTGTTGGGACGAGGGGGTGGTGCTCGGACGGGCGCTCGGCTCAGCAGCCCGGTTCCCGCTGGCGGCGTCGGTGGCGTGAGTGTCCTCGGCCGGGGCGTCGGCGGGCTCGGCCGGGGCGTCCTCGGCCGTCCCGGCGGCCACCGGGACGCGCCGGAACCGCCGCCACCTGCGGGCGGGCTTCTCCGGCAGCCAGCCGAAGGCCATGGAGCCGCCGAGTACGGCGAGGAACATGCCGACGAAGAAGCCGCCGAGGTTGGAGAGCGGGAACGAGGCGACCCCGGCGATGACGGCGATGACTCCGGCGGTGTGCCGCTGGCCGGGCAGCGCGAGCATGAGCAGGGCCATGGCCATCAGGACGATGCCGCCGGCCATTCCGGCGATGCCGCCGATGCCGACCTGGAGGATCTTCCCGAGGGGGGCCATGGGCAGGAAGAAGATGATGAACCCGCCCAGGCCGGTCCACACGGCGGACCAGAAGGGCCGGGTGCGGCGCCAGCGGCGGAAGGCGCTCCGTCCACGGGTCAGCGCTGCGCGTGGGGTGGGTTCCGGACCCGTCGTCATGGCTGGCCTCACAGGGTGCTCGGGTGCGGGCGAGATCGCGCTGACGCGATCGTGGGGACGTCGGTGCCAGGCGGGGCCGGGTGCGGGGCCCCGCCTGGCGGGTGCGGGACGCGGGTGGAACGGTTCAGCAGCCCACGTCGCCGTGCTTGATGCCGATGGAGAGGTTCGGCAGGGTGATGGCGCCGGAGAGCGTGGCGCCGTTGGCGTCGGCGTCGAGGCTGGCCAGGTTGGTCTGGCCGCCGGTGGCGTCCAGGCCGAACTGGCCGGGGGTGCCGTCGGTGATGCCGGCGGCCTTGATGTTGTCGCTGTCGGCGGCGGCGCCGATGACGTTGGGCGAGGTCGGGCTGGCGTTGAGGGTGGCCGTCGCGGCCTGCACGGACTGGGCGTCCAGGACGAGCCGGTTGGCCTGGAGGCCCTCACCCGCGGCGAGTTGCTCGGGAGTGAGCGGGGTCGCCGACTCCGGTGAGGAGATGTTGAGGGACCAGGTGCCCAGGTCGCCGACGATGGGCAGGTTGACGGACTGGGTGGCGTGGACGCAGATGCCGTCCAGCCCGGCCTTCGGGATGCCGACCTCGGCGGTGGAGGTGGGGCCGCCCGCGTCGACGGTGCTCATGACGGCGGCGATGCCGTCGGGCGCCGCGACCGTCTTGGAGCTCAGCGTGAAGGGGACGCTGGTCAGGGAGAGGTTCGCCGCGAGGGCGCCCTGCACCATGGCCATCGTCATGCCGCCGATGGCGAGCGTGGCGGGCAGGGCGAGCAGGGCGGACCGGCGCCAGCGGGTCACGCCCCTGGGCTCGACGGCCGTCTGCGGCTTCGCTCCCGGGCCCTCGGGTCTCGCCTCGGCGGTTCTGTCGTCTCGCATGTGGTCTCCAACCGTGTGTTCCGCGCGTTGTCGCGTGGGTGCGGATGTGTCGCGGCCGTGCGGCGCCGGCCTCCCGGGGTCGGGTGGGGCCGGACGTTTCAGGGGACGGGTCCGGAGGTGGGGGTGAGGGCGGGGCGGTCGCCGAGGTCCCGGGGTGCGGAGGGCGGCCAGACCCGGACGCCGACCCGGCCGGTGACGTCGTCGAGGTGGCCCCAGCCGTGGTCGCGGGAGTCGTCGGACGCGTCGGGGTTGTCGCCGAGGAAGAAGAACCGGCCCGGGGGGACGGTGCGCATCCGGGGCTGGGCCGACCGGGTGCCGTCGGGGGCGCAGCAGTTGCCGGTGTGGCGGGCGCGTTCGGTCCAGGCGGGGTCGGTGACCCGGTACACGGTGTCCTCTCCGGCCTTCCGCAGCAGGACCTGGTACGGGTCCTTTGGAGTGGAGACGATGCCCACGCGGTCACCGGGCAGGGCGATCACCCGCTTGACGACGAGGACTTCGGTGCCGGGCCGGTGGAACAGGGCGACGTCGAGTCTGCGCAGATCGTCCGCCGAGCCGGGGGTGGTGAGGAGCCGCTGGCCCTCGCGCAGGGTGGGTTCCATGCTGGCGCCGTCGACGCGGACGCTCATCGCGGTCATGCCCACGGCCGTGCCGCCGCTCAGGAGGGCGGAGACGGCGAGGGCGACGGCGAGGACGCGGCGCGCGCTCATCGGGCGGTTCCGCCCGGAGAGCGCGTGGGTCCCGACTTCTGCACTGTGGTCATGAACGGACCGTAGGGAGCGAGCCGTGCGGCTTCTGTGACCGTACCGCTCAGCTTTGTTGACTTCGCGTCTACTGAGCGCAGTTCGCGTGGTTCTCGCCCCGTTGGTAGGCGCGCGGGGTGGAGCCGGTCCAGCGCCGGAAGGCCCGGTGGAAGGCGCTGGGCTCGGAGAAGCCGAGCTCCTGGGAGAGCTGTTCGATGGAACTGCGCCCACCGGCGAGGACGGCGATGGCATGGTCGCGCCGCGTCCGGTCGCGCACCTGCTGGAACGAGGTTCCCTCGGCGGCCAGCCGTCGGCGCAGCGTCTGCGGGCTGACGGCCATCAGGTCGGCGATCTGCTCGGGGCTGGGCAGAGGGCCGGGGAGGGCGTGGCCGAGGAGCCGCCGCACCTGTGACGAGGCGGTGCCGGCGAAGTCGGAGCGGGCCAGGATGGCGTCGGGGGCGCGACGGAGGAACGCCCGGAGCCCGGCCTCGTCCTGGAGCACGGGCGCGTCGAGCAGGGCCCGGGGGAAGACGAGCGCCGTGCGGCGGGTGCCGAAGGCGCAGGGTGCCCCGAACATCAGGTCGTACTCCAGGACGTGGCCGGGGGCCGGGTGGGCGAACTCGGCCCGGCGCAGCGGGACGGGGCGGCGGACGAGCCAGCCGGCGAACCGGTGGGCGACGACGGCGGTCGTCTCGGTGCCGAAGTGGCAGGGCCCGTCGAAGTCGGTGGCGTCGAGCTCCAGCGCCGCGTCCTCGCCCGCCCCTCCCCCCGTCCCGTCGGCCGCCGCTCCTCCCGCCCCGCCGGACGAACCGCCGGGCTCGACGAGGCGCAGCCGCGGGCCGGACGGGAAGAGGTCGTAGAAGTCCGCGGCGCGCCGCAGGGCGGTGCGCAGGTCCCGTCCGCCGTAGACGGCGAGTCGGCACATCGTCGCGAACGTGCCCATCTTGCAGGGGCGGTGGCCCAGGCCGAGGAGTTCGTCGTCGAGGGCGTGCCACAGCTCCCGGACGAGCCGGGCGAACTGTTGGGCGGAGACGCGGGCGAGGTCCTCGTGCAGCAGTCCGGGAGCGATTCCGGCGCGTTCCAGGAGCGGCGCCGGGGGCAGCCCGCGGCGCCGGGCGCCGTGGAGCGCCGCGCGCACGTGGTGGATGGCCACCGTTCTGGTCAGCATGCCCGCTCCGGGCGGTGCCGGCGGGCGGCCGGGCTGGACGGGGGGTTCATGGCCGTTCCGGAGTCCTCCGAGGCGTCAGTCCTGTCTGGTGAGGGTGAACTCGTCGGTGCGGAACCTGCGGGTGCGCAGCCAGTAGCGCCAGGTGAAGCCGGGCCAGATGGTGCGGTTCACGCCCTGTGCGTCGAGGTACCAGCTGGTGCAGCCGCCGGTGGTCCACACGCCTTCGCGCAGTTGCCGCTGGATGTCGCGGTTGAAGGTCTCCTGGACCTCGGGGCGCACCTCGACGGCGGCGGCGCCGCGTTGCTCGGCGGCGCGGATGGCCTGGACGACGTAGCGGGACTGGGCCTCGATCATGAAGACGACCGAGTTGTGGCCCAGGCCGGTGTTGGGGCCCAGGAGGAAGAAGAGGTTGGGGAACCCGGCGACGGTGATGCCGAGATGGGTCCGCATGCCCTCCTCGGCCCACTGCTTGCTGAGGCTGTGGCCGCCGGTGCCGGTGATGTCGAGGTGGTCGAAGGCGTCGGTGACGTGGAAGCCGGTGCCGTAGATGATGGCGTCGACGGGCCGCTCGACGCCGGCCTGGTCGACGATGCCGTTCTCCCGCACCTCCCGCACGCCGTCGGTGACGACGTGGACGTCGGGCCGGTCCAGCGCGGGGTAGTAGTCGTTGGAGATCAGTGCGCGCTTGCAGCCCATGGTGTAGTCGGGGGTGACCCTGCGGCGGAGCTCGGGGTCCCGGATCTGCTTGCGGATGTGCCGTCGGGCGATGAGCTCGGCGGCCTTCATCAGCCTGGTGTGGTTGTTGAAGCCGACGGCGCGCACCTCCAGGAGGCCGTAGAGCAGGGCGCGGTAGGCGCGTTGGGCGGCGGGGACGGCGCGGAACGTCGAGCGCACCCAGGCGGGCATGGCGTGGTCGGGCTTGGGCATGACCCACGGCGGGGTGCGCTGGAAGAGGTGCAGCTCACGCACCTCCGGCGCGATCCGCGGAACGAACTGGACGGCGCTGGCCCCGGTGCCGATGACGGCGACGCGCTTGCCGCGCAGGTCGTAGTCGTGGTTCCAGGTGGCGGAGTGGAACGTGGTGCCGGTGAAGCGTTCGATGCCGGGCAGTTCGGGGATGCTGGGCAGGTGCAGGGCGCCGACGCCGGAGACGAGGAACCGTGCGGTGAAGGTGTCGCCGGCGCGGGTGGTGACGGTCCAGGTGCGGGCGTCCTCGTCCCAGCGTGCTCCGGTCATCTCCTGGCCGAAGCGGATGTGGTCGCGCAGCCGGTACTTGTCGGCGACGCGGCGCAGGTAGGCGAGGATCTCGGGCTGGCTGGAGAAGGACCGCGTCCAGCCGGGGTGCTGCTCGTAGGAGAACGAGTACATGTGCGACTGGATGTCGCACGCGCACCCCGGGTAGGAGTTGTCCCGCCACGTCCCGCCGACGTCGTCCGCCTTCTCCAGGACGACGAAGTCGTCGATGCCGGCCTTGAGGAGCTGGATCGCCTGGCCGAGCCCGGAGAAGCCGGTGCCGACGATCACCACCTTCGCGTGGTGGGAGGGTGCCATGTTGGCCATGGGCGTGTCCTTTCGACGCCGACGGGCGCGCCGGGTGTCGCGTGCTGAAGGGCGGGGCGGGGGTGAGCGGGGGCGGGGGCTCAGGGGAGCAGGTAGGCCCTGCGCCACAGGTGCCGGGCGGGCCCGCCGACGAGGCCGTGCTCCTGGAGGAAGGGCATGATCTTCTCGCCGGAGTACCGCATGGTGCGCCGGTAGTGGGGGTTGGCGTGGGCGGCCCGCCAGGCCGCCTTCGGGTCCAGGCCGACGGCCGCGTAGGCCCTCGGGTTGAGCAGGCTGCGGGAGATCGCGAAGGCCACGGTGGCGATGAGGGTCTGCTGGTAGCGCAGTTCGGCGCGGCCGAGGCCCGCGGTCATGCCGCGGATCACCTCCTCGCGGGCGAAGGTGACGTGCCGGGCCTCCTCGACGATGTGGATGTGGTTGACCATCCGCACGAGCGGCTGGACCGTCTCCTCGCCGACCATCTCGCGCTGGAGCCGGTCGGTGATCTCCTCGGCGACGAGGACGGAGCCGTAGAGCGCCGGGCCGTAGGAGATGGCGGGCAGTACCTTGGCGATCTCGTGGAGGAAGCGCGGCGGCCCGTAGGCGGGGCAGCCGATGCGCTCGACGAGGCGGGCGAACATCGTGACGTGGCGGCACTCGTCGGCGACCTCGGTCAGCGCGTACTGGATGTGCCGCGTGGTGGCGTCCCCGTTGTAGGAGGCCTTGACCAGCATCTTCATCAGGAGCAGCTCGAACCACAGGCCGACGCTCGCGATGGTGGCCATCTCATGCCGGCCGAGCTCTCGGCGCTGTTCCTCGGTCATCCGCTCCCACATCGGCGTCCCGTAGAGGGAGACGCGGTGGGGCAGCAGGTAGTGCTTGTCCTCGTCGAGCGGCGCGTCCCAGTCGACGTCGATCTCGGGGTCGTAGGACTTCCGCGCCGAGGAGGCCAGCAGACGGCTCGCGGTCTTCTCCCGGTCGCCGACGGTCGTTTTGGTCAGTGCACGTGCCATCGCGGCTCACTCCTTCGGGAGGCGGTCCCGCGCCTCCGGGCCTGACGATTACCCGCTCCTTCTGGGTACCTGCTCCTTCTAGTACCTGTTACCTGAAGTAGCAGATACTTCGGGTAGCATGGGCCGCGCAAGCGTGCGAGTCAAGAGCGGAGAAGCCGTGCAGCCCGTGGACGGACGCAGGGAACGGTGGAGCACGCATCGCGCCGCGCGCCGCGAGGAGTTCGTGGACGCCGCGCTGCGGGCGCTGGCCGCCCACGGCCCCGAACTGCGCGTCGAGCGCGTCGCCGCCGAGGCCGGCGTCAGCAAGCCGGTCCTCTACCGGCACTTCACCGACAAGGCGCACCTGCTGGCCGCCCTGCACGACCGGGTGACGGTGATGCTCATGGAGCGCCTGGAACCGGCACTGGACCCCACCGCCGCTCCCCGGGCGCAGATCAGGGGGGCCGTCGACGCCTTCTTCTCCCTGCTCGAGGACCACCCCAACCTCTACTGGCTGGTCAGCCGGAGCGATCCCGCCGGGCCCGCGAGCGAGGGGCAGGGGGTGCGCGCGAGCAAGGAGATGGCGGCCAAGACCCTGGCCCAGATCTTCGACGAGTACCTGCACGCCTACGGCCTCGACACCCGGGGGGCCGAGCCGCTCGCGCACTCGATCGTCGGCATGGTCCACAGCACCGCCGACTGGTGGATGCAGAAGCCCACCCTGAGCCGGGCCGACGTCGTCGCGCACCTGAGTGACTCCGTGTGGGACTGCCTCGACGGCTATCTGCGCCGCCGCGGCGTCGAGTTGCCCCCGGACACGCCGCTGAGCCCCGACGACGTCCTCGTCGCCCGCACCGAAACCACCGCCGGGCCGTGAGCCGGGCGGTGCGCACCGCGAACCGACAGGTGAGGAGCCCGTGATGCCCGAAACCCCGACCGAGCACCCCGTGACCGACCCCGGCACCGAAGGCCACGACGAGGGCTACCAGGGGCCCGCCACGCTGCTCGCGGCCGACGGGGAACTGGCGGTCACCGTGCGGCTGCGCGGCCACTTCCAGCCCATCGACGGCCACTACCGCTGGTACGGCCGGATCGCGGCCGACCCGGAGGTAACCGAGCTGCTCGGGGGCCGCAGGGCGGCCGTCACGCTCAGCACTCCGCAGGGGCGGGCCGCCGGCGAGGCGGCCGACCCCGACATGTGGGGCCGCTACCGGGTGACGGGGACGGGCATGCCGCCCTTCCGCACCGACTCGACCCGGCCAGCGGCCGGTTGACTGCGCGGAGGGCCGGGCGGAGGGCTGGGTACGCCGCTCAGCCCTCGGTGAGCTCCTCCGGCGGCGTGCGCCGCTCGTCCACGGGCTCGGTGCGCTCCAGCTCGGCCCACACGACGTAGCGGTACGTCGAGGTGAACATGGGCGTGCACGTCGTCAGCGTGAGGTAGCGCCCCTTCTCGGAACGGCCCGAGCCCTGCGGGACGTCGGCGAGGACGCCCACGTTGTACTTCGAGGTCTCCGGCAGTTTCGCGAAGACCTTGTAGACGTACCAGGTGTCCTTGGTCTCGAAGACGACCGCGTCACCCTCGTCCACCTTGTGGATGTTGTGGAACTTGGCGCCGTGCCCGTCCCGGTGCGCGGCGAGCGAGAAGTTCCCCGACTTGTCCCACGGCATGGCGGCCTCGACGGGCTTCTCGTAGTACCCGGCGATGCCCCGGTTGAGCTTGTCCGGGTCGGTGCCGGGCATGACGAGGATGTCGTCACCGCTCATCGCGGGCACGTGCAGGAAGCCGATGCCGTCACGCGGGTCGAAGTCGACGGGTTCGGCGTCCTCCCCCGCGTCCTCGCCGCGCTCCTCCTGTGCCGCCCACTGGTCGCGGAGCTCCGAACTCTCCTGGGCCGCCTGACGGTCCGCCACGACGTTCGTCCACCACAGGGAGTAGGCGACGAACAGGGCGAGCACGAGCCCGGTGGTGATGAGCAGCTCGCCGACGACGCTCACGGCCGCGGCGAGGCGCCCCCGGGGGCGCCGTGGCGGTGCCGAACGAGGCGGGTCCTCTTCGGTCTCCGCCTCGTCGTGCTCGGTCAGTGCCACGTGTCCCACCGTCTCGTCCGCTCGCTCGTGCGCCCTCGGGCCGGTCGTCAGAGGAGCGCGTCCGGCTTCCCCTCGCTCCGCGGGCGCTCCTCGACCATATTCCCCCAGACGATGAGACGGTACTTCGAGGTGAACTCGGGCGTGCAGGTGGTCAGCGTCACATAGCGCCCCGGCTCGGTGAAGCCGGACTGCACCGGGACGGGGGAGACGACGTCCACGTTCGCCGGCGAGGTCGAGGGCAGCCTGCTCGTCATCTCGTAGACGTAGTAGGTTTCGGCGGTCTCGACGATGATCGCGTCACCGGGTTCGAGGCGGTTGATGTAGCGGAACGGCTCACCGTGGGTGTTGCGGTGGCCGGCCACCGCGAAGTTGCCCTGCTCGTCCCACGGCATCGCCGTCTTCAGCCCGGACTTCTCGTCGTAGTGCCCGACCAGGCCCTTGTCCAGGACGCTGTCCTTGTCGATGCCCTCGGCCACGGGGACGGCCACGTCGAGCTTGGGTATGTACATGATGGCGAAGCCTTCGCCCGGCTCGAAGGCGTCCGGGCGGCGCGCCTCGTCCTGGGACCGCCACTTCTCCTCCAGCCGGTTCGCCGCCCGCTCGGTCTGGAAGCCGGCCTGGATGTTCGTCCACCACAGCTGGTAGACGACGAAGAGGAGCAGCAGCACGCCGCAGGTGATGAACACCTCCCCCACGCCACGGCTGACCACGACGGCCGCCTGCTCGCGCCGGGCCCGCGCCGCCTCGGCCGCGGCCCGGCGCCGGGCGACCCGGCTCTCGGCCGCGGTCCCGGCCGC
>NZ_JABLSI010000032.1 GCF_019303475.1 Streptomyces sp. JJ38
CCAGCGGCCCGGCGGCGCCGCGCGGGCCGCGCCCGGCCAGCCAGCCGCCGGCGGCCGCTCCGGCCGTGACCAGTCCGACGAGGAGCGGCAGGGCGGCCGGCCCGGCCCCGGTGGCTTCGACGAGCAGTGGAACGTACTCGTCCAGCGCGGCGAACCCGGTGACGACGGCGAAGAGCAGCGCGGCGCGCCTGGCCCGGGGGGTGTGCCGCAGGGCGCGCAGGCCGCCGCGCAGCACCGTGGAGAAGCCGGGCTCCTCCTCGCCGTCCTCCGGGGCCGGGGCCCGGGAGTCGGGCAGCGTGCGGCCCACGGCGGCGCACAGCAGCATCGCCGCCACGCTGACGGCGCCGAGCGCCCGGTAACCGCCCGCGGCGTGGACGGGTGCGGCGAGCGCGGCGGCGAGGAGCTGCGCCGTGACGCCCGTCGCCCGGCTGCGGCCGATGACACGCTCGTAGGTGTGGGCGGCGCCGCGCCGGGCCAGCTCGGTGTGCGCGAGCGCCTGGTAGGTGCCCGATCGCAGGGCCGCCCCGGCGCCCCACAGCACGAAGCCCGCGGCGAAGGAGGGGTAGGAGGGCAGGAACGTCCACAGGGCGAATCCGGCACCGTTCGCCAGCGGCGCCGCGACCAGCAGCGCCCGCCGGGGCAGCAGGTCGGCCAGGACGCCCGTGGGGACGTCGAGCACGAAACCGGCCACGGACCAGAGGATGAACAGCGACGAGATCTGCGCCGCCGAGAGCCCCGTGTCGGCGAAGAGCACCGCGTAGAGCGGATACAGCACGACGAAGTCCTCCAGCCCCGCGTAGGCGTAGAGCCGACGCGTCAGGGAGGACGTGAAGGTGCTGGAGGTGCGCGAGGGATCGCGTGAGGATCAATGTCGTCGGAACATGAGGCGATCCTATGCCGCGCTCCGCCGCCCGGCCAGGGCCTTCCCGCCGGTCTTCGCCGGTCTTCCCGGGGGCCGGCCCCCGGGAAGACCGGCGAACGCCTCGTCAGGCGTGGCGTCCGCGCTTGCGTTCCGCCTGGTGCCGGCCGAACGCGTCGCGTTGCTTGAACATCTTCTTCCGCTCCGCGCGCAGCCGGGCGTCCGTGCGGGCCGCCAGCCGCTCGTTCTCCCGGCGCAGCTTCAGATAGCTGTCCCAGCGCCGGTGTGGGAGGGTGCCGTCCGCCAGCGCGGCGCGCACCGCGCAGCCGGGCTCGGTGCGGTGCCCGCAGTCGGGGAAGCGGCAGGCGGCGGCGAGCTCCTCGACGTCGGAGAACGCCTGCTGGACCCCGGCGTCGGCCTCCCACAGGCCCACGCCCCGCAACCCGGGGGTGTCGATGAGGACGCCCCCCTCCGGCAGGGGGAACAGCTCACGGTGGGTGGTGGTGTGGCGGCCCTTGCCGTCCCGGTCGCGGGCGGCCTGGACGGCGCTCACCTGGCGCCCGGTCAGGGTGTTGACCAGGGTCGACTTTCCCGCCCCCGACAGGCCGAGCAGCACCCCGGTGCGCCCGTGCAGCCGCCGCGCGAGCTCCTCGATCCCGGCCCCGGTCACGGAGCTGACGGTCAGGACGTCCACGCCGGGGGCGACCGACGCGGCGTCGGCGGACAGCGGCCCCGGCTCGGGCACCACGTCGGCCTTGGTGAGCACGAGCAGCGGCTCGGCACCGCTGGACCAGGCCAGGGAGACGAAGCGCTCCAGGCGTCCGAGGTCGAGTTCGACGGCGAGGGAGACGACGATGGCCGCCACGTCGACGTTGGCGGCCAGCACCTGGCCGTCGGAGCGCTTGGACGAGGTGGAGCGCAGGAAGGCGGAGCGGCGCGGGAGCAGTGCGCGCACCTGTGGCCCGGTGGGCCCCTCGACGAGGGCCGCCCAGTCGCCGGTGCAGGGCATGGCGGTCGGGTCGGCGCCGGCCACCGGGTGGCTCTCGGCACGCAGCGTGCCGTCGGCCGTCACGGCGACGCAGCGGCCGCCGCGGTCCACCCGGACGATGCGACCGGGGACGCAGCCGTCCCGGTCGAAGGGGGCGAAGGCGCGGGCGGTGGCCTCGTCCCAGCCGTAGCGGACGAGCGCGGAGCCCGCCTCCGGTGCCGGGGTGTCAGAACCGGACCCGGAACCGGCGGAGGTGGTGGTGTCGGTGATGGTGGTGGAGAGATGGGAAGGCGTGTGCGGCCTCAACGCGGTGAAACCCTTCGAAGAGTGCTCCCCGGCGTGCGGCGCTGTGCGGCGTCAGCCGGAGACCACGGGAACAGGAGTGGTGGTACGGGCGATCTGCGGGCGGTTCCTCCGCACCGCGGCGACGACGACGGTCATCGGCCTCACCTCCTGTCCTTCGCCACGGCGGACGCGGCGGCGCCGGGGCCCGGGCTCGCCCGTGGCCTCGACGGCTCCGCGCCCGGCACCCCGGGCCTCGGCCCGGACGCGTGGGCGGCGTCTCCACACCGGGGTCCCGGCGTGACGGGCATCAGCCTAGGGAGCGCCGGGCGGCGGCGCCAGCGCATTACGGGGAGGGCTCGGGGCCCTCGGGTTCGCCGTAGTGGGTCGGCGCGACGAACTCGGCCCACACCGACTTGCCGCTCCCTTGCCGCTCCACGCCCCACACGTCGGCGAGGCGGTCGACGAGGAGCATGCCGCGGCCGGTGAGCCCGATGTCCTCGTCCGCGCTCAGCTTCGGCGGGTCGGTGGAGCCGTCCTCGACCTCGACCCGGACCCGCCGGTCGCCGCCGTCCAGCAGCCGGAACGTCACGAGCGCGTCACCGGTGGTGTGCCGCAGCGCGTTGACGGTCAGTTCCTGGGTGACCAGCTCGACGGCGTCCGCGCAGGAGTCGGCGTTCCAGGAGCGGACGGCGGAGCGGGCCAGGCGCCGCACGCCCGCGATGGCCTTCAGGTCTCCCGCGGCGACCCGCTGGTGGAGACGGCGGCCGGGCTGCGGCATGGGAGCGGTCTCGCGGCGCAGCAGGACGAGGGCGAGGTCGTCCACCCCGGAGCGGCCGCCGGGCTGCTCGCACACCCAGTCGGCCAGGAGACGCAGGTCCTCGGGGCCGCGCCCGACGGCGTCCACGAGCTCGCGGATCCCGTCGTCGAGGTCCACGCGCGGCTGCTCCACCAGCCCGTCGGTGAACATCACCAGCGTCTCCCCCACGGCCAGCTCCAGCGAGGTGACCGGGAAGTCCGAGGGGCCCAGGTGGGGCAGGCCGAGCGGCAGGGCACCGGCGACCGGCAGCACCCGGCACAGGCCGTCGGTGCTCAGCAGCAGCGGGTCGAGGTGCCCGGCCCGCACGAGCCGCAGCCAACCGGTCGCCGGATCCGCCTCGGCGTACAGGCACGTGGCAAAGCGGTCGGTGTCGAGGTCGTGCAGGAACGTGGAGGCGCGGGCGAGCACCGTCGAGGCCGCGTGCCCCTCGGCGGCGTAGGCCCGCAGCACGATGCGCAGCTGGCCCATGACCGCGGCGGCGTGCGTGTCGTGGCCCTGGACGTCGCCGATGACGGCGGCGATGCGCCCGCCCGGCAGTGGGATGACGTCGTACCAGTCGCCGCCGATGTCCCGGCCCTGGCGGGCCGGGCGGTAGCTGACCTCGCTACGCAGGCCCGCCACCGAGGGGATGGTGTGCGGCAGCATGAAGCGCTGGAGGCTCTCGGCGAGTTCCATCTCCTGCTCGTAGAGCATCGCCCGCTGCAGGCTCTGCGCGATGGTGCTGGTCAGCGCGGTGAGCAGGGTCTCCTCTCCGGGGGTGAAGCTGTACTTGTCCCGGAACAGCAGCCCGATGGCGCCGATCGCGCGCCCCTGGGCGATCAGCGGCAGGTACGCGGCGGCGGAGGCGTTGAGCGGGGCGATGTAGGGCCACAGCCGGGGGTAGCGGGCCGCGAACTCCTGCTGCGAGACGAAGAAGCGCGGGGTCATCGTGCGGACGACCTCGCTCATCGGGAAGTCGGCGTCCAGCCGGGTGAACTCCAGCTCCGGCACGAGGCTGGTGGTGCGTCCCTCGGCGATCTGGCGCAGGTGGTTGCCCTCGACGAAGCCCATCATCAGGCTCACCGCGCCGAGCCGGCCCACGCCGCGGGCGCTCTCCAGCACGTCGATGACGTCGCGCACGCTGCGGGCGTTGGCGAGGGCGGCGGTCGTCTCCTCGACGACGCTGGCCTCGCGGTGCCGCTCGGTGTCGGGGGTGTTGCCGCCGGTGGCGCCGGTGAGCTCGTCGGTGGCGTCGCGGACGATGCCGATGATCCGGTGGGCCCGGCCCCAGGGGTCGCGCAGGATGCGGCCCTGGGAGTGCGTCCAGCGCAGGGTGCCGTCCCGGCAGCGGATGCGGAAGTAGAGCCCGTAGCGGGGGCGGCCGTCCTTCATGGCCTGGGTGACCATGGCGTCCAGCCGCGTCCACTCGCTGCGCGGCAGCCGGTCGATCAGCTTGGCCGGCCGGCCGTCGAACTCGTCCGGCCGCAGGTCGAACACCGCGAGGCCGCCGTCGTCCAGGTGCAGGCTACCGGTGTCCAGGTCCCAGTCGAAGGTTCCGGTGAGGTTGAGGGCGAGGGTGGTGCGCGTGTCCGCAGGCCAGTCCTCGGGCCCGGCGGGCGCCCCGGGAGCCGAATCACGCATGTCCATGCCGCACCCCCGACCGGAAGGCGATCTCCTTCACTCTGTCACTGTTCGCCCGATTCTTCGAGCGGGCAAAGGCGGCGGGGTGAGGCCGTCAGCGCCGGGGGCCCTTGATGCGGGAGCGGACGTCCTCCGGCGGCAGGAAGCGGGCCCAGCGTTCGGGAAACTCGGCCGGCCCCGGGGGCTCCGGCTCGGCGCCGCGCTCCGCCCCGGGTGCGCCGCTCTCCCGGGCGTACGGCTCGTCGTACCCGGCGTCGTCGTCCGTCTCGTCCTCGTCGCTCCCCTCGGCCCCCGCGCGGTTGCGGCGGGCCTCGGCGGCGGCGACCAGGGCGGCGGCCTCCTGCTCCCGCCGCCGGTCCCGGGCCCGGCGGGCGGCGGCGGTGGCCACCGAGGGCCACACCCGGTCGATGGCGGCGTTGACGGCGGCGCCGACCAGCACGGCGAAGGCCGAGACGAAGATCCACAGCAGCACGGCGACGGGCGCGGCCAGCGAACCGTAGATCGTCGGCCCCTCGACGGTGCTGGTGAGGTAGATCCGCAACAGGAAGGAGCCGCCCACCCACATGAGCAGGGCGACGAGCGCCCCGGGAATGTCCTCGCGCCACGGCGAGCGGACCGGGACGGAGACGTGGAAGAGCGTGGTGAGGAAGGCGATGGACAGCAGCAGGACCGTGGGCCAGTAGAAGATCCGCACAACCCACTCGGCCTGGGGCAGCCAGCCGATGGCGGCGTCCGGGCCCACCACCATCAGCGGCAGCGCGACGGCCCCGATGAGCAGGGCGACGAGGAAGAGGAGGAAGGCCAGCAGCCGGGTCTTGACGATCCCCCGGTGGCCGTCGAGCCCGTACATGACCGTGATCGTGTCGATGAAGACGTTCACGGCACGGGAGCCCGACCACAGCGCGAGCGCGAAGCCGACGGAGATGATGTCGGGCCGCCCGCCCTTGATGACGTCGTCGATGAGCGGGGCCGCGATGTCGTTCACGCCCCGGTCGGACAGGACGGTGGCCGAGGCGTCGAGGATGTTGCTGCGGACGCTGTCGATGCTGTCCGTGCCGATCCACGCGTCCAGGTAGCCCAGCAGCCCGATGAGGCCGAGCAGCAGCGGGGGCAGCGACAGCAGCGTGAAGAACGCCGCCTCGGCCGCGAGCCCGAGGATGCGGTACTCCATGCACGAGTTGACGGTGTCCTTCAGCAGCAGCCAGGCGAGCTTCCGCTTGGGGACGTCGCGGTACAGGCCGCTCATGCGCACGCGCCGGGCGGAGCGCCGTCGGGGGGATGGTTCTGCTGCTCGCACCCGCCCAACGTATCCGGCTACCGGCGGGGAACCTGCACGGGTGACCGGTTCGGCGGGGAAGCCCGGTCCTGTCGTCACGGGGTGTCCGTCCGCGAGCGGCCTCCGGTGCGGCGCGTCGCAGGGCGGCGGATCGCCCTCGTGCCGGGCGTACTCGGGCGACTCCGACAACGCGGCGAGGTGCCGTGCCGGGGGTCGCGAGCAGGGCGCCCCCTTGACGACAGGGCCTAAGGTGTCGCCATGTCTGCTGAGACGCCGCACGCCACGCACTCGGTCACCAACCAGCCCCCGCCGCTGGTGGATTACGACGTGTTCGCCGCAGACGCCGCGCTCGCCGAGGCCGTCGAACGGCATGTCGCCCCCGAACGCGCCGGGGAGGTCCGGGCGGAGCTGTCCGCGCTGGGCCGGGCAGCGGGCTCGGCCGAGGCCCAGGAGTGGGGGGCACAGGCGAACGAGTACGCGCCGCGGCTGCGCACCCACGACCGCTACGGGCACCGGATCGACGAGGTCGACTTCCACCCCGCCTGGCACCGCCTGCTGGACCGGGCCGTGTCGGCGGGGCTGACCGACGCCTGGTCCCGGCCCGACGGGCACCTGCGGCGGGCGGCCGGGTTCCTGGTGTGGTCCCAGGTCGAGGCCGGCCACGGCTGCCCGGTGTCGATGACGCACGCCGCGGTCCCGGCGCTGCGGACCGAGCCGCGGCTCGCGGCGCAGTGGGAGCCGCTGCTGACCTCGCACGTGTACGAGCCCGGGCTGCGGGCGCCCGCCACCAAGCGGGGCGCACTGGCCGGGATGGGCATGACGGAGAAGCAGGGCGGGTCCGACGTCCGGGCCAACACGACCCGGGCCGCGCCCCTGGCCGAGGACGGCACCTACACGCTGACCGGCCACAAGTGGTTCTGCTCCGCCCCCATGTCGGATGTGTTCCTGGTGCTGGCCCAGGCGGAGGCGGGGCTCACCTGCTTCCTGGTGCCGCGCGTCCTGGCGGACGGCAGCCGCAACACCTTCCGCGTCCAGCGGCTCAAGGACAAGCTCGGCAACCGCTCCAACGCCTCCGGCGAGGTGGAGTTCGACGGCACCACCTGGGCGCACCGCGTGGGCGAGGAGGGCCGGGGCGTCGCCACGATCATCGAGATGGTCGCGGCCACCCGGCTGGACTGCGTACTCGGCTCGGCCGGGCTGATGCGGCAGGCGGTGGCCCAGGCCGTCCACCACACGGCGCACCGGGAGGCCTTCGGCGGGCCGCTTCTCGACAAGCCCCTGATGCGCAACGTCCTGGCCGACCTCGCGGTGGAGTCCGAGGCGGCGACGGCGCTCGCGCTGCGGCTGGCCGCCGCCTGCGACGCCGCCCCGGACGACGAGGGCGAGCGGCTGCTGCTGCGGCTGGCCGTCCCGGCCGCCAAGTACTGGGTGACCAAGCGCTGCACCCCGACCGTCGGGGAGGCCCTGGAGTGCCTCGGCGGCAACGGCTACGTGGAGGAGTCGGGGATGCCCCGGCTGCTGCGGGAGGCCCCCCTCAACTCCATCTGGGAGGGCTCCGGCAACGTCCAGGCGCTCGACGTCCTGCGTGCCCTGCAGCGCGAGCCGGGCGCGCTGGACGCCTTCCTCGGCGAGGTGGGCGCGGCCCGGGGCGCCGACCACCGGCTCGACGCGGCCGTCAAGGACCTCCTGGTGGAGCTGGCCGACCTGGAGGGCATCGAGGGCCGCGCCCGTCGCCTGGTCGAGCGGATGGCCCTCGTGCTGCAGGGCGCGCTGCTGGTGCGGCACGCCCCGGCCGCGGTGGCCGACGCGTTCTGCGCCTCCCGGCTGGGCGCTGACTGGGGCCGGGCCTTCGGCACGCTCCCCGGCACGCTGGACCTGGCCGCCGTCGTGGCGCGGGCGCGTCCGGTCGGGTAGGGCTCACGCCGGGCCGGTGCGGGGCAGGTCGGCGCCGCGGACCGTGCACACGGCCGCCGCGACCTCGACACCCCGGGCCAGCGCGGAGCGCACGGCCGCCTCGTCGAGCCCGTCCAGCCGCCCGCCGAGCGCCCCGCCGCCGTGGAGGGCGTGCAGGAACCCGGCCATGAACGCGTCCCCGGCCCCGACGGTGTCGGCGACGGCGACCGCCGGGGCGGCCACGCGCACGCCCCGGCCGTCGAGCGACGCGTACGCCCCCCGCTCCCCCAGGGTGACGACGACGAGCCGGGCGCCCCAGGCGTGGAAGGTCTCCGCCGCCCGCGGCAGCGGCGTCCCGGGCAGGAGGTGCGCCAGGTCCTCGTCGGAGAGCCGCAGCACGTCCGTCACCGCGCACCAGCGGGCCAGCCGTTCCCGGTAGCGCGCGGGCTCCACCAGCAGCGGGCGCACGTTGGGGTCGAGGGAGACGGTCGCCCGGGCCCGGACGGCGGCGGCCAGCCGCTCCACCGCGGCGTCCCCCGGCGCGCGGACCAGGGCCAGGGAGCCGGTGTGCAGGCAGGCGAGGGGCGCGCGCGCCGCCCGGGCCAGCTCGGTGTCCGTCCACTGCCAGTCGGCGGTGCCCTGGGCGTGGAAGGAGTAGTCGGCCCGGCCCCGGTCGTCCACGTCCGCGACGGCGAGCGTGCTGGGTTCGGCCGCCTCGACCACGGCGTCGAGGTCCACCCCCGCGTCGGTCAGCCTGGTGCGGAACAGCCGGCCGAAGACGTCCGCCGACAGCCGGCCGAGGAAGCGGGTGGGGGTGCCGAGCCGGGCCAGGGCGGCCGCGGTGTTGGCCGGTCCGCCGCCGGGCCGGACCCGGAGCCCGAGGCCGCCGATGTCGGCGGCGGTGACGAAGGCGTCGGCCACGCACTCGCCCAGCACGGCGACCGGAGCGCCGGGCGACCGCCCGGATGCCGCCGGCCGCTCGGCGTCTCCGTGCCGGGCGACGTCCTGCGGATGGCCGACGTCCTGCGGATGGCCGACGTCCTGCGGCTGCTTGGCGTCCTGCCGCTGCTCGGCGTCGGAACTCCGGGTCGGTACGGGCAACGGGATCGACCTCCGCGGAGCCGGGGCAGAGTGGGCCGTGGCCATCCTGCCAGCCGGGCCCCGTCCAGGGTTCGGACATGGGTCCCGCGATCCGGATAGGGCCCGTGGAAGCCTCAGGCCCGGAGCCGCCCGGCGGGGCGGGCTCCGGGTCACCCGCCGCCTCGCCCCCGCGTGCCGAGGCGGGGCCAAGGGTGCGCACCGGGAAGATCGGCCAGGGCCGCGGCCCACCCGGAGCCGAGATGTGACGCCCACCACAACATCCCGCCCTGCGAGACACGCATGTCCGCATAGTGGATAACGGTGGACTGAGTCCAAGAGCGCGTGCGAGTCTTCCGTCCATGTCCAGAGCTGGAATCGTCTTGGTGAGTCGACGTCACGTCGACCTCGGTCGCATGTCCAGCGCCATCTGTCCGGCGGGCTGACAGTCACAGCACCGAGCGCACTGAAAGCAACGCCGCACCGCACGCCGCCCCCGCCGACGCGGGCACGTGCCACCCCCTGACCTCCCCCTCCCCGACCTCGGGCCGGGGACGCCAGCGCGGGTGCACCGCCGTGTGCCACGACCACCGCCTGCCCGCACGCGCGGGCGCCACCCCCTGCCGCATCCACCCCGTCAGCCCGAAGGACCCGCCACCATGGCCGACAAGCCCCAGAAAGCCGCCGCCCCGACGCGCCGCAAGCCCGGCCGCCACCGTGGCGAAGGCCAGTGGGCCAAGGGACACTTCACCCCGCTCAACGCCAACGAGCAGACGAAGAAGGACGACGACGGTCTCAATGTGCGGACACGCATTGAGACGATCTACGCCCACCGTGGCTTCGACTCCATCGACGGCGCCGACCTGCGCGGGCGCATGCGCTGGTGGGGCCTGTACACCCAGCGCAAGCCCGGCATCGACGGCGGCAAGACGGCCGTCCTGGAGCCGGAGGAGCTGGACGACGAGTACTTCATGCTGCGCGTGCGGATCGACGGCGGCCGCCTGAGCACCGAGCAGCTCCGCGTCGTCGGCGGGATCTCCGAGGAGTTCGCGCGCGGCACCGCCGACATCACCGACCGGCAGAACATCCAGTACCACTGGATCCGCATCGAGGACATGCCGGAGATCTGGCGCCGGCTGGAGGCCGTCGGGCTGTCCACGACGGAGGCCTGCGGCGACACCCCGCGCGTGATCCTCGGCTCCCCCGTGGCCGGGATCGCGGCCGACGAGATCATCGACGGCACCCCGGCGATCGACGAGGTCCACCGCCGCGTCGTGGGCAACCCCGCCTACTCCAACCTCCCGCGCAAGTTCAAGTCCGCGATCTCCGGCTCGCCCCTGCTGGACGTCGCGCACGAGATCAACGACGTCGCCTTCGTCGGCGTCGAGCACCCCGAGCTCGGCCCCGGCTTCGACGTCTGGGTCGGCGGCGGGCTGTCCACCAACCCCAAGATCGGGGTGCGGCTGGGCGCCTGGACGCCGCTGGAGGAGGTCGCCGACGTCTTCGAGGGCATCATCGGCATCTTCCGCGACTACGGGTACCGGCGGCTGCGCACCCGGGCCCGCATCAAGTTCCTCGTCGCCGACTGGGGCCCCGAGAAGTTCCGCCAGATCCTCGAGGACGAGTACCTGAAGCGCAAGCTCGCCGACGGGCCCGCCCCGCAGGCACCCGTCGAGCGCTGGCGCGACCACGTCGGCGTGCACCGGCAGAAGGACGGCCGCTTCTACGTCGGCTTCGCGCCCCGCGTCGGCCGCGTGGACGGCGCGACCCTCACCAAGATCGCCGAGCTCGCCGAGGCACACGGCTCGCAGCGCGTCCGCACCACGGCCGAGCAGAAGATGATCATCCTCGACGTGCCCGAGGAGCAGGTGCGGCCGCTCCAGGACGCCCTCGCGGCGCTCGACCTGACGACGAAGCCGTCCCCGTTCCGGCGCGGCACGATGGCCTGCACCGGCATCGAGTTCTGCAAGCTCGCCATCGTCGAGACCAAGGGCCGTGGCCAGAGCCTCATCGAGGAGCTGGAGCGGCGGCTGCCCGACTTCGACGAGCCGCTCACCATCAACATCAACGGATGCCCCAACTCCTGCGCCCGCATCCAGGTCGCGGACATCGGCCTCAAGGGGCAGCTCGTCCTGGACGAGGACGGCAACCAGGTCGAGGGCTACCAGGTGCACCTGGGCGGCTCGCTGGGCCTGGAGCCCGGCTTCGGCCGCAAGGTGCGCGGCCTGAAGGTCACCGCGGCCGGGCTGCCGGACTACGTCGAGCGGGTCGTGCGGGCCTTCACGGAACAGCGCACCGAGGGCGAGCGGTTCTCCCAGTGGGTGGCCCGCGCTGACGAAGGGTCGCTGAAGTGAGCGAGCGCGCCGCCCCGTTCTACTGCCCGTACTGCGCAGAAGAGGACCTGCGGCCGTCCGAGGAGGGACACGGCGCCTGGGAGTGCGGCGCCTGCAACCGGGCCTTCCGGCTCTCCTTCCTCGGTCTGCTCGCCCGGGGCTTCGCGCGCGGCGCCGGGCGGCCCGAGCGCACCGAAGACGACGAAGGGGGAACCGCATGACCACCGCCACCGCCACCGCCGCCGAGCTGCGGGAGCTGGCCGAACGGGCCGGGCGGGAGCTGGAGGACGCCTCCGCGCAGGAGATCCTGCGCTGGGCCGCCGACACCTTCGGCGAGCGCTTCTGCGTGACGTCCTCCATGGAGGACGCCGTCGTGGCCCACCTCGCGTCGACGGTGTTCCCCGGCGTCGACGTCGTCTTCCTCGACACCGGTTACCACTTCCCCGAGACGATCGGCACCCGGGACGCGGTGGAGGCGGTGATGGACGTCAACGTCATCACCCTCACCCCGCGGCAGACGGTCGCCGAGCAGGACGCCGAGTACGGCCCCAGGCTGCACGACCGCGACCCGGACCGGTGCTGCGCCCTGCGCAAGGTGGCCCCGCTCCAGGAGGGGCTGACCGGCTACCAGGCGTGGGCGACGGGCCTGCGCCGGGACGAGTCCCCCACCCGGGCGAACACCCCGGTCGTCGGCTGGGACGTAAAGCGGCGGAAGGTCAAGGTCTCGCCCATCGCCCGATGGACGCAGGCGGACGTGGACGCCTACGTCGCCGAACACGGCGTTCTGACCAACCCGCTGCTGAGCGACGGCTACGCCTCCATCGGCTGCGCCCCCTGCACCCGCCGGGTGGCGGCGGGCGAGGACGCGCGCGCGGGGCGCTGGGCGGGTTCCGGCAAGACCGAGTGCGGGCTGCACGGCTGATGGGCCGACCGACGGGTGAAGGACAGCAGGGAGCGGAGACGATGAGTGAGGCAGGACGCCGCGGCGCCACGGTCTGGCTGACCGGGCTGCCCAGCGCGGGCAAGACGACGATCGCCCGCGCCCTGGCCGCGCGGCTGGAGGAGACCGGGCAGCGCACCGAGGTGCTCGACGGGGACGAGATCCGCGAGTTCCTCTCCGCCGGGCTCGGCTTCTCCCGGGAGGACCGCCACACCAACGTGCAGCGCATCGGCTTCGTCGCCGAGCTGCTGGCCTCGCACGGGGTCACCGTGCTGGTGCCGGTGATCGCCCCGTACGCGGACAGCCGGGAGGCGGTGCGCAAGCGGCACGAGCGCGAGGGCACGCCGTACGTCGAGGTACACGTGGCCACGCCCGTCGAGGTGTGCTCGGAGCGGGACGTGAAGGGCCTGTACGCCAAGCAGGCGGCCGGGCAGCTGACCGGGCTGACCGGCGTCGACGACCCCTACGAGGCCCCGGCCGCACCGGACCTGCGGATCGAGGCGCACGAGCAGAGCGTCGAGGAGTCCGCCGCCACGCTGCACACGCTGCTGCTTCAGAAGGGACTGGCATGACGACCGCGACCGAGACCGGCGAGGCCACCGACAGCCCCTACGCGCTGTCCCACCTGGACGCGCTGGAGTCCGAGGCCGTCCACATCTTCCGGGAGGTGGCCGGGGAGTTCGAGCGCCCGGTGATCCTCTTCTCCGGGGGCAAGGACTCCATCGTGATGCTGCACCTCGCGCTCAAGGCGTTCACGCCCGCGCCGGTGCCGTTCGCACTGCTGCACGTGGACACCGGGCACAACTTCCCCGAGGTCATCGACTACCGCGACCGCACCGTCGCCCGGCACGGGCTGCGGCTGCACGTCGCCTCCGTCCAGGACTTCATCGACCGCGGCGAACTGCGCGAGCGCCCCGACGGCACCCGCAACCCGCTGCAGACCGTGCCACTGCTGCGCGCCATCGAGGACCACCGGTTCGACGCCGTCTTCGGCGGCGGCCGGCGCGACGAGGAGAAGGCCCGCGCCAAGGAGCGCGTCTTCTCCCTGCGGGACGAGTTCGGCGGCTGGGACCCGCGCCGCCAGCGCCCCGAGCTGTGGCAGCTCTACAACGGCCGGCACGCGCCGGGCGAGCACGTGCGCGTCTTCCCGCTGTCCAACTGGACCGAGCTGGACGTGTGGCAGTACATCGCGCGGGAGAACATCGAGCTGCCGCAGATCTACTACGCCCACGAGCGCGAGGTCTTCGCGCGCAACGGCATGTGGCTGGCCCCCGGCGAGTGGGGCGGCCCCAAGGAGGGCGAGACCGTCGAGAAGCGCCGGGTGCGCTACCGCACGGTCGGCGACATGTCCTGCACCGGCGCCGTCGACTCCGGCGCCGACACGATCGAGAAGGTCATCGCCGAGATCGCCGCCTCCCGGCTCACCGAGCGGGGCGCGACCCGGGCCGACGACAAGCTGTCCGAGGCCGCGATGGAAGACCGCAAGCGCGAGGGGTACTTCTGATGAGCCAGCCGAGCACGACACCGGCCGCCGAGGTCTCCGGGACCTCGGCCACCTCGCTGCTGCGCTTCGCCACCGCCGGCAGCGTGGACGACGGCAAGTCCACCCTCGTCGGACGGCTGCTGCACGACTCCAAGTCGGTCCTGGCCGACCAGCTGGAGGCCGTCGAGCACGCCTCCCGCAGCCGCGGCCAGGAGGCCCCCGACCTGGCCCTGCTGACCGACGGCCTGCGCGCCGAGCGGGAGCAGGGCATCACCATCGACGTCGCCTACCGCTACTTCGCCACGCCCCGGCGGCGGTTCATCCTCGCCGACACCCCCGGGCACGTGCAGTACACCCGCAACATGGTCACCGGCGCCTCCACCGCCGAGCTCGCGGTGGTGCTGGTCGACGCCCGCAACGGCGTCGTCGAGCAGACCCGGCGCCACGCCGCCGTCGCGGCCCTGCTGCGCGTCCCGCACGTCGTGCTGGCCGTGAACAAGATGGACCTCGTCGGCTACGAGGAGTCGGTCTTCGCCGCCATCGCCGAGGAGTTCACCGCCTACGCGGCCTCCCTCGGCGTCCCGGAGATCACCGCCATCCCCATCTCCGCCCTCGTCGGCGACAACGTCGTCACGGCCTCCGCGCACATGGACTGGTACGCCGGCCCCACCGTGCTGGAGCACCTGGAGACGGTCCCCGTCACCCACGACCCGTCCGACGACGTCGCCCGCTTCCCCGTCCAGTACGTGATCCGGCCGCAGACCCCCGAGTTGCCCGACTACCGCGGCTACGCCGGGCAGATCGCCTCCGGCGTGCTGCGCGTGGGCCAGCCCGTCACCGTCCTGCCCTCGGGCCGGACGTCGACGATCGAGGGCATCGACGCGCTGGGCGAGCCGGTCGACGTCGCCTGGGCGCCGCAGTCCGTCACCCTGCGGCTCGCGGACGACCTGGACATCTCGCGCGGCGATCTCATCGCCCCGGCGGACGCCGTCGTCGCCCCCAGCCAGGACCTCACCGCGACGGTGTGCCACCTCCACGACACCCCGCTCACCGTGGGCCAGCGCGTGCTGCTCAAGCACACCACCCGGACCGTCAAGGCCATCGTCAAGCAGATCCCCTCGCGGCTCACCCTCGACGACCTCTCCCAGCACCCCGAGCCGGGCACCCTCGTCGCCAACGACATCGGCCGGGTCGTCCTGCGCACCGCCGAGCCGCTGGCCGTGGACGCGTACGCCGACTCCCGGCGCACCGGCTCCTTCCTGCTCGTCGACCCGGCCGACGGCACCACGCTCACCGCCGGCATGGCCGGTGACGCGTTCGCCGAGGCCGCCGCCGACGCGGCTCCGGCCACCGCCGAGGACGAGGGCTGGGACTTCTGACATGACCTCTCTCTCCCTCGGGGCGGCCGGTGTGACGCCGTTCGCGACGTTCGACCGGCGCGGTGTGCGCGTCGGCAGCGGCCCCCTCGGCAGCGGCCAGGGCGGCATGGGGCGATGCCGCCCGTGACGCCCGCCCCGCACCCCGCACGACCGGCATCCGCCGCGCCCGCCCCGTACGTCCGATCTCACCTGCCGTAGCCGCCCGCCGAAGGTGGCGAACGACGAGAGGACACCCCAGTGCCCACGAAACTCGCCACCCCGGCCCCCGCCCAGGCCACCGAGGCGCACGCCCCCGCGCCCTACGCCGTACGGCTCGACCACGTCTCCAAGGCGTTCGGCCGCCGGGGCGCGCAGCAGCTCGTGCTGGACGACATCCAGCTGGAGGCCGCGCCCGGCGAGTTCGTCTGCCTGCTGGGCGCCTCGGGCTGTGGCAAGTCCACCCTGCTCAACCTCGTCGCCGGGCTCGACCAGCCGACGTCCGGCACCGCCCAGGTGCCCTTCGGGCGGCCCGCCCTGATGTTCCAGGACCACGCGCTGTTCCCGTGGCTGAGCGCCGGGCGCAACATCGAGCTGGCCCTCAAGCTCGCCGGCGTCCCCAAGGGCGAGCGTCGGGAACAGGCCCAGGAGCTGCTGCGGCTCGTGCGGCTCCCCGACGCCTACGGCAAGCGGGTGCACCAGCTCTCCGGCGGCATGCGGCAGCGCGTGGCCCTCGCCCGCTCACTGGCCCAGGGCAGCGAGGTCCTGCTCATGGACGAGCCCTTCGCCGCGCTGGACGCCATCACCCGCGACCTGCTCCACGAGGAGCTGACCCGGGTGTGGTCCGAGCGCAAGCTGACCGTCCTGTTCGTCACGCACAACGTCCGCGAGGCCGTGCGGCTCGGACAGCGCGTCGTGCTGCTCTCCTCACGCCCCGGGCGCGTCGCCCGCTCCTGGGACGTCGACCTGCCCTACCCGCGGCGCATCGAGGACAACGGCGTCACCTCGCTCGCCCGCGAGATCACCTGCCACCTGCACCGGGAGATCGTGCGCCATGCCCGTCACTGACGCCGTGAGTACGCCGCCCTCCGGGCGCGACCCGGGCCCGGAGACGGAGGACGCCGTCGAGATGGCCTCCGGGCTCGACGCCCTGGAGAGCCAGCCCGCCGACACCTCGCGGCGCGTCCTGGCCAAGGCCGCCCCGCCGCTCCTCGCCGTCGCCCTCGTGCTCGCGCTGTGGCAGCTGGTCCACTGGCTCGGCTGGTCCGCCGAGCTGCCCGCGCCCGCCGAGGTCGCCGCCTCGCTGGGCGACTCCCTCGCCGACGGCACCCTGCTACCCTCCCTCGGGCACAGCGTGCTGCGCTGCCTCGTCGGTTTCGCCGCCTCGGCCGCCATCGGCGTGCCCCTCGGCGTCCTGCTCACCCGGTTCACGCCGCTGCGCACGGTGTTCGGCCCCGTTCTCTCGGCCGTCCAGTCGCTCCCGGCCGCCGCCCTGGTCCCCGTCGCGGTCATCGCCCTCGGCCCCTCCGAGGGCGCCGTCTACACCGTCGTCCTGCTCGGCGCGGTGCCCTCCATCGCGGTCGGCGTCGCGGCCGGCATCGACCAGGTGCCGCCCCTGCTCCTGCGGGCCGGGCGATCCATGGGCGCCCAGGGGCCGCGCGGCGCCCTGCACATCCTCCTGCCCGCCGCCCTGCCCGGCCTCATCGGCGCCCTGCGCCAGGGCTGGACCTTCGGCTGGCGCGCCCTCATGACCGCCGAGCTCATCACGGCCACGCCCCTGCCCGGCATCGGCCGGATGCTCGCCGACGGCAACACCGCGGAATCCATGAGCGCGGTGCTGGCCGCCGTCACGCTCATCCTCGCCGTCGGCGTCGCCGTCGAGTCCCTGCTCTTCTCCCCGCTCGAACGCCGCGTCCTGCACGCCCGCGGCCTGACCGGCCGCTGACGCAAGCCGGCCACCCGACGGAAACGGACCCGCTCATGCACGCCCCCGCCCTGCTCGTCATCGCCCACGGCAGCCGCGACCCACGGCACGCCGCCACCGTCGCGGCGCTGTGCGAACGGGTCCGCCGGCAGTGCCCCGGGCTGCGCGTCGACGTCGGCCACCTCGACTTCAACGCCCCCTCGGTGCCCCAGGCCCTGCACCGCCTCGACGCCGACGGGGTGCGGGACGTCGTCGCCCTGCCGCTGCTCCTCACGCGCGCCTTCCACGCCAAGAGCGACATCCCCGCCGTCCTGCGGGAGGCCGCGGCCCGGCTGCCGCGGCTGCGCGTCACCCAGGCCGACGTCCTCGGCCCGCACGACCTGCTGACCACCGCCCTGGAACGGCGGCTGGGGCAGGCGGGAGTGCACCCGTCCCACGCCGCCACCACCGGCATCGTCCTGGCGTCGGCGGGCTCCTCTGACCCGGAGGCGATCGCAGTGATCGCAGAAATCGCGCGGGAGTGGCGGCGTGCCACCGGTTGGTGCGCCGTGCGGCCTGCGTTCGCCTCCGCATCCCTCCCCCGCACGGCGGACGCCGTCAGCGCCCTGCGCGCCGACGGCGTCCGCCGCGTGGCCGTCGCCCCCTACGTCATCGCACCCGGCTTCCTGCCCGACCGCATCGCCGCGGGCGCCGCCGAGGCGGGCGCCGACGCCGTGGCCCCCGTGCTCGGTGACGCCCCCGAGCTGGCCCAGCTCCTGCTGCGCCGCTACCGCGAGGCCCACGCCCGCCGCCCGGCCCTGGCCGCGGCCTGACCCGCCGTCACCGCACGGCCTCCGTTGCGCTCTCGGCGATTCCGCTGACGGAGATCAGCTCTTCCGGACCTCCGGGCCCTCCCGCACAGTTGCCGCCATGACGAAACTTCTCGTGCTGGGTGGCACACACTTCGTGGGACGGGCCGTGGCGCAGGAGGGCGTGGCGCGCGGGTGGGACGTTACCGTTCTCAACCGGGGCAACACCCCCGCCCCCGAGGGCGTGCGTTCCCTCCTCGGCGACCGCACCCGTCCCGACGGGCTGACGGCGCTCGCCGACGGCACCTGGGACGTCGTCGTGGACACCTGGACCGACGCACCCCGTGCCGTCCGCGACAGCGCCCTGCTCCTCGCCCCCTCCTGCGGCCACTACGCCTACGTCTCCAGCCGCTCCGTCTACACCTGGCCCGCCCCCGCCGGCGCCGACGAGACCGCCCCCGTCGTCGACTCCTCCCCCGACGCCGAGGCCACCGACTACGCCCACAACAAGCGCGGCGGCGAACTCGCCGTCCTCGACGCCTTCGGCGACCGCGCGCTCCTGCTGCGCGCCGGGTTGATCCTCGGCCCGAACGAGGACGTCGGCCGGCTGCCGTGGTGGCTGCGCCGCATCGCCCGCGGCGGCCCCGTCCTCGCCCCCGGCCCGCGCGAGCTCCCCCTCCAGTACATCGATGCCCGCGACCTGGCCGCCTTCGCCCTGGACGGCGCCGCCTCGGGGCTCGGCGGCGCCTACGACACCGTCGGCCGCTCCGGGGACACCACGATGGGCGCCCTCCTGGACGCCTGCGTCCAGGCCACCGGCGCCACCGCCGAGCTGCGCTGGACGGCCCCGGAGACCATCCTGGCCGCCGGCATCGAACCCTGGACCGAGCTGCCCGTCTGGGCCCCACCGGGCGAGCTGCACGACGCCATGCACCGCTCCGACGTCAGCCGGGCCCTCGCCGCGGGGCTGCGCCCGCGCCCCCTGCTCGACACCGTCACCGACACCTGGGCCACCCTGGACACCCCGGCCCACACCCACCCCCGAGCCACCACCGGCCTCCCCCCGGAGAAGGAGTCCCGCGTGCTGCGGAACCCAGAGGGCTGAAGTCCGCGCGCCGAAGGCCCGGCGGCCCGGCCTGGTGTCCAGGGACTCTCCCCCTCACGGGCCGGACCATGACCGCCATGAGCAGGCCACGCGCTTCCCCTCGCGTCAGACCCGCTCGGCCGGGGCGAGCGCCTCGGCGGGAGTGGGCACGGGCGCCCTCTCGTGGAGGGGAACGACCGGCAGGACGGAGTCGGTGTCCTCGCCGAGGAAGACCCGGCGGACGACGCGCTCGGCCGCCCTGCCGTCGTCGAACTCGCAGAACCGCTCGCGGAACGCGGCCCGCGCCTTGGCCGCCTCGTCGGTGTCCCAAGCCCCCGACACCAAGGTCTCGGTCAGCTCGTCCTGGGACGTGGTCACGACCCCGGGCGCCTCGGTCATGAGGTCGAAGTACGTGCCACGTACCGCGCGGTAGATGTCCCAGTCGTCGGCATAGACGATGATCGGACGGTCGAGGTTCGCGTAGTCGAACATGGCCGACGAGTAGTCGGTGATCAGGGCGTCCGACGCCAGGTACAGATCCTCGACGCAAGGGTGCCGGGAGACGTCGCGAACCCGGCCGGCAGCCGTCAGGTGCGCCAGCTCGGGCGAGGGGCCGTAGAAGTAGTGGCCCCGGATCATCAGCGTCACGTCCGGGCCGAGGCGCTCGGCCAGCCGGACGACGTCGAGGCGCGGGGTGAACCCGGCCTCATGCTCGCGGTGGGTGGGCGCGTACAGGAACACCTTGCCGCCGTCGGGCAGGTCGAGGGCCTGCCGGGCACGGCGGACGTCGGCGGCGGTCGCGTTCACGAGAACGTCGTTGCGCGGATAGCCCGTCCCCAGCGAGGTGAACGAGCAGGGGTAGACCCGCTCCCAGATCTCCGTGGAGAAACGGTTGGAGGAGAGGCTGTAGTCCCAGCGGTCGCAGCGCCGCAGCAGGTCCGTGAAATTCATCTTCGTCGAGGCCGGGAACTTCTGCTGGTCCAGCCCCATGGACTTGAGCGGCGTCCCGTGGTGCGTCTGCAGGTGCACCGAGCCCGGGCGCTTGACCACGCGGTCGGGGAAGTTCACGTTGTTCACGGTGTACTTGGCCCGCGCCACGGCCGCCCAGTACTCCCGGGAGCCCGGCCGGACGACCTCGACACCCGGCGGAATCTCCTGGCCGGCCGGGTCCCTCAGCACCCAGACCCGGCGCATCCCCGGCACCAGCCGGGCCAGGGCTGTGTCAATGGCCGCGGGGTTGCAGGCGTACGAGCGGTTCCAGTAGGCGGAGAAGACGGCCAGGTTCTCGTCGAGCGGGCGACGGAGCTGAGAGGCGTAGTAGGCGCCCATGGCCCTGCGCTTGGCTCGATTGATCTGGCGCCTGCCATGCCGCCGCAGAGCACCGCGGGCTGTGGAGACGGCCCGCGTCCCGGCCATGGCCGAATACGAGCCGAGTGCGAAGAGGGAATACTTGTGCCCTTGCGCTCCGTGCGGGCGGACGAAGTCGGCCGGGACGCGGCGACGATAGGCGGCGACGGCCCGCTGGAAGAAGTCCGCTCGGGCGTCGGAGGGGAGACGTCCAGGGCGCTCCAAGACCGTGATGAAGTGGTCCACCATCTTGCGGAAGAGATGGTGACGCCACCGGTCCAGCTCGGGATGCGCGTCGAGGTAGGCGAAGACGCGTTCGTACTGGTCGAACACGTCGAAATGCCTGCGGCTGACCGTGCGCAGGATGTTGCCGCCCTCACGGCGCTGCCGGTAGTGCACGCATATGCGGTCCAGCACGGCCAGCCGGTCTGCCGCTATGAGTGAGCAGAACGTCCAGGGGGCGTCCTCGTAATACCCGGGCGGGAACTGGAAGCCCTGGCGCTCGACGAAATCGCGACGGTAGGCCTTGTTCCAGACGATCTGGAGCAGGTCGAGGAGCTCTGGCCGTTCGTCCAGCGGGAAGGAGCCCGCGCCGGTGCCCTCCTCGCTGAGCAGTGAGGCGAGCAGGTTTCGCTTGGTGGTGCCGTCCCAGTAGGTGCGGGCGTAGTCGAAGATGAGGATGTCCGGGTGGCCGGTCGCGTCCAGCCGGTTCACGATGGCCCGCAGCGAGCCGGGGGTGAGGGTGTCGTCACTGTCCAGGAACAGGACGTAGTCCCCCCGGGCGACCTCGAGCCCCGCGTTGCGCGCTCTGCCGAGGCCGACATTCTGGGGGAGGTGCAGGACCCGAACTCGGTCGTCCCGGGCCGCGTACTCGTCGAGGATGGCCCCGGAGGCGTCGGGCGAGCAGTCGTCGACGCCGACGATCTCGAAGTCGTCGAAGTCCTGTCCGACGATGGAGTCCAGGCACTCTCTGATGTATCCCTGCACGTTGTACGCGGGGACGACGAGCGTGAGTCGAGGCATCCTTCACCAGTCCGTAAGGGGGGTTCCAGCAGTCCGGGAAGCTGTGGAGGTGGTCAGAGGAAGCTGTGGAGGTGGTCAGAGCTCCCACTAGCGCACCCCGAGGTCTGTAGTCAGACAGACGTGAGGACGACGCCGGGAGTTGCCCACGGGTGTAGTGATCCGGGCCATACTGCGGGGGCCAATCAGCCACACAAAGACGGAATCCTCAATACCGTTCACCGTTTCACACACCGGCCACACCGTGGACGGATACTCACACACCACGGACACGCTATCCACGCGGTCGGCCGCAGAGCTTCAGCACCCAGATCCAGTCCCTCGGGAGCGCACCACCTCCTCCGACGAAGCCCTCCGCGCCCGACACTCCAGGGTGACCGGGCACACAGTCAACCTCGTCCGCCGCCAAGCATGCCTGCTTCTACCAGGTTCTGTCCGACGGATCATGTGCCTGTCGGACCCACGACTCGTTGGTCCCGGCTGTTCCCACCTGTTCCGCCCCTTGACTCCCGGCCTGGTGTGCCGCGGCAGCCGGGGAGACGCGCGGGTATGGCCATGCGGGCATGGTCAGCCCTCGGCCAGGGCTTCGGAAGTAGTGCTCGCGGTCGGCCGGGGCGCGGCTGCGGGCGGGGCACAAGTGAAGCCGTCACCACGGCACCGACATAGGGGATGCTTGGCGCGACGAATGACGAGCCCGGCACGGCAATCCGAGACGGGATCTGTGAACGGGCGGATATCCAGTCTGGACTTTCTGCTCACGTTGTTCAGGAAGGACTCCCAGCGGCACCCCCACGGGTCATGACACCGGGCGGGCGTCGGTCCAGGTGGACTCGAACTCCTCGCGGTAGGTGGAGAACAGGCCGTCGTCCTCCGGCGAGCCCGGGGGAGGGTCCTGGACCAGGGTGCGGCCGCCGCCGCGGAGGACCAGGACGGGCGACTCCATGCCGCGGGCTCGGCGCAGATAGGGCTGGACGACGGCGAGGCCGTCTGGCTCGTCGCCGTCCACCAGGTAGGCGGTGAAGCGCGGCGTCTCGTCGAAGACGTGGATCCGGAAGGCCGCGGCGTCCCGCACGCGCGAGCGGACCCGTCGCATGTGCAGGATGTTCATCTCCACCGCGCGGCTCAGCTCGCCGCGCTTGAGCCCGAGCTCCCGCTCGCGGCGGCGGACGGCGCTGCTGGCCGGGTTGAGGAACAGGAGCCGGACGCGACAGCCGGTGTCGGCGAGGCGGACGAGGCGGCGCCCGGAGTAGTTCTGCACCAGCAGGTTGAGGCCGATGCCGATGGCGTCGATGCGGCGGGCGCCGCCGAAGAGGTCCTCGGCGGGCAGGCTGCGCTGGAGGCGGACGCGGTCGGGGTGGACGCCGACGACGTCGGCGAAGCGGTCGCCGACGAGCTCCTCGACCGCGTCCACCGGAAGGCGCCCGGCTAAGGCGGCGTCGGCGCCCAGCAGGGTGAGGATGCGCTGCGAGGTGCGTTCCGTCTGGGCCAGCACGGCCGGGGACAGGGCGCGGTTGCGGGAGACGGCGCTGCGGGCGAGCTCCAGCTCGTCCAGGGCCAGCTCCAGCTCGCGGCGCCCGGCGAAGTACGGCTCGTAGCAGGGCCAGTGCTGGACCATCAGCTCCCGCAGCTGCGGCAGGGTGAGGAAGGAGAGCAGGTTGTCGTCGGCCGGGTCGAGCACGTAACCCTTGCGGCGGCTGACCTCCCGTACCGCGACGGCGCGCTGGACCCACTCCTGTCCGGCCGGGCCGGCGGCGGCGACGACCCACTCCTCGCCGTGCACGGGCTCGTAGACGGGGCGCAGGACGGCGGCGACGACGGCCCGGAGCCGCTGCTCGACCAGGTTGAGCCAGACGTAGGCGCGGCCGGCGCGCTGTGCCCGGGTGTGCACGTCGGCCCAGGTGGCCGCGGACCAGGAGAGGCCGGCGCCGATCTCCACCGGCTGGGCCACCGAGACCGTCCCGGCCCGTGGCTCGGGGACGTCGGCGGCGCTCTCGCCTGGATTGCCGCCGCCCGGTGGGAGCTCCAGCCCTCCCGAACTCACCTGTGCACCGCCTTCCGCCCCCATGGTTCGATCAGGGGAGCCTACTGCGGATCCGGGACGCGGCAGCACCGTCCCCCGCCAACTTCCTTTGCCTCGCGACCCCGCCAGGGGAAGATAGTCCCTTGTGTGACGGCTCGTGCACACGGTGTTCACCACGCGCTGAACGGCGCAGGCCGGGCCGTGCGGCAGAAACGGACCGGGTAGACAGGGAAGAGGGCCCATGCAGATCTGGCCGGGGCAGGCGTATCCGCTGGGTGCAACGTACGACGGCGCGGGGACGAACTTCGCCGTCTACTCGGAGGCGGCCGAGCGCGTGGAGCTGTGCCTGCTGCACGAGGACGGCTCGGAGACGGCCGTCGAGCTGCGGGAGTCGGACGCGTTCGTGCGGCACGCGTACCTGCCGGGGATCATGCCCGGTCAGCGCTACGGCTTCCGGGTGCACGGGCCGTACGAGCCGGAGCGCGGACAGCGGTGCAACAGCGCCAAGCTCCTGCTGGACCCGTACGCCAAGGCGATGAGCGGCAGCATCGACTGGAACGAGGCGGTGTACGGGTACCACTTCGGCCAGCCGGAGCGGCGCAACGACCTGGACTCGGCGCCGCACACGATGGCCTCGGTCGTGGTGAACCCCTACTTCGACTGGGGGGACGACCGGCTGCCGCGGACGGAGTACCACCGCACCGTGATCTACGAGGCCCACGTCAAGGGTCTGACGATGCTGCACCCGGACCTGCCGGAGGAGCTGCGGGGGACGTACGCGGCCCTGGGCCACCCGGCGATCGTCGAGCATCTCACCCGTCTGGGCGTCACCGCGCTGGAGCTGATGCCGGTCCACCAGTTCGTGACGGACCACCGGCTGGCGGACGCCGGGCTGACGAACTACTGGGGCTACAACACGATCGGGTTCTTCGCCCCGCACAACGCCTACGCCTCGTGGGGCGACCGGGGCCAGCAGGTGCTGGAGTTCAAGCAGATGGTCCGGGCCCTGCACGCGGCGGGCATCGAGGTCATCCTGGACGTCGTCTACAACCACACGGCCGAGGGAAACCATCTGGGGCCGACGCTGTCCTTCCGCGGGCTGGACAACACGTCCTACTACCGGCTGGCGGACGACCCGCGGTACTACATGGACACCACCGGGACCGGCAACTCGCTGCTCATGCGCAGCCCGCACGTGCTCCAGCTCATCATGGACTCGCTGCGCTACTGGGTGACGGAGATGCACGTGGACGGGTTCCGCTTCGACCTGGCGGCCACCCTGGCCCGGCAGTTCCACGAGGTGGACCGGCTGTCCTCGTTCTTCGACCTGGTGCAGCAGGACCCGGTGGTCAGCCAGGTGAAGCTCATCGCGGAGCCGTGGGACGTCGGCGAGGGCGGCTACCAGGTGGGGAACTTCCCGCCGCTGTGGACGGAGTGGAACGGCCGCTACCGGGACACCGTGCGGGACCTGTGGCGGGGCGAGCCGCGCACGCTCGCGGAGTTCGGCTACCGCCTGACGGGCTCCTCCGACCTCTACCAGGACGACGGCCGGCGGCCGCTGGCCTCGATCAACTTCGTCACCTGCCACGACGGATTCACCCTGCACGACCTCGTCTCGTACAACGAGAAGCACAACGACGCCAACGGCGAGAACAACCGGGACGGCGAGAGCCACAACCGCTCGTGGAACTGCGGCGCCGAGGGCGAGACGCAGGAGCCGGGCGTGCTCGCCCTGCGCCGCCGCCAGATGCGCAACTTCGCGGCGACGCTGATGCTCTCCCAGGGCGTGCCGATGCTCAGCCACGGGGACGAGTTCGCCCGCACGCAGCGCGGCAACAACAACGCGTACTGCCAGGACGGCGAGTTGTCCTGGGTGCACTGGCCCGGTCCGGGCGAGGAGCACCCGATGTGCGAGTTCGTGCGGGCGATGGTGTGGCTGCGGCGGGACCACCCGGTCTTCCGGCGGCGGCGGTTCTTCCACGGCCGCCCGGTGGAGGGCACGCACGACGAGCTGTCGGACATCGCGTGGTTCACGCCCGAGGGTGAGGAGATGGCCCAGCAGGACTGGCAGGAGACGCACGCCCGGGCGCTGACCGTGTTCCTGGGCGGGCACGCGATCTCCGAGCCGGGGCCGCGCGGCGAGTCGGTGCACGACGACTCGTTCATCATCATGTTCAACGCGCACAACGAGAAGCTGGAGTTCACCGTGCCGGCGGATCACGGTCGGCAGTGGCGCACGATCGTCGACACCGCCCGGGAGGAGGGCCACCCGCCGTGGGTCGGTCCGAACGTGGCCGGCGGCGAGGTCGTGACGGTGACCGATCGCAGCCTGGTGGTGCTGCAGCGGCCCGCGTGACGGCCACCCGTCGGGCCGGCCGGCCGCTCACGTCTTCAGGACGACGGCGGCGTCGGCGGGCAGCGTGGTGCCGGTGGGGCGCCGGGTGGCCGCCAGCGGCTCGCCCTCGGCGAGCGCGGGCACCTCGGCGGGGGCGCCGCCGAGGTTGACGGCGACCAGGAGACCGCTGTGGCGCAGCGTCAGCCAGCGGGCGCCGTCCGCCGTCCGGCCCGCCTCGGCGGTGACGTCACGCAGGCGCAGGCCGGGGTCGAGGTGTGCGCGGCGGACGGAGACGAGCCGCCGGTGCCAGTCGAGCAGCCGGGCGTGCTCCGGCTCGACGGGCTCCGCCCAGTCCAGGCAGGAGCGGTCGCGGGTGGCCGGGTCCTGGGGGTCGGGCACGTCGTCAGCCGCCCAGCCGTGCGCGGCGAACTCCCGGCGCCGGCCGGTGCGGACGGCCTCGGCCAGCTCCGGGTCGGGGTGGTCGGTGAAGTACTGCCAGGGGGTGCGGGCGCCCCACTCCTCCCCCATGAAGAGCATCGGTGTGAAGGGGCCGCACAGCACCAGTGCGGCGGCGCAGGCGGCGCGTTCGGGTGAGAGCGTGGCGGAGAGGCGGTCGCCGAGGGCCCGGTTGCCGATCTGGTCGTGGGTCTGGGCGTAGCCGACGAAGCGGTGGGCGGGGGTGGCGGGGTCCACGGGGGCGCCGTGGCCGCGTCCGCGGAAGGTGGAGTAGGTGCCGTCGTGGAAGAAGGCGCCGGTGAGCGTCTTGACGAGGGCGGTCAGCGGGTCGCGGGCGAAGTCGGCGTAGTAGCCCTGGGCCTCTGCGGTGAGCGCGGTGTGCAGGGCGTGGTGGAAGTCGTCGTTCCACTGGGCGTGCAGGCCGAGGCCGCCTTCGGGACGCGGCGCCGTGGTGCGCGGGTCGTTGCGGTCGGACTCGGCGACCAGGAAGAGGGGACGGCCGAGTTCGGCGGAGAGGGCGTCCACGGCGGTGGAGAGCTGGGCGAGGAAGTGTTCGGCACGGGTGTCGGCGAGGGCGTGGACGGCGTCCAGGCGCAGCCCGTCGAGCCGGTAGTCCCGCAGGAAGGCGAGGGCGCTGCCGATGAAGTAGGCGCGGACCTCGTCGGAGCCGGGGGCGTCCAGGTTGACGGCGGCGCCCCAGGGAGTGTGGTGCCGGTCGGTGAAGTACGGCCCGAAGGAGGGCAGCTGGTTGCCGGAGGGCCCGAGGTGGTTGTGGACGACGTCGAGGACGACGCCCAGCCCGTGCCGGTGGGCGGCGCCGACGAAGCGGTGCAGGCCCTCGGGGCCGCCGTAGGGCTCGTGGACGGCCCAGGGCGCCACCCCGTCGTACCCCCAGCCGTGCCGGCCGGGGAACGGGCTCAGCGGCATGAGCTGTACATGGGTGACGCCGAGGCGGGCGAGATGGTCCAGGCGGCCGGCGGCGGCGTCGAACGTGCCCTCGGGGGTGAAGGTGCCGACGTGCAGCTCGTAGAGCACGGCCCCGTTCAGCTCCCTGCCGGACCAGGCGTCCGTCGGCTCGGGCCACGCGGTGCCGAGGACGGCGCTGAGCCCCTCGGGTCCCTCGGGCTGGCGGCGCGAGCGCGGATCGGGGCGGACGGGGCCGTCGTCCAGCACGAAGCCGTAGCGGGTCCCGGACGCGGCGGGCGCGGACGCCCACCACCAGCCGGGGCGGGCCGGGTCCCGCTCCATCGGGCGGTCGGCCGGCGCGGCGGCCCCGGGGCCCGGGGCCAGGCGCAGCCGGACGCGTTCGGCGTGTGGTGCCCATACCTCGAAGAGCATGGACACCATGGTCGGGGCCGCGCGGCCCGCGCGCCACGGGACGTCGGCGGAGCGCCGGCGCCGGGTGGGGCCGACCTGGACAGGGGCCCGCCCACGACGGACAATCAACGGCTATGACGACGTACGGGTTCGCAGCTCAGCCCCCGCGCCTGACCGACGCGGAGCGGGATCAGGCGCTGGCCGTCCTGCGGGAGAGCGCCGCGGACGGACGCGTCTCGCATCGCACGTTCGAGCGCCGTATGGACCTGGTACTGCATGCCCGGCATCCCGGCGAACTGTACGCCGTCCTGCACGATCTGAGCACGCGCCGCCCGCGGCCCGGGCTGCTGGAACGGCTCCTCGGCTCGATGTCGGCGTTCCCTGCGCGGATGCGGCGCGCGTGGCTGCACGAGCGGCTGCCCGAGCTGCTGCTGCCCTGCCCCGGGCCGTACCCGCTCTCGATCGGGCGGGCGGCGGGCTCGGTGCTGCGGCTGAACGACCACACCGTCTCCCGCACGCACGCCCAGCTGCGGCACACGGGGCTCGGCTGGTCGCTGCGGGACCTCGGCTCGTCCAACGGCACCTGGGTCAACGGCCGCCGGGTGACGGGGTCGGTGATGGTGGGCCCCGGTGACCACGTGCGCTTCGGCCGCGTCGGCTTCCGGCTCACCGCGCCCTGACGCCGTCTCAGCCCCTCACTCCCGCACGAGCAGCGCCACCGGGGCCTCGGCCAGGAGGGACGCGAGGTCCGCCCGCCCTTCGAGGTCAGCCAGCTCCTCGTCGTACGGGCGCGTGGAGAGCAGGTCGCGCCAGCGCCCCGGGGGCAGCGGGAGCACCGTGCCCCGCCAGCCGCCCGTCTCGGCGAGCCGACGGCCCAGCCGGGTGACGACGGTGAGCACGGTGACCGAGCCGGCACCCGCCTCGCTGGCCTCGCCGCCTCCGCCGCCGTCGCCGGGACCGCGGCCGAAGGCCAGGCAGTGTTCCGCGGCCGGGCCGTGCGCGGTGAGGGGCGCATAGCGGGCGCCCGCGCCGAACCAGTGCGGGTGGCGTGCGCGCAGCCGCAGAGCGGCCCGGGTGATGCGGAGCTTCTCGTCGTCCGGCTCGGACTCCGGTGCCGTGAGGTCCGGGGGCCGGCGGTTGTCGGGGTCGACCAGGGCTCGGTAGGTGCGTTCGGTGCCCTGGTAGAGGTCCGGGACGCCGGGCATGGTGAGGTGTAGCAGGGTCATGCCGAGGGCGGTGACGCGTGTCTGGGTCCGGGTGGCCTCGGCGTAGGCGGCCAGTGCGGCCCGGCCCGCGCCGCGGGGGCCGGCGTCGAGGTACCGTCCCACCGCCGCCTCGTAGGCCGCGTCGGGCTCGGTCCAGGTGGTGTGCAGGCCCGCCTCCCGGACGGCCTTGAGCAGGGCGCCGAGCAGCCGCTCGCGGTCGGGCGTGCCGAGCCCGTGGGCCGTCTGCCAGACGAGCCACGCGGTGTGCCGGTCCACGGCAGCGCCTCCGGTGCGCGCGACCTCTTCCGTGACCTGCCGCAGGAGGACGTCCCAGCCCGCCGGGTCCTCGCTGAGCGTCGCGAGGGCGGCGCGCACGTCGGCGCTGCGCTTGGTGTCGTGGGTGGACAGGACGGTCCCGGTGTCGGGCCACTCGCGCTGAACGTACGCGCAGTAGGCGTGGAACGCGGCGGGCGGCAGGGCCGGTTCGCCGGGGTCGCCGCCGACCTCCGCGGCGGAGAGCAGGGGCAGGTAGCGGTAGAACGCGGTGTCCTCGACGGACTTGGCCCGCAGCGCTCCGGAGACCTGCGCGAACCGCGTGGCCAGCTCCTTGTCCCGCAGGACGAGCCGGCTCACGACGTCGACGGTGGCGGCCTCCTCCGGGACGGCGAACGTCGCCCGGGCCTCGGAGGCGATGTCGGTCGACAACGCGTTGCCGAGCACGGGGTCGTCGTCCGGCGGCCGGTAGAGCCGGTAGACGGGCAGGCGGACGAGCAGCTCGCGGAGCGCCTGGGCGAGCGTCCAGTCGGCGTGATCGCCGCGGCGCTGACCGTCGGCGCGGGCCAGGGCTGCGCGGGCGGTGCGGACCAGACGGCGCACCTCGGCGGCCAGCTCGTGGCCGATCACCTCGTGAGCGGCGCGGCGCACGGTGGCGGCCCAGTCCCCGCCGAGATCGTCGGCCACCTGGGTGAACTCGCGGTAGAGGTCGGTGAGCCGGGCCGCACCCTCGGGGTCCACGAAGACGGCGTCGATGTGGCGCAGGGCGTCGTAGCCGGTCGTCCCGGCGACGGGCCAGTTGACCGACAGCCGCTCGCCGGGGCCGAGGATCTTCTCCACGACCGTCCACGCGCCACGGGTGCGCGTGTGGAGGCGGCGCAGATAGGCGCCGGGGTCGGCCAGGCCATCCGGGTGGTCCACCCGCAGCCCGTCGACGACCCCCTCCTCCAACAGGGCCAGGACGCGTTCGTGGGTGGCCTCGAAGACGTCCGGGTCCTCAACCCGGACGCCGATGAGCTCGGAGACCGAGAAGAACCGGCGGTAGTTCAGCTCGGTGCGGGCCAGCCGCCACCAGGCGAGCCGGTAGTGCTGGGCGTCCAGCAGCTCGGTCAGCGGGAGGGACTCGGTGCCGACGCGGACGGGAAAGCGGTGCTCGGCGTAGTGCAGGACGCCGTCCTCGACCCGGAGCGCCGCCAGCTCCTCGCTCAGCCGCCCGCCCAGCACGGGCAGGAGCACGCGGCCGTCGCCCGCCTCCCAGTCGATGTCGAACCAGTGTGCGTAGGGCGAGGAGGGCCCGTCCGCGAGGACGGACCACAGCGGCCCGTTGAGGGCGGCGGGGGCCGGGACGGCCATGTGGTTCGGCACGATGTCGAGGACGAGCCCGAGGCCGTGGTCGCGCGCCGTGCGGGACAGCGCCCGCAGTCCGGCCTCCCCGCCCAGCTCCGCCCGGACGCGGGTGTGGTCGGTGACGTCGTAGCCATGGGTGGAGCCGGGCACGGCCTCCAGCACGGGGCTCAGGTGGAGGTGGGAGACGCCCAGCGCAGCGATGGCCGGGACGTCGCGGGCGGCGGCGGCGAAGGGGTAGGCGGGCTGGAGCTGCAAGCGGTACGTCGCGGTGGGCACCGGGGTACCGGACCGCGGTGGACGCATCGTCACGTCTCGAATTCTTTTCCGCCCTCCGTGCCCCGTCAAGGCGGCCCTGTCCGCCTGGGTGAGGCCCCGCTCCTGCCGGATCTCGTGCAGCCGGTACCCGCGAATCCGGGATTCCGCCTTGGTGCGAGCGGTCTGCTTCCGGCCTCCCGTTCGGCGTCGCTGACATCGGGCTGGGCTTCGCGGGCTCGCCCCGCGCGCTCGCGGGCCGCGGCTCGTTGAGATCGTGCACCCCGCTTCCGTGCATCCGGTCGCCCCGCGGGCGCCCCAGCGTCGGCCCGGCTCACGCCAGTTCGTCTATCACGGCCGCCACCAGGTCGGCGCTGGGCCTGTCCGGCGGATCATGCCGCAGTGGCCGCTCGACGCTGACGCAGCGCGTCGGCTGACGATGCGCTGGCACCCCTGGATCGTCAGGCCTATTGACCTCAAGTGCAGTTGAAGAACCAGACTCGGCGTCGATCGCACCACATAGTGAGGAGTTGCTGATGACGACCGTGCAACGGCGCGAGGAGACCGGCCTTTCGGGTGGGAAGGTCGAGGTCGCGGAGATCGTGACGCGCTACGAGGCCGCGTTCAACGAAAACGACGCCAGGGCCATGAACGCCCTCTTCACGTCCGACGCGGTCTTCGTCAACTTCAGCGGCACTCTGGTGTTCGGAGCTGACCGCCTCTACGAGGCGCAATCCCTCGTCTTCGCTGAGGGCGGTCCCTTGGCCGACATCACGGTGCGCTACACCATCGAGAACTTCGCCCTCCTCACGCCCGAGGTGGCCGTGGCTCATGCTCGCCAGAGGTCAGTCGAATCCGATGGCCAGGCGGAGAACGCCAGTGATCCCATGGAAGGCATCCTGACGATGACACTGATACGGGACGCCGCCGGCCAGTGGCGTATCCGCATGGCCCAGAACACACCGGTTTCCCGGTCGTAGGCGGAATCGGGACTGGTCGGGCTTGACCATCCTTCAGGAGCTGCCTTGCGGATCGCGGGCGGAGCCAGAGCCTGGTCGAGACGGCGGTGACGGTGCCGTGGAAGACGTCGGCGCGTTTGTCGAACCCGGTGGCTGAGGCTCGGACGTTCCTCAACGCGCTGGTGGTGCGCTCCACTTCGTTCCCGCGCTGGCAGATCGATTTGTCGAACGCAGTGGGGCGGCCACCTCGGCTGCCGCGTTCTCGCCGGTCGGCCCGCTGATCCTTTGGTTCGGGGGATGGTGTGCCTGATCTGTCGCCACCGCAGGTAGCGGCGGTGGCCGTGGCAGGAATATGCCTGGTCGCCGCCGAAGCGGTCCGGTCGGGTCCGCGGCCATCCGCGGCCGCGACGGAGGACGCGGATGCGTTCCACAACGGGGATGAGTTGCGGTGCGTCGCCCCACTGGCCCGGCGTGACGATCAGGGCCAGTGGCGGCGACCTCCCTCACCGTCGAGATGGATCTTGCAGGTCGGACCGCCCTGGGAGCGTCCGAGCCCCTCGTCTGGGCGGTGCTGCCACCACCGTCCCCCACGCCGCACCGACGCAGGCGGGATCGGACGTGCCCCGATCTCAGCGTATGCCGAGACCACCCGAACGCATGGGCCCATCGGGCCGACCGTTGCCCTCGGCTCAGCTCTCCTTGGGCTCCAGGCGCAGGGAGATGGAGTTGATGCAGTACCGCTGGTCGGTCGGGGTCGGGTAGCCCTCACCGGTGAAGACGTGCCCGAGGTGGGACCCGCAGCGGGCGCAGCGGACCTCGGTGCGGGTCATGCCGAAGGAGAAGTCGTCGACGAGCTCCACGGCGGAGGACTCGGTCGGGTCGTAGAAGGACGGCCAGCCGCAGTGGGAGGCGAACTTGGTCTCCGAGCGGAACAGCTCGGCCCCGCAGGCCCGGCAGGAGTAGACGCCCTCGGTGGTGGTGTCGGTGTACTCGCCCTGGAAGGCGGGCTCGGTGCCGGCCTGGCGCAGGACGCGGTACTCCTCGTCGGTCAGCTCGGCGCGCCACTGCTCGTCCGGCTTCTCGATGTCGTAGCGCATCAGCGTTCTCCTCCGGTCTCCAGGCGGGTGAGGATCTGCGGGCCCAGCTCCGTCACGTCGCCGGCGCCCATGGTGATAACGAGATCGCCGGGCTTGGCCATTCCCGCCACGGCCTCCGGGACGGCGGTGCGGCCGGCCTCCCGGCCGGGCAGGGCGGTGACGTCGGCGCGCAGGGCCCGCGCGGCGTCCACGATCAGCTCGCTGGTGACGCCGGGGATCGGGTCCTCCCGGGCGGGGTAGATGTCAAGGACCAGGGAGGCGTCGGCGAGCGCGAGGGCGGCGCCCATCTCGGCGCCCAGCTCCCGCGTGCGGCTGAACAGGTGCGGCTGGAAGACGACCAGGACCCGGCCGTCGGGCACTGCGGCCCGCATGGCCTCCAGGTCGGCGGTCATCTCACTGGGGTGGTGCGCGTAGGAGTCGATGACCTGGACGCCCCCCGCCTCACCGAGCCGCTGCAGGCGGCGGCCGACGCCGGTGTAGGAGCCGAGAGCCTCGGCCAGCTCGGCGGCGGGGACGCCCGCGGCCACGCCGGCGGCCAGCGCGGCGACGGCGTTGTGCGCGTAGTGGCGTCCGGGCACCGAGACGGTGAAGGCGAGCTGCTCGCCGTTGAGGAGAACGGTGACCTCGCTGGTCAGCCCCCAGGCGGTGACGTCGAGGACGCGCACGTCCGCGTCGGGCGACTCGCCGTAGGTGGTCACGGCGGGCCCGCGGCCGGCCGCCGCCAGCCGGGCGGTCAGCTCGCGTGCGCCCGCGTGGTCGGCGGAGATCACCAGGGTGCCGCCCTCGCGGACGCGTCCGACGAAGGTCTCGAAGGAGGCGTGGATCTCCTCCATCGAGGCGTAGTTGGCGTGGTGGTCGAGCTCCACGTTGAGGATGATCGCCACGTCCGGGGCGTAGGCGTGGAAGCTGCGGTCGCTCTCGTCGGCCTCGGCGACGAAGATCTCCCCACCGCCGTGGTGGGCGTTGCTGCCGGGCCCGTCGAGGTCGCCGCCGATCGCGTAGGAGGGGTCGAGGCCGAGGGTACGCAGGGAGACGGCGAGCATGGAGGTCGTCGTCGTCTTGCCGTGGGTGCCCGCCACGGCGATGGTCCGCAGCCCGGTCATCAGGGCGGCCAGCGCGTCCGAGCGGTGGACGACGGGGACGCCACGCGCCGCGGCCGCGGCCAGCTCGGGGTTGTCCTCCCGGATGGCGGAGGAGACGACGACGGCGGAGGCGTCGGCGGCCAGGTGCTCGGCGGCGTGCCCGATGTGCACGGTGGCCCCCAGGGCGCGCAGGGCCTCGGCGGTGGCGCTCTCCCTGGCGTCGCTGCCCGCGACACGGGCTCCGCGCTGGGCGAGGATCTTCGCGATGCCCGACATCCCGGCTCCGCCGATGCCGATGAAGTGCGGCTTGTCCAGGCCGGACGGGGCGCCCGATGCCATGCGGTTCTCCCTCGCTTCGCGGTGTGCGGGGCGCCGGCTCGCGGGCACGGCGCCGTCCGACGATTCTCGCACCCCGCGGTGACGCCGCGTACTCCGCGGTGAGCGGGCGCCGGGCCCGTTGCCGTCACTCGCCGTGGGCGAAGAGCCGGAGGACGGGAACGCCGACCTTGTGCCGGGCTCGGGAGGCCCAGTCGCGGTGGAAGAACTCCTCCACCAGGTGCGGGGCGGTCAGGACGATGACCTCGTCCGCGTTCGACTCGGCGACCACGGCGGTGAGGACGTCGAGGGGGTGCTTCTCGATGACCTGGCCCACGGCCTCGGCGCCGGTGTCCCGCAGGGCCTTGAGCGAGTGCTCGAGGGCGAGCCGGGCGGGTGGGGTGGCCTCGCTCCCCTCCGGCTCGTCGGCCTCGTGGACCGCCTGCTCCAGCTCGCCCAGGGCGACGTCGTCCAGGGCCCGCAGCAGCCGGTCCTGCCGCCCACGCGGCTGCATCAGGACGACGAAGGAGACCTCCTCCTCGCCGTGGAGGGTGCTGACGAGCTCCACGTCGGTCGACACCAGCGGCTTCTCGATCATGAGTACGGTCGTGAACACGGCGGGTGCCCTTCTTCTCCACGGCCCGTGCGGGCCCGTAGGACTAACGATCCTGCACTGGGGAGAGTCTGCCCGGCGAGAGCAAAGCGGAACGCGTCATTCCGATTCGTGTCACCGCCGACGGTAGCGCGTGAAGAGGAATCCGGCCTCCTCCAGCACCGACTCCAGGCCGAAGTCCACCGGTACCGGGAAGACGCCGCCGCGCATGATGCGGGGCGCGTCACCGGCGGTGACCCGGGGCGCGACCGTCAGGCACAGCTCGTCCAGCACACCCGCCGCGGCGAACTCGCCCAGGACCCAGGGGCCACCCTCGGTGAGCAGCCGCGTGTGACCCTCCTCGGCCAGGACGCCCGGCACCCGCGCGGGGTCGGCGCCGACGCCCTCCCCGGCGAACAGCACCCGCACGCCCGCGTGCTGTGCGGCCTCGACCCGGTGCACGGGAGCTCCGGCGCCCGTCACGATCAGCGTCGGCGTCCGCGGCGCGGAGAACAGGGGCGCCTGGAAGTCCAGGTCGAGGCCGGCGCTGAGCACCACGACGGCGGGCGCCGGGGTCTGCCCGGCGGCCTTCCGGCGCTCGGCGAAGGCCTTCCGCGCCCGCGCCGGCCGGTAGCCCTCCTTGCGCACCGTCTCCGCGCCCACGACGATCGCGTCGGCCAGCCCGCGCAGCACGCCGAAGATCCGCATGTCCGTGTCGCTGGACAACGGCTGGGAGCGCCCTTCGTGGTGGGCCGCGCCGTCCAGCGAGGCCACCATGTTGCCGCGCAGCCAGCTCGTCCCGGCGGACTCGGGGCCGTGCCGGGGACGGTCGCCGGGCTCGGGGTAGCCGTAGGCGTCGGCCAGCTCGTCCAGCGTCCACTCGCGGTCGGTGGTCGGGTCCGGATCGGAACCGGCCTCGGATGACAGGGGGAACAGGCGTCGCATAGCGGCAGTGTGGCACGGGCCACTGGCGTCCGGCGGAGCGCCCTGCGCGCCGTAGAGTGGCAGACGTGCCGACCTCCTCCGCCTCCTCCTCGACCGCGATAACGCCACAGACGACCGCCGACGACACGCCGGCCGCGCTGTGCGAGCGGCACCCGCGGGTGCCCGCCGAGCAGCTCGTCGCCGAGCTGGTGCCGCCGCCGCGCTTCGACTCGGTGCGCTTCGACACCTACATCCCGGACCCCGGGCAGCCCAGCCAGGCCGAGGCCGTCGAGGTACTGAGCGCCTTCGCCGACTCCCTGGGCGGCGCGACGGCGACGGGCGGGCGAAGCCGGGCGGGCCGTTGGTTCCGCCGGGGGAAGACCGCGCGGCCCACCGGTCCGCGCGGGGTGTACCTCGACGGCGGCTACGGCGTCGGCAAGACACACCTGCTGGCCTCACTGTGGCACGCCACACCCGCCCCCGCCGAGCACAAGGCCTTCGGCACCTTCGTGGAGCTGACGAACCTCGTGGGCGCCCTCGGCTTCCAGCAGACGGTGAAGACGCTCTCGTCCCACCGGCTGCTGTGCATCGACGAGTTCGAGCTCGACGACCCGGGCGACACCGTCCTGGTCTCGACGCTCCTCAGCCGGCTGGTCGAGGAGGGCGTGGCCCTCGCCGCCACCTCCAACACGCTGCCCGGGAAGCTGGGCGAGGGCCGGTTCGCCGCCGCCGACTTCCTGCGCGAGATCCAGGGGCTCGCCGCGCACTTCCGCCCGCAGCGCATCGACGGCGAGGACTACCGGCACCGCGGGCTGCCCGAGGCGCCCGAGCCGTTCAGCGACGACGAGGTCACCCGGACGGCCTACCGCACACCGGGCGCGAGCCTGGACGCCTTCCCCACCCTGCTCGGTCACCTCGCCCAGGTCCATCCCAGCCGCTACGGCGCGCTCTGCGACGGCGTGTCGGCCGTGTGCCTGACCGGCGTGACGCCCGTCCCGGACCAGGCCACGGCCCTGCGGCTCGTCGTCCTGGCGGACCGGCTCTACGACCGCGAGGTGCCGGTGATCGCCTCGGGGTTGCCGTTCGACGAGCTGTTCAGCCCGGAGATGCTGGGCGGCGGCTACCGGAAGAAGTACTTCCGTGCCATCTCCCGCCTCACCGCGCTGGCCCGCGACGGCAAGCCGCTCGTCTCCGGCTGAGCCTGCCCGGACCGGGGCCGCCCCTCCCCGCGGGCCGCGGCACCGGTGGCCGACGGCGCAGTGCCCCGCGCCCCTGCGGACGCGGGGGAACTCCGCCCGGACGGGCTCAGGCCAGCCCGGCCACCAGCTCGGCGAGGGGCTTGCGGCGGCCGGTGAAGAAGGGGACCTCCTCGCGGACGTGGCGCCGGGCCTCGGAGGCCCGCAGGTGGCGCATGAGGTCGACGATGCGGTGCAGCTCGTCGGCCTCGAAGGCGAGGATCCACTCGTAGTCGCCGAGCGAGAAGGAGGCGACGGTGTTGGCCCGGACGTCCGGGAAGCCGCGCGCCATCTTGCCGTGGTCGGCGAGCATCCGGCGGCGGTCCTCGTCCGGCAGCAGGTACCAGTCGTAGGAACGCACGAACGGGTAGACGCTGACGTAGTCGCGCGCCTCCTCGTCGGCCAGGAAGGCCGGGATGTGCGAGCGGTTGAACTCGGCGGGCCGGTGCAGCGCCATGTTCGACCAGACGGGCGCGAGGGCGCGGCCCAGGCGGGTGCGGCGGAAGCGGTTGTAGGCGTCCTGGAGCGCGTCGGCCGTCTCGGCGTGCCACCAGATCATGACGTCCGCGTCGGCCCGCAGCCCGGAGACGTCGTAGGTGCCGCGCACGGTGACGTCCTTGGCGGCGAGCTGCGCGAACAGCTCCTCGGCCTCGTCCGCGTAGCCGGCGCGGTCCTCCGGGAGGACGTCCTTCAGCCTGAAGACGGACCACAGGGTGTAGCGGATGACCTCGTTGAGGTCCTTGGCCTTCTTGCCCGCGTTCGGTGTCTTGTGAGGTGCGTCAGTCATGTCCTCATTCTCGCTCCCGCGCCACGGCGGCCCGCGCCAGGGTCCGGTCGGCGGCACGGTGGGCGGAGGCGACGCACGCGGGGATGCCGACGCCGTCGTAGACGGCCCCGCACACGGCCAGCCCCGGCAGGGCCTCAACGGCCTCGTGCACCCGGGCCATCCGGTCGACGTGGCCCACCGCGTACTGGGGCAGGCCGTCCGTCCAGCGGGTGACCCGGCCGGCGACGGGGCGCGCCGACAGCCCGACGGACTCGCGCAGATCCGCCCGTGAGGCGGCCACCAGCTCCGCGTCGTCCAGGCTGAGGACGGCGTCCTCGCCGAAGCGGCCGAGCGAGGTCCGCAGCACGAACAGCTCCGGGTCCTGCGCGTCGATCCACGACCACTTGTTCGAGGCGAACGTGGCCGCCTTGATCACGTGCCCGTCCACCGAGGGCACCAGGAAGCCGCTGCCCTCGGGCGGCGCCGTGCCGAGGTCGGCACGGCGGAAGGCCAGGGTGCACAGGGCGAGGGAGGCGTAGGCGACGCCGGTGAGCGCCTCGGCTGCCCGCGGGGCCTCCCGGCGCAGCAGCCGCGCCGCCACCGGGGCGGGCACCGCGAGCACCACGGCGTCGGCCCGGTGGACGCCGTCGTCGGCGGTGACCGTCCATCCCTCGGGGGTGCGGAGCAGCTCCCGGGCGGTCACCCCCGTCGAGATTCGGCCACCCGCGGCGCGCACCGCGTCGGCGACGGCGAGCGGCAGGCGCCCGACTCCTCCGTCGATGCCCATGAAGACGGGCCCGGACGCGGTGGCCTCGGCCGCCGCGGCGGACTGCACGGTGCGGACGGCGGCCAGCAGGGAGCGCTGGTCGCGCGCCGCGTCGAAGAGCTTCGGGAGGGCGGCCCGCAGGGAGATCCGGTAGGCGTCGCCCGCGTAGACGCCGCCGAGCAGCGGAGCCACCAGCCGGTCCACGACCTCGCGGCCCAGCCGGGCGGCGACGTAGCCGCCCACCGTGACGTCCTCCCCGATCTCGGTGCGGGGCAGCTCGGCGTCCTCGGCGACACGGGCGAGGCCCTCCGGGGAGAGCACTCCCGCGAGCGCGTCCGGGGCCGCGGGCACGCCCATCAGATGACCGCGCGGCATGGGGTGCACCGCACCGCGGGTCCACAGGGCGCCGCCCGCCACGGCCGGGGGCTGCAGCCGCGGGCCGAGCCCGACGGCGCGGGCCAGTTCCACGGCCTCGGGCCGACGGGCCAGCATGGACTCGGCGCCCAGGTCCACCTCGACCCCGGCGATCTCGCCGGGGAGCAGCTTTCCACCGAGCCGCCCCGAGGCTTCCAGCACGGTGACCTCGGCTCCGCCGGGCGCTCCGGGCGGGAGGCCCGCCCGGGTGAGCAGCCGGTGGGCCGCGGCGAGCCCGGCGATACCGCCGCCGATGACGAGGATACGCATGCCGCCCGGCCCCTCCCGTCAGCGCGCGGTGTGCTCGTGCACGTAGGAGACGAGCCGGGTCAGCGCGTCCGGGTCGGTGTCCGGGAGCACGCCGTGACCGAGGTTGAAGACGTGGCCGGGCAGCTCGCGGGCCGCGTCGAGCACCGCCTGTGCCTGCGTCTCGACGGCCTCGCGCGGAGCGAAGAGCACGGCCGGGTCGAGGTTGCCCTGGACGGCCTTGCCGGGGCCGATCCGGCGCGCGGCCTCGTCCAGCGGCACCCGCCAGTCGGCTCCGACGACGTCCGCCCCGGCCTCGCCCATGAGCCCGAGCAGCTCCCCGGTCCCGACGCCGAAGTGGATGCGCGGGACGCCGTAGCCGGCGACGGCGTCGAAGACCTTGGCCGAGGCGGGCATGACCCGGCTGCGGTAGTCGGCCGGGGCCAGAGCGCCGGCCCAGGAGTCGAAGAGCTGCACGGCGCTCGCGCCCGCGTCGAGCTGGACGCGCAGGAAGGCGGAGGTGATGCCGGCGAGCCGGTCCAGCAGCTCGGCCCACAGCTCGGGGTCGCCGTACATGAGCGCCTTGGTGTGCTCGTGGTTCCGCGAGGGCCCGCCCTCGACGAGGTAGCTGGCCAGCGTGAACGGCGCGCCGGCGAAGCCGATCAGCGGCGTGGCGCCCAGCTCCTCGGTGAGCATGCCCACGGCCTCGGTGACGTAGGTGACGTCGCCGGGCTCCAGGGGACGCAGCTGGTCGAGGTCGGCGCGGCTGCGGATCGGGCGGGCGACGACAGGGCCGACGCCGGGCTTGATGTCGAGGTCGACGCCGATCGCCTTGAGCGGCACGACGATGTCGCTGAAGAAGATGGCGGCGTCCACCCGGTGGCGGCGGACCGGCTGGAGGGTGATCTCGGTGACCAGGTCGGGCCGCATGCACGAGTCGAGCATCGCGATGCCCTCGCGGACCCTGCGGTACTCGGGCAGCGAGCGCCCCGCCTGCCGCATGAACCACACCGGCGTGTGCGGTACGGGCTCACGGCGGCAGGCCCTGAGCAACGCGGAGTCGTACGTCTTGGTCGGCGGGCCCTGTGGGCGGTCAACGGAACTCACACCGGGCAGTCTCCCACGGGCTGCGCCCACGGTCGGACTTGGCCGTAAACCACCGGGTGTCCCTACCCGGCTCCCGGTCACTCTGCGCCTAATCTTCGGGCCATGGCAGCGGCGAGAGAACACCAGGTGGAGGGGCCGGACGACGGCGATTCGGGATCGGCGGTCTTCCAGCGGGTCGTCGCCGCGCTCACGGGGGCCCGCGTTCGGCAGGCCGTGCGGCTCGAACCCCTGCCGGCCCCACGGAGGCTGGCGCCCCACGCGCACGCGCTGGGGGCGTCGGTGATCGTGGACGGAGAGGAGCTGGCGGACGGACGGTTCGTCCTGCTGCACGATCCGGGCGGGCCGGAGGGCTGGCAGGGCACCTTCCGGGTGGTGACGCTGACGCGGGCCGAGCTGGAGCCGGAGATGGCCGCCGATCCGCTGCTGCCCGAGGTGACGTGGTCCTGGCTGACGGGGGCCCTGGAGGCCCGGGGGCTGCCGACGCGGCAGCCGGGAGGCACGGTGACGCGCGCCGGCTCGTCCTACTTCGGCGAGCTCGCCGGACGTCCGCCGGAGGCCGAGATCGAGCTGCGCGCGTCCTGGACTCCGCTGGCCCCGCTGGGAGTTCCGGACGTGGCGGCCCATCTGCAGGCCTGGTGCGACCTGTTGTGCCAGTGCGCGGGCCTGCCGCCGGAGGAGGCGGAGGACCCGGAGGGGGCCCAGACGCCGGGGGCCACCGGTGTCGTCTCGCTGCCCCAGCGCCGCGGACCACGGTCACGGTAGAGCGCCCCGAGGACAAGCCGAGGCAAGACCTCCCTTGACACCCCTCACCCCGGCTCGACCTGCGAGAACAGGCTGCCGAGCCGCCGTCAGCCGCTCGACCTCATGTCCGAATTGAGCGATTTATACTCACTCGTTCGTGATCTTTCCCTCAAGGACACCGGGCCGACTGCCGAAGCACTTCATGACCCTTCCCCAGGGATCGCCCCCCGGCTTACCGCTTCGAGTCGGCTGCCGTCACACTCCACTCCCCAGGAGGCTCGGTGTCTGTTCTCCTCGACCACCCCACCAGCCTGGTCGCCTACCGCCCGAACAAGCCCACGGCCATGGTCGTCGTGGCCGACCCCCGCGTACGCTCCACCGTCACCCGCCACCTGTGGGCCCTCGGGGTGCGGGACGTGATCGAGGCGTCATCCGTCGCCGAGGCCCGCCCCCGCGTCAGCAACCCCCGGGACATCTGCGTGGCGGAGGTCCATCTGCCCGACGGCTCGGGCCTGTCCCTGCTCTCCGAGACCCGCGCTGCGGGCTGGCCCAACGGGCTGGCGCTCTCGGCCGCCGACGACATCGGGGCCGTCCGCAACGCGCTCGCCGGCGGCGTGAAGGGCTACGTCGTCACCGGCACGCGCAACAACCTCAACATGCACACCCGGCCCGGCGCCGCCGCCATCGGAGCCGCCGCTGCCCGGCTGCACCGCCGCCCGCACGGCGCCCCCGGCTCGGGCGGCGGGCAGCGCGAGCTCTCCGGCCGCGAGGTGGAGGTGCTGCGGCTGGTGGCGGAGGGCCAGTCGAACAAGGCCATCGGCGTCTCGATGGGCCTGTCCGCGCTCACCGTGAAGAGTCACCTGGCCCGCATCGCGCGCAAGCTCGGCACCGGCGACCGGGCGGGCATGGTAGCCGTCGCCCTGCGCACGGGCATCATCCACTGACCCGAGCGGAGCGAGCGGACCACCGCCGCACCGCGACACCCCACCCCGCGCCCGCCGACGGAACGTTCCGCCCGGCGGGCGCGGCACGTGTGCGCCCAGCCGAGTGAGCCGAAGGGCGCGCCGGTGTCGAAAGCGACGAGACCAAGCGTGGGGGCACCTCCCAGCGTTAGCTGGGGGAGAAGGAGGGGGCGCTGTGTCGAGGGGTGTCGACACCGGGTAAAAGCGCCCGGAGGCGAACCGAGCCCCAGGAGGAGAGCGCCCGGAGGCGAACCGAGCCGAGAACGGCGTCACGGATACCCTTGTCACGTGACCGACGCACAGGAGACCGCAGCAGGCAGCACAGCTCAGCCCCCCTCCCAGGACTCCACACCGGCCCCGGTGCCGCTACTGGAGCCCGGGGACGGCATCCCACCGGTCACCGCGGACGCGGACGCGCTCGCGGCGGTGGTCTCCGCCTTCACGGCGGGCAGCGGCCCCGTCGCCGTCGACGCCGAGCGGGCCTCGGGCTACCGCTACGGGCAGCGCGCCTACCTCATCCAGCTGCGCCGGGCAGGGGCCGGGACGGCACTGGTGGACCCGGTCGCGTGCCCGGACCTGTCGGGCCTGGCCGAGGCGCTGGACGGCGTCGAGTGGGTGCTGCACGCCGCCACCCAGGACCTGCCCTGCCTGCGGGACATAGGCATGCTCCCCCGTGCCCTCTTCGACACCGAGCTGGCGGGCAGGCTGGCCGGTTTCCCCCGCGTCGGGCTGGGCGCCATGGTCGAGAGCGTCCTCGGCTACACCCTGGAGAAGGGGCACTCCGCCGTCGACTGGTCCACCCGCCCGTTGCCCGAACCGTGGCTGCGCTACGCGGCGCTCGACGTCGAGCTTCTCGTCGAGCTGCGCGACGCCCTGGAGAAGGAGCTGGACCGGCAGGGCAAGCTGGAGTGGGCCCGCCAGGAGTTCGACGCCATCGCCTCCGCTCCCCCGCCGCCACCCCGCAAGGACCCCTGGCGCCGCACCTCGGGCATGCACAAGGTGCGCAGACGCCGGCAGCTCGCCGTCGTCCGGGAGCTGTGGCAGGCGCGGGACCGGGTGGCCCGCCGGCGGGACGTCTCGCCGGGCAAGGTGCTGCCGGACGCGGCCATCGTGGAGGCCGCGCTCGCCGTGCCGGAGACCGTGGAAGCCCTGGCACAGCTTCCGGGCTTCGGGAACCGCAACGGGCGCAAGCAGCTCCAGCACTGGCAGAGCGCCGTGGACCGCGCCCGCGCCCTGCCCGAGTCGGCGCTGCCGCAGCCCGGCCAGACCCCGAACGGTCCGCCCCCGCCGCGGGCCTGGGCCGACAAGGACCCGGCCGCCGCCGCCCGGCTCGCCGCCGCCCGGGCCGCGGTGACCGCCCACGCGGAGCGGCTGAACCTTCCCCAGGAGAACCTGATCACCCCGGACACCGTCCGGCGGCTGTGCTGGGAACCGCCCGCCGACCGCGGCCCCGGGGCCGTCGCCTCCGCGCTGCGCGGGTACGGGGCCCGGCCCTGGCAGATCGAACAGACCCTGCCTCTCCTGACCGCGGCGCTGTCGGCCTCCGCCGACTCCTGAACCCCGCGCCCCGCGCGCTTGGGAGGTCTGAGCCAAGGCGCGGGGCTGGCGAGCGCGGCCCCGGCACCGGCCCCGGGCAGGGGGTACCCCGTCCCGCGCGTCGCGGGCCACGGGTGCGCTACGGCTGGTCACGCAGTTTCCCGCGCCCCGATGTGACCGGAACCGCAACGCACAGGCAGGGCGCCCCCTTGCCTGCCGGTTACCGACTAGTAGCATGGGGCGCGGGAAGCGCGCCGCGCGGCGGCGGCACCCCCCGGGGTACGACCCCGGACAACCCCGGCCGCACCCTGCAGGAGGAGAGCCAACGTGCCTCGTACCGCTAGGGACGTCGTCTTCGTCGACGGCGTCCGCACCCCGTTCGGCAAGGCGGGACCGAAGGGCATCTACCACGAGACGCGCGCCGACGACCTGGTCGTCAAGTGCATCCGTGAGCTGCTGCGCCGCAACCCGGACCTGCCTCCGGAGCGCATCGACGAGGTGGCCCTCGCCGCGACCACCCAGATCGGTGACCAGGGCCTGACCCTGGGCCGCACCGCCGGAATCCTCGCGGGCCTCCCGCAGACCGTCCCCGGCTACTCCATCGACCGGATGTGCGCCGGTGCGATGACGGCCGTCACCACCACCGCCGGCTCCGTCGCCTTCGGGGCGTACGACATCGCCGTCGCCGGTGGCGTCGAGCACATGGGCCGCCACCCGATGGGCGAGGGCGTCGACCCGAACCCGCGTTTCGTCTCCGAGAAGCTCGTCGACCAGTCGGCGATGTTCATGGGCATGACGGCGGAGAACCTGCACGACCGCTACCCGCACCTGACCAAGGGCCGCGCGGACGCCTACGCCGTGGCCAGCCAGGAGAAGGCGGCCAAGGCCTACGCCAACGGCAGCATCCAGTCCGACCTGGTGCCGATCGCCATCCGCCGCACCAGCCCCGAGGGCGGTGAGACGGGCTGGGGCCTGGCCACCGCGGACGAGCCGATGCGCCCGGGCACCACCCTGGAGAGCCTCGCCGGCCTCAAGACCCCCTTCCGCGCCCACGGCCGGGTCACGCCGGGCAACGCCGCCGGCCTCAACGACGGCGCCACCGCCTCGCTGATCGCCGCCGAGGACGTGGCCCGCGAGCTGGGCCTGCCGGTCAAGATGCGCCTCGTCTCCTACTCCTTCGCCGGTGTGGAGCCCGAGGTCATGGGCATCGGCCCGGTGCCGTCCACCGAGAAGGCCCTCGCCCAGGCGGGGCTGTCCATCGGTGACATCGGCCTGTTCGAGGTCAACGAGGCCTTCGCCGTCCAGGTCCTGGCCTTCCTCGACCACTTCGGCATCGCCGACGACGACCCCCGCGTCAACCAGTACGGTGGCGCGATCGCCTTCGGCCACCCGCTGGCCTCCTCCGGCGTCCGGCTGATGACCCAGCTGGCCCGCCAGTTCGAGGAGCAGCCGCACGTCCGCTACGGCCTGACGACCATGTGCGTCGGCTTCGGCATGGGCGGCACCGTGATCTGGGAGAACCCGCACTTCGAAGGGGCTGGCAAGTGACCACCACGCAGGAGCTGCTCAAGGGCGCGGCGGACGTCTTCCCCGACGAGGTCGTGACCCAGGCGCACGTGCGCCACCTGGACCTGCCCGGCGGTGCCGGCCGGTTCGCACTCATCACGCTGGACAACGGCTTCGACCACACCAAGCCGACCACCTTCGGCCCGCAGTCGCTGGCCAACCTGGACGCCGCGATCGACCAGGTGCAGGCGGAGGCCGCCAAGGGCGACATCGTCGGCGTCGGCCTGACCGGCAAGCCGTTCATCTTCGCCGTCGGCGCCGACCTCAAGGGCGTCGAGCTGCTCAAGGAGCGTACCGACGCCGAGGCCATCGGCAAGGGCGGGCACGAGGTCTTCAAGCGGCTGTCCGACCTGGGCGTGCCCTCGTTCGCCTACTACAACGGCGCCGCGATGGGCGGCGGCGTCGAGGTCGGCCTGCACTGCACCTACCGCACGGTCTCGAAGGCCGTCCCCGCGTTCTCGCTGCCCGAGGTCTTCCTCGGCCTCGTCCCCGGCTGGGGCGGCTGCGTCCTGCTGCCGAACCTGATCGGCCCCGAGCGCGCGGTCAAGGTCGTCATCGAGAACTCGCTCAACCAGAACAAGCAGCTGCGCGGCGCCCAGGTGCACGAGCTGGGCATCGCCGACGCCCTCTTCGAGGGCGCCGACTTCCTGGAGCAGTCGCTGCACTGGACGGCCGCCGTCCTCTCCGGTGAACTGACCGTCGAGCGGGCCGAGATCGACCGCGGCGAGGCCTGGGACCAGGCCGTGGCCGCCGGCCGCGCGTTCGCCGACTCCAAGGTGCACGGCGCCGCTCCGGCCGCCTACCGGGCGCTGGACATCATCGCCGCCGCCAAGGACGGCGACCGCCAGGCAGGTTTCGACGCCGAGGACGCGGCGCTGGCCGACCTCATCATGGGCGGCGAGCTGCGCAGCGGCATCTACTCCTTCAACCTGGTGCAGAAGCGCGCCAAGCGCCCCGCCGGTGCGCCGGACAAGTCCCTGGCCCGCCCGGTGACCAAGGTCGGCGTCGTGGGCGCGGGTCTGATGGCCTCGCAGCTCGCGCTGCTGTTCGCCCGCCGCCTGGAGGTGCCGGTCGTCCTGACCGACATCGACCAGGAGCGCGTGGACAAGGGCGTCGGCTACGTCCACGAGGAGATCGACAAGCTCCTCCTCAAGGGGCGGGTGAACCAGGACAAGGCCAACCGCCTCAAGGCGCTGGTCACCGGCTCCCTGGACAAGGCGGCCGCCTTCGGCGACGCGGACTTCGTCATCGAGGCCGTGTTCGAGGAGATGGGCGTCAAGCAGAAGGTCTTCGCCGAGGTCGAGGCCGTGGTGCCGGCGCACGCCATCCTGGCCACCAACACCTCGTCCCTGTCGGTGACGGAGATGGCCTCCAAGCTCAAGCACCCCGAGCGCGTGGTCGGCTTCCACTTCTTCAACCCGGTCGCGATCCTCCCGCTGCTGGAGATCGTCCGGGCCGAGCAGACCGACGACGCCTCGCTGGCCACCGCGTTCACCGTGGCCAAGCAGCTCAAGAAGACCGCCGTGCTGGTCAAGGACGCGCCCGCGTTCGTCGTCAACCGCATTCTGACCCGCTTCATGGGCTCGGTGCTCGGCGCGATCGACGAGGGCACGCCGGTGGAGGTCGCCGACCGCGCGCTGGCCCCCCTCGGCCTGCCGATGTCGCCGATCGTCCTGCTGGAACTGGTCGGACCCGCCGTGGCGCACCACGTCGCGGGCACCCTGCACGCCGCGTTCCCGGACCGGTTCGCCGTCTCGGAGAACCTGGACCGGATCGTCAAGGCCGGCAAGCGCGGGCTGTACCAGCCCGGCACGACGGACCTCGACCCCGAGGTGGCCGAGCTCTTCGAGACCGGCGACACCGTCCTCACCGAGGAGCAGGTGCGCGACCGGGCGCTGGACGCCATCGCCGAGGAGATCGACATCATGCTCAAGGAAGGCGTGGTGGCCGAGGCCCAGGACGTCGACCTGTGCCTGATCACCGGCGCCGGCTGGCCCTTCCACCTGGGCGGCATCACGCCGTACCTGGACCGGGCCGGCGTCAGCGAGCGCGTGCGCGGCGCGACGTTCCACGCCCCCGGCGTGGCCAGCGTCCCGCAGTGACACCCGGCGGGGCCGTGCGCAGGCCACGGCCCCGCCCCACGGCGCCCGTCCCGCGCTTCCCGCGGGCGGGCGCCGTCCGCGTTCCCGCCGCCGCGCGTCCGGCGCTCCCGGAGCCCTCCACGGCGTCCGGCGCCGGTGCGGGCCGCCGGACCAGACGGCCGAGCGGGTGTCCGACCAGGCGTCCGGCCACCTGAAGGGACACTTCCGGAGGCTGCCTAGAATGCCGGGATGACGTATCTCATCACCGGCGGGGCCGGGTACATCGGAGCGCACGTCGCCCACACCATGGCGCAGGCCGATGAGCGGGTCGTCGTCCTGGACGACCTGTCGACCGGGGTCCGGGAGCGGGTGCCGGAGGGCGTCCCGCTGGTGGTCGGTTCCACCCTCGACCGCCCGCTGCTGGACCGGACGATCGCCGAGCACGCCGTCACCGGCATCGTGCACCTCGCGGCGAAGAAGCAGGTCGGCGAGTCCGTCGCCGTGCCACTGCGCTACTACCGGGAGAACGTGCACGGGCTGCAGGTGCTGCTGGAGGCCGCAGTGGCCGGCGGGGTGGAGCAGTTCGTGTTCTCCTCCTCCGCCGCCGTCTACGGCATGCCCGACGTCGCGCTGGTCACCGAGGACACCCCCTGTGCGCCGATGAGCCCCTACGGCGAGACCAAGCTCGCCGGCGAATGGCTCGTGCGCGCCACGGGCCGGGCCCACGGGCTGCGCACCGCGTGCCTGCGCTACTTCAACGTCGCCGGGGCGGCCACGCCGCAGCTGGCCGACACCGGGGTGTTCAACCTCGTTCCCATGGTCTTCGAGAAGCTCACCGAGGGCAGCGCGCCGCAGATCTTCGGCGACGACTACCCCACCCCCGACGGCACCTGCGTGCGGGACTACATCCACGTCGCCGACCTCGCCGACGCGCACCTGGCGGCGGCCCGCGCGCTGGACGCCGGGGAGACGAAGGCGGGCGACGACGTCACCGTCAACATCGGCCGCGGCGAGGGCGCCTCGGTGCGGGAGATGGTCGAGCTCATCGCGGAGGTGACCGGCCACACCTTCACCCCGGAGGTCGCCCCGCGACGCCCGGGCGACCCGCCGCGCATCGTCGCCTCCGCCGACCGCGCCGCCGAGCTCCTGGACTGGCGGGCCCGGCACGACGTGCGGGACATGGTCACCTCGGCCTGGGAGGGCTGGTGCCTGCACCACCCCGAGGCGGCCCGATAGGCCGCCGATGTCCTCTCCGATCCCCCTGGTGATCGTCGACGCCGCCAACGTCGTCGGGTCCGTGCCCGACGGCTGGTGGCGTGACCGCCGCGGCGCCGCCGAGCGGCTGCGCGACCGGCTGGCCGCCGCGGTGGCGGACGGCCCGGTGGCGGGGGTGCCGGCTCCGCTGGAGCTGGCACTCGTCGTGGAGGGCGCGGCCCGCGGCGTGGAGTCCGTGGCCGGGGTCCGGGTCGTCGCGGCGCCGGGCAGCGGGGATGACGCGATGGTCGCCCTCGTCGCCGACGAGGGCGCCGGGCGCCGCTGTGTCGTGGTGACGGCCGACCGTGAGCTGCGCCGCCGCGTCGCCGACCGGGGCGCCGAGACCGTCGGCCCCCGGGCGGTGCGCCCCTGACGCCCCGCCCGGCGCGGCCTCAGCGCTGCGGGGCCGCCCTGCGGTAGAACACCGCGCCGTCCACCTCGGCCACCGACTCGTAGTGGGCGTCGAGGAACTGCCGCAGGTGCGGCATGCGGGCGGGCTCGTACGGCTTGCCGCGGGAGTCGTCCACGATGAGCGCCGGCGGGTCCTCGTTCAGCTCCCGCATCAGCGTGGGCCAGGAGCCGCGCATCCCGTACTCCTGGCCGACCCGCGGCCCGTTGCGTCCCCCGCTGTAGTTGGTGAGCAGCCCGGCCGTCAGATAGCGGGAGGCGGGCATGCGGTCCGCCATCCAGTACGTCTCCGGGTGCATGCCCCACACCAGCACCTCGTCCTGCGGCACGGTGCGGGCCCGTACCGCGTCCGCGACCCGGCGCACATGGTCGAACTCCGCCCGCCCCGCGTGGCTTCCCCAGGCCACGAAGACGGTGCACAGCATGGCCGAGACGACGGCGGTGAGCCGCAGCCAGTCGGCGGTGAGCAGGCCCAGGGCGCCCGCGGCGAGCACCGCGAGCGGGGGCACGAGCTGCAGGTAGTAGTGGCCGAAGAAGTGGAAGCCGGTGAGGACGCCGACGGCCGAGGCGGCGAGCCACAGCCACAGGTCGGTGGTGAGCACCTGACGGTGGGACAGGCGGCGGCGCAGCACGACGGCCACCGGCAGCACCAGCCCGGCCGCCCCGACGGCGAAGAGCCCGGTGTTGGCCAGGCCGCGCCCCAGGACGTGCAGTTCGGAACCGGTGAAGCTGGCGTAGGAGCCGGAACCGGTGACCGTCCAGAAGACGGTCCGGGACACCCCGTTGCACAGGGCCACGGTCACCAGCGGCACCAGCAGCCCGCCGAACGTCCGCACGAAGGCGCCGCGACGGTCCCGGCCGCGGTCCGCGGAGCTCCAGGCCAGGTAGAGCACCGGCAGCAGCACGGCCCCGCCGGTCTGTTTGACCAGGACGGCCCCGGCCACGGCCAGGCCCGCCAGACCCCACCGGCGCCGGTCGGCCGCCCACAGGGCGGCGGCGGTGAACGGCAGCATGAAGACCTCGAAGGTGGCCGCCTGGGTGTCCTCCGGGTTCAGCGCCACCGAGGCGAGGACGCACAGCACTCCGGCCGCCCCGCCCGCACGCGGCCCCCACCGGCCGCGGGCGAGTCCGGCGACGCAGACGGCGGTCGCCACGACGGCGAGGATGGCCAGGACCCGCAGCGGCCACAGGGACTCGTCGCCGAACAGCGCGAAGGTGCCCTGGTAGAGCCAGGGAAGCAGCGGCGGCTTGCGGTCCACCACGGTGTCGTAGAGCGTGCCGCCGGCGGCGAGCATGCGGGCCTGGGTCGCCACGAACCCCTCGTCCGGGTTCCACACCGGGCGCTGGAAGGACGGCAGCCTGGTGACCGCCGCGAGCACGAGCAGCACGGGCACCAGCGGGAGCCAGAACCGCCGTTCGGGGGCCCGCGCGGGCGCCGGTGCGACCGCCGGTGCGGGCGCCGGTCGTTGGGCCGCGGACCGGGAGGCGGCGAGGGGACCGTCCGGCTCGGGCTGCCGGGGACGGGGCGCCCGCAGCGCGCCGTGCGGCTCGACGGTACGCGTGCTGCGGGGCGGCCCCGGCGGCTGGGCGGTGGGCATGCGCTACAACCTATCCGGCCCCCCGCCAACGCCCGCAGGCGGTGTGGGGGGCCGGGGGCGGCGCGTCGGCCCGGCGTCAGTCCCTGGCGGGCTCGCGCTCGCGGTCGACCGCGGGCTCGTCGTCCTCGTACCGGCCGTCCAGCGTGGCGACGAGGCCGGTGACCTGACGGGCGATGTCGGGAGCCGTCAGGCCGATGTCGGCGAGCACCTCCTTGCGGGAGGCGTGGTCGAGGAAGCGCGGCGGGATGCCGAAGTCCCGCAGGGGCACGTCCACGCCCGCGTCGCGGAGCGCCTGGGCGACGGCCGAGCCGACGCCGCCCGCGCGGGAGTTGTCCTCGACGGTGACGACGACGCGGTGCCGCGCGGCGAGCGGCGCGAGCGCCTCGTCCACGGGCTTGACCCAGCGGGGGTCGACGACGGTGGCCGAGATGCCCTGACGGTCCAGCAGCCCGGCGATCTCCAGGCACATGGGGGCGAGCGCGCCGACCGAGACCAGCAGCACGTCGGGCACGTCGGTGCCCGCCTCGCGCAGCAGGTCCATGCCGCCGACCGTCCCGACCGCGGGCACGGCGGGCCCGACGGCGCCCTTGGAGTAGCGCACGACGGTCGGGGCGTCCTTCACCTCGACGGCTTCGCGCAGCTGCGCGCGCACCTGTTCGGCGTCCCGCGGCGCGGCGATCCGCAGGCCGGGCACCACCTGGAGGATGGACATGTCCCACATGCCGTTGTGGGAGGCGCCGTCCGTGCCGGTGACGCCGGCCCGGTCCAGGACGAACGTGACGCCCAGCTTGTGCAGGGCCACGTCCATGAGCACCTGGTCGAACGCCCGGTTGAGGAACGTCGCGTAGACGGCGAAGACGGGGTGCAGACCGCCGTGGGCCAGCCCGGCGGCGGACACGGCACCGTGCTGCTCCGCGATGCCGACGTCGAACACCCGGTCGGGGAACGCCTCGGCGAACCGGTGCAGGCCGGTCGGGCGCATCATCGCGGCGGTGATGGCCACGATGTCCGAGCGCTCGTGGCCGAGCTTGACCATCTCGTCGGCGAAGACGGACGTCCAGTCCGCTCCCGAGGCGGAGACGGGCAGGCCGGTGTCGGGGTGGATGACGCCGACGGCGTGGAACTGGTCGGCCTCGTCCTGGCGCGCGGGCTGGTAGCCGCGGCCCTTCTCCGTCAGGCAGTGGACGATGACCGGGCCGCCGAACCGCTTGGCCTTCAGCAGCGCCGTCTCCACGGCCTCGATGTCGTGGCCGTCGATCGGACCGAGGTACTTGAGCCCGAGGTCCTCGAAGAGGCCCTGCGGGGCGATGACGTCCTTCAGTCCCTTCTTCGCACCGTGCAGGGTCTCGTACAGCGGCTTGCCGACGACGGGGGTGCGGTTGAGCATCTCCTTGCCCCGGGCGAGGAAGCGCTCGTAGCCGTCGGTGGTGCGCAGGGTGGCGAGGTGGCTCGCCAGACCGCCGATGGTGGGCGCGTAGGAGCGCTCGTTGTCGTTCACGACGATGACGAGCGGGCGGTCCTTGGCGGCGGCGATGTTGTTGAGCGCCTCCCAGGCCATGCCGCCCGTGAGGGCGCCGTCGCCGATGACGGCGGCCACGTGGCGGCCGGTGCCGCGCAGCTCGTTGGCCTTGGCGATGCCGTCCGCCCAGCCGAGGACGGTGGAGGCGTGGCTGTTCTCGATGACGTCGTGCGGGGACTCGGCCTGCGAGGGGTATCCGGAGAGGCCGCCCTTGGCCCGCAGCCGGGAGAAGTCCTGCCGCCCGGTGAGCAGCTTGTGGACGTAGGACTGGTGACCGGTGTCGAAGAGCACCCGGTCGCGGGGGGAGTCGAAGACCCGGTGCAGGGCGATGGTCAGCTCCACCACGCCCAGGTTCGGGCCGAGGTGGCCTCCGGTCTTGGCGACGGACTCGACGAGGAACGTGCGGATCTCGGCGGCGAGCGCTTCCAGCTCCTCCGGCGCGAGTCCGTCGAGGTCACGCGGGCCCCCGATCCTGGGCAGCAGCGGCCCCTCGGTCGGGGGTGTGCTCCCTGGTGCGCCGGGTCGACGCGGTTCGCGCGGCACCTTTGGCACTGAGCCTCCTTGCTGTCAAGCTACGTCGGGCTAGTGGGCCTGAACACCGATCGCCCGATTCTAGTCGGCGCACCGCCGCGCCCCTGCGGCGCGGTGGGGTGTGGAGCCCCGCGCACGGAGGCGGGCGCCTTCGCCGGGTGTCCCGCCCCACGGCGCGGAGTGTGGCGCACGCCGAAGGGACGCCCTGGAGGACGGCGACCGGCATGTGCCGCGGCGCCGTGGCACATGCCGCACCCCCGGGGAATCCGTCAAGAAATGAATCAATCGGGGCGGCTGAAGGCGGGTGCGCCTGAACAAGATGAACGGCGAGCCGGCCGAGGGCCCCCGACGCTCGCGGGCTCTCAGGCGCCGGCCGGCACCGGCTCGTCCAGGGGCCGGAGCAGGGGCGCGTCGCCCATCTCGCCCAGGACGAGGGCGAGGGCGCCCAGTACCTCGGCGCGCCCGCCAAGGGTTCCGGGCACCACCGACAGCCGGCTGGCGGCGCTCGGGATCGCGTACCGGGAGACCGAGTCCCGGATGGGGTCGAGCACCAGGTCACCGGCGTCGGCCAGGTCGCCGCCGAGCACGACGCGGCTCGGGTTGAGGAGGTTCGTCAGGTTGGCGACGCCGCTGCCGATGTACCGCCCTATGTCGCCGATGACGCGGCGGCAGCCGGGGTCCCCGTCCCGGGCCAGGCTCACCACACGCGGCATGGTCAGCTCCGGGCCATGGCTGGGGGTGAGCAGCGGCAGCACGTACCGGGCGGCGGTGAACGTCTCCAGGCAGCCGCGATTGCCGCAGCGGCACACCGGCCCCGACTCGTCGAGCGTGATGTGCCCGATCTCCCCGGCCGTGCCGCCCGGGCCCCGGTAGACCCGGCCGCCGATGACCAGGCCCGCGCCGACACCGCTGGCCACCTTGATGTAGGCCAGGTCCGCCACGCCCTGCCCGGCGCCCCAGACCAGCTCGCCCAGCGCGCCGAGGTTGGCGTCGTTGTCCACGTGGACGGGCACACCGAGCCGCGCGGCCAGGTCGTCCCTGGGGTTCGTCCCCGACCAGCCGGGCAGGATCGCCGTCGAGCCGAGCACGCCGGTCTCGACGTCGATCGGCCCGGGTACACCGAGCCCCACCCCGATGATCTTCTCGGGGCTGCTGCCGGCCCGGGCGAGGAGGCGGCCCACCAGGGCTTCCGCGTGGTCGAGCCCCTGGGCGGCGGAGGCGTCCACGTCGATCGGCTCGGAGTCCTCGACGAGCACCTTGTGGGCGAGGTTGCCGATGGCGACCCGCAGGTGGGAGTGGCCGAAGTCCACGCCGACGACGATCCCGGCGCTCCCGGACAGGGAGACGCTGCGGGCCCGCCGACCGCCGGCGGAGGTCGGCGTCACCTCGACGATGCCGCCGTCCTTCAGTTCCCTGACGATGTTGGAGACCGTGGCCGCGGAGAGCCCCGTGGTACGGGCGATCTCGGCCTGGGTCAGGGCTCCCGCCATGCGCACGGCGCGGATCGCCCGTTCGAGGTTGGCGCGGTGCAGCGAGGACTGCGACCCCGGTGTCTCCACTACTGTTCCACTCCCGCCTGGCCGGGGCCGCCCCCGGCTCGCCGCCGCGGCACCCGGTCATGCTGACGCGCCCGTCTCCAACACATGAACTCTAAGGGGATCGTGTGGGGCCGACCCACGTCAACCCCTTGAGCGGGGTGTGCGCTCAGATGTGGCGTGTCCGACAGGAGTGCGGCGGTGACCGGGTGTGACGGGCGGCGACGGGCGGCGGGGCTACTTGACCGCGCCCGCCGTCAGCCCTTCCTGCACCTGCCGCTGGAAGACCATGTACACGACGAGGATGGGCAGCATGGCGATCGTCAGCCCGGCGAAGAGCGCCCCCCAGTCGCCCTCGTAGCCCTGGCTGACGGAGAGCTCCGCGAGCCCCTGGGTGAGCAGGGCCTCCTCGCGGCTCTCGGAGTTCAGGGCGAGCGGCAGGAAGAACTGGTTCCACTGGCCCAGGAAGTTGAAGATCCCGATGCTGATCAGTCCGGGCTTCGCCATCGGCAGCATGATCTGGAAGAACGTACGGCTGTGCGAGGCGCCGTCGATCATGGCCGCCTCGGCGACGCTGCCCGGCAGCGTCCGGAAGAAGGCCGTCATGAAGAACGTCGTGAACGGCAGCGAGTAGGCGATGTACACCAGGATCAGGCCGACCCGGGTGTCCAGCAGCCCCATGTTGTCCATGACGAAGAACAGCGGGACGACGGCGAGAATGATGGGGAACATCATCCCGCCCGCGAAGAGCAGATAGACGGCCCGGTTGCCGAAGAAGCCGAAACGGGCGATCACGTAGGCGGCCATCGAGCCGAGCAGCATCGTGCCCGGCAGCGAACCGGCCAGGACGATGACCGAGTTCAGCGTGAACTGGCCGATGTTCGCGTCCGACCAGGCGTTGGCGAAGTTCTCGAAGCTGAGGTCGGTGGGCCAGCCGAAGGGCTGCCCCTGGATCTTCCCCGAGTCGCGCAGCGAGTTGACCATGACCCACAGCAGCGGCCCCGCGGCCATGACGGCCCACAGGATCAGGAAGGCGCCGGAGAAGACGTTCAGCGTCGCCCCGTCCTTCGTTTCCCGGTCGGCGGCCGGCGCCGGACCGCCGGAGGCGGGCGGCGCGTCCGCCGGGGCGTCGTCCCCGGCGGGCCGGTCGGTGCGGATGGCGCTCATCGGTACCTCATCCCCGCTTGTCTCAGTACTCGATCCGCTCACGGCGGCCGAGCAGCATCATGATCGCCGCGAAGGCCATGGTGACCAGCAGCAGGACGACGCCGATGGCGGTGGCGTAGCCGGCCTGCGCCGAGTCGAACGCCTTCTTGTACAGGTACACCGGCGTGACGAGGGTCGAGTTGCCGGGCCCGCCCTTGTTGATCGTCATGATGTGCACGATGGCGAACGCGTCCAGCGCCTGGATGCCCATGTAGATCCAGCCGGTCTGCACGCTGTCGCGGATCAGGGGCAGCGTCACGCGGAAGAACGTGACGGTGCGCCCGGCCCCGTCCAGCAACGCCGCCTCGTAGATCTCCCTGGGGATGGAGCCCATCGCCGCGGAGAACAGCACGACGTAGAAGCCGATGAAACTCCAGCACAGGACGAAGATGACCGACCCCAGGGCCAGGTCCGGGTCCGCCAGCCAGTTCTGGGCGAGCCCGCCCAGCCCCACCGCGCGGAAGAGCTCGTTCAGCGGCCCGGTGATCGGGTCGTACACCGCGGCCCAGACGACACCGATGATCGCCACCGAGATGACCTGCGGGAAGAAATAGACGATCTTGTAGAAGCCCGCGCCCCGCACTCCCGAGACCGCCTCGCCGCGGCCGCGCCTGCCCCCGGCCTGCAGCATGTAGGCGAAGAACAGCCCGAGTGCGAGGGTGGCCACCGGCGCGACGACGAGCAGGGTCAGGCTGTTGAGCAGCGAGTCCCAGAAGTCGGAGTCGTCCAGCAGCCGTTCGTAGTTGTCCAGGCCCACGAAGGTGAACTCGGCGCTGTAGCCCGTCCAGTCGGTGAGCGAGTAGTAGAACGCCTGGATGAACGGCGAGACGACGAACACGGTGTAGATCAGCAGCGGCAGCGCGAGGAAACCGCACACGAACCGGTAGCGGTCGATCGTGCGGTAGCGCCGGTCGTGCTTGACCCGGGTCGGCGTGAGCCGGGGCGGCAGGAGGAACGCCGCAACGAACAGCGGCACCTCCGCGGCCCGCAGCCGCTCCGGGCTCCGTCCGGCCCGGCCCGACGGCGTGTCCCTCGGCCCGTCCGGGCCGTCGGGCGCGCCCGGCCCCTCCGGTTCCTCCGGCCCGCCCGGCCCGCCCGGTGTGCCGGGCACACCGGGCGGGCCCGACAGGTCCGTCGCGCCCCTGGCGTCGTTCGGCATGACCCTCCCGCTTCCTGACGCGCCGCCCTCCGGCGTGTCCTCACTCCGTCGGCCGGGGCGCGCCCCGGCGTGTCACGCCCGCGTGTACTTCTTGACGGAGTCGTCCTTCGCCGTCTCGTCCGCGGCCTTCTGGCAGCGGTCGACGGCCTCGGCCGGCGTGAGGTCGCCGGCCATCATGGCGGCGATGGCACCGCCGACCTTGTCCTTGTGCAGTTCCAGGTACCAGTCGTGGATGCGCGGCGCGACGACGTTGTCCCCGGCCGCTCCGAGCGCCTGGCTCGCCGAGGCGAGGCCGGACTGGAGGTCCAGGCCGTCCGCCGCGCCCTGCACGCAGGTGAGAGCCGAGACCAGCTTGGTGAAGTTGGTGGTGGACTCCCTGCCCAGCATGATCCGCAGCCACTCCATGCCGCCGGGGACGTTCGCGGCCCGGGAGGGCACCATGAACGGCTCGCTGGCCTCGGCCCACAGCGTCTCGAACGGCATGGCGTCGGAGGAGTCGAGCCCGGTGGGCGGGGCGACCTTCATCTCGAAGTCCGCCGGGGTGGTCTTCTTCGACTCGTTCTCCACCCAGGAGCCGTTGGGGATGAACAGGGCCTTGCCCTTGTTCCACTGGGTCTGGGACTGGATGTGGTCGATGCCGGGCGTGCCCTCCAGGACGTAGCCCTTGGCGTACAGCTCGTGGTAGGCCTCGAACGCCTTGCGGACGGCGTCGTGCTTCCAGGCGTTCGGCTCCAGGTTGTCGATGTTCTTCAGCACGTCCGCACCGCCGATCTTGGCGATGAACGGGTACATGGTGAAGGCGAAGTAGTAGGGGTGCTTGCCCGCGTACGTCCAGCCGGCTATGCCCTCCTTCTTCGCCTTGGCGCAGACCGCGAGCATCTGGTCCCAGGTCTTCGGGTACTCGACCTCCAGCCGGTCGAGCTGCGTCTGCGAGTACCAGGTGCCGTAGACGGTGAAGGAGTAGTTGAGCTGGTACATCTCCTCGCCGCCGAACTGGCCCTTGGTGACGGTGCCGGGCAGCAGGACGTCCCGCACCTTCTTGTCCGGGTCGTCGAGCGTGGGCGCGTCGAGCAGCGCGTCCAGCGGCTCGGCCTGGCCCTCGGCGATGAGGCTGGCGATGTCCATCTGCTCGGCGCCGGAGTTGTTGATGACGTCCGGCGGGTCGCCCTTGATGATGCGCGGCTGGAGCTTGGTGCGGATCTTCTGGGTGGCGTCGTGCTTGACCGTGCCGTAGCTGCGCTCGTAGACGGTGTGGGCGTCCTTGGCGTACTGCTCGCCGTAGCCGCCGTTGAAGATGACGACCTCCAGCCCGGCGTCCTTGTTGACGCCCAGCGGGTTGTCGGCTGTCTTCTTGCCGTCGGCGACCTTCTCGGTGTCACTGCCTCCACCGGAGGCGCACGAGGTGAGGGCGCCCAGCGCGGGGGTGGCGAGCAGCCCGAGGGCGGTGGCGCGCTTGATGAGGTCTCTGCGATTGACGTCGGTAGGTCCCATGCTCAAGTCCTCGCCTTCCTAGGACTCAGGCGGTGTACCGGACTCTTGGAAGCGCTACCGGCGAAGTGCCCTACACCGCGGGGTGGTCGAAGCCAGGGTCGTACTACCGGGGCGCGCCGTGAGGTGCTCGGACGTCCGGGTGCCGACAGGTATAGTCCACTCGCCGCCGCCAGGGCAAGATCGAGTGCACAGTTGTCCGCTTCTTTCTCCGGGGCTTGTTCACCCCGAGACCTCCCGGTGACACGACGACGGCGCCGCACCCCGCGCTGGTGCGGGGTGCGGCGCCGTGTGGCCGTCCGGACGCGCCGGCGTACCGCCGGGGCGGCCGCCGTCGTGCCCTACACGCGGATCACTTGCGGATCAGCGAGCGCAGCACGTACTGCATGATGCCGCCGTTGCGGTAGTAGTCCGCCTCGCCGGGGGTGTCGATGCGGACCTTGGCGTCGAACTCGACCCCGCTGTCCGTGGTCACCTTGACCGTCTCGGGGATGCCGCCGTCGTTGAGCGCGGTGATCCCGGAGATCGAGAAGGTCTCCTCACCGGTCAGGCCCAGGGCCTCGGCCCCCTGACCCTCGGGGAACTGGAGCGGCAGGACGCCCATGCCGATGAGGTTCGAGCGGTGGATGCGCTCGTAGGACTCGGCGATGACGGCGCGCACGCCCAGCAGCGCGGTGCCCTTGGCCGCCCAGTCACGCGAGGAGCCGGAGCCGTACTCCTTGCCCGCCAGGACGACGAGCGGGATGCCCGCGGCCTGGTAGTTCTGGCTGGCGTCGTAGATGAACGACACCGGCGCCTCTCCGTCACCTTCGGCGGCCCGGGTGAAGTCGCGCGTGTAGCCGCCCTCGGTGCCCGGCGCGATCTGGTTGCGCAGGCGGATGTTGGCGAACGTGCCGCGGATCATGACCTCGTGGTTGCCGCGGCGCGAGCCGTAGCTGTTGAAGTCGCGACGCGCCACACCGTGCTCGGTGAGGTACTGCCCGGCCGGGGTGTCGGCCTTGATGGCACCGGCCGGGGAGATGTGGTCGGTGGTGACGGAGTCGCCCAGCTTGGCCAGCACGCGGGCGCCCGCGATGTCCTCGACGGGGGCCGGCTCCATGCCCATGCCCTCGAAGTACGGGGGCTTGCGGACGTAGGTGGACTCGGCGTCCCACTCGAAGGTGTCACCCGTCGGGACGGGCAGCGACTGCCACTGGGCGTCGCCCGCGAAGACGTCGGAGTAGCTGCGGCCGAACATCTCCTGGCCGATCGCGGAGGCGACGACCTCCTCGACCTCCGCCTCGCTGGGCCAGATGTCCTTCAGGAAGACCGGCTTGCCCTCGGCGTCGGTGGCCAGCGGCTCGGTGGTGATGTCGATGTCCATCGAACCGGCGATGGCGTAGGCCACGACCAGCGGGGGCGACGCCAGGTAGTTCATCTTGACGTCGGGGTTGATGCGGCCCTCGAAGTTCCGGTTGCCGGAGAGGACCGAGACGACGGCGAGGTCGTTGTCGTTGACGGCCTGCGAGACCTCCTCGGGCAGCGGGCCCGAGTTGCCGATGCAGGTCGTGCAGCCGTACCCGACGAGGTTGAAGCCCATCTTGTCGAGGTACGGGGTCAGGCCCGCACGGTCGTAGTAGTCCATGACGACCTTGGAGCCGGGCGCCAGCGTCGTCTTCACCCACGGCTTGCGGGTCAGACCGCGCTCGACGGCCTTCTTCGCCAGCAGCGCCGCACCGACCATGACGGACGGGTTGGAGGTGTTGGTGCAGGAGGTGATGGCGGCGACCGTGACGGCGCCGTGGTCCAGCTCGTAGGTGACGCCGTCGGCGCCGGTGACCTGGACAGGCTTGCTGATGCGGCCGGCCGCGTTGCCCGCGGCGGTGTGCTGCGGCTTGCCGGCGCCGTTCTCACCGCTGCCGTAGGCCGGGGCGTCGCTGGCCGGGAACGACTCGTCGCTCGCCTCGTCCACCGGGGAGGCCGCGGTGGTGCTGGTGACGGGCTCGCCGCTCGCGTACGTCGGCAGGTCGGCGCGGAACTGCTGCTTGGCGCCGGACAGCGCGATGCGGTCCTGCGGGCGCTTGGGACCGGCGATGGACGGCACGACCGTGGAGAGGTCGAGCTCCAGCTTCTCGGAGAAGTCCGGCTCGGCGGCCGGGTCCAGCCACAGGCCCTGCTCCTTGGCGTAGGCCTCGACGAGGGCGAGCTGCTGCTCGTCCCGGCCGGTCAGGCGCAGGTAGTTGATCGTCTCGCCGTCGATCGGGAACATCGCCGCGGTGGAGCCGAACTCGGGCGACATGTTGCCGATGGTGGCGCGGTTGGCGAGCGGGATGGAGGCCACGCCCTCGCCGTAGAACTCGACGAACTTGCCGACGACACCGTGCTCGCGGAGCATCTCGGTGATGGTCAGCACCAGGTCGGTGGCGGTGGTGCCGGTGGGCAGCTCGCCGGTGAGCTTGAAGCCCACCACGCGCGGGATCAGCATCGACACCGGCTGGCCGAGCATGGCGGCCTCCGCCTCGATGCCGCCGACGCCCCAGCCGAGCACGCCCAGGCCGTTGACCATGGTGGTGTGCGAGTCGGTGCCGACCAGCGTGTCGGGGTAGGCCTGGCCGTTGCGCACCATCACGGTGCGGGCCAGGTGCTCGATGTTCACCTGGTGGACGATGCCGGTGCCCGGCGGGACGACCTTGAACTCGTCGAACGCGGTCTGGCCCCAGCGCAGGAACTGGTAGCGCTCCCTGTTGCGGCCGTACTCCAGCTCCACGTTCTGCACGAAGGAGTCGGGGGTGCCGAACTTGTCGGCGATGACCGAGTGGTCGATGACCAGCTCGGCCGGGGCGAGCGGGTTGATGCGCGCCGGGTCGCCGCCCAGCTCCTTGACGGCCTCACGCATCGTGGCGAGGTCCACGACGCAGGGCACGCCGGTGAAGTCCTGCATGATGACGCGGGCCGGGGTGAACTGGATCTCCCGGCTCGGCTGGGCCTGGGAGTCCCAGCCGCCCAGGGCCCGGATGTGGTCGGCGGTGATGTTCGCGCCGTCCTCGGTGCGCAGGAGGTTCTCCAGCAGCACCTTCAGGCTGTAGGGAAGGCGTGCGGAGCCCTCGACCTTGTCCAGCCGGAAGATCTCGTACGACTCGTCGCCCACCTGCAGCGTGCTGCGAGCGTCGAAGGTGTTCGCCGACACGACAGTCTCCTTCAGTGCATGAATTCGCGCGGTACCGCCGCAATGCTGCCGCGCCCGGGCCCTTGCCCGATCGCTGAGGCTCCCCTAACTTAGGTTTACCTAAGCGAGCTGGCGGCAGACTGACGACAACGCGTCCCCAGTCAGATATCTCGATGTCGAGATAACTCTAGTACATCGCCCCGCGCCAGGTCATGCCCGACCCGGCGCCACGCGCGTCTCCGACCCCCGATTCACGGCGCCGCACGCGGGTACACGACCCCATACAGCCCACACGCCGCGCCTTTATCTCATATATGAGATAGCCTGATTGGCATGACCGATGACTACCTCGTCCGGATCGGACGGCTCATCAGGGACGCCCGGCAGCACCGCGGCTGGTCTCAAGCGCATCTCGCGGAGGCCCTGCACACCAGCCAGAGTGCGGTCAACCGCATCGAGCGCGGGCATCAGAACATCAGCCTTGATATGATCGCCCGGATCGGAGAGGCACTCGACAGCGAGATCGTGTCGCTGGGCTTCTCCGGCCCCATGCACCTGCGGGTCGTCGGCGGACGCCGCCTGTCCGGGGCGATCGACGTCAAGACCAGCAAGAACGCCTGCGTCGCCCTCCTGTGCGCCTCCCTGCTCAACTCCGGCCGCACCGTCCTGCGGCGGGTCGCCCGCATCGAGGAGGTGTTCCGGCTGCTGGAGGTCCTGGGCTCGATCGGAGTCCGCACCCGCTGGATCAACGAGGGTCTCGACCTGGAGATCGTGCCCCCGGCCGAGCTCGACCTCGACGCGATGGACGAGGAGGCGGGCCGCCGCACCCGCTCCATCATCATGTTCCTCGGCCCCCTGCTGCACCGCGTGGACCGCTTCCGCATCCCCTACGCGGGCGGCTGCGACCTCGGCACCCGCTCCGTCGAGCCGCACATGCAGGCCCTGCGCCGGTTCGGGCTCTCCATCACCGCCACCGAGGGCATGTACCACGCCGTCGTCGACCGCTCCGTCACCCCGCAGCGCCCCATCACCCTCACCGAGCGCGGCGACACCGTCACCGAGAACGCCCTGCTGGCCGCCGCCCGGCACGACGGCATCACGGTCATCCGCAACGCCTCGTCCAACTACATGGTCCAGGACCTGTGCTTCTTCCTGGAGCAGCTCGGCGTCACCGTCGAGGGCGTCGGCACCACCACGCTCACCGTGCACGGCGTCCCCGAGATCGACGTCGACGTCGACTACTCCCCCTCCGAGGACCCGGTCGAGGCCATGAGCCTGCTCACCGCCGCCGTCGTCACCGGCTCCGAGCTGACCGTGCGCCGGGTGCCCGCCGAGTTCCTGGACGTCGAGCTGGCCGTGCTGGAGGAGATGGGTCTCGACCACGACCGCGGCCCCGAGTACCGGGCCGACAACGGCCGCACCCGCCTGGTGGACCTCACCGTGCGCCCCTCCAAGCTGGAGGCGCCCATCGACAAGATCCACCCCATGCCGTTCCCCGGTCTCAACATCGACAACGTGCCCTTCTTCGCGGCCATCGCCGCCAGCGCGAACGGCTCGACCCTCATCCACGACTGGGTCTACGACAACCGGGCCATCTACCTCACCGACCTCAGCCGCCTCGGCGGCCGGCTCCAGCTCCTCGACCCCCACCGGCTCCTCGTCGAGGGCCCCACCCGCTGGCGGGCCGCCGAGATGATGTGCCCGCCCGCCCTGCGGCCCGCCGTCGTCGTCCTCCTCGCCATGATGGCCGCCGAAGGCACGTCCGTCCTGCGCAACGTCTACGTGATCAACCGCGGCTACGAGGACCTCGCCGCCCGCCTCAACTCCGTCGGCGCCCAGATCGAGACCTTCCGCGACATTTGATAAGCGAATGCCGCCGCACCCCGTCTGACCTGCGCTGCAGCGGGTCAGGAAAGGGTGCGGCGGCACCTCTGGGACTTCTCTGGAACTTTGCGCCCTCAACCGGCTCCCACAAGCCACGATCTGGGCGGCCGGACGACGGCTACCCGAAGATCGCGTCGATGGCGGCACTGAGTTGATTTCAACCTCCGTTTGAGCAGGTCAGGTGGAGGGTGAGGACGGCTTGGACGAGGCTGGTGATGCGCGTGGTGGAGCATCGCAGCTTGCGCAGGAGCCGCCAGGTTTTGAGAGTGGCCATGGCCTGCTCGACGAGGGCGCGGATCTTCGCGTGGGAGCGGTTGACGGCCTGCTGACCTGCGGACAGCTTTGCCCAACGGCCCCAGTAGGGCACGCGTATGGTGCCGCCAGTGCCCNCCCGGTATGCCTTGTCGGCCCAGCACCGCACGCCTGTTTCGGTCAGGGCGCCGATGATGCCGTGGGTTCGCGCGGCCTTGATGTCGTGGACGGCTCCGGGCAGAGCGGGCGAGGCCCACAGCAGGCGTCCTGCCGGGTCGGTGATGACCTGGACGTTCATGCCGTGCTTCTTGTGTTTCCCGGAGTAGAAGGGCTGGTCGGCAGCGATGCGGTCGATCGGCAGCAGCGTGCCGTCCAGGATCACGAACGCCTTGGTGGCGGCGGTCTTCATCGCTTCGGCAAGGGTCGGTGCGAGGGCGGCAAGGACATCGATGGCTTCGGCGATGTACCGGTATGCGGTGGCGGTGCCGACACCGAACCCGGCGGCGAGCTGGGCGTAGGTGTGGCCGGATCGCAGGTGCGCGAGCACGAGCAGGGCCTGGCGGCCCGCGCTCAACCGGCGCCACCGTGTTCCGCGTTCCCGGCGGCGGGTTCGCAGGCGGGTGGACAGGTAGCGCAGGGTCGAGGTGGACACATCGATGCCGGACGGGTAGACAAGCACGCGGAAGCTCCTGGTGGGGCAGGTGATCTTGGTCGTGACCCGTCTACCAGGAGCTTCTTCACGTCCGGACACCGCCCCCTACGGCACAACTATCCAGCCAGCCAACCAGGTTGGAATCAGCTCA
>NZ_JABLSI010000033.1:0-18189 GCF_019303475.1 Streptomyces sp. JJ38
GCCCCCGCGCCGCCGCCCGGCGCGGGGCCCGAGGCTCTGCGCCGCCGCGCGCTCGACGCGCTCGGGGCCGCCCGCGCCCGCACGCTGGGCCTCGTCGACTGCCTGGACGAGGCCGGGCTCACCGCCCAGCACTCCCCGCTCATGTCCCCCCTCGTGTGGGACCTGGCGCACATCGGCAACCAGGAGGACCTGTGGCTGCTGCGCCGGGCGGACGGCGGACCGGGGGTCAGGCCCGACCTCGACCCCGTCTACGACGCCTTCCGCACCCCGCGCGCCGACCGCCCGGCGCTGCCGATGCTGCACCCGGAGCAGGCACGCGCCTACGTCGCCGAGGTCCGCGACCGGGCGCTTGGGGTCCTCGCCGGTGCCGACCTGGACGCGGCGGAACCGCTGACCCGCTCGGCGTTCGTCTTCGGGATGATCGCCCAGCACGAGCAGCAGCACGACGAGACGATGCTCGCCACCCACCAGCTGCGCCGCGGCCCCGCCGTCCTGCACGCCGAGCCGCCGCCGTCCGCACCCGCCGGGGAGAGCCTGCCCGGCGAGGTCCTCGTCCCCGGCGGCCCGTTCACGATGGGCACCGACGACGAGCCCTGGGCCCTGGACAACGAGAGTCCCGCTCACCGGGTCGACGTGCCCGCCTTCTGGCTGGACACCACCCCCGTCACGGGCGCCGCCTACCTCGCGTTCATCGACGGCGGTGGTTACGAGGACCCGCGCTGGTGGCACCCCGAGGGCTGGGCCCACGTACGCCGGACGGGGCTGCGCGCCCCGCTGTTCTGGCGCCGAGACGAGGACGGCCGGTGGACGCGCCGCCGCTTCGGCCACGTCGAGCCGGTTCCGCTGGACCGCCCGGTGGTGCACGTGAGCTGGTACGAGGCCGACGCCTACGCCCGCTGGGCCGGGCGCAGGCTGCCCACGGAGGCCGAGTGGGAGAAGGCCGCGCGCCACGACCCGGCCACCGGCCGCTCGCACCGCTACCCGTGGGGCGACGCCGACCCGGGCCCCGACCACGCCAACCTGGGCCAGCGGCACCTGGAGCCCGCGCCGGCCGGTGCCTACCCCCTGGGGCAGGCACCCTGCGGCGCCCGGCAACTGCTCGGCGACGTCTGGGAGTGGACGGCCTCGGACTTCACCGGCCACCCGGGTTTCCGGGCCTTCCCCTACCGTGAGTACTCGGAGGTGTTCTTCGGTTCCGCGTACAAGGTGCTGCGCGGCGGCTCGTTCGGCACCGCGCACGTCGCCTGCCGGTCCACGTTCCGCAACTGGGACTACCCGGTGCGGCGGCAGATCTTCGCCGGCTTCCGCACGGCGCGGGACGCCGGGCCCGGGGAGGGAGCGTCCTGATGTGCCGTCATCTGGCCTATCTGGGGCCGCCGGTGCCGCTGGCCCGGCTGCTCACCGAGACGAGGCACGGCCTGTACGAGCAGTCGTGGGCGCCGCGCCGACAGCGGCACGGCACCGTCAACGCCGACGGCTTCGGCGTGGGCTGGTACCCGGGCGGCCCCGACGGAGCGGGCGGCCCCGACGGAGCGGGCGGCGCCGACGGAGCGGGCGGCCCCGACGGAGCGGGCGGGCACGGGGCGTACCCCGCCCGTTACCGCCGTGCCGTCCCGATCTGGGCCGACGGCAACCTGCCGGACCTGGCCCGGACGATCCGCAGCCACGCCGTGCTCGCCGCCGTGCGTGACGCCACGGCGGGGACGACGCAGGACGAGAGCGCCGCGGCGCCCTACGCGGACGGCCCCTGGCTGTTCAGCCACAACGGCTCCGTCCCCGACTGGACCCGCCTCGCCGACGAGCCCGCCCTGCGCCCGGCGCCCGCCGACCTCCTCGCCATGGAGGCCCGCTGCGACACGGCACTGCTGTGGACGCTGGCGCGCTCCCGGCTGCGCTCCGGTCAGCCGGCCGGGCGCGTCCTGGCGGAGCTGGTCCTCGCCGTCGCCGCCGTCCGTCCGCCGGCACGCCTCAACCTCCTGCTCACCGACGGCCGCACCGTCACGGCCACCCGCTTCGGGGACACGCTGTGGTACCGGCGGAGCGAGGGCGCCGTGGTGGTGGCCTCCGAGCCGGACGCGGCCGAGGGCTGGTGCGAGGTGCCGGAGGACTCCCTGCTGGTCGCCACGCCCGCCGCGGTCCGCACGACCCCGCTGGCCGAGGCCCGCGCGGCCTCCCTCACCGAACCCTTCAGCGCAGATCCGCCCGTCGGCCCCGCGCCGGGACGGGACGCGGCCCGCGCCCCGGAGACCGCGGTCGCCGCCCCGGAGCTCTTCGAGAGGACACGCACGCCATGACCACCAGCCCCGACAGCTTCCGCCTCACCCACCGCCTCGCCGCCGACCACCAGACCGAGGCCCTGCGCTCCGACGTCCTCAAGGGGCTCACCGGGCGGCCGAAGACGCTGCCGCCCAAGTGGTTCTACGACCGGCGCGGCAGTGAACTCTTCGAGCAGATCACCCGGTTGCCGGAGTACTACCCCACCCGCGCCGAGCAGGAGATCCTGGAGGAGCGGGCCGAGGAGATCGCCGCCGCGGCGCCCGCGCGCACGCTGGTGGAGCTGGGCTCCGGCTCCTCCAGCAAGACGCGGCTCCTGCTGGACGCCCTGACGGCGCGCGGCGGCCTGGAGCTGTACGCACCGCTGGACGTCAGCGAGGACGCCCTGGCCGCGGCGGGGCAGGTCCTCGCCGTCGACTACCCGGAGCTGAGGGTGGAGGCGGCCGTCACCGACTACGAGGTGGACCTCACCCTGCCGGGCGAGGCCCCCCGGCTCGTCGCCTTCCTCGGCGGCACCCTCGGCAACCTGGACGCGGCCGGGCGCCGGGCCTTCTACGCCGCTCTGCGCTCGCAACTGGGCCCGGGCGACGGGCTGCTGCTCGGCGCCGACCTGGTCAAGTCCGCCGAGGTCCTCGTCCCCGCCTACGACGACGCGCAGGGCGTCACGGCCGAGTTCAACAAGAACGTCCTGGAGGTCCTCAACCGGGAGCTGGGAGCCACGTTCGACACGGACGCGTTCGACCACCGTGCCCTGTGGAACGAGGAGGAGTCCCGCATCGAGATGTGGCTGCGCTCCCGCTTCGCCCAGTCGGTCGCCGTCCCCGCGCTGGACCTGACCGTCGAGTTCGAGCGGGGCGAGGAGCTGCGGACGGAGATCTCGGTGAAGTTCCGCCGCGAGGAGCTGACCCGGGAGCTGGCGGCCTCGGGCTTTGCCCTGCGCCGCTGGTGGACGGACTCCGAGTCGCGCTTCGCGCTCCTGCTGGCCGAGCCGGAGGGCTGAGCCGGAGGGTTCAGGCGGGGCGCTCTCGCGGGGCGCTCGCACCCGCGCGAACGGCGGCACCGGGCCCGGCCCGGTGCCGCCGTTCGCGTGCTCGTGGGGCGGGAGCGCGGACCGACGGACGGGGCTGGACGCGGGGCATGGGGCGTCGCCCGAACGGGTCAACCAGACGGGACATAGCACACGTATCACCGCAGCCTGGAAAGCACACAGGTACACCCGGGTCGGGAGCGGGTGCGCGCCCTTCGGCGCGTGCCGTTCGCAGGAGGTGCCGCGATGCCGCAGGTGCAGGTCTATGTCTCGATTCCGCTACCCGTCGACGAGGTCTTCGTCTTCCTGTCCGACGGGCGGAATCTGCCTCGCTGGCATTCCGGCGTCATGGAGATCCGCGGTACCGATCCCTTCGGCCCCGCCTACGGGAACGGCTGCGTGTACCGCTACCGCTTCCCCGGCCGCCACCGCGACTTCCGCCTCGAATGCTGCGCCTACGAGCGGTACCGCAGGATCGGCTTCCTCGGGCAGCGCATGTGGACGCCCCTGGGCAGCCAGGTCCCGCGCTACGACTTCCGCCTGTGGCCCCAGGGCGCGGGCTGCCGGGTGGGCGTGCAGGTGACGTCCTGGCTCACCGGAGGCATGCTCGCGCTCTGGCCGGTGGTGGCGTTCGGCTGGCGTCGTGATCTGCCGGAGGACGTGCAGCGGCTCCACGAGGTGCTGACCGGCACCGCGGGCACGGCGGACGTCGGTTTCGATCCCGGGTCCGGGGCCATCGGGCCGCAGCCGCGGCCCGCGCTCGCCGGCCGGCGGTTCAGCCGCAGCCGGTCCCTGTCGTAGCCCGCCCGTTCGGGCGGCTCACCCCCCCGAACGGGCGGGGCGGCGGTCAGCGCAGACCGTCCAGGGCGTCCAGGGCGTTCAGGGACGGGATGAAGAGCGGGCGCGCCGTGCCCTCGATCATCGCCGTCACGCCGTTGATCGCGCCGGCCGCCGGGTCCTCGGCGACGCTCACGGTCATGGACGTCGACTGGCGCAGCCGGTCCGTGAGGCCGGGCAGCTCGGCGTAGTCGCCCGCCAGCATGATGCCGCGGTCGGCGAGGTCGGCCACGAGGTCGGGCGGGCAGCGGTGCAGGATGCCCCGGATCGTGTCCACGACCGCCATGAGCGGAGCGTGCGTCGCGGTGAGGAGGTCCTGGGCGCCGACGCGGATCAGCCGGGCCAGCCCGGTGCCCGCGTCGCGGCCGTGGACGACGAGGCCGTCCCCGCCGCCGGAGTGCCCGCCCGTCCCCGTCGCCACCGCCTCGGCGTGCAGGGTTCGCACCGTCTCCGAGGGGACGGTGATCCCGTGGTGGTTGCGCAGGTGGCGGCCGATGGCGGTGTAGAGGGTCTCGCCGCCGACGCCGACCCGGCCCGCCGCGACGATCGCGCCCAGCGAGAGCACCGCGACGTGGGTGGTGTCGGCGCAGCACAGCACGATCATGGTCGCCTCGGGCTGCTCCGCGGGGAGCCCGCAGCCGACGGCCGCGGCCACGAGCGTGTCGACCAGCTCCACCCGACGGCAGCCCAGCCCGGTGAGCGTCTCGATCGCGGAGCGCTGGGCGAGCGGGTCGGCGTCGTGCGGCACGCACATGGCGGCCCGCAACAGCGGCCGGCGCCGCCAGGCCCGGCGGACCTTCTCCCCGACCATGGCCCGCAGCATGCGCTGCGCCATCCGGACGTCGTGCACCGTCCCGTCGGCGATGGGGCGGACCACCCGGATGTGCGGGGGTGTGCGGCCGTGCATCCGCCGGGCCGGGGTGCCCACGGCCATGAGCGCGCCGGAACGGGTGTCGACGGCGACGACGGAGGGCTCGTCCACGACGACGCCGGACTGCCGGAGGTAGACCCGCGTCCGGTCGGCGCCCAGGTCGACGGCGACGGTGCAGCGGCGCAGTTGCTCGTAGCTGAAGTTCACGGCGCTCTTTCTCCCCGCGCGAGGTGACAGGTGCCCTTATCGTCCGCGCGACGCCGCGACCCCGCTCGCGGGGCTGAGCCGTACGGATCACGACGGCACCCCGATCGGCGAGCGGCGGTCTGACGCGGTGTCGGTTCGCGCCGCGGCGGCGGCCGTCGGGGTGTGTCCACGGTCCGTCAGGAGCCCAGGGCGGCCGGGGCGCCGGAAGCCTCCGGCGCGTCCGGGGTCTCCCGCGCGTCCGGGGTCTCCCGCGCGTCCGGGGCGTCGGGCACGCCCTGGCCCCGGCCGCCGAACTGGGTGCGGTGCAGCTCGGCGTAGCGGCCGGAGCGGGCGAGCAGCTCGTCGTGGGTGCCGCGCTCCACGATGCGGCCCGCTTCGAGGACGAGGATCTGGTCGGCCTGCCGGATGGTGGACAGCCGGTGGGCGATGACGATGGCGGTGCGCCCGGCGAGCGCCTCGGTGAGGGCCTCCTGCACGGCGGCCTCGGAGGTGGTGTCCAGGTGGGCCGTGGCCTCGTCCAGGATCACGACGCGGGGCCGGGCGAGGAGCAGCCGGGCGATGGTGAGGCGCTGCCGTTCGCCGCCGGAGAGCCGGTAGCCGCGTTCGCCGACGACCGTGTCCAGACCATCGGGCAGGGAGGCGACCAGCTCGTCCAGCCGGGCCCTGCGCAGCGCGTCCCACAGCTCGTCCTCGCCCGCCTCGGGCCGGGGGAGGAGAAGGTTGGCGCGGATGGTGTCGTGGAAGAGATGGCCGTCCTGGGTCACCATGCCGACGGTGTGGCGCAGCGAACGGGCCGTCAGCCCGCGTACGTCCGCGCCGCCGACGCGGACGGCGCCCTCGTCGACGTCGTACAGCCGGGCGGCCAGCTGCGCGATGGTGGACTTGCCGGCTCCGGAGGAGCCGACCAGCGCCACCAGCTGGCCGGGCTCGGCGCGGAAGGAGATGTCGTGCAGGACCTGCTCGCCGCCGCGGGAGTCCAGCGTCGCGACCTCCTCCAGGGAGGCGAGGGAGACGGCGTCGGCGGCCGGGTAGGCGAAGTCGACGGCGTCGAACTCGACGGACGCGGGACCCTCGGGCGCGGGAACGGCGTCGGGCGCTTCCTGGATCAGCGGCTTGAGGTCGAGCACCTCGAAGACGCGCTGGAAGCTGACGAGCGCGGTCATGACCTCGACCCGGGCCCCGGCCAGCGCGGTGAGCGGGGCGTAGAGGCGGGTGAGCAGGAGGGCGAGTGAGACGACGGTCCCCGCCGCGAGCCCGCCGCCGACGGCGAGCCAGCCGCCGACCCCGTAGACGAGGGCGAGCGCGAGCGCGGAGACGAGGGTGAGCGCCGTGACGAAGGACATCTGGAGCATGGCGATCCGCACCCCGATGTCGCGGACCCGCCCCGCCCGCCGCAGGAACTCGGCGGACTCCTCCTCGGGCCGTCCGAAGAGCTTCACCAGGGTGGCGCCGGGCGCGGAGAACCGCTCGGTCATCTGTGTGCTCATCACCGCGTTGTGGTCGGCCGCCTCCCGGGAGAGCCGGGCGAGCCGGGTGCCCATGCGCCGCGCCGGGAGGATGAAGACGGGCAGCAGGACGAGGGAGAGCAGCGTGATCTGCCAGGACAGCCGCAGCATCACGCCGAGCGTCAGCAGCAGGGTGACGAGGTTGGAGACCAGCCCGGAGAGGGTGTCGCTGAAGGCCCGCTGGGCGCCGATGACGTCGTTGTTGAGCCGGCTGACCAGGGCGCCGGTGCGGGTGCGGGTGAAGAAGGCGACCGGCATCCGCTGGACGTGGTCGTAGACCGCGCTGCGCAGGTCGAGGATGAGGCCCTCGCCGATCCGGGCGGACAGCCAGCGCGTCAGCAGCCCGATCCCGGCCTCCGCGAGGGCGATCAGCGCGATGAGGACGGCCAGCAGCACGACGGCCCTGCGGTCCTCCCCCTCGACGATGACGTTCACCACCCGCCCCGCCAGCAGCGGGGTGGCCACCGCGAGCCCGGCGGCGAGGGTGCTGAAGGCGAGGAAGAGCCCGATCAGCCGCCGGTGGGGGCGGGCGAACCGGGCGATCCGCCCGAGGGTGGCTCTGGAGAAGGGGCGTTGGTCCTCGGCGGCGTGGCGGGCGTTGTACAGGGCGTGCCACGCGGTCATCTGCATGGACATGGGGGCCTCCTGCGCGACGGGCGAACTCGACACCGTCGACGCTAGAAGTTGAACCATGCTCGAGGTCAACCTGTTCCCACGGAGTCACCGGAACGGCGAGGGCCGCGGGGCCGAGCGGGGAGACTGCTCGGCCCCGGGGCCCGGTCCGCGCGCGCGTCCCGCCGTCCCCGCGGCCGCCCGGGCCGCTACCAGCTCGACTTGCGGACGCCGGGGAGCATGCCCGCGTGGGCCAGCTCGCGGAGCCGGACGCGGGAGAGGCCGAACCGGCGCAGGTGGCCGCGCGGGCGCCCGTCCACGGCGTCCCGGTTGCGGACCCGGGTCGCGCTGGCGTCGCGCGGCTGGCGGCGCAGCTCCCGCTGGGCGGCGAGCCGTTCGGCGTCGGACGTCGCGGGGGAGGCGATGGTCCGCTTCAGCTCGGCGCGCCGGTCCGCGTACCGGGCCACCACCGCGCGGCGCTGCTCGTTCTTCGCGATCTTGCTCTTCTTTGCCATGGCGGGCCTCAGACCTTTCCGCCGCGGGCGCGGATGCGGGCCACGGCCGCCTCGATGCCGATGGCGTCCACGGTGCGCAGGCCCTTCGCGCTCAGCGTGAGCCGCACGTGGCGGCCCTCGCTGGGGAGCCAGTAGCGCTTGCGCTGGATGTTCGGGTCGAACCGGCGCGACGAGCGCCGGTGGGAGTGGGAGATCTGCTTGCCGAAGACCGGCGCGCGGCCGGTGAGCTGGCAGTGGGCGGACAAGGCGGGTGCCTCCTCGGAATGTGATCGATAATGAAAACGGTTTTCGTTTGTGTATAGTACCCGCCATGCCACGCAACGACGTCCGCCCCGTCATCAAGCTCAAGTCCACCGCCGGCACCGGCTACACGTACGTGACGCGCAAGAACCGGCGGAACAACCCCGACCGGCTGACCCTGCGCAAGTACGACCCCGTCGCGGGTCGGCACGTCGACTTCCGCGAGGAGCGCTGAGCGCGCGAGAGCGCCGGGTCGCGCCTCGCTCCGGACGCGAGCGCCGGGCCGGGCGTCGTCCCGGCCGCGAGCGCCGGGTCGCGATGCGCCGAGCCGTGTGCGAGCGCCCAGCCGCCTCCGAGCGCCGAGCCGAGCCCATCCAGAGAGAGGAGAGCCGGACGTGAAGCCCGGAATCCACCCGCCCTACCGCCCTGTCGTCTTCCGTGACCGCTCGGCGGACTTCGCCTTCCTCACCCGGTCCACCGCCACCAGCGAGCAGACCGTCGAGTGGGAGGACGGCAACACCTATCCCGTCGTGGACGTGGAGATCTCCTCCGCGAGCCACCCCTTCTACACCGGCACGACCCGGGTCGTGGACACCGAGGGCCGCGTGGAGCGGTTCAAGCGCCGCTACGGCGCCGCCGGCCGCGAGGACCGCTGATGCTGCCCGTGGTCATCGTGTGCGGGCTGCACGCCGACGCCCGCCGCGCCGCCGTCGACCGGCTCCTCTCCGCCGTCCCCGGCAGCGTCGTCCTCCACCACGACCTGACGACGGCGGAGGACGGTTCGGTGCGCCGGACGGTCCGGGAACGCGGCGGCCTGCTCGACTCCGGGCAGACCCCGCTCGTGAACGACTGCGCGTGCTGCGCCCTGCGGGCGGACCTCGTCCCCGAGCTCGTCCGGCTGGCCGGTGCGGGCACGCACCGGCTGGCCGTCGTCGAGCTGTGGGACTCCGTGGAGCCCCGTTCCATGGCCGAGGTCATCGCCGACTGCGGGCACGAGGAGGTGCGGCTCACCGGCGTCGTCACCGTCGTCGACCCGGCCCTGCTGCTCCCCTGCCTGGGCAACGGGGACGACCTCGCCGAGGTCGGGCTGGCCGCCGCTCCGGGTGACCGGCGGACCGTCGCCGACACCTTCGCCCGACAGCTCGAGTACCCGACGCTGCTCGCCCTCGCCGAAGGCCCCGAGCCGGGCGATGCCGAGGACCACGCGCTGCTGGCGCAGCTCACCCCCGGCGCCCTGCGGGTCCGGGTCGAGAGCGAGGGGTTCCCCGCCGCCGTCACCGGTGGCCGCGACCCCTTCGACGTGGCGGCGGCAGCGGCCCGCCAGCACCCGGCGTCCGCGCGGCTTCCGCAGGACACCGAGCACCACCCGGACCCCGTCGAGCTCGCGGGCGTGGGCACGTTCGTCTGGCGCCGCACACGGCCCTTCCATCCCGGGCGCCTGTACGCGGCACTGGAGGACCTCTGCTGTGCGGCGGCCCGCAGCCGCGGCCGGTTCTGGCTGGCCGACCGCCCGGACACCCTGCTGAGCTGGGACGCGGCGGGCGGCGCCCTGTGCGTGGAGAGCGCGGGCCCGTGGCTGGCCGCCCTCCCGGACGCCGCCTGGGACCTGGTGCCCGCCACCCGGCGGGCCGCCGCGGCCCTGGACTGGCACCCCGAGCACGGCGACCGCGCCCAGCACCTCGTGTTCACCTCGCCGGACCTGGACCGCGACAACCTCCGCGCGGTGCTGGACTCCTGTCTGCTGACGGACGCCGAGTACGCGGCCGGGCCCGACGCCTGGCGCAGTCTGCCCCCGGCGTTCGACGCCCTCCTCGACCCGGTCTCCTGAATCCCCGTCTCCGGAACCCGGTCTCCCGGAACCCCGGCCCCGACCAACCCCGACCGAAGGACCGCTGATGCCCCGTCGTCGTTCCGACGCGCGCAAGCCCGCCCGTCCGCGCCCTAATCCGCTGGACGCCGCCGGGATCACCTATATCGACTACAAGGACACCGATCTGTTGCGGAAGTTCATATCCGACCGGGGAAAGATCCGCAGCCGCCGGGTGACGCGGGTCACCGCACAGCAGCAGCGTCAGCTCGCCCGGGCCATCAAGAACGCCCGGGAAATGGGCTTGTTGCCCTACTGCTCGCGCTGAGCGCTGGGTTTGTGCGGGCCGGTGCGGGGAACCCGAATGCCGCGTGACGCGTCTACGGGTGCGTGGGAGGGCGGTGCCCGCCCGCACGCCCGGGTGTGTGCCGGACGAGAGTGTGCCCACCTCGTACATCAGCCGGTAGCCGGGCCGCAACCCATTGTCGTGCACGTGCATCCGCACATGCATGTGCAATTGAACGACGTTATGATCCCGGGTAGTTGACCGCACAACCGGCATTGACCGACCCGGGAGAGTCCTCATGCAGCAGGCGTACAACGGCATGGCCGCAGCGGACCTTCTGGGGGTCACCTGGCAGAAGAGCCGGCACAGCAATTCCCAGGGCACGTGCGTGGAGTTCGCCAAACTCCCGAGTGGTGACATCGCCGTGCGCAACTCCCGATTTCCGGACAGCCCGGCGCTCGTCTACACCACGGCCGAGGTCGAGGCGATGCTTCTGGGCGTCAAGGACGGCGAGTTCGACCACCTCATAGCCGACTGACGGGGCCGCCCCGAGAGGAGTGCGGGGAACCGCGCTCGCGGCCTCGGCGGGCCCGCGACGCGCGTGCAGGGCCAGCCCCTTGCCGGGGGCTGGCCCTGTGTCGGGCGTGGTGCTTGTCGGCCTGTGTCCTCGGCGCGGACCTCCCAGGCGCAGGCGCAGGTTCCCGCCTACGCGCCGACGCGGAAGAGCGCCCAGACGACCTTGCCCGGCAGCGTGCCGTGCAGGGGCTGCCAACCCCAGCTGTCGCTGAAGGCGTCGACCAGGAACAGCCCGCGGCCGGACTCCGCCGTGCTCTCGTCGAACCCGGACGCGTCCGGGTTGCCGGAGACGGGCGCCTCCCGGCTCGGGTCGCGCACCGCGCAGACCAGCCGTGAGGCCCAGCGCATGAGGTGCAGCCGCACCGGCGGGTCCGCCGGGGGAGCGTCCGTGTGGGCCAGGCCGTGCCGCAGAGCGTTGGTCACCAGCTCCGAGACGGCGAGAGTGACGTTCTCGCAGGCGTCGTCGAGCTCCCACCCGGCGAGGGTGGTACGGGTGAACTCACGTGCCGTGCGCACCGCTTCGAAGTGCGGTGGAAGGCCGCAGGAGGCGGAGCCGGACAGTGTCCCCGGGTCGAGTGGGGGAAGACTTCGCCATAACGGGTCGAGAACCGTCGTTCCTTCAGTCCCCATGAACGAGGTCCCCCTGACTGTGACGGCGATTGCGTCCCCGGATGGCGGCGGGAACCCAAATCTGTTGGCACTTAGTGCACTTGGGCTCCTCCCATGGTTCCCAATGCTTGCGGCGGATGCAAGGGCAGATGCACGTGCACGAAGAACTTTCGATTCTGTGTAACCAGTTGGGCACGCAACGGAGCCCAAAGATGGCAGACTGGCTCTCGGGTCGGGGAGCTTGTCTGATCAAATAAGGAGTGTTCCGGTGGCAAGCGTCACAAATGGGACGGGTGGGTCGAGTGGCTCGATGGTGCGCCGCATACTGCTCGGCTCGCAGCTGCGGCGCCTGCGCGAGGCCCGGGGCGTCACCAGGGAGGACGCCGGGTATTCCATCCGCGCTTCCGAGTCCAAGATCAGCCGGATGGAGTTGGGTCGGGTGAGCTTCAAGGCGCGGGACGTCGCGGACCTGCTGACGCTCTACGGCGTGACGGACGAGGCGGAGCGCGAGCCCCTGCTGAACCTGGCGAAGGCTTCCAGCGTCGCGGGCTGGTGGCACAGCTACAGCGACGTCCTGCCGTCCTGGTTCCAGACGTACGTCGGGCTGGAGGGCGCCGCGTCCCAGATCGACACCTACGAGGTGCAGTTCGTCCACGGCCTCCTGCAGACGGAGGAGTACGCCCACGCCGTCGTGGCCAGCGGGCACAAGTCGATGCGGCTGTCGAAGGAGGAGATCGAGCGCCGCGTCGCCCTGCGTGTGGAGCGCCAGAAGATCCTCTTCCAGGACGACGCGACCGAGCTGCGGTGCGTCCTGGACGACGCCGCGCTCCGCCGGCCCTTCGGCAGCGCCGCCGTCATGGACAAGCAACTCCAGCACCTCCTCGACCTCTCCGAGCGCCCCAACATCCACCTCCAGGTCGTCCCCTTCGACCTGGGCGGGCACCCCGCCGAGTCCGGCGCCTTCACGGTGCTGCGCTTCCCCGAGCCCGAGATCCCCGACCTCGTCTACCTGGAGCAGCTCACCGGCTCCCTCTACCTCGACAAACCCGAGGAGGTCGCGGCCTACGGCGGTGTCCTGGACCGACTGATCCAGGACGGCAGCCTCTCGCCCGCGGAAACCCGCGACCATCTGCACAAGATCCGTCAACTCGCTTGATCGGCACGTACGATGACGTGAGATCAGAGGCCTTCTCCCCTCAGCATGTCCTCAGCATGTAAGGAACCTCACGAAGGAACGACATGCCCTACTTCACGGACCTGGCGCAGCAGTACATCGACGGTGAATGGCGGTCCGGGAGCGGTTCCTGGGACGTCATCGACCTCAACCCCTACAACGGTGACAAGCTCTGCTCGATCACCGTGGCCACCGTCGCGGAGATCGATCACGCCTACCGCGCCGCCGAGCGCCACCAGCCGGGCTGGACCGCCGTCAACCCCTACACCCGGCGGCTCGTCTTCGAGCGGGCGATACGCGTCATCGAGGACCGTGAGGAAGAGATAACGGAGGCCATCATCGCCGAGCTGGGGGGCACCCGGCTCAAGGCGGCGTTCGAGCTGCACCTCACCAAGGAGGCCCTGCGCGAGGCCATGGCCCTCGCACTCCGGGCCGACGGGCGCATCCTCGCCTCCCCCGTGGACGGCAAGGAGAACCGCCTCTACCGCGAGCCCGTCGGCGTCGTCGGCGTCATCGCACCCTTCAACTTCCCGCTCTTCCTCGCGATGAAGTCCGTCGCTCCCGCGCTGGCCCTGGGCAACGGCGTCGTGCTGAAGCCGCACGAGGACGCGCCCATCACCGGCGGCACCCTCCTGGCGAGGATCTTCGAGGAGGCCGGGCTGCCCGGCGGCGTGCTGAACGTCGTCGTCACCGACCTCGCCGAGATCGACGACGCGTTCCTGGAGCACCCCGTCCCGCGCGTCATCTCCTTCACGGGCTCGGACCGCGTCGGCCGGCACGTGGCCACCGTGGCCGCCGCCCACCTCAAGCACGTCATCCTGGAACTGGGCGGCAACAGCGCCTTCCTCGTCCTGGACGACGCCGACGTCGACTACGCCGTCGACGCCGCCGTCTTCAGCCGGTACGTCCACCAGGGCCAGGTCTGCATGGCCGCCAACCGCGTCATCGTGGACCGCTCGGTCGCGGCGGAGTTCACCGAGAAGTTCGTCGCCAAGGTGCGCACGCTCACCGTCGGCGACCCGGGCGAGCCGGAGACCGTCGTCGGCCCGCTCATCAACGCGAGCCACGCCGACCGGCTGGCCGCGCTCGTCGAGCAGGCGGTCGAGGGCGGCGCCACCGCGCTCGTGCGCGGCCGGGTCGAGGGCAACCTCTTCCACCCCACCGTCCTCACCGACGTCCCGGCCGACTCCCCGGTGCTGACCGAGGAGATGTTCGGCCCGGTGGCCGTGATCATCCCGGTGGACGGCGAGGAGGAGGCCGTCCGCGTCGCGAACGACTCCCGCTACGGGCTGAGCGGCGCCGTGCACACGGCGGACCTCGAACGCGGCGTGCGCGTCGCGCGGCGTATCCACACCGGCATGATCCACGTCAACGACGGCACGGTGGCCGACGAGCCGATCGTCCCGTTCGGCGGGGAGAAGAGCTCCGGCCTCGGCCGGCTCAACGGGGACCACTTCGTACAGGCCTTCACCGTGGAGAAGTGGGTCGGCGTCCAGCACGGCCGCAGCGACTTCCCGTTCTAGAGGGCTCGACCCCGGGCGCCCGTGCGGCGCCGGGGTCGGTTGCCAGTGACGCCTCTCAGGCTTCTGGGAGGTGAAGGGCCGTGCCCCTCGCGGTGGGCTCGGCCCGTGCCCAGTGAACCGCGCGGAAGGTGAACGCCATGCCCACCCCCGTCGCTCCCGAGGCCCACGGTGACGAACGCGGCGCCCTCCTCGCCTACCTCGACGCCCAGCGCGGCGGCATCCGCCGTTCGGTGCTCGGGCTCACCGAGGAGCAGGCGTGGTCGGCGCCCTCGGCGAGCGCCTGCTCGACGGCCGGTCTGGTCAAGCACGTCGCCCTGACCGAGCAGGGCTGGCTGCGGACGATGACCGGCGTCCCGCAGGACTTCACCGACCCGGCGGTGCAGGCGAGCTGGGCCCGGAGTTTCGACCGGGAGGAGGGCGACACCGTCGCCGCGGTGCTGGCCCGGTACGAGGAGATCGCGGCGGCGACGGAGAAGGCCGTGCGGGAGGTGCCCTCGCTCGACGACACCTTCCACCTGCCGGACGCCCCCTGGGCGGCGGGCGGGCCGCGTTCGTGGCGCTGGGCCCTGCTGCACCTCATCGAGGAGGTCGCCCGGCACGCCGGGCACGCCGACGTGATCCGGGAGACGATCGACGGCAAGGGCGCGTTCGAGCTGGTGGCGGAGGCCGCGGCCCGGGGCGCGGCGGAGGCGTCCCCAGAGTAGTCAAAGTTGACGATGGAGCCTAGGCTGGTCGGCGTCACGTCAGTCGGGGAACAGGCCGGGAGGGAACGTGTCCGCCATCCGGCTCCTCGTGCTCGGCGCCGTCCGCCAGCACGGCCGCGCCCACGGGTACATGGTCCGCAACGACCTCGAGTACTGGGGCGCCGACCGCTGGTCGAACGCCAAGCCCGGCTCGATCTACCACGCGCTCAAGCAGCTCGCCAAGCAGGGCCTGCTGCGGGCGCACGACATCGCCCCCAGCACGGCGGGCGGCCCCCCGCGCACCGAGTACGAGCTGACGCCCGAGGGAGACGCGGAGTACCTGCGGATGCTGCGTCACGCCCTGACCGCCGTCGACGAGAAGCCCGACCTGCTCACCTCCGGCGTCGGCTTCCTCGTGGACCTGCCCCGGGCGGAGGCCGTCGCCCTGCTGAAGCAGCGGGTGGAGGCACTGGACGCCTGGCGCGAGGAGGTCGCCGCGCACTGGACGCCCCCGGGGGACACCCCCGGCGAGCAGGGCCACATCGGCGAGATCATGGGGCTGTGGGTGCACACGGCGGCGGCCGGAGCCGAATGGACCCGGGGCCTGATCGCCCGGCTGGAGGCGGGGGCCTACACGATGGCCGGTGAGGGCGAGCGCGAGGTCACCGTCCTCCCCGAGGACACGTCCGACCCCTTCGCCTGACCCCGTCCAAGCGCCCCCGGCTCCCCCGCCCGGCCGAGCGGCTTGCACCTCACGTCACGTGAGGCGGCAGCGTGGACGTCGACACACCGAACAAGGAGGCGGACGTGAGCTACTCCGTCGGTCAGGTCGCCGGGTTCGCGGGCGTCACCGTGCGCACGCTGCACCACTACGACGAGATCGGCCTGCTCGTGCCCGGCGAACGGAGCGTCGCCGGGCACCGCAGGTACGGCGATGCCGATCTCGATCGGCTGCAGCAGATCCTCTTCTACCGGGAGCTGGGCTTCCCCCTGGAGGAGGTCGCCGTCCTGCTGGACGACCCGGACGCCGACCCGAACGAGCATCTGCGGCGCCAGTACGCGCTGCTGACCGAACGGGCGGAGCAGCTCCAGAAGATGGCCGCCGCCGTCCAGCAAGCCATGGAGGCACGGAAGATGGGCATCAACCTCACCCCCGAGGAGAAGTTCGAGGTCTTCGGGGACTTCGATCCGGAGCAGTACGCGGAGGAGGCCGAGCGCCGCTGGGGCGGCAGCGACGCCTGGGCCGAGTCCCAGCGCCGGGCCGCGTCCTGGACCAAGGAGGACTGGAAGTCGTTCAAGGAGGAGCAGGAGGCCCTGGAGCAGCGTTTCGCCGCGAGGATGGCCTCGGGCGACGCCCCCGACTCACCGGAGGCGATGGAGCTGGCCGAGGAGCACCGGCGGTTCCTGTGCCGCACGTGCTACGAGTGCGGCTACGAGATGCACGTCGGCCTGGGTGAGATGTACGTGGCCGACCCCCGGTTCACCGAGCACTACGAGCGTGTCGGCCCCGGCCTGGCGGTCTACGTCCGGGACGCCATCGTGGCCAACGCGGCCCGGCACGGGTATCCGGCCGCCTGACGCCGCGTCGGATCGCAGCCGAGCGCCCCCGCCCGCCGCCGGTTCACCCGGCCCGGCGGCGGGGGCCCGGGGGCCGTGCGGGCCGACTGTGCCTATGCTGCTGGGGGAGGACCGGAAGGAGCAGAGGAGACACAGGGACGTGGCCGCGGATTCCCGGAGGCACGAGCACGACGGGCGCCCCAGCGACGGCGAGGAGTCCGAGGGCTCCGGAGGCCGGCCGGACGAGGCGCACAGCGCCTTCACCCCGCCGCTCGGCGTCCCGCTGCCCCCGGTGCCGCCCGAGAGCGAGCACCCCACCTCCGAGTTCGCCCTCCCCGAGGGGTTCCGCCCGCCCGCCCAGGAGCCGGCCGGCAGCGCCTTCAGCGAGCCCGGCGAGCTGCGGCCCTCCGACGTCGGCCAGTTCACCCCGGCGTCCGGGATTCCCGTACCCGGCCTCGCGGCCCGGCGGAACGCGCCCTGGCAGGACCGGATGCGCAGCATGGTGCGGCTCCCGCTCGCGGAGCGTCCCGCGCCGCCCGAGCGCCGGGCCCGGGGTGAGGAGGAGGCGCCGGTTCCGGTGCCGCGCGTGCTCGACCTGACGCTGCGTATCGGTGAACTGCTGCTCGCGGGAGGCGAGGGCGCCGAGGACGTGGAAGCCGCGATGTTCGGCATCTCCCACGCCTACGGGCTCGACCGCTGCGAGCCCACCGTCACCTTCACCCTCATCTCCGTCACCCACCAGCCCTCGCTCGTGGACGACCCGGTGACGCTCAGCCGGACCGTACGGCGCCGCGGCACGGACTACACCCGACTGGGCGCCGTCTACCGGCTGGTCGCCGACATCACCTCGGAGACGGACCACCTGTCCCTGGAGGAGTCCTACCGGCGGCTCGCCGACATCCGCCGCAACCGGCACCCGTACTCCAAGAACGCCCTCACCCTGGCCAGCGGAGTGCTGGCCGGGGCGGCGGCGACGCTGGTGGGCGGCGGCGCGACGGTGTTCATCCTCGCGGCGATCGGCGCGATGCTCGGCGACCGGCTCGCCTGGTTCGCCTCCGGCCGGGGGCTGCCGGAGTTCTACCAGTTCGTGGCCGCGGCCATGCCTCCGGCGGCGATGGGCGTCGCGGTGGTCCTCATCCACCACCCGCTGCTCGACAACGTCAGGGAAGGGGCGGTCGTCACCGGCGGCCTCTTCGCGCTGATTCCCGGACGGGCGCTGGTGGCGGCCGTGCACGACGGGCTGACCGGCTTCTACATCACCGCCTCGGCCCGCCTGCTGGAAGTGGTGTACCTCGTCGTCGGCATCGTCTGCGGCGTGCTGACCATCCTCTACATCGGCGACCAGGTCGGCGGTGACTTCCCGCCGGTCGACGTGTTCCGCGTCGAGCGGCCCGCGACGCAGCTCATGGCGGCCGTCCTGCTCGCGCTGGCGTTCACCGTGCTGCTCCAGCAGGAACGCTCGACGATCGTGTGGGCCACGGTCAACGGGGGCGTGGCCTGGCTGGTCTACGGGGCTCTGGCCGACACCGCCGACTTCGACCCCGTCTTCGCCACCGTCGTCGCGGCCGGGCTGGTGGGCCTGTTCGGGCAGCTGATGTCCCGCTACCAGTGGGAGTCCGCTCTGCCGTACGTGACGGCGGCCATCGGGCCGCTCCTGCCGGGTAGCGTCACCTACTACGGACTGCTCGACATCGCCCAGGGCAACCTCAACGGCGGCCTCACGAACCTGTCGACGGCCGTGGCGCTCGCCCTCGCCATCGCCATCGGGGTGAACCTCGGCGGTGAGCTCGCGCGGCTGTTCATCAGCTCGCCGGGTATCGAGACGCCGCTCCCGGGCCGCCGCGCCGCCAAGCGCACCCGCGGCTTCTGACCCGCGCGGGGCGTCG
>NZ_JABLSI010000033.1:18207-76061 GCF_019303475.1 Streptomyces sp. JJ38
CGTCGTCGTACGCGCCGTGGGCGGCCTCAGTGGGCGCCGCCGCTGGCCTCCAGCCGCTTGATGGAGGCCTCGACCTCGGCCTCGGCCTCGGTGCGACCGACCCAGTTGGCGCCCTCGACGGACTTGCCGGGCTCCAGGTCCTTGTAGACCTCGAAGAAGTGCTGGATCTCCAGCCGGTCGAACTCCGAGACGTGGTGGATGTCGCGCAGGTGCTCCATCCGCGGGTCGGAGGCGGGGACGCACAGCAGCTTGTCGTCGCCGCCGGCCTCGTCCGTCATCCGGAACATGCCGATCGCGCGGCACTTGATGATGCAGCCCGGAAACGTCGGCTCGTCCAGCAGCACGAGGGCGTCCAGCGGGTCACCGTCCTCGCCGAGGGTGCCGTCGACGAACCCGTAGTCGGCCGGGTAGACGGTCGAAGTGAACAGGTGGCGGTCCAGGCGGATGCGCCCGGTCTCGTGGTCCACCTCGTACTTGTTCCGCGAACCCTTCGGGATCTCGATGGTGACGTCGAACTCCACTGGGAGGCTCCTCCGTGATCAACACATTCTCTGGTGATTAAGTGTCCCCCACGCAGATGTGTGCTCGCGAAAGGGGCTGGTCCAAGGTGCGCGGTGCGGCCGGGGACGGGTCGACCAACACGTTCCGTGACACGGTCCGGCGGGCCGGAGCGCGCTGGAGCGGACACGTCCGACAGCGCTGGCGGACGCTTCCCCCACAGCGACGGACACTCGGGCTGACGGCGGGTTCGGCCGCCGTCGGCCTCGCGGTGTCCCTCGGTGTGGTGGCCGCGGCGGGCCCCTGGGACCACGGTCAGCGTACGGCCGAACGCTCCCGGGCGGCCGCGCTGGAGGCGGACAGTGGCGGGAGCCACACCGACGACGCCCGCCCCGGCCCCGTCGCCGGGCGGGAGCCCGCGGAAGCGCCGAAGCCCGCCCCGAGCGCCCCGCCCGTGCTGCGCCCGGCCGACGCCTCCGGCGAGGCCCCCACCCGGGGTGGGCTCGCGGAGGCCCTGCGGGCCGGGCTGAAGGACGAGGCCCTGGGCCGGACGGTCGGGGCCGCCGTCGTGGACGTGGCCACCGGGCGGGTGCTCTACGAGTCGGGCGGGGACAAGCCGCTCGTTCCCGCCTCCACCATCAAGCTGGCCACCGCGACCGCCGCGCTGACCGCCCTCGGCCCCGAGCACCGGCTGGAGACCCGTACCGTCTGGGACCCCGGCTCGCGACGGGTCCTCCTCGTCGGCGGCGGCGACCCGACACTGACCGAGGACCGCCTCGCCGCCCTGGCCGAGGACACGGCCGAGGCGCTGCGGGAGCAGGAGCTGCACCCGAAGACGCTCGGGTACGACATCTCGCGGTTCACCGGCGAGCCGCGGCACCCCATCGGCGTCAACCCCAACCTCGCCCCGCTCAGCCCGCTCATGCTGAACGCGGCCCGGACGGACGGTTCGCGCCGGGGCCCGGCGCCGCGCGAGGCCGACCCGGCCGCCGCGGTGGCCGACCGCTTCGCCGAGCTGCTCGACGAGCACGGGGTCTTTGCCGGACGGACGGAGCGGGCCCGCGCGCCGAAGGACGCGCGGCGGCTCGCCGCCACCCGCTCGGCCCCGCTCGCCGGGCTGGTGGAGCGCATGCTCACCGACAGCGACAACGACCTCGCCGAGGCGCTGGCCCGGCACACCGCCCTCGCCACCGGAGAGCCCGCCGACTTCGACGGGGCCCGGGCGGCGGCTCGGAAGGTCCTGCGCGGCCTCGGCCTGCCGGTCGGGCACGCCCGCTTCGCGGACGGCAGCGGCCTGAGCCGGGACAGCCGGGTCTCGGCGACGCTTCTGGCCTCCCTCCTGGCCACCGCCGCCCACGCCGACCACCCGGAGCTGCGCCCCGTCCTCACCGGGATGCCCGTGGCGGGCTTCACCGGCACCCTGGGCGGCCGGTACGGGACCGAGGCGACGGAGGACGCCGCCGGCGTCGTGCGCGCGAAGACGGGCACGCTCACCGGGGTGAACGCCCTGGCCGGGACCGTGGTGGACGCCGACGGACGGCTGCTGGCGTTCGCCTTCCTCGCCAACGGCACCGAGAGCCGCGGCGCCGCGCACGCCGCCCTCGACCGCCTGGCCACCGCCCTCGCGGAGTGCGGCTGCCGGTGAGCGGCGGCGTCCCCGATCGGACTGTGCCGGTCACCGCCGACGCCGTACGGTGAAACCATGACGAGCCCCGGCCCCCGGACGGTGGAGAGCCTGTGAACCCGCTGAGCCCCGACAGCATGGTCGACTGGAACCTCGCGACCGCGACCGCCACGCGCCTGGTCCGCCAGGGGCCGGAGGTGAGCCGGGACGAGGCGCGCGCCGTCGTCGCCGAACTGCGTCGGCACGCGAAGGCCTCCGAGGAGCACGTGCGGTCCTTCACCGGCCTGGAGCCGCGGGGGCCGCAGGCCGACACCCCGGTCCTCGTCGTGGACCGCCCCGGCTGGATCCGGGCCAACGTCGCGGGCTTCCGCGAGCTGCTCGTCCCGCTGCTGAAGAAGATGCACGAGCGGCGGGCCAAGGCGCCCGGCGGCATGGTCCTGGGCGCGGTGGGCGGGAAGGTCGCCGGTGTCGAGGTCGGCATGCTGCTGTCCTTCATGGCCTCCAAGGTGCTCGGCCAGTACGAGACGTTCGCGCCGCCGACGGCCGAGCTGCCGGGCGCGCCCGGCGGGGGCGGCGGACGGCTGCTGCTGGTGGCTCCGAACATCGTCCACGTCGAGCGCGAACTGGACGTCCCGCCGCACGATTTCCGGCTGTGGGTCAGCCTGCACGAGGAGACGCACCGCACCCAGTTCACCGCTGTGCCGTGGCTGCGCGAGCATCTGGAGGGCGAGATCCACACCTTCCTGGCCGAGACCGACGTCGACCCCTCGACGCTGCTGGAGCGGCTGCGCGAGGTGGGCCAGGCGTTCGCCGGGAGCCGGGACGAGGAGGAGGGCGCGGGCGGGCGCAGCATCGTCGACCTGGTGCAGACCCCGGCCCAGCGGGAGGTCCTGGACCGGCTGACGGCCGTCATGTCCCTGCTGGAGGGCCACGCCGACTACGTCATGGACGGGGTCGGGCCCGCCGTCGTGCCGGCCGTCGGGGAGATCCGGGAGAAGTTCCAAAAGCGCCGCCAGGCCGGGGCCGGGCGGCTCGACCTCGTGCTCCGGCGGCTGCTGGGTCTGGACGCGAAGCTGCGGCAGTACCGGGACGGCGCCCGCTTCGTGCGGACGGTGGTGAACCAGGTGGGCATGGACGGCCTCAACAAGGTGTGGACGTCGCCGAACACACTGCCGACGAGGGCCGAGATCGCCGAGCCGGCGGACTGGGTCGCACGGGTGCACCGCTCGGCCGACGCCTGAACAGCGGGAACGCCGCCGGGGGCGGCGGACGGGCGGCCTCCGGGCGGTGCCCGTAGGCCGGGTCGGCCGGGAAATCACCCGTCCGAGGGACCGTGACCGAGTGTGGCCGCGTGCGATGCTCGGAGCCTCGGCCCGCCTCTGTCACCATCGACGCACCCAGCGTGACAAGCGGACGTCTCCGACGCTCGACAGCACCTCGCTGTTCCGCCGCTCCACGAGCCTTGAGGAAGTGAACGGACATGGGTCCTCATCCCGCGGTCGCCGCGATACGCCTGGCGGTCCGCCGCGCCCTGAAGGACGTGCTCGCCGACTCGGCCGCACGCCCCACCCCCGACCAGGACGGCGCCGCCGCCGTTCCCGGTTCCCCGTCCCTCCGGGCCGACGGGCCCGCCCCCCTCGTCCTGGTGGCCTGCTCCGGCGGGGCCGACTCCATGGCCCTCGCCTCCGCCCTCGCCTTCGAGGCGCCCCGGCTCGGCCTGCGCGCCGGGGCCGTGACCGTCGACCACGGGCTGCAGGACGGCTCCGCCGCCCGCGCCCGCGAGGTGGCCGACCGCCTGGCCGCTCTCGGGCTCGCGCCCATCGAGTCGGTGGCGGTCACCGTCGGCCGCGGCCCGGGCCCGGAGGCCGCCGCCCGTGACGCCCGCTACGCCGCCCTGGACGCCGCCGCCGTGCGTACCGGGGCCGCCGCGATCCTGCTCGGCCACACCCGGGACGACCAGGCCGAGACGGTTCTGCTCGGCCTCGCCCGCGGCTCCGGCACCCGCTCCCTGTCCGGGATGGCCGCCGTCTCCGGCTCGCTGACCGGGGAGCCCGGGGCCGAGCGCCGCTACCGCCGCCCGTTCCTCGCGGTCGACCGGCAGACGGCCCGCAAGGCGTGCCTCGTCCAGTCCCTGCCCGTGTGGGACGACCCGCACAACGCCGACCCGGCCTTCACGCGCTCCCGGGTGCGGCACGAGGCCATGCCCACCCTGGAGAAGGCGCTCGGCAAGGGCGTCACCGAGGCGCTGGCGCGCACCGCCCAGCTCTCCCGCGACGACGCCGACGCGCTGGACGCCTGGGCCGCCGAGGCGGAGAGCCGGGCGAGGATCAGCCCGCCGGGCAGGACGCGACAGCGGGAAACCGTGGTGCTGGACGTCACCCCCCTGGCCGCGCTGCCGCCGGCGGTGCGCCGCAGGGTCCTGCGCCGGGCCGCCATCGAGGCCGGCGCTCCCGCCGGTTCCCTGTTCGCCCGGCACGTCGAGGAGACGGACCGGCTCATCACCGGCTGGCGCGGTCAGCGGGCCCTCAATCTGCCCGGCCGGGTCGAGGCGCTGCGGCAGGGTGGCACACTGGTCATTCGGCGGAGCGAGAGCTGAGCCGAGCGGTTTCCCCCGGCCGGGCCGGGAGATTCCCGACGGTGGCCGAGTGACTGGCGAACGACGAGGCGAGAGCAGCAGGGTGGACGACAAGGACATGGGCGCCGACCTCAAGTCGGTGCTCATCACCAAGGAAGAGATCGACGCGAAGCTGGCGGAGCTGGCCGAGAAGATCGACGCGGAGTACGCGGGCAAGGATCTGCTGATCGTCGGGGTGCTCAAGGGCGCCGTCATGGTCATGGCGGACCTGGCGCGGGCGCTGTCGAGCCCCGTCACGATGGACTGGATGGCGGTGTCGTCCTACGGGGCCGGCACCCAGTCCTCCGGTGTGGTGCGCATCCTCAAGGACCTGGACACCGACATCCAGGACAAGCACGTGCTCATCGTCGAGGACATCATCGACTCCGGGCTGACGCTGTCCTGGCTGCTGTCGAACCTCGGCTCGCGCGGGCCCGCCTCGCTCAACGTGTGCACGCTGCTGCGCAAGCCGGACGCGGCCAAGGTGTCGATCGACGTCAAGTGGGTCGGCTTCGACATCCCGAACGAGTTCGTCGTCGGCTACGGGCTCGACTACGCCGAGAAGTACCGCAACCTGCCGTTCGTCGGCACGCTGGCTCCGCACGTCTACGGCGGCTGAGCCTCCGGGCCCCGGGAACACGCAGGCCGCCCTCTCCGTTGGAAAGGGCGAGGGCGGCTCTCTTTACCACGCCCGCGAGCGGCGGGGGACAATGCTGGGGTACCGTCCGAAGGTCGGTCTTTTCAACTCACGATGGCAGGAGGGACGGGGCGTCACCGCCTCGTATGGATGGACGTGAAGCGATACTTCCGTGGGCCGGTCATGTGGATCGTGCTGGCCGTCCTCGCTGTGGTCGTGTTTATGCAGTTCGTCGGCTCGTCCGAGGGCTACAAGACTGTCGACACCGGCCAGGTCGTCAATGCGATCCGCGAGAACCAGGTGGACTCTGCCAAGCTCTCGACGGGCGACGAGCAGACTGTCGAGCTCGACCTCAAGGACGGGGTCGAGATCGAGGACAGCAACAAGATCAAGGCCAGCTACATCGACGAGCAGGGCTATGAGCTCGCTCAGGTGCTGCAGGCCAAGCTCCAGGACGACCAGCTTCCGGAGGGGTACACCGTCACCCCGAAGGAGCAGAGCCCGTTCGTCGGCATGCTCTTCTCCTTCCTGCCGTTCCTGCTGATCATCGTGATCTTCCTGTTCCTGATGAACCAGATGCAGGGCGGCGGCTCCCGGGTCATGAACTTCGGGAAGTCGAAGGCCAAGCTGATCACCAAGGACACGCCGAAGACCACGTTCTCGGACGTCGCCGGTTCGGACGAGGCCGTCGAGGAACTCCAGGAGATCAAGGAGTTCCTCCAGGAGCCGGCCAAGTTCCAGGCCGTCGGTGCCAAGATCCCCAAGGGCGTGCTGCTCTACGGCCCGCCCGGTACCGGTAAGACGCTGCTGGCCCGTGCCGTCGCGGGCGAGGCGGGCGTGCCGTTCTACTCGATCTCCGGCTCGGACTTCGTCGAGATGTTCGTCGGTGTCGGCGCGAGCCGCGTCCGTGACCTGTTCGAGCAGGCCAAGGCCAACGCCCCGGCCATCGTCTTCGTCGACGAGATCGACGCCGTCGGCCGCCACCGCGGCGCCGGCATGGGCGGCGGCCACGACGAGCGCGAGCAGACACTGAACCAGCTCCTCGTCGAGATGGACGGCTTCGACGTCAAGGGCGGCGTCATTCTCATCGCGGCCACCAACCGCCCCGACATCCTGGACCCGGCGCTGCTGCGCCCCGGCCGCTTCGACCGGCAGATCGCGGTCGACCGCCCGGACATGCAGGGCCGCCTGGAGATCCTCAAGGTCCACCAGAAGGGCAAGCCGGTCACCCAGGACGTCGACCTGGGGGCCGTCGCCCGCCGTACGCCGGGCTTCACCGGCGCGGACCTGAACAACGTGCTGAACGAGGCCGCGCTGCTCGCGGCCCGCTCGAACGCCAAGCTGATCGACAACAAGTTCCTGGACGAGGCGATCGACCGCGTCGTGGCCGGGCCGCAGAAGCGCACCCGGATCATGAGCGACAAGGAGAAGAAGATCACCGCGTACCACGAGGGCGGACACGCCCTGGTCGCGGCGGCCTCGCCCAACTCCGACCCGGTGCACAAGATCACGATCCTGTCCCGGGGCCGCGCGCTCGGCTACACCATGGTGCTGCCCGACGAGGACAAGTACTCCACCACGCGCAACGAGATGCTCGACCAGCTCGCCTACATGCTCGGCGGCCGGGCGGCCGAGGAGCTGGTCTTCCACGACCCGACGACCGGCGCCGCCAACGACATCGAGAAGGCGACGGCGACGGCCCGGGCGATGGTCACCAAGTACGGGATGACGGAACGTCTCGGCGCGATCAAGTTCGGCTCCGACCAGTCCGAACCCTTCCTCGGCAAGGAGATGGCCCACCAGCGGGACTACTCCGAGGAAGTCGCCGGGCTGGTGGACGAAGAGGTCAAGAAGCTGATCGAGACCGCGCACAACGAGGCGTGGGAGATCCTTGTCGAGAACCGCGACATCCTCGACAACCTCGTCCTGGAGCTGCTGGAGAAGGAGACGCTGGGCAAGGAGGAGATCGCCGAGATCTTCAAGCACGTCGTCCGGCGCCCGGCCCGCCCGGCGTGGACGGGGTCGACGCGCAGGACGCCGTCGAGCCGCCCGCCGGTCTCCACGCCGAAGGAGCTCGCCGGCGCGGGCTCCGGCACCCCGTCGCTGGAGAAGGGCAAGGAGATCGGCCCGGTGGACGCCCCCGTGGACTCCCCGGCCGACGCCTCCGTCGACGTCGAGCGGCGCGGCGAGAGCTGACCTGTGAGGGGCGTCACGCCCCGGAATGCCGTCCGCGCCCCCTGGGTTCTACCCTGTGGGGCGCGGACGCTTTCGTACGCTATTCGAACGCGAGGTCCGCGACGATGTGGGCGCGGGCCGCAGGCACGCGCACGGGCAAGGAACGAGGCAACCCATGATCGACCCGGTGAGTCTGGCAGGCGAGGGCGCGGTCGGCGAGTTCGACGCGATCGGCGAGTTCGACGAGAAGCGCGCCGAGAACGCCATCCGCGAGTTGCTCATCGCGGTCGGAGAGGACCCGGACCGCGAGGGCCTGCGGGAGACCCCCGCCCGGGTCGCACGGGCCTACCAGGAGATATTCGCCGGGCTGCGGCAGCGCCCGGAGGACGTCCTGACCACGACGTTCGATCTCGGCCACGACGAGATGGTGCTGGTCAAGGACATCGAGGTGCTCAGTTCCTGCGAGCACCACCTGGTGCCCTTCGTCGGCTTCGCCCACGTCGGGTACATCCCGTCGACCAGTGGCAAGATCACCGGCCTGTCCAAGCTCGCCCGGCTGGTGGACGTCTTCGCCCGCCGCCCGCAGGTGCAGGAGCGGCTCACGACGCAGATCGCCGACTCCCTCATGCGCATCCTGGAGCCGCGCGGGGTCATCGTCGTCATCGAGTGCGAGCACATGTGCATGACGATGCGGGGCGTACGGAAGCCGGGTGCCAAGACGCTGACCTCCGCCGTCCGAGGCCAGCTCCGCGACGCCGCCACCCGCTCCGAAGCCATGAGCCTCATCATGGCGCGCTGATTCTCCTGGGCTCGGTTCGCCGCCGGGCGCTTTTGCCCGGTGTCGACAGTCGTCGAGACTGCGCTCGCTCCTTCGTCGCTCCCTTGCTCTCCTCCCTTTCGACACCGGCGCGCCCTTTGGCTCACTCTCCCCCGGCTAACTCCCCCAGCTGTCGCTGGGAGGTGCCCCCAGAGCCGGAGGCGGGCGTACCCGGGCCGGAGGCGGGCGTGCCCGAGCGGGCCGGGAGGGGTGAGGCCGGGGTGGGGCCTACTCTGGACGCATGAGCGCCATGCACCGTCCTCTGCGAACCGCCCACGGCCTTCCGGAGTGGGGGCGGTGCGGGGTGATGGGCGTGATCAACGTCACGCCCGACTCCTTCTCGGACGGGGGCCGCTGGTTCGACACCACCGCGGCGGTCAAGCACGGCCTCGATCTGGTGGCCGAGGGCGCCGACCTGGTGGACGTCGGCGGTGAGTCGACGCGCCCCGGCGCCCTGCGGGTGGACGAGGAGGAGGAGCTGCGGCGCGTCCTCCCGGTCGTGCGCGGGCTGGTCGGCGAGGGCGTCCTCGTCAGCGTCGACACCATGCGCGCGTCCGTGGCCGAGCGGGCCGTCGCCGCCGGGGCGCGGCTCGTGAACGACGTCAGCGGCGGGCGGGCGGACCCGGACATGGTGCCGGTGGTCGCGGAGGCCGGGGTTCCGTTTGTCGTCATGCACTGGCGGGGGCAGTCCGTCGACATGAACGACCGCGCCGTCTACGGGGACGTCGTCCGCGAGGTGACCGACGAGCTGCGGTCCGCGCTGGACCAGGCGGTCGCGGGCGGTATCGCGATCGAGCGCGTCGTGGTCGACCCGGGGCTGGGCTTCGCGAAGAACGCCGAGCACGACCTCGCGCTGGTCGCCGCGCTGCGAGAGCTCGACGCCGCGCTGGGGCGCCCGCTGCTGGTGGCGGCCTCCCGCAAGCGTTTCCTGGGCCGCGTGCTGGCGGGCGAGCCCGGCTCGGCCCCGCCGCCCGCCCGGGAGCGGGACGCGGCCACGGCGGCCGTCTCCGCGCTGGCGGCGCGGGACGGCGCCTGGGCCGTGCGGGTGCACGAGGTGCGGGCCAGCGCCGACGCCGTCCGGGTCGCCCGGGCTGTCGCGGAGGCCGCTCGATGACCTCGCGCGACTCCGGCCACGACACCGAGGCCGCCGCCGCGGCGGTCGAGGCGGCGAACCGGGCGCTGTACGACGCGCTGGAGCAGGGGGACTACGAGGCCCTGGCCGTGCTCTGGCTGGACGGCGACGTGAGCGTCGTCCATCCGGGCTGGCCGGTTCTGCGCGGTCGCGGCGAGGTGCTGCGGTCGTATGCGCTGATCATGGCCAACACGGAGTACATCCAGTTCTTCCTGACCGACGTGGAGGTCTCGGTCGTCGGGGACGCGGCGCTGGTGACGTGTACGGAGAACATCCTCAGCGGAGGCCCGGCCGAGGCCGACGGCTCGGCGGGGGAGCTGATCGGCGGGCTGGTGGTGGCCACCAACGTCTTCCGTCGCGACGTCGACGGCGTCTGGCGGCTCTGGTCCCACCACGGCTCGCCCGTCATCGCCGAGGATTCCGACGAGTCGGACGACGCGGCGGACGAGGCCCCGGACGACGAGGCCGGCGGGGATTCGACGGGCCCGGAGGGCTGAGGGCCGCGGGGGGTGCGTCCGCCCGTCACCCACAGGAGTGTCACCGGGGGGAATACCGGCGTCGGGTCCGCGCCTTGTGGGTAGGCGCGCCTCGGGCCGCTCCGCCGCCGTCCGTGTCATCCGTCACCCCGCGCGGCGCGGTCGGGCCCCGCGCGCACCCGCTGTCGGTGTGCGCGGGTAGATTCGATGCGGCGCCGGTACGGCCGAGACGGCTGTGCCACAAGGACAGAACCGGATGAAGCGACACAGAACGGTGGCGTGACACGGATGACGAATGGGGTGATGCACTCGTGGATCGAGTAGCCGTACGCGGGCTGAGAGCACGGGGGTATCACGGGGTCTTCGAGCACGAACGTACCGAGGGCCAGCTCTTCGTCGTCGACGTGGACATGGGGGTGGACACCCGGGCCGCCGCCGCGGGGGACGAGCTGGGAAAGACGGTGCACTACGGCGTGGTCGCCGAGCAGGTTCACGCCATCGTCACGGGGGAGCCGGTGGACCTCATCGAGACACTGGCCCAGCGGATCGCCGATCAATGCCTCACTCACGAGGCGGTGCACGAGGTGGAGGTGGTCGTCCACAAGCCGGAGGCCCCGATCACCGTGCCCTTTGACGACGTGACCATCACCATCAAGCGGAGCCGATCATGACGCCGAACAGTGACCCGACCGTGCAGCCGGTACCGGCTTCCGTGGTGCGCCAGGTGGACGCCGCCGACTCCACGCTGCACAACCCGAAACGCGCCGTCCTCGCCCTCGGGAGCAACCTCGGCAACCGGCTCGAGACCCTGCAGGGTGCCGTCGACGCGCTGGAGGAGACCCCGGGCCTGCGGGTCAAGGCCGTCTCCCCGGTCTACGAGACCCAGCCCTGGGGCGTGGACCCGCAGTCCCAGCCGCCGTACTTCAACGCCGTCGTCCTGGTGAAGACGACGCTGCCGCCGTCCTCCCTGCTGGAGCGCGGCCAGGCGATCGAGGAGGCGTTCCAGCGGGAACGCTCCGAGCGTTGGGGCCCGCGCACGATCGACGTGGACATCGTGTCCTATCAGGACGTCGTCTCCGGCGACCCGGGGCTGACGCTGCCGCATCCGCGCGCGCACGAGCGGGCCTTCGTCCTCGTGCCGTGGCACGACGTGGACCCGGAGGCGGAGGTCCCCGGCGTGGGCACCGTGGCGGACCTGCTGCGCGGAGTCCCGCGGGAGGGCGTCACGCTGCGCTCCGACCTCACGCTGGCCCTGCCCGAGTAGTCATGGTCAAACAGCTCCGCCTGCGCACCCTGGTCGGGGTCTTCGTCCTGACCGGCGTCCTCTCCTGGGCCGGTTCGGGCCTGTGGGACAACCTCGGCACCCTGCCCGCCGTCCCGGCCCCGGCCCCCATCGTGCTGGCCGGTATCGCGGCGATCCTCCTGGCCACGACGCTGTCGCTGCGCGGCCGGCTGAAGGGCCAGCGGGAGCGCCGGGCCGACGTCAGGGCGGTGGAGCCGATGATGGCCGCCCGCGCCGTGCTGTTCGGTCAGGCGAGCGCGCTCGTCGGCGCCTTCGTCGCGGGGGTCTACGGCGGGATGGGCGTCCACCTGCTGACCTCGGACCTGTTCCAGGTCGGCGCCCGCCGCGAACAGGCCCTCTACGCGGGGCTCTCCGTTGTGGCGGCCGCCGCGATCGTCGCCGTCGCCCTGTGGCTGCAACACGTGTGCCGCCTCCCCGAGGACGAGGACCCGGCCTCCCCCGCCCCCACGACCTGAACCCCGGGCCCCGGTCGGGTGGGGTCGGCGGTCAGGCGTTGGCGGTGCGGCGTTCGAAGTCGAGTAGTTGGCGCTTGCGGTCCAGGCCGCCGCCGTAGCCGGTGAGACTGCCCGACGCGCCGACGACGCGGTGGCAGGGCACGATGATGCCGACGGGGTTGCGGCCGTTGGCCATGCCCACGGCCCGGGAGGCGGTGGGGCGGCCGATGTGTTCGGCCAGCTCGCCGTAGGAGACGGTCTCGCCGTACGGGATCTCGCACAGCGCCGCCCACACCGTGCGCTGGAACGGGGTGCCCTCCAGGGCCAGCGGCAGGGAGAAGGCCGTCCGCTCGCCCGCGAAGTACTCGCCGAGCTGGGCGGTGACGTCCGCGAAGCCCTCCGGGTCCGGCACGCCGAAGCTCGCCTCGGGCGGCCGGTGGCGCTGGTCCGTCATGTAGAGGCCGCGCAGCACGCCGTCCTCGGCCACGAGGGTGAGGGGCCCGAGGGGAGAGTCCAGGACGGTGTGGGTGCGGTTCGCGTAGGTGTTCACACCACCAGTCTGCGTCGGCCGGCGGCCCCGGACCGGCGGATTTCGGACGCCGTCGTGGGCGGTCGGCCTCAGCGGTGGACGCCGTCCAGTGTGACGGCGTCGCGGGGCACGTCGGCGTTCTCGGGGGAGTCCGCGGCGACGGACCGCCGCAGCGCCTCGTGCAGTCGGGCCGGGGTGAGCACCCCGGCGAACCGGTCCCCGTCCAGGACGGCGACCCAGCCCGCGTCGTACTGCAGCATCGTGGCGAAGGCCTGCTTGAGCGAGGCCCCCAGCGGCAGCCAGGCGTCCATGCGGCGCGCCCGGGACCGTACCGCCCCGTCGTCCGCCGTCGCGCCGGGTTCGGCGAGTGCCCCGGCCGCGACCCAGCCGTGCAGGGCGCCGGCGTCGTCCAGGACGACGGCCCAGCGGGCGCCCTCGGCCCGCAGCCGCGCGGTGGCCCGGTCGAGCCGGTCGCCGAGGCGGACGACGGGCGGCTGCTCCAGGTCACCGGGCTCGATGGGGGTCACCGAGAGCCGCTTCAGCCCGCGGTCCGCCCCGACGAACTCGGCCACGTACGGCGTCGCGGGGGCGCCCAGCAGGCGGGCGGGGCTGTCGAGCTGCTCGATCCGGCCGTGCCCGTAGACGGCGATGCGGTCGCCCAGGCGGACGGCCTCCTCGATGTCGTGGGTGACGAAGAGGACCGTCTTGCGCACCTCGGACTGGAGGCGCAGGAACTCGGTCTGGAGGTGCTCGCGGACCACCGGGTCCACGGCGCCGAAGGGCTCGTCCATCAGCAGCACCGGCGGGTCGGCGGCCAGGGCGCGGGCGACGCCGACGCGCTGCCGCTGGCCCCCGGAGAGCTGCTCGGGGTATCGGCCGCCGTGGACGGCCGGGTCGAGCCCCACGAGGTCGAGCAGCTCCGCCGCGCGGCGCCGGGCGGCAGACCGGGAGGCTCCGAGAAGCACGGGCACGGTCGCGGTGTTGTCCAGCACGGTCTTGTGCGGGAAGAGGCCGACCTGCTGGATGACGTAGCCGATGCGCCGCCGCAGCTTCACGGGGTCGGTCGCGGCGACGTCCTCGCCGTCGAGCAGGATGCGGCCGTCGGTGGGCTCGATGAGGCGGTTGACCATCTTCATCGTCGTCGTCTTGCCGCACCCCGACGGGCCGACGAGGGTGACCAGTTCCCCCTCGGCCACCTCGAACGACAGCTCGTCCACGGCGACCGTGCCGCCCGGATACCGCTTGGTCACCCGTTCGAATCGGATCATGGCCACCCTTCCGTCGGGCGGCCATTGTGCCACCCGTTACTGTCACCGCTTCCGACCCTTCTGTCACTCGTGCGGGTTAGGGTCTCGGGGTGATGACGACGGGGACGGAGAGCTGCCTGGCCGCCAACGACTGGATCTGTGCGGAGTATGTACGCACCCGGAGCCAGGAGCTGACCGACGCGACGGTGCAGCACGTCTGGATCACCCTCGCCGCCGTCGGCATCGCGCTGCTCGTCGCGTTCCCGCTCGCGCTCGTCGCGCGTCGCTGGCGCGCCGCCGCCGGGCCCGTCCTCGGCCTGACGACGGTCCTCTACACCATCCCCTCCCTGGCCATGTTCGCCCTGCTGCTCCCGTTGCTCGGACTCTCCGCCGCCGTCGTCGTCACCGGTCTGGTGCTGTACGCGCTCACCCTCCTCGTCCGGAACATCCTCACCGGGCTGGCCTCCGTGCCCGAGGAGACCCGCGAGGCGGCGCGCGGCATGGGATACGGGCCGGTCCGGCTGCTCTTCTCCGTCGAACTGCCCCTGGCCCTGCCCGGGGTGCTCGCCGGAGTGCGGATCGCCACCGTCTCCACCGTGTCCCTGACGACGGTCGGCGCGATCGTCGGCTACGGCGGCCTGGGCAACCTCGTCTACAGCGGCATGCAGGGGTTCTTCAAAGCGGAGGTCGCGACGGCCTCCGTGCTGTGCGTGGCCCTGGCCGTCCTCCTCGACATCCTCCTCCTCGGCGTCCAGCGGCTGCTGACGCCCTGGCAGCGAGCGGGCCGCGAGCGACCGAGCCGTCGGCCGGTCCGCTGGGCCCGGCGAGCCGAGCGGGTGGTGTGAGATGGCCGCGGGGAACATCGTGACCGACACCTGGGAGTGGCTGGCCGACGGCGCCAACTGGAGCGGCCCCGGCGGGGTGTGGGAGCGGCTCGGCGAGCACGTCTTCCTCACCGTGGCCTGTCTCGCGCTCGCCTGCGCCATCGCGCTGCCGCTCGCGCTGTGGCTCGGCCACATCGGGCGCGGCGGCGCCCTGGCCGTCAACCTCTCCAACATCGGCCGGGCCGTGCCCACCTTCGCGGTGCTGGTCCTGCTCGGCCTCACCCCGCTGGGGCGGCACGGGGACTGGCCCACCGTCATCGCCCTGGTGCTGTTCGCCGTCCCGCCGCTCCTCACGAACGCCTACGTCGGCATGCGGGAAGCCGACCGGGGCGTGGTCGAGGCCGCCCGGGGCATGGGCATGTCGGGGCCGCAGCTCCTGTGGCGCACCGAACTCCCGCTCGCCTACCCGCTCATCATGACGGGCGTCCGCTCGGCCGCCGTCCAGGTCGTGGCGACGGTGACGCTGGCCGCCCTGCCCGGTGGCGGCGGTCTCGGCCGCGTCATCACCGCGGGCTTCCGCACCTACGACACCCCGCAGGTCGTCGCCGGGGCGCTCCTCGTCGCGGCCCTCGCGCTGGCCGTCGAGGGCGTGCTCGTTCTCGCCGACCGGCTCCTCGACCCGATGCGCCGCCGTCGCCGGGCCCTCCGGGCGGCCCCCGCGGCGCCTCCGACGCAGTCAGCCACCGAACCGACCGAAGGAGCAGTACCGTGAGATTCACCCGCACCGGACGAGGAGCCGCGCGCGGCACCGCCGTCCTCGTGGCGGCCGTGCTCGCCGCCGGGCTGACGGCCTGTGGCGGCGAGAGCCTGGAGGAGGAGGGCGGAACGGCAGGCGAGCAGGACAAGGGCAGCCTGGTCGTCGGCTCCGCGGGCTTCACCGAGTCCGAGATCATGGCCCGGATGTACGCCCAGCTCCTCGCGGAGGCCGGCTACGACACCCGGGTCCAGCGGGTCGCCAACCGCGAGCTGTACGAACCCTCCCTGGAGAAGGGGGAGATCGACGTCGTCCCCGAGTACGCGGCCACCCTGGCGGAGTTCCTGAACGCCAAGGTCAACGGCGCCGAGAAGGCCACCGCGAAGCCCGTCGCGAGCAACGACGTCGACGCCACCATGGCGGCGCTGGAGAAGCTCGCCGAGGAGCGCGGTCTCGCCGTCCTCGAAGCCGGCGACGCGGTCGACCAGAACGCCTTCGCGGTGAGCGCGGACCTCGCCGACGCACACGGTCTGACGACGCTCACCGACCTCGGCGAGAAGGGCCTCGCGGTCAAGCTCGCCGCCGGCGACGAGTGCCCCGAACGCCCCTTCTGCCAGCCGGGGCTGGAGAAGACGTACGGCATCGACATCGCCGCGCTCGACCCCAAGGGCGTCGGGACGGTGCAGGCCAAACAGTCCGTCGCCGACGGCACCAACGACATGGTGCTCACCACGACCACCGACGCCACGCTGGAGCAGTTCGGCCTCGTCCTGCTGGAGGACGACAAGGGGTTGCAGAACGCCGACAACATCGTGCCCGTCGTCAACGCGGAGGACGCCGGTGCCCAGGACATCGCCGACGTCCTCAACACCCTGACCGCGGTGCTCACCACCGAGGACCTCACGGAGCTCAACCGCCAGGTCGACGCCGAGCGCCGCAAGCCCGCCGACGTCGCCCGCGACTATCTCGAGTCCAAGGGCCTGCTGTAAGGAGCGCGAGGCGGGCGCGGCCGGAACCCCGGTTCCGGCCGCGCCAAAGCGACAAAGGGGGCGTGCGCGGTCGGATAACCCCCTGGGAACGATTCGCCACGCGCCCTCCCGGACGAAGGCCACTCAGGGTAAATTCCGGGCCATGCCACGAGGACGTCACCGGCACGCCCCACCCCTGCACCGGATGCTCGCCCCGGCCGCCCTCGCCGCTACCGCGCTGACCTGCGCGGGCGGTGCCTGGGTCGCCGGTGACGGGCTGCTGCCGCGCGCCCTCGCCACGGGGGCGGCCGCCACCGCCCTCGTCGGCGTCGGGCTGCTGCGCCGCTGGGACCGCACGGCGGGTCGCCGCCTTGCCGAGGCCCAGGCGGCGCGGCGCAGCATGGAGTGGCAGGTCGAGGAGCGCTGCGCCGAACTCGAAGAGGATCTGGAGGAGTCCCGTCGGCTACGCGCCGAGTCGGCGCGGGAACTGCGGGCCAAGCGGGCGGAGTTCGAACGGCTCCGCACCGAGCACGCCGCGCTCCTGCGCCGGTACGCCCACGCCGAGTCGGACCGCGCCACGGCGCTGGAGGGCCGCCGTCAACTGGCCATCACCGCGGCCGAGCCGGCGAAGGCCCTGCCCCCGGGCCGCTCGGCCGCCCGGCTCGACCCTGCGGCCTTCCAGCGGGCCTTCGCCGTGCTGGAACGGATGGAGGCCCGGGCCGCCCTGGGCGCCCGGCTCCCGGACGCCGAGGGCGGCTTCGACTACTTCGCCGCGGGCCGCCGCGAGCCGGCTCCGTCGCGCTCCGCGGCCAACGTCATCGACCTGGCCGACCGCGGGGCCGAGGAGCCCCGGCCCGTCGAGTCGGGCCTGCGCCGCCGGCGCATCTCGTAGCGTGCGTCCGGCGGCTCCGCGGCCCGGCGTGGTGCGGCCCGGCGGCTGTGCGGCGGCTGTGCGCGTCAGCCGGTGACGCGGAAGGCGATGGCCCGCTTCGACTCCGGCGCGAAGGCGAGGGCCGCGATGCCGTCTGTCACGAACGGGGCCGCTCCCGGCTCGGTCTCCTTGTCCGCCCCCGTGAGGGCGTCCAGGACGACGGGGCCGTTCTCCGTCGTTCCGTAGAGCAGCCCCTCCCGGAGGAGCGTCATCCTCGGGGCCACCCGGTTCGCGGACTCGTCGGGGAGCGACCACAGCGGCTTGCCCGAGTCGGCCGCGTAGGCGTCGAGCCGTTTGCCGTCTCCGCACACCAGCACGGACGCGCCGTCGTAGGAGCAGGCGGACTGGTCGCGATCGCGATGGGTGACGACCTCCTTGCCCTCGGCGGTCTCCACGAACGTGAGCCGCCCCTCGCCACCGGAGTACGACTCCAGCGCGACCAGGTTCGACGTCGCTCCGACGAAGTCGCCGTACCCTTCGGCGTCCACGGACCACTTCTCTTCGCCGGTGGCCGCGTCCAGCCCGACGAGCCGGTCCTCGCGCGCCGACTCCGCCCGCTCCACGACGAGGGTGTCCCCGGCCAGGACGCCGTCGGCCTCGGTGGACCACACCCTCTCGCGGGTGGTGAGGTCCACGCCGAGGGTGTGGTCGCCGACCTCCAGGACCAGGGTGTCGCCCACCTGGCCGAGGATCTGGGGCGGGCCGTCGCTGTGTTTGCTGTAGTCCTGGAGGCCCTCGAACTCCACGGTCGCCGACCACGCGAGCGTGGCCTCGCGGGCGTCGGCCGCCAGGAGTTCGACGACGGTCTTCTTCGGCGTCGTGCCCGAGCCCGGTAGCTCGCCGACGACGGCCATGACGGCCAGCCGCTTGCCGTCCACGGTGGTCAGGTGCGGGGCGTCCGTCGAGTCGCCGACGAAGGGCCCGTCCTTCTCCGGATCCACGGGCTGCGACTCGGCCGTGGTGATCAGCACCGCGTCGCTGGGCCGATAGCCACTGGCGATCTCCAGCCCGTCGGTCCGGCCGATGTAGAGGACGCCCTTCTCGATGGTGACGGGCAGTCCGTTCGCGTCGGTGCGGCCGCTCATGGCGACGTTCCCGGACGTCGCCGCCTTCGGCACCGTGACCTCCGGGGCCGGCTCGAACTTCAGCGGCGCGTCGAACGCCTCGGGGACGTCCTCGGCCTTGCTCTCGTCCTCACCCTTGGGCGCGCTGTCCCCGCGCGTCGGCTCCTTCTCGGCGTCTCCGCCGGAGCCGCACCCCCCGAGCACGGCCATGGCCACTGCCACGGCCGTGCAGGCCAGTCCCTTCCGAACCCGCATCGCGGCGTCCCCTCCCGTTCGACATCGCGGAGGGAAGATCGTAACCAGCGGGCGCTGACGCGACGTCAGGCGGCCGTCCGGTTGTTGCTCACTTGTCGATGTCGCCGACGACGAAGAAGAACGAGCCCAGGATCGCCACCATGTCGGCGACGAGCGTGCCGGGCAGGAGCTCGGTGAGCGCCTGGATGTTGTTGTAGGACGCCGAGCGCAGCTTCAGCCGGTACGGCGTCTTCTCGCCCTTGGAGACGAGGTAGTAGCCGTTGAGGCCGAGCGGGTTCTCCGTCCACGCGTACGTCGCGCCCTCGGGCGCCTTCAGCACCTTCGGCAGACGCTGGTTGACGGGGCCCGGCGGCAGCTCGGCCAGCCGGTCCAGGCAGGCCTCGGCCAGCTCCAGCGCGTTGTGCGTCTGGTCCAGCAGCACCTCGAAGCGGGACAGGCAGTCACCGCCGTCGCGGGTCACGACGCGCAGGGTGTCCTGGAGCTCGCCGTAGGCGAGGTAGGGCTCGTCACGGCGCAGGTCGAAGTCGACCCCGGAGGCCCGGGCGATCGGCCCGCTGACGCCGTACGCGTGGACCGTCTCGGGGCGCAGCACCCCGACGCCCTTCGTGCGGACGCGGAAGATCTCGTTACCCACCACCAGGTCGTCGTAGACGTCCATCCGCGAGCGCAGGCTCGCCACGGCGGCCCGGGCGCGGTCCAGCCAGCCGGCCGGCAGGTCCTCCTTGAGGCCGCCGACGCGGTTGAACATGTAGTGCATCCGCCCGCCGGACAGCTCCTCCATCACGTGCTGGAGGTCCTCCCGCTCCCGGAAGGCGTAGAAGATCGGCGTGATGCCGCCCAGCTCCAGCGGGTAGGAGCCGAGGAACATCAGGTGGTTCAGCACCCGGTTCAGCTCGGCCAGCAGCGTGCGCAGCCACACGGCCCGCTCGGGGACCTCCATGCCGAGCATGCGCTCGACGGCGAGCACGACGCCCAGCTCGTTGGAGAACGCCGACAGCCAGTCGTGCCGGTTGGCCAGCACGATGATCTGCCGGTAGTCGCGCGCCTCGAACAGCTTCTCGGCCCCGCGGTGCATGTAGCCGACGACGGGCTCGGCCGCGCTGATGCGCTCGCCGTCCAGCACCAGGCGCAGCCGCAGCACGCCGTGGGTGGACGGGTGCTGGGGGCCGATGTTGAGCACCATGTCCGTGCTCTCGGCCGCGCCTCCGATTCCGACCGTCGTCTCCGTCATGCGGCCAAGTCTGACAGCTCCGGCGCGCCGCGTGCGCCGGAGCCTAGGCTTGAGCCATGCAGCAGCGGGCGCAACAGGGGCAACGGGACGCGTCGGGGGACCGTCCGGAGCGATGGCGTGGCGTGGAACGGGGGCTGCTGCGCATGCGCCGCGCGGTGCTGCTGACGGCCGCCGCCGTGCTGACCCCCGCCACGGCCCTGCCCCTCCTCCTGCTGGGCCCGCTGTGGGCGCTGCCCGCGCTGCTGTGGCCCGCGCTCGCCCTGTGGGGCTGGTACGCGCTCGGCCGCAACTGGCGGTCCTGGCGCTACCGGGAACGCGCCGACGACCTGCTCATCAGCCGGGGCGTGCTGTGGCGTGAGACGACGGTGGTGCCCTACGGCCGGATGCAGCTCGTCGAGGTCACCTCCGGGCCGCTGGAGCGCCGCTACGGGCTCGCCCGCGTGCAGCTCCACACGGCCGCCGCCACCACCGACGCCGCGATCCCCGGGCTGGCCCCGGCCGAGGCGGAGCGGCTGCGCGACCGGCTCACCGAGCTGGGCGAGGCCCGATCGGCGGGGCTGTGACGGGCGGGCGGCACCCGGGCGAGGACGCGGCGGACGCCGCGCCGGACGCGGCGGGCGGGGGCGAGACGGCGCCGGGCGCGGAGGCTCCGGACGGGGACGGGGCGGCACCGGACGCGGCGCCGGACGGGAAGGGGCGGCGGCTGCACCCCGTCACGCCCTGGCGGCGGGCGTGGGCGCCGATCGCGGCGCTCGTCGTCTTCGCCGTCCAGGACTACGAGCGCACCCGGGCGTGGACCGAGGAGCTGACGGTGGGCTGGTTGGTGCTGGCCTTCGCCGTCGTCGTGCCGATGGCCGCTGTCTACGGCTTCCTGTCCTGGTGGGCCACCCACTACACGGTGACGGACACGGAGCTGCGCATCCGCACCGGGCTCGTCTTCCGCCGGGTCGCGCACATCCGGCTCGACCGCATCCAGGCCGTCGACGTCTCCCGGCCGCTGCTGGCCCGTGTCGCCGGAGTGGCCAAGCTGAAGCTGGACGTCGTCGGCACGAACGAGAAGGACGAGCTGGCCTACCTCGGCGAGTCCGAGGCCGTCGCCCTGCGTGCCGAACTGCTCGCCCGGGCCGCCGGGATCGTCCCGGAGGCGGCGCCGGAGGCCGGGGAGGCGCCGGAGCGCGAGCTGGTGCGGGTGCCGCCGGGCATGCTCACCGTCGCGCTGCTGCTCATGGGCACCGGCTGGGGGCTGCTGGCCGCGCTCGTCGTCGTCCCCGGGACGCTGTGGTGGCTCAGCGGCAGTGTCACCGCGGCGATCGCGGCGGGGCTGCCGATGCTGGGCGGCGCCTGGGTGTCCACCGTCGGCCGGTATCTGACCGAGTACGACTGGAAGGTCGCCGAGTCCCCGGACGGCCTCCGGCTGGACCACGGGCTGCTCAACCGCGAGCACGCGACCGTGCCGCCCGGCCGCGTCCAGGCCGTGCGCGTCCTCGAGCCGCTGCTGTGGCGGCGTCGCGGCTGGGTGCGGGTCGAGCTGGCCGTCGCGGGCGGCGGCGCGGGCGAGGCGCCCACGGTGCTGCTGCCCGTGGCGGAGCGCGCGGTGGCCGCCGGGGTGCTGGCCACGGTGCTGCCCGGCGTGGACGTGGCGGAGGCGGTCGCCGCGGCCCGCCCCGCGCCGCCCCGGTCCCGGTTCGCGGTGCCGGTGTGGTGGCGCGGCTACGGACACGGGGTCACCGACGCCGTGTTCGTCACCCGGCACGGGCGGCTGCGGCGCGTGCTGGAGCTGGTGCCGCACGCGAAGGTGCAGAGCGTGCGCCGGACGCAGGGGCCGTGGATGCGCCGACTCGGGCTCGCGGACGTCCACGTGGACCACGGCGCGAACGCCGCCGTCGTGGCGAGGCTGCGGGACGCCGGCGAGGCGACCGACATCCTCGCCGCGCAGGCGGAACGATCCCGCACCGGACGGCGCATCGCCCGCCCCGAGCGCTGGCTCACCTGATCCCGCGGTCAGCCCAGCACTCCCCCAGCTACCTCCCCCAGCTACCTCCCCCAGCTACCTCCCCCAGCTACCGCTGGGAGGTGCCCCCATGGGAGGTGCCTCCAAGGGGGGTGCCCCCATGGGGGGTGCCCCCATGGGGGGTGCCCCCAAGGGGGGTGCCCCAGCCCACCCCCACCGGTTCCACCAGCCACAGGTGCCCGCCCAGTCCCGCCGGACCGAGCAGCTCGGCGGCCTCCCCGGCCCGGACGAGCGCCCGCACATAGCCCGCCGGGTCGGTGGACGCCAGGTCCAGGGGCGGCCGGTCGGCGCGCACCCCGAGCCGGGTCAGCGCCTCCCGCTGCGGCAGCAGCACGGCACCCGGGCCAGCGCAGGCGTCCAGGGCCACGTGGGCCGTCAGATCGCAGGACCCGTCCGGCACCGGCGGCACCGCACGCCCGTCCCGGTAGCCGGTCAGCGTGCCGAACGGGGGCCGGGCGGCCCGCTCGTGCCCGTAGTCGACGGCGACGGCCAGCCCGCGGTCCAGCATGCCCACCGCGGCCCGCCACGCGACGTCCCGGGGGCGGCCCACCTCCGCGCGGCCGCCCGGCTCCGGGCGCCCGTCCGGCCCCGACGGGCACGGCCACCAGCGGGCCAGCCACTCCGCGTCCGCCCCCGTCACCGGCGGGCCGAGGCGCTCCGCCCCGTCCGGCCGGACCAGGACCCGACGCCACCGCCCCGCCGCGTCGGTCTCGGCGACCTCGCACGGCACGTTGTCCAGCCACTCGTTGGCGAAGACCAGCCCCGTCAGCCCGCTCTCCGGCAGCTCGGGCCGCCACTCGACGCGCGGGTCGAGACCCTCGGGGCGGGCGGCCCGCTCCACCGCCACCGGGCGCAGCCGCCGCGCGCGCTCACCGGGCAGCGCGTCCAGCACCCCGGTGAGCAGCTCACCCCGCCCGGCCCCGACGTCGACGAGCGCCAGCTCGGCCGGGCGGCCCAGCTCCTCGTCCACCCGGCCCAGCAGCTCCGCCACGGCCCCGGCGTACAGCGGGGAGGCGTGCACCGAGGTGCGGAAGTGGGCGCTGGGCGCCTCGCGGAGGAAGAAGCCCCCGGGTCCGTAGAGCGCGTGCTCGGCGGCGGCCAGCCAGCCGGTGTGGTCCTCGGTCGGCTCGGCCTGCTCGGGCTCGGGATGCTCGGTCACGCCACCACGCTAGGGCGCCCGGGCAGGCGGCGGCACCGCGCCCTGGCGTGGCGGTCGCAGGGCGTGTCCACCCTGGGGAGTAGTCGGGCGCCCCAGGGATCGGCCCTCCGGCTGACTCGTTCCGCTGTCACGGTGTTTACGCTGGGTTACGTGCATCGGCTCTACGAGTTCCTCCGCAGACATCCCATGTGGGTGGACGGCTTCTGGGCCGTCTGTCTGCTGCTGATCTCTGCGGTGTGGCTGGTGGCCGAGGCCGAGGCCGGTGAGTTCCGCCGGCTCTCGGACTGGCAGCTCCTCGCCGCCGTCCCCATCTCGTTCGCGCTGTCCGTCGTGGTGTGGCTGCGCCGCCGCTGGCCCGAGGCCATGCTGCTCCTCGCCGTCGCCGCGGGCCTGGCCCAGCTCGCCACGGACGTCTTCGCGGTCCCGCCGGACTTCGCGATGCTGGTGATCGTCTTCACCGTCGCCTCCCGGGAGGTGCGCTGGGCGTCCCGGCTCGCGCTGGTGGGAGCCTTCGTCGGGCCGCCGCTGGCCGTCCTGCGGTTCGCCGAGGAGGACGGCGGCACGTTCGGCGACATCGCCGCGCTCGTCTTCTTCCTCGTCTGCTTCCTGCTCGCCTGGGTCATGGGGGACTCCCTGCGCACCCGGCGGGCGTACTACATCGAGCTGGAGGAGCGGGCGGCCCGGCTGGAGCGCGAGCGGGAGGCGCAGGCCAAGGTCGCCGTGGCGGCCGAGCGCGCGCGGATCGCCCGCGAGCTGCACGACGTCGTCGCGCACAACGTGTCCGTCATGGTCGTCCAGGCGGACGGCGCCGCGTACGTCCTGGACAGCGCGCCCGAGCAGACGCGGCAGGCGCTGGAGACGATCTCCGGCACCGGGCGGCAGGCGCTGGCCGAGATGCGCCGCCTGCTGGGCGTCCTGCGGGACGACGAGCGCGGCGAGGCGGGCGAGTACGTGCCGCAACCAGGCGTGGAGCAGCTCACGGAGCTGGTCGAGCAGGTCCGCGGCACCGGGCTGACGGTCGACTTCCGGGTCGACGGCACCCCCCGGCCGCTGCCGAGCGGGGTGGAGCTGACGGCGTACCGGATCGTGCAGGAGGCCCTCACCAACACCCGCAAGCACGGTGGCCCCGACGCGGGCGCGACGGTGCGGATCACCTACGGCAACGACGAGCTGAGCCTGCTCGCCGAGGACGACGGCCGCGGTGCCCAGGCGGAGCTGTACGAGGAGGGCGGGGCCGACGGTCTGGGCCACGGCCTGATCGGCATGCGCGAGCGCGTGGGCATGGTGGGAGGACTGCTGGAGACGGGCCCCCGCCCCGGCGGCGGCTTCCGCATCCGCGCCAGCCTCCCCCTGGCCGGCCAGCACTGAACCGACCGCGGCGAACCCGGCCCCGGCGGGCCGGCAGCGACCGCCACGTCCCGACCCCGCCCCCACCCCGGAAGACCGAGAAGAGGAACCCCCCCATGACCGTCCGCGTGATGCTCGTCGACGACCAGGTGCTCCTGCGCACCGGCTTCCGCATGGTGCTGGCCGCCCAGCCGGACATGGAGATCGTCGCCGAGGCGGCGAACGGCGCCGAGGCGCTGGAGGCCCTGCGCACCACCACCGTGGACGTGGTCCTCATGGACATCCGCATGCCGGTGATGGACGGCGTCGAGGCCACCCGGCGCATCTGCCAGGAGGGCCAGGGCGGGCCGGGCGACCCGAAGGTGCTCATCCTCACCACCTTCGACCTGGACGAGTACGCCTTCGCCGCCCTCAAGGCCGGGGCGGGCGGCTTCCTGCTCAAGGACGTCCCGCCGGCCGAGCTGCTGAGCGCGATCCGGGCGGTGCACAGCGGGGACGCGGTGGTGGCGCCGTCCACGACCAAGCGGCTCATCGACCGCTTCTCGCCGCTGCTGCCCGCAGTGGCCGCGGGCGGGCAGGAGCCACCGGAGGCGGGCCGGCTGACGGAGCGGGAGCGCGAGGTGCTGCTGCTCGTGGCCCAGGGCATGTCCAACGGGGAGATCGCCGCGCACCTGGTGCTCTCGGAGGCCACCGTGAAGACGCACGTGGGCCGCATCCTCACCAAGCTGGAGCTGCGCGACCGCGTCCAGGCCGTCGTCTACGCCTACGAGAACGGCCTGGTCCGCGCCGGGGGCCACGGCTGACGCCCGGCCCTACGCCCGAGCCCGGTCCGCGTAGGCGAGGAACGTCCGGGCCGCCTCGCGCACGTCCTCGGCCGTCCAGTCGAGCCCGGGCGCCTCGACGGTGACGTCGGTCGCCGCGAGGCCCGGCGGCCCCGCCGCCCACCAGAGCCCGAACAGCGCGGTGCCGGTCTCCTCGGCCTGCCGCACGGCGGCCAGCGTCAGCGCGTCCGGATCGCCCGCGAGCCAGACCTCGAACTGGTGCGTGTGCGGCTCCTCCGGGTGGACCGCCGCGAAGGGCAGCTCCGCGGCGTCGAACGCGGCCCGCAGCTCCGCCGCGACGAGCCGGGCCCGCGCGACGTAGGAGGGCAGCCGGGGCAGCTCGCGGTCGAGCCCGGCGAGGGCCGTCAGCACGGCCGGCCACTGCTGGACGAGGTTGCCCCCGTAACGGTGCCGCCAGGCCCGCGCTTCCCCGACGACGTCCGCGGGACCGGCGAGCGCGGCGCCGGACAGTCCGCGCAGCGACTTGTAGAACGAGACGTAGACGGAGTCCGCGAGGGTGGCGATCTCGGCCAGCGAACGGCCGAACCAGGTGGTGGACTCCCACAGCCGCGCCCCGTCGAAGTGGACGACGGCCTCCCGCTCGCGGGCCGCCTCCACGGTCCGGTTCAGCTCGTCCCAGGTGGGCAGCGCGTACCCGGCCGCGACCAGCGGCAGCTCCAGCATCACCGTCCCGACGGGCTCGTCGAGGCCGTGCACGTCCTCCGCCGTGACCGGGGCGCGCGCGCTGCCGATCCGCACCGGCTGGAGCCCGCTCAGCCGCTCCAGCGCGTCCCGCTCGTGCTGCACCGGGTGCGCCCCGGGGTGCAGCGCGACGCGGGGGTTCCCGGTGCGGGCCGCCCAGCAGCGCAGGGCCGCCTGCTGGGCCATCGTGCCGGTGGGGAACCAGACGGCGGCGGCCGTGCCGAGCAGTTCGGCGGTGCGTTCCTCCAGCTCGGTGACGACGCCGTCGCCGTAGAAGTCCGGCCACTCGGCCCCGGACCGGGCCACGGCCTCGCCGACCTCGGCGAGGCGCTCGGCGAGCGGCCGCACCGGCCCCGTCGACAGCTTCCGCCGGGCCCGCTCGGCGGCCACCAGGCGCCGCCACCGGCCGACACCCCCGGACCCGTCGTCCGGCTCGTCGTCCGGGCCGTCGTCGGGGCTGTCGTCCGGCCCGCGGCCGGGTGCCTCGTCCCGGCCGCTTCCCAGGCCGCCCCGCGGTGTGGCCTCCTGCGCGGGCGGCTCCGCGGACCGGTGCTCGTCGTCTGCCATGTGCGCATCCTCGACCGCTCACCGGGTGTGACGCGACCGATTAACCCGGTGCCGCGCCCCGGCGCGTAGCATGGGTCCGACGTCCGGTACCGGGATACAGCGGACTGGAACGGAAGGCCCGAACCGCGTGAACGAACCCGTGAACGAACACGATCCCGCCCGGCCCCCTCGGCCGGTCTCCTCCCCGCAGCCCGCGCAGCCGGCCCGGCACGCCCACGAGCGGCCCGCCCGGCTGGGCGTCGGCGTGGTCGGTGCCGGGCGCGTGGGCCCCGTGCTCGCCGCGGCCCTCGGGCTCGCCGGTCACCGCACGGTGGCCGCCTCCGGGGTCTCCGACGCCTCCCGCCGCCGCGCGGCCGAGCTGCTGCCCGGCGTGCCGCTGGTCGAGCCCCGCGAGGTCCTGGCCCGCTCCGAGCTGGTGCTGCTCACCGTGCCGGACGACGCGCTGCCGGACCTGGTGGGGGGCCTGGTCGAGACGGGTGCCGTCCGCCCCGGCCAGCTCCTCGTCCACACCTCCGGCCGGTACGGCACGGCCGTGCTGGAGCCCGCGCTCCGGGCGGGCGCGCTGCCGCTCGCCCTGCACCCGGTGATGACGTTCACCGGCACCCCGGTCGACGTCCATCGGCTCGCGGGCTGCGCCTTCGGCGTCACCGCGCCCGAGGAGCTGCGGCTGGCGGCCGAGGCCCTGGTGATCGAGATGGGCGGCGAGCCCGAGTGGATCGCCGAGGAGGCCCGCCCGCTCTACCACGCGGCCCTGGCCCTGGGCGCCAACTACCTCGTCACCCTCGTCGCGCAGGCGCAGGACCTGCTGCGCTCGGCGGGGGTGGCCGCGCCGGACCGGATGCTGGGCCCGCTGCTCGGGGCGGCCCTGGACAACGCCCTGCGCTCGGGCGACGCGGCGCTGACCGGCCCGGTGGCGCGGGGCGACGCCGGTACCGTCTCCGCGCACCTCGCCGAGCTGCGGCGGCACGCGCCGGGCGCGGTGTCCGGCTACGTGGCCATGGCCCGCACCACGGCCGACCGGGCGCTGGCCGCCGGTCTCCTCAAGCCCGAGCTGGCGGAGGACCTGCTGGAGGTCCTCTCGGACGGAGCACGCCCATGACCCTCCTGCACACGGCCGCCGAGCTGCGGCGGCTGCGCACGGCCGAGGGGCGTCGGGGCGTGGTGATGACCATGGGCGCCCTGCACGACGGGCACGCGGAGCTGATCCGCACGGCGCGGGCCGCGGTGGGCCCGGGCGGGCAGGTCGTGGTCACGGTCTTCGTCAACCCGCTCCAGTTCGGCGCGGAGGAGGACCTCGACCGCTATCCGCGCACCCTGGACGCCGACCGCGTGGTGGCCGCCGAGGCGGGAGCGGACGTCGTGTTCGCGCCGGGCACCGAGGAGGTCTACCCGGGCGGGGAGCCCGAGGTGCGCGTCTCGGCCGGGCCCATGGGGGAGCGGCTGGAGGGCGAGCACCGGCCCGGACACTTCGACGGCATGCTCACCGTCGTCGCGAAGCTGCTGCACCTCACGGCCCCCGACGTGGCCTTCTACGGGGAGAAGGACGCCCAGCAGCTCGCCCTGATCACCCGCATGGTGCGGGATCTGAACTTCCCGGTGGAGATCGTCGGCGTGCCCACGGTCCGGGAGCCGGACGGCCTCGCCCTCTCCAGCCGTAACCGCTATCTCTCGCGGCACGAGCGGAAGGTCGCGCTGGCCCTCTCCCGCGCGCTGTTCGCCGCCCGGGACCGGCTCACGGCCGAGGCCGCGCTGCGCGCCCGGGCCGCCGCCGCCCCCGCCCGCGAGGGGCGGGCGGCGGCGCTCGCCAAGGTGGGCGAGTCCCGCGCCTCGGCCGACGCGCACGCGCTGGCCCACGCCACCCGCGGCCCGTCGGCCGCGCTGGCGGCCGCCCAGCTGGTGCTGGACGAGGCGCGCGGCCTGGACGTCGACTACCTCGCCCTCGTCGACCCGGCCGACTTCACCGACGTCGACGACGACTTCGAGGGGGAGGCCGTCCTGGCCGTGGCCGCCCGCGTCGGCGGCACCCGCCTCATCGACAACATCCGCCTGCCGTTCGGAGCCGCAGCATGAGTACCGCGACCGGCTCCACCCCGGGGAGCGCCCGGGGCGCCGCGCCCACCGGCATACGCCTCGCCGCGCCCGCCCCGAGCTGGGCCATCGAGGCCGACGTGGTCGTCGTCGGCTCCGGCGTGGCCGGGCTGACGGCCGCCCTGCGCTGCGTCGCGGCGGGCCTGGCCACCGTCATCGTCACCAAGGCCGACCTCAACGACGGCTCGACCCGCTGGGCGCAGGGCGGCATCGCCGCCGCGCTCGGCGAGGGCGACACCCCGGACCAGCACCTCGCCGACACCCTGGTCGCGGGCGCCGGGCTGTGCGACGCGGCCGCCGTGCGCACGCTCGTCACCGAGGGGCCCGACGCCGTCCGGCGGCTGATCGCCACCGGCGCCGTCTTCGACACGGCCGCGGCGACCGGCGAGATCGAGCTGACCCGCGAGGGCGGCCACCACCGGCGCCGCATCGCCCACGCGGGCGGTGACGCGACCGGCGCGGAGATCTCCCGCGCCCTGGTGGAGGCCGTGCGCGGCGCGGGCATCCGCACCATCGAGCACGCGCTCGTGCTGGACCTCCTGCGCGATGCCGAGGGGCACACCGCCGGCGTCTCCCTGCACGTCATGGGCGAGGGCCAGCACGACGGCGTCGGCGCCGTCCACGCGCCCGCGGTCGTGCTCGCCACCGGCGGCATGGGCCAGGTCTTCTCCGCGACGACGAACCCGGCCGTGTCCACCGGGGACGGCGTCGCCCTCGCGCTGCGCGCCGGGGCGGAGGTCAGCGACCTGGAGTTCGTCCAGTTCCACCCGACGGTGCTCTACCTGGGCCCGGGGGCGGAGGGGCAGCAGCCGCTGATCTCCGAGGCGGTGCGCGGCGAGGGCGCCCACCTCGTGGACGCCGACGGAGTGCGGTTCATGGTCGGTGCCCACGAGCTGGCCGAGCTGGCCCCGCGCGACATCGTGGCCAAGGGCATCATGCGGCGCTGCCGGGAGCGGGGCACCGACCACATGTATCTGGACACCCGGCACTTCGGCGCCCGGATGTGGGCCGAGCGCTTCCCGACGATCCTGGCCGCCTGCCGCTCGCACGGCATCGACCCCGTGCGGGAGCCGATCCCGGTGGCCCCGGCCGCCCACTACGCCTCCGGCGGTGTGCGCACCGACCTGCACGGCCGCACCACCGTGCCCGGGCTCTACGCCTGCGGCGAGACGGCCTGCACGGGTGTCCACGGCGCCAACCGCCTCGCCTCGAACTCCCTGCTGGAGGGGCTGGTCTTCGCCGAGCGCATCGCCGCCGACGTCGCCGCCGCGGCCCGGCCGGCCCGGGTCCCGGCCGAGCCGCCGCCCGAGCTGCCCCTGCTGCCGCCGGAGGCCAGGATCGAGATCCAGCGGATCATGACGCGCGGCGCCGGGGTGCTCCGCTCGGCCGAGGGCCTGGCGGCGACGGCCGCCGCCCTGGCGGCCCTGCGCCACGCCGGGTCCGCCGAGGAGCCCGCGGGCTCGGCGGGCAAGCCCGCCGAGCCGGGCACCGAGAGCTGGGAGGTCACCAACCTCCACCTGGTGGCCTCCGTCCTCGTCGCCGCCGCGGCGCGGCGGGCGGAGACCCGCGGCTGCCACTGGCGGGAGGACCACCCGGACCGGGACGACGCCCGGTGGGCCCGCCACCTCGTCGTGACCCTGGGCGCCTCCCCGGCGTCCGATGAGCCGCGCCCGGGCCAGCCGCGCCGCGACGAACCGGCCGCCGCGGCGCGGCTCACCCTGCGCACGACCGACACCACCGGCTTCCCGCCGGTCATCCCCGCCGCATCCGAGGAGAAGCCGTGACGACCCCTGACGACCGCACCCGAACCGAGCCGGTGGACCTGCCGTTGCTCCAGATCGGCGGCCCCGGCGCGACCGCCGCCTCCGGCGGCTGCGGGGACGCGTGCGGCTGCGGCGAGCTGGACGAGGAGCTGGACCTCGACCCGCTGGAGTGCGGTCTCGACCCCGAGCTGGCCCAGCTCCTCGCCGAGGCCGGGCTCGACCCCGTCCAGGTGGAGGACATCGCCCACCTGGCCATCGAGGAGGACCTGGACCACGGCGTGGACGTCACGACCGTGGCCACCGTTTCGGAGGACGCGGTGGCCACCGCCGACTTCACCGCCCGCGAGGCGGGGACGATCGCGGGCCTGCGCGTGGCCGAGGCGGTCCTCTCGGTGGTGTGCACGGACGAGTTCGAGGTCGAGCGGCACGTCGAGGACGGCGACCGGGTGACGCCCGGCACCGTCCTGCTGAGCGTGCGCACCCGCACCCGCGATCTGCTGACCGGCGAGCGCAGCGCCCTCAACCTGCTGTGCCACCTGTCCGGGATCGCCACGGCGACCGCCGCCTGGGCGGACGCGCTGGCGGGCACGAGGGCCCGGGTCCGCGACACCCGCAAGACGACACCGGGCCTGCGGGCGCTGGAGAAGTACGCGGTGCGCTGTGGCGGGGGCGTCAACCACCGCTTCTCCCTCTCCGACGCCGCGCTGATCAAGGACAACCACGTGATCGCGGCGGGCGGCGTGGCCGCGGCCTTCAAGGCCGTGCGGGACGAGTTCCCGGAGCTGCCGATCGAGGTCGAGGTGGACGACGTGGACCAGATCGAGCCCGTCCTGGCCGAGGGCGCCGACCTGCTGCTGCTGGACAACTTCACCCCGGCCGAGACGGCCGAGGCGGTCGCCCTCGTCGCCGGGCGGGCGGCCCTGGAGTCCTCCGGGCGGCTCACCCTGGCGAACGCGGCCGAGTACGCGGCGACGGGCGTCGACTACCTGGCCGTCGGCGCGCTCACCCACTCCGCACCGATCCTGGACATCGGCCTGGACCTGAGGGACGAGGCCTGAGCCATGCTGCTGACCATCGACGTCGGAAACACCCACACCGTCCTCGGCCTCTTCGACGGCGAGGAGATCGTCGAGCACTGGCGGATCTCCACCGACGCCCGCCGTACCGCCGACGAGCTGGCCGTGCTGCTGCAGGGCCTGATGGGCATGCACCCGCTGCTCGGCGTGGAGCTGGGCGAGGGCATCGACGGCATCGCGATCTGCTCGACGGTGCCCTCGGTGCTGCACGAACTGCGCGAGGTCACCCGCCGCTACTACGGCGACATCCCCGCCGTGCTGGTGGAGCCGGGAGTGAAGACGGGCGTGCCCGTCCTCATGGACCACCCGAAGGAGGTCGGCGCCGACCGGATCATCAACGCGGTCGGCGCGGTCGAGCTGTACGGCGGCCCCTGCGTCGTCGTCGACTTCGGGACGGCGACCACGTTCGACGCCATCTCCGCGCGGGGGGAGTACGTCGGCGGCGTGATCGCGCCCGGCATCGAGATCAGCGTCGAGGCGCTCGGCGTGCGCGGGGCCCAGCTCCGCAAGATCGAGCTGGCCCGGCCCCGCTCGGTGATCGGCAAGAACACGGTCGAGGCCATGCAGTCGGGCATCCTCTACGGCTTCGCCGGCCAGGTGGACGGCGTGGTGGACCGGATGGCCCGGGAGCTGGCGGGCCCGGACGGCGATCCGGACGACGTCACCGTCATCGCCACGGGCGGGCTGGCGCCGATGGTGCTGGGGGAGTCCTCGGTGATCGACGAGCACGAGCCATGGCTCACCCTGATCGGCCTGCGTCTGGTCTACGAGCGCAACGTCGCCCGGATGTGACGCCCGGGACCGGTGGGCGGCGGCGGGCGCGTCACGAGGGCATTTCGTCCGTTTAGCACTTAAAGTCACACTATGCCCACGCCACATGGTTCCCGAGGCGGTATGGCCTTCAGCACGGAGGAGCTGAGCGTGCTCCGTCGTGCCCTCGCCACCGCCCTCCAGTCCGCCGCGCTCCCGGCCCAGGAGATCAGGGAGTGCCTCCACCTCGCACTGGCCGTGGATGACGCGACGCGTGAAGCCGCACGGCTCCGGCGGTTCCTCTTCGCCGAGGTGGACCGCTACCGGGCCGCCCTCCCCGGCTCGGCCACCGGCTACCTCGGCCGCCTGCGCGACGCGCTCGACGCGGGCTACACCGCGACGGACGAGGACGTCGTCGCGCTCCGCCGGCTCTGCTCCGCGCCCGCCAGTCCCCGGGAGGCCGCCCGCCGCACGGAGCTGCTCGTCCGGGCCGCCCTGCCCCTCGCCCGCACCCGCCTGCTGGCCCTCCCGGGGGGACGCGCCGCCGAGGGCGAGGAGGAGCGCCGGGCGCCGAAGGAGCAACCCGCGAAGCAGGAGCCGGGCAAGCAGGAGCCGGGCAAGCGGGAGCCGGGCAAGCCCGGCGAGGAGCAGCCCGGCAAGGAGAAGCCGAAGCCCGCCCAGCAGCCCGAGCCGGAGCGTGAGCGTCCCGGGGAGCCGAAGCGGCCCTCCCGGCCCATCCCCACGCCCGGTGAGGTCTTCCCGCCGCGCCGCAAGAGCCGCCCGCCGGAGGCCGAGCTGCTCACGGCCTGACCCCGTGCCGGGGGCCGCCGGGCGCGGCTCCCCGGCCGGGCGAGTGTGGCGAAGGCCATGCCCGGGTCGGTCCGCGCCGGGCCGGGGGCCTGCCCTACTCTCGTGCCCATGGACTACATTGCCGCACTCACCCCTTCTGCGGTGATGGCCGTTGCCTTCACCGCGCTCATCGTGACGATCGTCCGGAGTCAGGGCGGCGCCAACAAGGCCAAGGAGGACGCCGCCGTCGACGCGGCGTACGCCCAGGCCGAGGCGGCGACCGCGGAAGGCGAGGCCCGCGTCTGACGGGTCGGCAAACGCGCACCACCAGGGTCTGCGGGAGAACCACCGGGTTCTCCCGCAGACCCTTTGCCGTTCCCGGGCCGCCCGGGCTCCCGCCGGGCCCGGCTCCCGGTGCCCGCGCGGCCGGGGCGCGGCGACCTATCATTCTTCCTGTGCCACGACCTTTGGGAGAGCTCGAAGACGCGGTGATGACGCGGGTATGGCGGTGGAACCGCCCGGTCACCGTGCGGGAAGTTCTCGAGGACCTCAGGGAAGAACGGCGGATCGCCTACACGACGGTCATGACCGTAATGGACAACCTGCATCAGAAGGGCTGGCTCCGCCGCACGCAGGAGGGCCGGGCCTATCGATATGAGGCCGTCTCCACCCGGGCCGCGTACTCCGCCGCACTGATGAACGAAGCGTGGTCGGCCAGCGACAACGCCGCGGCCGCGCTCGTCGCGTTCTTCGGGATGATGTCGCAGGAACAGGTCGAGGCGCTGCGGGACGCCCTGCGGGTGGTGCAACTCAATGGGGTGCGGCTGACCGCCCCGGACGAGCGATAGCGTGCGGGCATGGCAGAAGAGATAAGCGGGAACGCCGTGACGGTCCGTCGGGCGAGGACGTCGGACGTGCGTACCGTGCGACGCCTCATCGACACCTACTCGCGTGACCGTATCCTGCTCGACAAGGCGACGGTGACGCTTTACGAGGACATCCAGGAGTTCTGGGTGGCCGAGCGCGTCCCGGACGGGCGGGTCGTCGGCTGCGGGGCCCTGCACGTGATGTGGGAGGACCTCGCCGAGGTGCGCACGCTGGCCGTGGACCCGGTGGCCCGCGGTACGGGTGTCGGGCACCTGCTGCTGGAGAAGCTGCTGGAAACCGCACGTCGACTGGGGGTTCGCCGCATTTTCTGCCTCACGTTCGAGGTGGAGTTCTTCGGCAAGCACGGATTCACGGAGATCGGGGATGCCCCCGTCGACGGTGATGTGTACAGCGAGCTGCTGCGCTCGTATGACGAAGGCGTCGCCGAGTTCCTCGGCCTTGAGCGGGTGAAGCCGAACACCCTGGGCAACAGCCGCATGCTCTTGCATCTCTGACCGTTGTCACGGTGACATCACAACCATGGGCTGCTTTGTCCGAAAGATCCTGACCCCGTCTCGTGTGTTCGTGCGCAAACCTCGATCGGGGTTTGTGTTTTCCGGAGAAAAGCGGTTTGCTGTGGTTGTCGATATCAGTATTCGCTTATCGCCCCCTGTTCGGGAACGGGGAGGCAGTACGAATGGGAGTAGCCGGTGGCACAGAAGGTTCAGGTCCTTCTTGTTGACGACCTCGAGGGTGGCGAGGCCGACGAGACGGTGACGTTCGCGCTGGACGGCAAGTCCTACGAGATCGACCTCACCGAGGCCAACGCGCAGAAGCTTCGGGAATCCCTGGCGGAATTCGTCAAGGCGGGACGCCGCACCGGCGGCCGGTCCGGCGGTCGCGGAAAGGCCCGCGCGGGCTCGTCCGGTGGCTCGCAGGACACCGCCAAGATCCGCGCGTGGGCCAAGGAGAACGGTTACAACGTCAACGACCGCGGCCGCGTGCCGGCCGAGATCCGTGAGGCGTACGAGAAGGCCAACGGCTGAGGACGGCCGGGTCCGGGCCGGCACGGCGGGGCGAGGTACCCGCCGGCGCCGTACCGGGCCGCCGTTCGTCCCGGCTCCGCGCCGGGTGCTTCCCCCGAGGGCCGCGGGGGCAGCCCCTCGACCCTGTCCCCGGCCTTCGGCCCGGACGGCGCCAACCCCCACACGAGCCGCCTCTTCCGTGCGTGTCGCGACGGTGGGGGCGGCGTCCGTCGTACGGGGTGTCCCTCGTCCGGGGCCCGTGCCCCCGATCGCCCGGTGGGTACTCGGGGGCGCGCCCGCGCCTGCCGTGGGCAACTGCCCTCGGCGCATGCGGGTACGCAAAGTGATGAACGTACGACAATGGGTGACCGCCCTGTCGGCCACCTGGGGTGCAACCGTGTTCGCCCGTAGCGGATGACCCCCCTCCCGGGGGTATGGATCAGTGGCGGCAGGGGGTAGGACATCACCAGTGGTGACGGGGGTGTGGCAAGGGCGATGGCGCCGGGGGGCCGGACGTGTCGTGGACGAGGCGTTCGCCATCGGCGTAGCGAATGCAGGTGCATCGGCTTGGCCTGCGGGAACATCGTCTCGCACCATCGGGTTGGAACTGGTGTCGCCCGCACCGTGGCACGGGACGGCGAGCGGGTGTCGGCAGTTGGAATGAGCGGTCCCCCGTTGCGGGACTAAGCTGCGGAAGGACAGGGAGGGGACCTACCCCTAACTGACTGACCGCTCTGAGGAGCGATTAACGATGTTCGAGAGGTTCACCGACCGCGCGCGGCGGGTTGTCGTCCTGGCTCAGGAAGAAGCCCGGATGCTCAACCACAACTACATCGGCACCGAGCACATTCTCCTGGGCCTGATCCATGAGGGTGAGGGTGTCGCCGCTAAGGCACTGGAGAGCCTCGGGATTTCGCTCGAGGCGGTCCGCCAGCAGGTGGAGGAGATCATCGGCCAGGGCCAGCAGGCCCCGTCCGGCCACATCCCCTTCACCCCCCGGGCCAAGAAGGTGCTGGAGCTCTCGCTGCGCGAGGCCCTCCAGCTCGGCCACAACTACATCGGCACGGAGCACATCCTGCTCGGCCTGATTCGCGAGGGCGAGGGCGTCGCCGCCCAGGTCCTGGTGAAGCTCGGCGCCGACCTGAACCGGGTGCGGCAGCAGGTCATCCAGCTGCTCTCCGGCTACTCGGGTGGCAAGGAGACGGCCACGGCGGGCGGTCCGGCCGAGGGCACCCCCTCGACCTCGCTCGTTCTCGACCAGTTCGGCCGCAACCTGACCCAGGCCGCCCGCGAATCCAAGCTCGACCCGGTCATCGGGCGCGAGAAGGAGATCGAGCGGGTCATGCAGGTGCTGTCCCGCCGGACGAAGAACAACCCGGTGCTCATCGGCGAGCCCGGTGTCGGCAAGACCGCCGTCGTCGAGGGCCTGGCCCAGGCCATCGTCAAGGGCGAGGTGCCCGAGACCCTCAAGGACAAGCACCTCTACACCCTGGACCTCGGCGCACTGGTCGCCGGCTCCCGCTACCGCGGTGACTTCGAGGAGCGCCTGAAGAAGGTGCTCAAGGAGATCCGCACGCGCGGCGACATCATCCTGTTCATCGACGAGCTGCACACCCTGGTCGGCGCGGGCGCCGCCGAGGGCGCCATCGACGCCGCCAGCATCCTGAAGCCGATGCTGGCCCGTGGCGAGCTGCAGACGATCGGCGCGACCACCCTGGACGAATACCGCAAGCACCTGGAGAAGGACGCCGCGCTGGAGCGCCGCTTCCAGCCGATCCAGGTCGCCGAGCCCTCGCTCTCGCACACGATCGAGATCCTCAAGGGCCTGCGGGACCGCTACGAGGCGCACCACCGCGTCTCCATCACCGACGCCGCCCTGGTCGGCGCGGCCACCCTGGCCGACCGCTACATCTCCGACCGCTTCCTGCCGGACAAGGCCATCGACCTCATCGACGAGGCCGGTTCCCGCATGCGCATCCGCCGCATGACCGCCCCGCCGGACCTGCGCGAGTTCGACGAGAAGATCGCGAACGTCCGCCGGGAGAAGGAGTCCGCGATCGACTCGCAGGACTTCGAGAAGGCCGCCAACCTGCGGGACAGCGAGAAGCAGCTGCTGGCCCAGAAGGCCAAGCGGGAGAAGGAGTGGAAGGCCGGCGACATGGACGTCGTCGCCGAGGTCGACGAGGAGCTGATCGCCGAGGTCCTCGCCGCGTCCACCGGCATCCCGGTCTTCAAGCTGACCGAGGAGGAGTCCTCGCGGCTGCTGCGCATGGAAGACGAGCTGCACAAGCGCGTCATCGGCCAGGAGGACGCCATCAAGGCGCTCTCGCAGGCCATCCGGCGCACGCGTGCGGGCCTGAAGGACCCGAAGCGTCCGGGCGGCTCGTTCATCTTCGCCGGCCCCTCCGGCGTCGGTAAGACGGAGCTGTCCAAGACGCTCGCCGAGTTCCTCTTCGGCGACGAGGACGCGCTGATCTCCCTCGACATGTCGGAGTTCAGCGAGAAGCACACCGTCTCGCGGCTGTTCGGCTCGCCTCCCGGCTACGTCGGCTACGAGGAGGGCGGCCAGCTCACCGAGAAGGTGCGCCGCAAGCCGTTCTCGGTCGTCCTGTTCGACGAGGTGGAGAAGGCCCACCCGGACATCTTCAACTCGCTCCTGCAGATCCTGGAGGACGGTCGCCTGACCGACTCCCAGGGCCGGGTCGTGGACTTCAAGAACACCGTCATCATCATGACGACGAACCTCGGCACCCGGGACATCTCCAAGGGCTTCAACCTCGGCTTCGCCGCCGGGGGCGACGTCAAGACCGGCTACGAGCGGATGAAGGCCAAGGTCAACGAGGAGCTCAAGCAGCACTTCCGGCCCGAGTTCCTCAACCGTGTCGACGACACCGTGGTGTTCCACCAGCTCACGCAGGAGAACATCATCGAGATCGTCGACCTGATGATCGCCCAGGTGGACGAGCGGCTGAAGGACCGCGACATGGGCATCGAGCTGAGCGGCGAGGCCAAGCAGCTGCTGGCCAAGCGCGGCTACGACCCGGTCATGGGCGCCCGTCCGCTGCGTCGCACGATCCAGCGGGAGATCGAGGACGCGCTCTCGGAGAAGATCCTCTTCGGCGAGCTGCGCCCCGGTCACATCGTGGTCGTGGAGACGGAGGGCGAGGGCGAGACCGCCACGTTCACCTTCCGCGGTGAGGAGAAGGCCCCGCTGCCGGACGCGCCTCCGGTCGAGGCCGGCCCCAACCTCTCCAAGGACACCTGAGGCTCCGCCTCAACGCTCCTCAGCCCGGCCCCGGCACGGTTCCCCGTGCCGGGGCCGCGGCGTTCCCGGGGCTGCGCCCCGGACCCCGGCGTCGGTGCGTCCCAGGCTGTCCCCGGCGTCGTGGCCGGTCGCACAGTTCCCCGCGCCCCTTCGGGGCGGCCCGCGCTTGGGAGGTCTGCGCGAAGGCGCAGGGCTGGCAAGCGCAGCCCCCGGCGCCGGGTGAGCGGGGCGGCGCCGGGGAACACTCCTACGGCGTCGTCCCGTCGTACGCGACCTTGACCTTGAGGCCGGATGGAAGGGCTCGCTGGACCGCCTCGGGCGGCCGCTCCGGCAGGACGAGCGTGCGTACCCGCGGGAAGCCCTCCAACCAGGTGAGTGGCCCCGAGGGCAGGCCCCCGGCCAGCCACAGGTGCGTCAGGCGCTCGGGAGGGACGAGGGCGGCCAGCTCGTCGGGCTCGCAGCCCCCGGGGATGTGGATGCGTGAACGTCCGCCCAAATCCCGCAGGGCCCGTAGATGTTCGGCGCTCGGCGCGGTGAAGTAGAGGTCCTCCTCGGCGAGGTGTCTGATGATCTCCTCGGCGTATTGCTCGGTGGCGTACCGGTGCCACGCCCAGGCGAGCTGCCGCCGCACGCCAAGGGAAGGGTGATGGCGGTAGCGGGCGAGCACGGGGAGCGCCGCGTCCTCGTGGATGCTCGACGCCGTGACGACGACGTTGAGCGCGGTCTCGTCGTCCAGGCCCTCCGGCCCCGGTAGCAGGCCGAGCAGGAGCCTGCCGCCGATGTGGGCCATCCCCGTGGCGATGCTGCGGTTGGACGGGGGGACGAGCCCCCGCAGGTGTCGCTCCACCTTCTGACGCACGGTCGGGTCCAGCTCGGTCGCCTCCTGGAGGCAGGTGGCCGCGACCATAACCCGGTACAGGGAAACCTCTGGCGCGGTCCGCAGGCGCCCGCTGAGCAGCCCCCGCAGCAGCCGGGCGCGTTCGGCGGGGCGGGCGTGGGCGACAGCCATGCGCAGGACGTCCTCCCACTGCGTCTTGTCCGCGTTGTCGAGCAGCAGCGGGAAGTCGCCCTCCTCCACGGCCGCCTTGGCCGCCAGGTAGTCCTGGAAGGTGCGGTGGACGAAGTCGACGCGGTCGGCGGCGGGCTCGCGCAGCAGCCCGGAGCGGTCCCGCAGGTGGCGGTAGACCTGCTCAGGGGCGGCCGTGATGTGAGCCATCTGCGGGAGGGTGCGCTCCAGCTGGGCGACGACGTCGGCGCGGTCCATCTCGGCGCGGCCGTTGCGCAGCATCCAGTGGGCCAGCTTCTGGAGCAGGACGACGGAGGAGTCCTTGGACAGCCTGAGCGCGTCGTCCCGGATGGCTCGTTCGACGTCGCGTCGCTCCAGCAGCATGGACAGCGCGGCTTCGTAGAGGTCCTTGCGGCTGTGCGGCAGGAAGCCGTGGCGCTCCCGGTGCAGGGCGCACAGCAGGCCGCACATCAGCGGATTGGAGGCGAGCCGGGCGAGGTCGGAGGTGGTGCGGACGAGGCCCAGCAGGGCGTCGGCCAGCTCGGGCGGAGCCTCGACGGCCTCGTGCCAGCGCTGGACGAAGGCCGCGACATCGGCGCGGCCCATGGGGGAGAGGGCCAGCTCGGCGAAGCCCTCGCGGGCCAGCCAGTCGCTCTCCACGGCCGACGGGCGGGAGGTGACGAGCCACAGGTTGCCCGGGAAGTCGGCCATCAGCTCGCGCAGCCAGCGCCGGGTGGCGCCGCGCTCGGTCTCGGGGATCTCGTCGATGCCGTCGACGAGGAGCAGGCCCCGGCCTGCCCGCAGCACCCGGATCGCCCAGCCGTCGGGCTGTTCCCCGGCGAGGCCGCTGCCGGCCGCGTGCAGGAAGCGGTCCGGGGTGGGCGGCTGGCCGTCCCGCAGGACGCGGCGCAGGGGCAGGACGAAGGGCACCCGGCCGACGAGGTGGGGGAGGCGGGCGAGCCGTTCGCCGTCCTGCCGGGCCGTGGTGACGGCGAGCCACTGCAGGAGCGTGGTCTTGCCCGACCCGGCGGCGCCGCGCAGCAGCACCCGGTCCGTGCCGTGCAGGGCGCGCTCGGCCGGGAGCGGGGCGCCGCCCGCCTCGGCCTCCAGGGAGATGTAGGCGGTGTCCAGGGGCCATTCACGGGTGTGGTGGAGGTCGAGGCCGTAGATCGTCAGCTCGCTGTGCCGGCGGGCGACGTGGGCGGCGTACTCCTCCTCGAAGCGCGCGTCGCCGGCGGTGCGGTCGGGGACGCGTTCGGCGAGCAGCTCCAGCGTCGAGGCGATCCGTTCGAGCTGGGCGGACTGCTCGACGGCGGTGCGGGCGACGAAGGTGGAGTTCTGGGTGAAGAAGTTCAGCACGTGCAGGCACACGGTGTGCAGGAGCGGCGCGAACAGGGCGTCGGCCTCGGCGGAGAGGTCCTCCGGGCGGCCGACGCGGGTGGCCAGCGCCCCGGGACCGAGCCGGACGGCCTGGACGTCGTCCATGTCCAGCTCGCCGAGGCGGCCCAGGGCGCGGGCGAGGGCGTCGGCGACCTCTCGCCGCACTTCGGCCGGGGGCGCGTCGTGCGGGCCCGCGGCCTTCGCGTACCGGGCGACGACCTCCTCGGCCAGCCGGGCCAGGTCCCCGGGTTCGAGGGTGCGCTTCTCGCCGCGGAAGGAGAGCCAGCCGCCGACGCGGACGGGCTTGTCCACGAGCCCCGCGCCCGGGCCGCGCCGCACCAGCAGCTTCCGCACGAGCGGTGTGACGGCACCGGCGGCGACCCGCATGCCGAGTGTCGTCGGTTCCACCCAACCCCCTTGAGCCTTAGGCCAGTCCAACTCAGGGTAGCCGCATCAGCCGCCGCCCACGGGGGCGTTGGCGGGCAGGTGCAGGGTGGCGGCGGCGCCGGGTTCGGCGTTGCGGAACGTCAACCGGGCGCCCAGCACCCGGGCCTGGCCGACGGCGATGGTGAGCCCGAGGCCGTGCCCCTGCCCGGCCCGGTCGGTGGAGCCGGTGCGGAACCGGCTCGGCCCCTCCACCAGCAGCTCGGCGGGGAAGCCGGGGCCGTGGTCGCGGACCCGCACCCGGCGCCCGTCGACGGTGACCTCGATGGGCGGCGCGCCGTGGCGCCCGGCGTTGGCCAGCAGGTTGCCCAGGATGCGTTCGAGCCGTCGCGGGTCCGTGGTGACGACCGCGTCCCCGAGGACCTCGACCACGGCCTGGGGGTCGAGCGCCCGCACCCGGCGGCCGACGAACTCCCCGAGCGCGATCTCCTGGAGCTCGGCGCGTTCCGCCGCGCCGTCCAGCCGGGCCACCTCCAGGATGTCCTCCACCAGCGTGCGCAGGACCTGGGCCCGGTCGCGCACCAGCTCGGAGGGCCGTCCGGGCGGCAGCAGCTCGGCCGCGGTGACCAGGCCGGTCACGGGGGTGCGGAGCTCGTGGGCGATGTCGGCGGTGACGCGGCGTTCGGCGTCGAGCCGGGCCTGGAGGGCGTCGGCCATGGCGTCGATGGCCCGGGCCAGGTCGTCGGCCTCGTCCTGGCCCCGGCCGCCGATGGCGTCCCGCACCCGCACCTCCGCGTCTCCGGCCGCGACCCGTCCCGCCGCGGTGGCCGCCTTCCGCAGCCGCCGTGAGAGCTGACCCCCGACGAGCACGCCCAGCGCCGTGCTGCCGACGACGACGGTCCCGGCGCCCACGACCAGCGTGCGGTCGAGGTCGGCCAGGACCGAGTAGCGGTCGGTGAAGCGGGAGTGCAGCGAGAGGACGCCGCCGCCGGGCAGCTCGGTGGCCGCCCACACGTCGGGGGCGTCGTCGCCGTTGTCGCTCACGTACGTGGCCCGCTCGCCCTCCTCGACGGCGAGCCGCAGCGGTTCGGGCAGTTCCGGGTCGTTGAGCTGGGCGCCGAGCGCCAGCCGCTCGTTGAGCTCGTAGATCCGTTCCGCCGAGCGCAGCCGTTCGTCCTGCACGTCCCGGCTGTTGCTGATCATCGTGACCCGGGCGGCGTTGTGGACGATGAGGCTGAGCAGCAGGGCCACGAGCGCGCTGACGGCGGCGATGGCGCCGCTCAGCTTCCATCGCAGTCCGGCCCGGAACGCACGCACGGCCGCCCGTCAGCTCCTCAGCTTGTAGCCGAAGCCGCGCACGGTCTCGATGCGGGCCTGGCCGATCTTCGCCCGCAGTCGCTGCACGTGGACGTCGACGACGCGGGTGTCACCGCCCCAGCCGTAGTCCCACACCCGCTCCAGCAGCCGGTCCCGGGACAGCACGGTGCCCGGCGCGGTGGAGAACTCCAGCAGCAGCCGCATCTCGGTGGGGGTCAGCGGCACGGGCGCGCCGTCCCGGCGGACCTCCATGCCGTCGGTGTCGACCTCCAGGTCGCCGAAGCGCAGTATCCCGTCCGCCGGCCCGGCCGCGTCCGCGGGCTCGGCGGGCGGCTCGGCGGCGCCGACGCCGGCCCGGGAGTGCTGGAAGCGGCGCAGCACCGCGCGGATGCGGGCGACCAGCACGGCGCCGTCGAACGGCTTGGTGACGTAGTCGTCGGCGCCCGCCTCCAGACCGAGCACGACGTCGATGGAGTCGGCCCGGGCCGACAGCATGATCACCGGCACGGTGGACTCGTCGCGGATGCGGCGGCACAGGCTCACCCCGTCCAGCCCCGGCACCATGACGTCGAGCAGGGCGATGTCCGGCCGCCTGGTGCGGAACGCCTCCAGCCCGGCCAGCCCGTCGGGCACCGCCGTCACCGCGAAGCCGTCCCGCTCCAGCGTCAGTTGCAGCGCCTCGCGGATGACGTCGTCGTCCTCGACGAACAGCACGTGTGTCTCGGCCACCGTCTCGCTCAGCCCTCTCCGCCCGTGTCGCCGCCGCTCTCGGTGGCCCTCGGGTACTCCTTGTAGGTGCGGTCCCGCTCGGCGAAGCCGTCCTTGCGCCACTCGTAGGTGGCGATGTCCTCCCCGGAGGGGCAGCACATCGGATCGACGTCCAGATAGACCTGGGTGTGGACGAGCAGTGCCCTCTTCGCCGGCTCCGCGAAGACGGTCGGCTCCTCGTCGGCGAACACGTTGACCCACTCGCCTGCCCGCCCCTGCCGGTAGACGTACGCCCCCACGCCCTTGCCGTCGGCGCAGGCCGAGACGTTCACGACGAGGTCCTCGGCCTCCCCGTCGGTCAGGTCCGCGGACGTGACCTGGATGGGCCAGGCGTCCTCCACGCAGGGAGCCAGCCCCGCCTTGACGTCGTAGCTCACCTTCGGGTCCGCCCGCAGCAGCGAGACGATCTCCACCTCGCCCCGCGCCCCGGGCGGGGATACGGGTGCCCCGGCGGTCGGCGTCTCCCCGTCCCGCGTGGCGTCCGGCGCGGACGGTGAGGGCTCGTCGGGCTCGGCCTCGTCCGGCCTGGGCGTCACCGCGGGCAGCGGGCTGGCCTTCGCCTCCGTGCCCTCCCGCGCCGTGGCCGACTCCTCGATCCGCACCCCGTCACCGGCCGCGCAGCCGCTCAGGACGAAGGCGAGCGGCAACAGGGTGACGACGACCCACGCGGCCGGCGCCCTCAGGCCGCGCAGACCGCGGGGCGCGGCTCCCGAACCCGCTGCCACTCCTGCTCCCTGCTCTCCAGCTCCGCCCGCAGCCGGGCCAGTGCCCGGTGCAGCGTGCTCTTCACCGTCCCCGTGGACATCCCGAGCGCCTCGGCCGTCTCCTCCGTGCTCATCTGCTCCCAGTGCCGCAGGACCACGACGCTGCGCTGCTTGGGCGCCAGCACCGACAGGATGTCCATCAGCAGCGCGCGGTCGGCATGCTGTCCGAACCGGTCCTCGTCACTGGCCACCTCGGGCAGCGCGTCCGTGGGCACCTCCTGCAGGCGTCGGGCCCGCCACCACTCCGTCCGGGTGTTGATCATCACACGGCGGAGATAGGCGTCGGCGAGCGACTTGTCCTCGATCCCGTCCCATTTTCCCAGAGTCCGCACCAGGGCCGTCTGCAGGAGGTCCTGGGCGTCCACCGGATCGGGCACCAGCCGGCGGGCGCTGCGCAGCAGCGCTTCCTGCCGGGACCGCACGTAGGCCTCGAAGGACTCGGGGACCTCGGGGGCCTCGGAGATCTCGGGGGACTCGCAGGTCTCCTCGGGGGGCAGCGTCACTGGGTCGCCTCCTCGTGGCCGACTCGCCGATCGGATTCCCCGATCTGCCACGAAGGTAGGGAGACGGTGTTGCGGCACCCCGCTGACGACCGCACGGCCGCCACACGGGCACCCATCGGTTGTGTAACAGCGCCGGAGCGGGCCCCGGCGCCGCCCCTCGGTCACCCGTCGGCGGCCCCGTCGGTCACCCGCGCGGCAGCCGGTAGGCCGGGCCGGGCAGGGGCTCGACCAGGCCGTCGGCCACCAGCCCGTCCAGGGCCCTGGCCCGCTGCACGGCGTCGTCCCACACGGCGTCCAGCGCCGCCTGCGGCACCGCGCCCGGCGCCTCCCGCAGGACGGCGAGCAGCTTGCCGCGCACCTGGCGGTCCGTCCCCGCGTAGCTCTGCCCGCGGCGCGGCGGCCCCTCGTGGGGCGGGGAACCGGCCAGCCGCCACGCGCAGTTCCCGGCGATCGGGCACCGCTCGCAGCGCGGGGAGCGCGCGGTGCACACGAGCGCGCCCAGCTCCATCGTCGCCGCCGCCCAGCGCGCGGCCACGTCCTCGCGCTCCGGCAGCACCTCCCGGGCCAGCTTCCGCTCGGCGGCCGTCGTCGCGCCCGGCGGGTACTGGGAGCCGTTGATGGCGCGGGCGAAGACGCGGCGCACGTTGGTGTCGAGCACCGCGTGCCGCCGTCCGTACGCGAAGGAGGCCACGGCGGCGGCCGTGTACTCGCCCACCCCGGGCAGCGCGAGGAGCTGCGCGTGCTCGGACGGGACGTCGCCGCCGTGCCGTTCCGCTATGGCCGACGCGGCCCCGTGCAGCCGCAGCGCCCGGCGCGGGTAGCCCAGGCGCCCCCAGGCCCGCACCGCCTCGCCCGGCGACTCCCTCGCCAGGTCGGCCGGGCGGGGCCAGCGCTCCACCCACTGCTCGTAGACGGGCAGCACGCGGTTGACGGGGGTCTGCTGGAGCATGAACTCGCTGACCATCACCCCCCAGGCCCCCGCCTCCGGACGCCGCCAGGGCAGATCCCGGGCGTGGGCGTCGAACCAGTCGATGACGGGACCGTGCAACACGGTCGCGGAGTGGTCGGTGGTAGCAGTCATGGCACCCACGATCCTGGCATGCCGGGCCCGGTGCCGGAAACGCCGCGCGGCGTTGCCGCCACCCGCGCAACGTGTTGCGGCATGCGGGGGAGCGCGCACACGGGCGCCCGGCCACCTTTGATACGAAAAGTTGACGTGCTGGGCGGCGGGTGCGGCCCGGCGGACGGCTGATGTCTCGTAAGGTTTCCGGCGTGGGATCACTGCGCAATCCGGTCGGGCCGCTCCCCTCCTCCATCTACTGGCGACGGAGGGCCGTCGCGGCGTCCGTGGTCGCGCTCCTTCTCCTGCTGCTCGTGTGGATGTTCAACCTGGGTGACGGCGACGGCGAGACCCGGGGCCAGGCGAACACCGGGCGGGACGACGAGCGCGCCGCCAGCTCCATCACGCCGGGCCCGAGCAGTACGGAGTCCCGGGACGACACCCGCCCCGGCGGCCGGGACGAGGCCGACGGCGGCTCCGGTGAGGGGAGTTCGGGCTCCGACGGCGATGCGGGCGGCGGCTCGGGCGGGGGGTCCGACGAGGGGGACGCCGGCGGTGACGGCGCCAAGAACGGCGACGACGAGCCGGGCGGCGGCGCCTCGGGCGGCGGGAACGGCGGCACCGCCGGTCTCCCGGCCTGTACCTCGGGCCAGGTGCGGCTCAGCCTCGTCGCCGTCGAGAACACCTACGCCCCCGGCGAGCGCCCCCGGCTGCGCCTCACCGTGGACAACTCCGGCGGCTCCGACTGCCGCGTCGCCGTCGGCCCCGGGCAGGCCGTGGTCACGATCACGCTCGCGGGCGACGAGGACGAGACGGTCTGGTCCTCGGACCACTGCGCCGAGGACGGCGACACCGCCCAACTGCGCGTCCCGGCCCGTGACAAGGCCGGCCACACCATCGAGTGGGACCGCCGCGGGAGCGCCCCCGACTGCCCGAAGAGCTCCCGCGACGCCGCCGCCCCCGGCACCTACCTCGCCGAGGTGAAGGCACCCGGCCTGGGCACCGCCCAGACCTCCTTCGTCCTCGCCAAGGACTGAGCCCGCGGTCTCACTCCGCCGCCCGTTCGACGGGGATCCACAGCTCGGCGTCCGCCCGTGCCGCGTCCGGGGACAGCTGCGTGCGCAGGATCTCCGGCCCCGGGCGGCTCTGGTACGGGTTGGACGGGAACCACTGGGTGAACACGTCCCGCCACAGGTGTTGCAGCGCCTGCGGGAACGGCCCGGAGCTCTCGAAGACGGCCCACGCACCGGCCGGGACGGCGAGCGTCTCGCAGTCCTCGGGGGCCGAAGCCCCCGTCACCACGCCGTGGTAGTAGTCGAGTTCGGTTCCCTCAGCGCGCGTCGGGTCCAGGCCGTCGCTGACGCCCACGATCCCGGCCGGCTCCTGGTCGGACAGTGCGGCGAGCCCGCGCAGCGTCTCCGGACCGATGCTGCGGATGAAGGCACCGATGGCCGGATTCGGCCCCGCGTGCACGAGGGGGACCCGCGCCCTCCTGCCCACGACCCGGAACGCGTCCTTCTCCACGATCCGATAGCGCATACTGCCACTCCCTTCGACGACGAGACGGAAGGACATGCGTGGCTGGGCGGCCAGCGCCGCCCCGGTCCGCCGGGCCTCACCGGGGCCCACGCCGTGCACGGCCCGGAACGCCCGCGCGAACGCCTCGCCCGAGCCGTAGCCGTAGCGCACCGCGATCTCCAGCAGCGTCCGCTCGCCGGCGAGCACCTCGGCGCCCGCGACGGTGAGCCGCCTGCGGCGCACGTACTCCGACAGCGGCATCCCCGCGAGCGCCGAGAACAGCCGCCGGAAGTGGTACTCCGACGTCAGCGCGATCCGGGCGGCCTCCGCCGCGTCGACCCGCTCACCGAGGCGCGACTCGATGTATTCCAGCGCCTCGTTCAGCCGCTCCAGCACGTCGATCTCCTTCCCTTGCGCCGACCACGCTAGAAGGGGCGCGGGGTGTCGGACCCGACATCCTGTGCCCGGCCCGGTCGGGTGCGGGACGCGGCTGGTGCCGTCCGGTCCGTCCGGTCCGTCCGGTCCGGTCGGTCTGGTCGTCCCGTCGCTGACGGTCAGGAGGCGGGACGGGGCCCGACGCGGACCGTGGGGTCCAGGCACCACCGCAGGGCGTCGGGCCACGGGCCGTAGCCGGCGTCGAGGTCCAGGTGGGCCTGGCCGGGCAGCGTGTCGGTGTCGATGCCGAGCGGCTCGCCGAAGACGGCGGCGGCGCCGCCGGGGCAGTACGGGTCGTCGTCGGAGCCCACGAGGCGGGTGCCCAGCGGGGCCGCGGCGGCCACGGCGTCCGCCGTCACCGGCGGGTGGGCGAAGGCCGCGATCTCCGGGTGGCCGAGGGCCACCTCGGAGGCGGGCGGGGCGACGAGGAGGACCCGGTCGGCCAGGGCCGTCCCGGGGCGTCGGGCGGCGGCGTGCAGCCACAGCAGGCAGCCGAGGCTGTGGCAGACGACGATCCGCTCGCGGCCCTTCCCCGCGGCGAGCTGCCGGTCGAGCTCGGCGAGCCACGTGCCCGGGTCGGGCGTGTCCGGGTCGGGGAGCTGCGGGAAGGCGACGTCGTGGCCCAGGGTCGCCAGCTCGTCCGCCAGTCGGCGCAGCCAGTGGCCCTCGGGCCGGTGGTGCTGCCAGCCGTGCAGGAGCAGGAAGGCGGGGCCGGCGGTGTTCGGCTCGGCCACCGCTCAGACGTACCGCTCGAGGATGGAGGACTCGGCCAGGCGCGAGAGGCCCTCGCGGACGGAGCGGGCCCGGGCCTCGCCGACGCCTTCGACCGTCTGGAGGTCGTCCACGCTCGCGGCCAGCAGCTTCTGCAGCCCGCCGAAGTGCTCGACGAGCCGCTCGATGACGGCGCCCGGCAGCCGCGGGACCTTGGCCAGGAGGCGGAAGCCGCGCGGGGAGACGGCGGAGTCGAGCGTCTCCGGGGCGCCGCTGTAGCCCAGAGCGCGGGCCACGGTGGGCAGCTCCAGCAGCTCGGAGTGGGTGAGCCGGTCCAGTTCGGTCAGCGCCCCCTCCACGGTGCGGGCGCGCTTGCCGGAGGGCTCGGGCACGTAGTCCCGCGCGACGAGCTCCCGCTCGGGCTCGACGCCCGCGATCAGCTCGTCGAGCTGGAGGGACAACAGCCGCCCGTCCGTGCCGAGCTCCACGACGTACTCGGCGATCTCCGTGGCGATCCGGCGCACCATCTCCAGCCGCTGGGCGACGGCGGAGACGTCGCGGACCGTCACCAGGTCCTCGATCTCCAGAGCGGAGAGCGTGCCCGCCACCTCGTCGAGCCGCAGCTTGTACCGCTCCAGGGTGGCCAGCGCCTGGTTGGCCCGGGACAGGATGGCCGCGGAGTCCTCCAGGACGCGGCGCTGACCGCCCACATAGAGCGCGATCAGCCGCATGGACTGGCTGACGGAGACCACGGGGAAGCCCGTCTGGATGGACACGCGCTGGGCGGTGCGGTGCCGGGTGCCCGTCTCCTCCGTCGGGATCGAGGCGTCCGGCACGAGCTGCACCCCGGCCCGCACGATCTTGGTGATGTCCTTGTCCAGCACGAGCGCGCCGTCGAGCTTGCACAGCTCACGCAGCCGGGTCGCGCTGAACTCGACGTCGAGCACGAAGCCGCCGCTGCACAGGGGTTCGACCTTCTTGTCCATGCCGAGGACGATGAGCCCGCCGGTGTTCCCGCGCAGGACGCGCTCCAGGCCGTCGCGCAGGGCGGTGCCGGGCGCGACCGCGCTCAGCGAGGCGCGCAACAGCTTGTCGGCCGCTCCGGCCCGGTCGATGGGTGCCACGGCGCTCCTTCGGTCGTGCCTGGTTCCGGCGGTTCCTTCGTCGGGTCGTGCGTACGTGCGGTCGAGACCAGGGGAAAGTCTACCGGCGGCCCCGCTCGTCAGGCTCCCGAGCGTCGTGGGGGCAGTGCCCGCAGTGCCTCTCCTATGTCCGCGACCTCCAGAACCCGCATGCCGGAGGGCACCTTGCCCGGGTCCGAGGGAACGAGGGCGTGCGTGAAGCCGAGCCGCGCGGCCTCGGACAGCCGCCGCTGCACGCCCGTGACGCGCCGCACCTCCCCGGCGAGCCCGACCTCCCCGACGGCCACCAGGTTCTTCGGCAGCGGCGTGTCGATCGCGGCACTGGCCAGCGCGAGGGCCACCGCCAGGTCGGCCGCGGGCTCGGACAGCCGCACTCCGCCGACCGTGGCGCTGTAGATGTCGCGCTTGCCCAGCGCGTTGATGCGGCCCCGCTGCTCCAGTACGGCCAGCATCATCGACACCCGGGAGTTCTCCAGGCCGGACGTCGTACGGCGCGGGGAGGGGATCTGCGAGTCGACGGTGAGGGCCTGCACCTCCGCGACGAGCGGACGGCGGCCCTCCAGCGTCACGGTGAGGCAGGTGCCGGGAACGGGCTCGTCGCGTCGGGTGAGGAAGAGGCCGGACGGGTCCGCCAGCCCGGTGATCCCCTCGTCGTGCAGCTCGAAGCAGCCCACCTCGTCCGTCGCCCCGTACCGGTTCTTCACCCCGCGCACGAGCCGCAGCCGGGCGTGCCGGTCCCCCTCGAAGTGCAGGACGACGTCGACCAGGTGCTCCAGCAGCCGGGGCCCGGCGATCGCGCCGTCCTTCGTCACGTGGCCGACGAGCAGCGTGGCCATGCCGCGCTCCTTCGACGCCCGGATCAGCGCCCCGGCCACCTCCCGCACCTGGGCGACGCCGCCGGGCGCGCCGTCGATCTCCGGCGAGGCCACCGTCTGCACCGAGTCCAGGACGAGCAGACCGGGCCCCACGTCGTCGAGGTGGCCGAGCACGGCGGAGAGGTCCGTCTCGGCGGCCAGGTAGAGGTGGTCGTCGAGCGCGCCGATGCGGTCCGCCCGCATGCGCACCTGGCCCGCGGACTCCTCGCCGGTGACGTAGAGCGTGGGCCGGCCCTCCGAGGCCGCCTTCGCCGCCACGTCCAGCAGCAACGTGGACTTGCCGACGCCGGGCTCGCCCGCGAGCAACACCACCGCACCCGGCACCAGGCCGCCGCCCAGCACCCGGTCCAGCTCGGGCACGCCGGTGGAGCGGGCCGCCGCCTGTCGGGCGTCCACCCGGCCGATGGGCAGCGCCGGCGACGTCACCCGCCCCGGCGCCGTCGTCCGGACGCCGCCGCTGCCCGCGCCCGTCTCCTCGATCGTGTTCCACGCGTGGCACTCGTGGCAGCGGCCGAGCCACTTGGGCGTCGTCCAGCCGCAGTCGGAGCAGCGGTAGGTGGGGCGGTCCTTCGCGGAGGACTTGCGGGCAGCCATGCGCTCACCGTAGCGGCGCGTTCCGACAGCCCGACCGGCCAGGCGTCCCACACGCGAGGGGCCCTGGTGGGTGAGGCCGTTCTCGTTCGAGTGAGATCGTCACTCGTCCGGGCGAATCCCGGGTGCGCGGGCGGAATGCGCCCCCGCGCGCCGCCTACCGTCGCCGGATGATGACGAGCAGGCGCGAGCAGCACCCCGACACCGGCAGCGCGCCGCGCGCCCGGCGTGCCGCGTCGTCCGGCCGGCACGCCGGGCGGCCCGGCACGGGCGCCCACCGCGTCGTCCCCCAGCGGGAGCAGCGGGCCGCGCGGAAACGCGCCGGGGAGGGCACGGGAGAGCCCATGCCGATGCGTACGGCCGAACGTTTTGCCGACCCGTCCGCCGAGGGGGCCGAAAGGCCCGGCGAGCGGGGCACGTCCAGGGACCGCGGGAAGTCCGGGAAACGCGGGGAGCCCGGGGCATCCGGGGAGCGCCGGGGGCCCAGGCCGCCCGCGCACTTCGACGCCTACCTGGACGGGCTGTTCACCTACTGCCTGTCCGTGATGTGCGAGCACGACACCGCCACCGCCGCCCTCGGCGAGGCCCTCGCCGTCGCCGAACGCCAGCGGCTGCGCGACCGCGCGCCCACCGATCCCGCCCAGCACCGGCCCTGGCTCTACGCCCTCGCCCGCTGGTCCTGTCTGCGTCGGCTCAACGCCCACGCCCACGCCGTGCCCGCCGAGCCGCTCTCACCCCGGGCCGCCGAGCGCCGGCGTCGCGAACTGGGAGCGCTCGCCTGGCCGGAGGCCGCCGGCACGGCACCCGAGCAGCGTGAGGCGCTGGAGCTGGCGGTCCGGCACCGGCTGCCGGTCCACGAGGTGGCCGCCGTGCTCGCCCGCCCCACCGCCGTCACCCGGGAACTGCTGTCCAGCGGGGCCTGCGAGGTCGAACGCACCCGGGCCGCGCTCGCCGTCGTCGCCACCGGCGGCTGCCCGACCGTCGCCGCGATCGCGGCCGACAGCCGCCAGGGCGAGCTGCGCCTGAGCACCGCCCTGTGCCGGGAGCTCGTCCGGCACGTCGACGAGTGCCCCGGCTGCCGCCACAGCGCCGAACGCCTCGCCGCCGGCGGGCCCTGGCCCGGCACCGCACCCACCGGCACCGGCAGCCTGCCACTGCTGGTGGCCCCGCGTCCCGCCGTCCACGCCGCGCTGCTGCTCGCCCAGCGGGCCCGCCTGCTGCACGCGCCCCGCTTCGACCGCCGCGGCTTCCCACTCGCCGACCGCGACCGCACCGCACGCCGCGAGAAGCTGCGCAGCCGGGCCGTCACGACCACCGTCGTCGCGACCGTCATCGCCGCGCCCGTGCTCGCGGTGTGGGCCGCCTACCGCGGTGCCCCGCTGACCGGCGAGGCCCGCGAGGAGGCCACCGTGACGGCGGTCGAGGCCGAGGACGAGGACGGCGCGCGCGGCTACCCGCCGGACGGGGAGCACTCCCACGGCGACGTCGGCCCGGGTGGCCGCTCCGGCGACGGGCGTCCCGCCGTCACCGTGACGTCCGACGAGCGGGGCGACCACCCCGGAGAGGACGCCGCCGACCGCCCCGGCGACCCGAGCGGCCCGTCCTCCGAGCCGTCCCCGTCCCAGGGGCCGGACGGCGGTGCGACGACGGCCCCGGCGCCCTCCCGCCTCACCGTGGAGGCCGGCACCGCGGACGGGGCCACGGTGATCACGCTGCGGAACTCGGGCGGCTCCCCCGTCTCCTGGTCCGCCTCCACCGACGCCGCCTGGCTGCGGCTCAGCCACACCTCGGGGACCTTGCGACCGGGTGAGTCGGCCACGGTGAGGGTGACCGTCGACCGGGACGCCGAGCCTGCCGGCACCTGGTCGGCCCGCATCCACATCGCCCCCGTCGATGCCGTCGTCACCGTCGAGGGGGAGGGCGCGGCCCCCGACCCGGGGCCCTCCGAGCCGCCGCGGGACCCCGAGCCGAGCGACCCCCCGCCCTCCGGCGACCCGAGCGGCGAACCCTCGACGGAACCCTCCTCGCCCCCGAGCTGAGCCCGGGGCGGTGCGGGACCGGGATCAGCCCGGCAGCCGCCCGTGCACCGAGCGCCACAGCCGCGGCAGCTCCCGCTCGTACCCCTCGGCGAGGGCGGCCTCCCGTGCGTGGAGGAGGCCGTAGGTGAAGGAGGGTTCACCGGCCGCGTGCGCCCGCAGGGCCAGCTCGCGCAGGGCCCGCCGGGCCACGACGCTGTCCTGGTGCTCGCCGAGCAGCGTCTGCACGGACGTCAGGGCCCGGGTGGCGCGCTTGGCCCGTTTGCCCAGCGCGGGACGGGCCGCCTCGGCCGCGTAGCGGGCCCGTTTGGCGGCCTTGCGGGCCTCGTGCAGCGTCCGGTCGCGCTCGTCGCCCGGCGGGAACCGCAGGGCCCGGCCGACGCGGGCGTCCAGCCGCCCGACGTCCCGGCGCAGGACGCGGGCGAGGACCTCCGGCGCGGGGCGCTCCGCGGCTGGCCGCAACGGCGGGTCGGCCAGCAGCTCCTCGAGCTCGCGCAGCAGGATGAGGTGGCGCGGGTCGTCGAGGACGTCGATCACCCGGGACCGCGAGCCGCCCTGTCGTGCCCGGTCCTCCGCCCGCAGGCGGTCGGCGACCGGGCCGAGCCGCAGCGCGGGCGGCAGCTCGGCGAGCCGCTCGGAGAGCCGCGCCGCCAGCACCTCCCGGTCACGGTCCTGGGCGAGCCCGGCGGCGAGCCGGCGCAGCTCCTCGCCCAGCGGGTCGGTGACGGCGCGGTCGAGGACGGCGGAGGCCGAGCGGAAGCAGCTCCGCAGGCGCCGGGTGGCCACCCGCATCCGGTGTACCGAGTCGGGCACGTCGCGGCGCACCGCCGGGTCCAGCGCGATCAGGGCCTCGACCTGCTCCCGGACGTAGTCGAGCACGCACGCCCCGGCCGTCCCCGGCGCCGGTCCCGCAGGCTCGGGGGCGCTCCCGGGGGGTCCTTCCTCCGGGGCCGTCTCCGCGAGGGCCCGCTCCAGCTTGGAGGTCGCCCGGGCCCGCCGCAGCCCGGCGGCCAGCAGCCGCTTCTCGATCCGGTCCAGCAACTTCGGCCGCCCGTCCGCCGCCAGCTCCGCCTCGACCTCGGTCCACCGCGCGGGGCGACCGGCGGCCCCGGCTGGGCGTCGTGCCCGGACGCGGTCCACCGACACCTCGGCGAGCGGCCTGCCCTCGGCGTCGCGCAGGCCGCGGGCCCGGCGCTCGGAGACCAGCTCCATCACCGGCACGAGCGGCGCTTCCCGCACCCGGGACCGCACGAGCGCGATCAGCTCCCGAGGCACCTCCGCGGCCAGCGGCGCCCGGATCTCCTCGCGGACGTCGGGCCCCACCGGCAACTTGAGGTGCCAGCCGTCGTGCGACCCGCCCGTCCGGCGGCGCAGGGTGACCCCGGAGGCGGCCAGTCGTCCGTCGGCGGTGTCGTAGTACACGGCGTCGAGCCGCTGCCGCCCCGCGTCGACGACGGAGTCCACCCCGCGCACCCGTACGTCGGGCGGCTCGATGTCGTCGGCGGCCTCGTACTTGCGTTCCGTCTCGCGCACGGCGTCCACCATGTCTGGACGCTACGCCCGGTGCCGTGGCCGGGCAACGGGGCCGGAAACGGCCGCTGCCGGCCACCGCGGGTGCGGTGGCCGGCAGCGTGCGTGCGCGTCGGTCGGCTCAGTACGGGCCGTTGACGTTGTCGATCGAACCGTAGCGGTCGGCCGCGTAGTTGCAGGCGGCGACGATGTTCGCGACCGGGTCGTACTGGTCGTGCGGGGTGCCCGCGACGTGGTAGGCGTCGAAGGTCGGCTTGATGACCTGGAGCAGCCCGATGGACGGCGTGCCGCGCTGGGCGTTGATGTCCCAGTTGTTGATGGCGTTCGGGTTGCCGCTGGACTCCCGCATGATGTTGCGGTGGATGCCCTCGTAGGTACCCGGGATGCCGCGCTCGGCCATGATGTCCAGGGCCTCGCGGATCCAGCCGTCCAGGTTGTTCGTGTAGGTCTTGGCGGCGACGGCGCGCTCGGCGGAGCGGTCGGCCCGGTCCTCGGTGCCGCGCGCGTCGGCCTGCGGGATGGTCAGCTCCTGGCCGGGGAGGATCAGGTTCGGGTCGGTGCCGACCGTCTCCTCGTTCTCCTCGTACAGGGCCTCCCAGCCGCCCTCGACCTCGTGGTCGGTGGCGATGCCGTGCAGGGTGTCGCCGGACACGACGGTGTGGCTCTCGGCCTCGGCCTTGGCCTGCGGCGCGGCGGCGGGCTTCTCCACCACGGAGGTGGGGGCGGCCTGTGCGCTGCCGGCGGCGACCAGCGGCATGGCGAAGCCCGCGGTGCCGATCGTCAGGGCGAGGGAAAGCCGGGAAATGCTGCGGGTGTTGAGAGCGATACGGGCGCGGCGGTGACGGCCACGAGACATAGGGGTGTCCTCTCCTACGCCTGCGAGGTGAGCTGTCGGATTCGGGCGAGAGTTGCCCGGCCATTTCCCTCGAAAGCCCCTCGGGGCCCGCTGGCGCCGTATGCGGCACGGCGCTTCGAGGGGCATGGCTTCACCCCAAGCCGGTCACGGAACCCGTGTCCGGCGGCTTACCTGGTTCCCCCGCTCCTGCCGCGGTGACGTGGTGCTTTACCCCATGGCCCGGGCGGCAGGATTCGGCGTCCGGGTCGGGACTCCCCCCAGGTGGGTCGGGAGCGGACACACATAAACACAGGGATTTCGCCGGGGACAAGCAGCAGGGATACCGACATTTGGCACCCAACCGACGATCATGAGGAATTCCGCAACAGAACGCGTCTGTGCCTTTTCCGTGCGTGAGAGGGGAAGTGGGAGTCGATGCGTAAGGGGGCTGTTTTTCGGCGGAGTTGCCAAGGGGGTATGACGGTCGCCACGTGGTTGCGTCTGGTGGTCGACTTTCTGTGTGACGCTCGCCATGCCGATTCACATAGTCTGGCAAATCCGACATTTGAATTCACGTGTCCACCTCTGCGGGGCGGCGACCTTAATTCGGGCATTAAGGGTTTTTGGGGTGAATGGCCTGTCGGGGTGGAGCGTGAAGGGCGGCGGGGGCTCGCCGGTTCGGCGAGCCCGCTCCGGCCGGGCGGCTTCGCGCGGCGCGCCCCCCCGGGTGTGGCGCCTGTCGCCGCCTCCCCCTGCCGCTCGGTGCTTCGCCGGTGCCCGGGCGGCGGCCCGGGGGGCGGGCTCGCGCAGCGCCGCAGCGGGGTGGCGCGAGGTCCGGCGGCGGTCAGGGGCGGGGCGGGTCCGCGGGGTGGGGGGCGAGGGGGAGCTGGGCGGCGAGCCGGGTCTCGCACAGCTCCACCAGCCGGTCGTACGCGTCCTTGCCCATCAGCTCGGTCAGCTCGGCCCGGTAGGAGATGTAGACGGGGTCCGCGCCCTGGTGGGCCGCCGGCGCTCCGGTGCACCACCAGTGCAGGTCGTGGCCGCCCGCCCCCCAGCCGCGCCGGTCGTACTCGCCGATCGAGATCTGGAGCTTCTGCTCGCCGTCCGGCAGCTCCACCCACTGGAAGCCCCGGCGGATCGGGAGCTGCCAGCAGACGTCCGGCTTGGTCTCCAGTGGCTCCCGCCCCTCGCGCAGCGCGAGCAGGTGCAGGGCGCAGCCTCCCCCGCCGGGGAACTCGGGGCGGTTGTTGAAGATGCAGGCCCCTCCGTAGCGGCGGGTCTTGCGCTCGCCGTCCTCGTCGACCTCGATCCAGCCCGAGCGTGTGCCCTCGTCGTGGAACTGCCACACCTCCGGCGTCAGCCGCTCGACGTGCTCGGTGACGCGGCGCTCGTCGTCCTCGTCGGAGAAGTGTGCGCCGAGCGTGCAGCAGCCGTCGCTGGCCCGCCCCGCCCGGATGCCCTGGCAGCCGTTGCCGAAGATGCAGCTCCAGCGGGAGGTGAGCCAGGTCAGGTCGCAGCGGAAGACCTGTTCCTCGTCGGCCGGGTCGGGGAACTCCACCCAGGCCCGCGCGTGGTCGAGGTCGACCTCCTCGCCCATGGCCCGACGCTGCTCGCCGCCGATGTTCCCGCCGGCCTTCCGGCTTTTGCCCGACTTCTTCGCGTTCGTCTTGCTCACGACTCCAGCGTACGGGCACCGCGCGCGACCACCGGGTCCGGCGCGTTAGCGTTCTTCCTCATGAGACTCGGTGTCCTCGATGTGGGTTCGAATACCGTTCACCTCCTGGTGGTGGACGCGCACGGGGGTGCCCGTCCGCTGCCCGCCTACTCGCACAAGGCGGAGCTGAAGCTCGCCGAACTGCTCGACGAGGACGGGGCCATCACCCCGCAGGGCGTGGAGCGGCTGGTCGGCACGGTCAAGGAGGCGCTGGAGGTCGCCGAGGACATGGGGGTCGAGGATCTCCTGCCGTTCGCGACCTCCGCCGTGCGGGAGGCCTCGAACGACGGCGACGTGCTGGGGCGGGTCGCGGAGGAGACCGGCGTCCGGCTGCGGGTCCTCTCCGGTCCGGACGAGGCGCGGCTGACCTTCCTCGCGGTGCGCCGTTGGTTCGGCTGGTCCTCGGGGCGGCTGCTGGTCCTCGACATCGGTGGCGGCTCGCTGGAGATCGCCTGCGGCTTCGACGAGGAGGCGGACGCCGCCGTCTCCCTGCCGCTGGGCGCCGGCCGGCTCACCGCGTCCTGGCTGCCGGGGGACCCGCCGGACCCGGACGACGTCCGGGCGCTGCGCCGTCACGTCCGGGCCGAGATCGCCCGCGTTGTGGGCACCTTCAGCCGCCTGGGCGCCCCCGACCATGTCGTGGCGACGTCGAAGACGTTCCGGCAGCTCGCCCGCCTCGGTGGTGCGGCCCGCTCGGGCGAGGGGCTGTACGTTCAGCGGGAGCTGAGCCGCAAGTCGCTGGAGGAGTGGGTGCCGCGGCTCGCCACGATGACGGCCGAGCGGCGCGCCGAGCTGCCCGGGGTCTCGGAGGGCCGGGCCCGCCAGCTCCTGGCCGGGGCGCTCGTCGCCGAGGGGGCGATGGACCTCTTCGGGGTGGAGACACTGGAGATCTGTCCCTGGGCGCTGCGCGAAGGCGTGATCCTGCGCCGGCTGGACCTGCTGCGCACGGTGTGACCGCCGGCCGGGCCGCCGCGTGCCCTCCGCCGGGCCGCCGCGCGCGGCCGCGCGGGGTGCGTGGCGCGCCGCTCCGGCTGACGCGGCGCCACCTCGAGGCCGCTCGGGGTGAAAAAAATCTTCAAGATCGTGCACGGCCCACTACGCGCGTCAACTCCCCTCGCGCAGAGGGGACTTGATCGCCGCATGACCTGCGGTGACAGATCTCCGGAAATCGGATCGGGGACCTCGCGATGCGGTCGTCGGTGTGCGCTCTTGCCATGTGTCCGCGAGGAAAAACTCATGTGAACCCCTTGCCTGACGCCTGTTCGGCGGTGGAGGGTCGGCGCTGCGTGGATGACATGTCCGCGTCGACAGGCCCGTTACATCCTCGAACGGACAGGACCTTTCATGACAGTCATGCGTTCCCCCAAGCGCAGATGGTCAGCGGTTGCGGTTACCTCCGCGACCGCCGTCGCCCTGAGTGTCGGTGTCGCCTACCCCGCGATCGCGGCCGACGAACCCACGGGCGTCATCATGGGCGCCGGTGCCCCTGGTGCGATCAAGGACCAGTACATCGTCACCCTCAAGGCGGGTGCGCCGGACGCC